>JAKQBN010000013.1 GCA_029559475.1 bacterium
GCTTGACGGCAACTACGATAAAGCAATAAAAGAGTATGAGAAAATAATTGATAAATATCCCGAAAGCTCTGAAGCTCTGGTCGCGTACGCAAAACTGCCTGAGAATTATCAGCAGTCAAATTACAGCTTTGATCTTCTGCTAGCAGTATATGACAGCAAAATAGAAAATGAGGACTCAAATAAAAAATTCTTTAAAGAACTCAAAGTATCTTCGCATATTAAAGCTAAGAATTATGATTCTGCAATAGCATTATCTGAGGAAATGAAACTTGAAGCTGATACAGAAGAAGAAATTATTCTTTGCGACATAGATATAGCGATAGCGAATATGCTGAAAAATTCAAACAGCAAATCAGGTAATAAATTAGATGAGTCTGCATTGAACTATCTACAGGATAAACTTAACGGAAGCAGAAGCAACACTAATCCTTCGGATGTAGCTGAAGCTACTGTTCCTTCGGGAGTAAAACTCTACCAGAACTACCCGAACCCGTTCAATCCTGTCACGCAGATCAGGTTTGATCTAGCTAATACATCAGAAGTTAAACTCAGTGTTTACAATGTTAACGGACAGGTTGTAGCTGAACTGACTAACGGAGTTATGAATGCTGGCAACCATTCAGTTGAATTCGACGGAAGCTGT
This sequence comes from bacterium, assembly GCA_029559475.1. Classification (GTDB taxonomy): domain Bacteria; phylum UBA4055; class UBA4055; order UBA4055; family UBA4055; genus UBA12480. The sequence goes on from JAKQBN010000013.1 coordinate 644, forward strand.
CTGAATTCAGGAGTGTATTATTATACTCTGGTAGCTGATGGTAAAACTATGACTCAAAAAATGGTATTGACCAAATAGTGACATTTGTCCTATCGAAATAAAAGGCACTTCGTTTGAAGTGCCTTTTTTGTATACTACCTTTGTTTGGCCAGCGGATCGTTTTCTAGATCGAACCAGTCGATCATGGCCTTGAACATATTATTTACTTCTCCCTCTGCATTAGTCATAAAATACAACGGAAAAGCGAAGAAAGCTGTCCGGTACTTGTCTCCGTCCGCAATATACCTCGTAGCTGTCGCGCCTGTTTTTCCGGTTATGAATCCTGAGTTATCCCCGTCGGTCAGTACGGGATCGGTATATTTTAGAGAATGATATAAAGTATCTGTGCCTGCATACTCGAAAACCACATTCTCTCTTCCCTGATCACGCGGCAGATCGTAAACAGACCTGTATTTATATACTCCTTCGCCTTTGAAAGCCTCAATAACAGGTATCCCTGTCAGCACCGAACCGTTGTCTTTTAATTGAAATGTCATTAAAACGTTAAAGGGTCCGAGATTCGTGGAGTAATTGGTCCAGCAGTCATTAACTTTTGCGCTGTCGATCTTTAATTCCTTTATATCTGCATCAGCTATATGGTCGTATGGTGTCACACCTATAAAATCGTAGTTGTCCTGCAGGTAATAATCAGCCGGAGTTACGTTCTGGCCCTGGACTCCTATGTTCCAGACAGACTGACTGAACCATGTTTTCGTTTCCGGGAAGGTCATTGCGTAAATTCCGAAGTAATCATGGAAGAAATTCTTTGTTACATCGGATAAACTAGTCAAAGTCGAAGATACGGCATCAAAGATCACTCTCGTCGGTTCTTTGTAGTCATTCACTTCAAGTATATACGGCTGTTTTCTCATAAGCCCGCAGTGTCCGGCTATGAATATCTTTCCGCCGGCATTCATGTACTGACTCAAAAACTTTATATAACCGGGATTCTCGGTTGTTGCGTTATAATCGACCCCTTTCTCGTTGCTTCTGTCATCAGAAGCGATAACTAAAAGCCTGTATTGAATCAGCTCCTGAATGGAAGGAGTATAGGAACATGCGGTCAATGTGTCGATCGATGTTATTATCGTATCGTTGCCGATCAATGCGAACGTTGTATCGAAACTGACGATTTCAGTCTGAACAGAGAATTCAGTCATTTTATATTTCTTTAAAAGATCGCCTGAAGTTTCGCTGTAGCCTGCTGTGTTTAATAATGACCTGTAAAATTCCGTTACAAGGGCTCCGTCGGGATTCCCTTCATAATATTTAGATAGCGTGCTTGTATGCAATGCAGGATCCGTATCGTTTATAAAAAGTATTCCTTTATCGAAAGATGGCGTGAATACCGAGAATTTTACAGAGAAACCTGTCTCTCCGGGATCAAGCGCATCGTCCCTTACGAATACCGTAAAAGTATAATTTCCTTCAGGATCGTTATAAAATATCTCGTCGCATAATTCGGCTTTGCAGAAATCTCCCCAGCCGGATTGATCGACAAGAACGCTGTCTGATCCTTCGTTCTCCCAGAGCACCCACTTGAATTCAAGCTTCGCGTTAATATTTTCATCCGTTCCCCACCAGCTAAAATCTAAAGGTATCGAATTCGGGTTCGATTCCGGCAGTATGATCCTGCTGTCTTCGATCACTTTGACTGATTCTACACTTAAAAATTCAAGTACTTCCGACTCGAGTTTCTTTATTACCGGCTTTTTATTCATCCGCATAAAAAGTTTTCCGGCTACAGGCGATCTTGTTCCTGCAGAATTCACGGCATAAACGAAGATCTTTGAAAGTCCCGCCCTTAATTTAATAACTGTGCTGTCCGGTGCTGTATAAACAGAATCAATGTAGTTCATTTTATCGCTGTTGAAAGCAGCCATCGGGAATGAAATATCCGCATATAATTTTTTCGTGCTGATCCACTTCTCTGCCGCCAGACTTGATAATGCTGTTTGGGCGGTTATTGAAGTATCTGTCGTTACGCAGTAATGATAAGTCATGTCCGTCTCATTTCCGACTATGCCGAACCAGCCGACCCTTGTAAAAGAACTGACGATGTTCGTGCCTGCATCGGAGATCGAGATCGAAGGTGAAGCATTTTCAGGCGCGGAGCCTTCATAATCAGTTGAGCAGGATATTATAACTAAAACAGATATTATTGTAGTTATCATCTTCATTTTCTTCACCTTACCTTATGACCGTGAATTTGCCGACATAGTCGTCTTTTTTATCATCTGCATCCTGAACAGAGAATAAATACATCCCCGAAGAGACAGTATCACCGTTCTCATTGTTGAGATACCATACCTGCTTGTACTTATGCTCCGCATCGGCATCGCTTCCGTTGTGCCCGATCGTTTTTACAAGGTCCCCTGCAAGCGTAAATATTCTTATTACGCAGTTCTCGGGTATGTTAGTGAACACGGCCATCAGTTTGTCTTCCTTCCAGTATGAAGGATCTATCACATTTCCCCATTCTTCAGCGGTATATAATCTGTCGGCTTTGACAGGATTAGGCACGATCTTCGGATCTTTAGACGGAGCTTTGACAACATTCGACAACATTATTGCATTTAAAACAGGATCGGAGAACTGCGGGATCACGCCGTATTTTGGATCGCCGAAATCTCCTGCCGTTACGGCTACAAGATCCCTCGCTTCGAAAATGCTTTTATTTAATGTGAACGTGTAATTCCTTACTTCGCCGGCAGTTTCGATCTGGCTGACATCCTTATCGACTTCGTATTTGTACTGACCGCTGATCACATGGTCCTCATACATTGAATTATTGTTCAGGAACGGAACAAGTTGCCAGATCTTTCCTTCTGAGGTGATCACGGTCGAGTCATTTGCGACGAGAGTGTTGTATCGCTGCTGATCTACCGGGATTTTAAAATAATCATCCGGATCTGCGATATTCTGATAGGAATAATCGATTTTATCAGCTGTAAAGACCGGCAAGAAACTTCCGCCGCTCCCTTCTCTCGATATCATTATCCTGTAGCCCTCAAAATCGTTCAGAAAAGAAAATCTGTCTGTGTTATGCTCAGGCCCGGTTCTGATATATTCACCTTCGCTGTTCTTAAAGTGCGAAGACCATTTTAAAATAACTTCGTCAGTGTTTTTTTCGACTGTAAAAACAGGAGGCGGAGGAGCTGACGGGCCTTTGAAATCCGGAACGCCGTCTCCCTGATCTACTTTTCCGTTGCCGAATCCGTATCTTACCATCGAATTTACGGGTACGATGCCGTCGTCTTTAGTATATTTTATCATTTCACCGTACATAGCCGTTTCCGTCTGATGCCCGAACGGAAGAAGCTTATCCTCATTTTCAGCTGTCCATCCGTAGATATCAGGCTTTGGAGAAGTGAACTGGGTCAGCTCATTGTCGCATTCTCCTTCATCAGGAAGGATATAGTCTTCGCCGAACCACCAGCATACGCCGTTCGATCCGTATTGGGCGAAAAGCCCGTCTTTTCCGACGTCTTCCCCGCACCAGCCGTCACCTTTAGTGACACCGTTCTTTGTTACGGGAGTATCGTACAGGGGGGTATCATATAATCTTTCAGCCCAGGCAGCGCTTGAAAAAGCGTCATACCAGCCCTGTTCATATAACGACGCGTCAAGGCCGTCTTCCATATCAACGATCGAATCATCGGCATAATTCGGGTCCTGATCGAGAGAAGTATTGAAGTTCCTGCCGGTTATGAACGCAAAAGTGAATCTTATCGAATCCCCGTAAGCGAATTTCCACGCTTCTTTAGTAATATAACTTTCAGGTATGCCGTCTGAATTCGTATCAACAGCTACATTTATATTTGTATTCTCTCCGAGAGGGCCGAAAGACAGAATGTATTTGACGTCAATTCCGTTCGCATGATCGTTCAGAGCCTGGATCGTCCCGTCAGGGAATTCAGTACCTCCCGCAACTACCCACTTTCTCCATTTTTCAGCCTGATCGTAGCCTGTGCCAATAAGATAATCGGGATCTTGATATGTTCCTAAATAAACCTGCCTTATGTCCAACGGGCTGTAATCCGCTTCGCCGTTCGACATCACCATATATCTGCCCTTATCGCCCAAAGGCCTTCCTTCCGTTCTGCCACCCCAGAGCGGGTATGCTCCGTCTATGCCGTCTACATGCAGTCCGTCCTGATTGTAGTCGTCATATCCTTTCTGCTGCATATTAAGATCATACTTCCAGTCCGAATGAAGGTTGTCCTTCCACCTCGGCCCCCAGTCCCAGCTCTCGTCTTCAGAGTTCGCTACATATAGATTATAAGAATACTTCATCGACGGATCTGGATTTTTCAAAACTTTTAAAGCCGCCACCCCGGTCGCACCGTTTAACGGATATCCTGTCGGAGGTTCCATTGTTGCTGAGTAATATTCCTGACCGTTATAACATCTTCCGTCATTATCCGCTGTCCATGCAAGATCAAGATCGACCGTTCTGTTCTCTCCAGTGGCGGGATCGATGAATTTATCCCATTTGTGAACGAATCCGCCTATATCGTCAGCATGGCAGTACGTCCATTCCCCGTTTATTATACCGACATCGAGATCGGTGTACATTCCGGCGAAAAAATTGTAAATATCCTTTTCGTCAGCATTTCTGTTGAAGATCGTAAAATCGGCTATTATAAGATTTTCGGCATAAGGATTATTCCATGCGTAAGTTTTCTGTTTAACCTCAATTCCGAGAGGTTTATGCAACATTTCGTCAAAATCTATACCTGTATCGTATATATTAGAATATTTATCCGAATACCATGTAGTGAACTGTTCGTCGGCTGTCGCTGCGGGATCATAGACATCCTGCATCAGGCAGTTCGTTTTTCCGTATGTATCTGATGTTTCAATTATCTTCCCCTTTGAAGTTCCTTCCGGATCATCGTAAAAATCTCTAGGCCATAGTTCTTTCGGCATATCCTCTGTTCCGCTAAAACCGGTCCACCCTTCATAGGCTGTCGTTACAAGAGGATCTCCGAACACTTTCGCAGGGATCTTTATATCAACTGAATCGTTTTCCAGATATCCGCCGAACATCAGTCCGGCAGCGAACAGGTACTGCTCATTACTGCCTCCCGGCATATTGCCTGAAACTGCAGTCTGACCTGTACAGGGGTCATCAAATTTCAGCGGATTGCCGAAAAATCCGTTATTCGTTACGTTAAGCCAGAATTGCCCGGCAACATGCACGCGGTTCTCCCTGTTCGCAACTGTCTTTGATCCGGAATCTTTCATTACCGGATTAAGCGCAGCGCATTGGAGAATAAAAACTAATGTTAACAGACTTACTGTAATGGTTCTACTCATGATCCCACCTCACTTTGGCTAAATATTTACATGTATTATATTACCGAAATAAAATAAAAAAAACAATAAGAATTATTATTTGTTTTTTGAGACGAGAAATAAAACACCGAACACGATACCGGTAATGACAGTTTTAATAGTAAGTAGAATATACGGATTTTGAGTTATATCTGCATAAATGGCTTTGGTCAAAAAGACTCCCGTCAGCAGCACGCCGATAATTATCTGGACGAGGTTGTCTTTTTTCATGAAAAAGGTCCTATCTGTGTCAATAAGACCTGACATTTCCTTTCCGATGTATTTATGCAGCATTATCATATTATATAAAAGAGACACCGAAGTTGCGAAAGCGATACCGGAATGTCCCATCGGAGTGAATACGGCTAGTATATATGATAGAACTACATTTATTATTGCGCTAGCTACCGATACTTTAAGCGAATGAATGTTTTTATGAACAAGAGACAGAACTCTCATATAGTACCCGGAATAACTCAGAGGAATCAGCCCGAGCGAGTACATTATAAAAGCCTGTGATGTCAACCTGGCGGATTCAGAATTGAACGCTCCTCTCTGATATACGATCTTTATAATTTCGTCAGATGCGCCGATACAGATCACTGTTACCGGAACGAGTACGAGAAAATACAGCCTGCAACCTTTAAAATAAAGATCGCTGAATTTTTGCCTGTCATTCTCCGTCTTGATCTTGTTTAAAAGCGGGTTCAAGCCGCGTGTTATTGATAGTCCGATTATAGCTCCGGGAAGCTGAAAGAGTCTTTGCGCGTAAAATAGAGACGATGTGGCTCCCGTGTGAAGCATTGTGGCGACAAGCCTGTCTATGAATTCGGCGCTCTTATTGAACACGGCATTCAGCCCGATTATTTTCGTTTCTCTCTTGATTATGCCGTAATCATTCGTACTGTCTTTAAAAGCATAACTGTATTTTACTTTTGCTTCATCTTTGAAATCTTTTGATATCAGGAAAGGGATATGCACAATGAATTGAAGAAAAGCTCCGACAAGATATCCGACCGCAATGGAATAGCCTCCGATGTAAGGTTCGAACCATACTATCCCCGCTATAACTCCCACGCTGAGCATTATAGGCGCGAATCCGAATATCCAGTTCCTTTCAAAAAAATTCAACAGGCTGCCGACGAATGCCGCGAGCCCAATGAATACCATAAAAGGCATCATTATCAATATAAGCTCGAGTGAAAGATCATAATCGAAATCGCCTTTGAACTCGAATGCTTTGAGAACCATGAATATCAGCGGAGTAATAAGGTAAAGCAGCGTCATTACTGCCAGAAGCGCGAAAAAGAACCAGTTGAAGACTACTGAAAGAAATTTCCACGACCTTTCCTTTTCACCTTTGTCATATATTGTTTTGAAAGGCGGCATGAACGCCCTTTCGACCATATCTTCGCCAAGTATCTGCCTGAACAGATTGGGGAACATAAGCGCAAATGAAAAAGCGTCTGCAACCCTTGAAGTCCCGAAGAACCATCCTACCACCATTTCGCGGACGAATCCGAAAATTCTGGACAGAAATGTGCCGGTAAATATCTGAATTATATTTTTTCTGATCCGGCTTCTGTCTTTATTATCTGTCAAAACGCCGCCTAATAAGCTTTAATATACATTTGTAATGCTACCATAAAATATACGATCCCGGCGATCTTTTTAAAAGTATCGTCTTTACTTTTGATATTGAGCCTGGCTCCAAGCTGAGCAGTAAATAATGTGCCTAATGATATAAGAAGAAAAATGGTTAAGAACATCGAGAACGGGATATGATCGAATGCGCCTATGAAGTATCTGCCTCCGAGGGATGCTAGAGAATTAAATACCATTACTATAGCGGCAATCCCGACAGCTTTTTTAAGATCGAAATTCAAAATTACCGCTAATACCGGAACAAGAACTGATCCGCCCCCAATTCCCGTCATGGCTGATATTGTGCCCATGAACAGACCTGAAAGGAAAAGCAGGAAAAAATTAAAATTGGGCTGTTTCTTCAAATTGCCTTCATCGTCTGTTTCACGGTCAAGAAAGAAGATCCTTATGGCAAGAATCGAAAGTACAAGTGAGAAAAAGAACATTCTGTTCCTGTCACATATAATCCCGCAGATATAATTGCCCGGTATAGGTCCCATCACAGATCCGAGAACTATCGGGAGTATTGCTTTTTTATAATAATTACCTTCCCTAAAATGCTTGTATGAGGCGTTCGATGATGCCGCGAATACTACGCCTAACGAAATAGTTGATGCGGTAAGAAAAAGATCGCACGATCCGACCGTTCCGTCAAGATAATAAACGAGAACGGGAACTGCTATCACTCCGCCGCCTATGCCAAGATAACCGCTAAGGAATCCTGCTGTGAGACCTGTTGAAAACAATATTAGAATATCAGTGAAATTCAATAATTTCCTCTAAATGCCGGCTTCCTCTTTTCCTTCAAGTCTGATCTTTTCGATGTCTTTTACAATCCCGTATATTAATTTGTTCGTCTGAACGCTAACACCATTCTTCTCTCCGATCCTGATGATCTCACCGTTAATAAAATCTATCTCATTCGGCCGTTTTTTAAAATAATCCTGAAGCATAGAAGTTCTGTTATCAGACCTGATAAAAGAATTAACATCTGCGACCGAAAGCGAAATACTGTAACCTTCCGACTTCGCTACTGCCCTGCCTTCCCTCAAAAGAGATTCCTTTAATCCGTTCTGAAGATCGTCGGCAATGATTTTATTTTTAGCCCTGAAAATGACTGACAGCGGATTTACTATCGAATTTATTATCAGCTTTTTCCAAATGGATTTGTCCAGGCTTTTCGTTATCCTGCATTGAAGGAATGTGCTCTCGAATATCCTTCCGTACTCAGAGTCTCCGAATGCCTTCTCGGCTTTTAGACCGCCGGGGAATAGTTCAATATTTCCCGGTGCAGTTAGTACTGCTCCGAAAGTAACAACAGCCTGATATACGTTTTCTGACGGAAGGATCCCTGAAAGAGTCTTCCGGGCTATGTCCTTTACCCCGTATCCGTTTTGTACAAGCAGAAGCGTTGTTGATTCCCTGATGAGATGTTTTATGTTTAAAAGAGAATTTTCGAGGCCGGTTATTTTTACCGAAACGATAAGAAGAGTATTTTCGAGACTGTTGACAGCGGATTCTTCCGCATGAGCTTTCACATTTTTATTTACGCATCCTGTTATCGTGCATCCGTCCTTATTGATCGCCTTGACGTGATCCTTTCTCCCGATGAGCGTCGTCTGCCCGTAATATTTTTCTGCGAGAGCAGCGCCGATTACAGTTCCGACCCCTCCTACACCCAGTATAACGATCCTATTCTTCATTTTTAAGCTCCTTTATTGTAAAAGGTGAGAAATTATCGCTAAATTCTCCATAATGCGTAAAACCCTGATCATAAAGTTTTTTGAGCTGTCTGCCGAACTTCTTTTCTTTCCTTGCAACTGAAACAATGCACTTATTAATTATCTTCTGGCTTTCAGCTTCCGAATATACTTTCTTCGCGTCATGAACTTCAGGATCGAAAATGATCGCGATCTTCTTCTCTCCGCTTTTTTCACCTGATCTTTTTTCCATCATAATATCCACGATTCTCTCGAATCCAATCGAGAATCCGCAGGCAGCGACATCGGTACCGAGCCTCTTCCCTATCATTTTATCGTATCTTCCGCCCCCGCTGACCGAACCCGGGTAACCGTCGATCTTGATCTCATAGATCATGCCTGTATAATAACCCATACCTCTGACAAGCGTCGGAGCGAATTTGATCCTGTATCTGCCGTCAGCTACGAGGCTTACAGCTTCTATTACCTTTTTGACTTCTTCATTTAAATATAGATGGTTGAATTCTGCTGCCTCGAACTGCGTAACATCATTTATCATCGCGCTAATTGCACCGCTGTTGAAGTCCTTGCTTTTAAGTTCTTCCGAAACCCCGTTCACGCCAATTTTGTCGAGTTTATCAAGCGTAATAAAAACGTTGTCGTGATCCTTTTCTCCAAAACCCCATTTACCAGCCATCATATGAAGGATTTTTCTGTCGTTTATATGTATCGTAAAATCTTTGAAACCCAGGTTTAAAAGCGCTTGCGAAGAAGCTATCAGAAGATCGATCTCCGCCGTATAATCTTTTTCTCCTATTGTATCGATGTCGCACTGCATGAACTGCCTGTAGCGCCCCTTTTGAGGTCTTTCCGCCCTGAATACATAATCGGTCTGGATCACTTTGAAAGGAAGCGGAATATTTCCCTGATTGTTGGCATAGATCCTTGTAAGCGGAACGGTCAGGTCGAACCTTAAGCCCTCCTCTGAAAGATCCTTTTCATCTTTAACTGAAGCCAGATCCAGCTTCTCTCCCCGTTTTAAAACCTTGAATATCAGCTTTTCGTTCTCGCCTCCGTCCCCGCCTGTAAGAAGTTCGAGATGCTCAAGCGCGGGAGTTTCGATCTTTCTGTATCCGAATGAAGTATAGGTATCTATTATAATTCTTTTAACTTTCTCTCTGAGCTCCGCTTCATCAGGCAGAAAATCTTTCATGCCTCTGACTGGATTTGTGTTCACTTTCATAATTCCGCGTTCCCTTATATACTTTACATTCTAAATATAAGCTCTAAAGTCCCGGATTGAAACAATTTTTATTTCTGATTTTTATTTACCTTAATTACAATTATTCTTATATTCTGCCGATGAATAAAATTTATCTTTTAATACTGATGTCCGCTTCTATCATGATCGTTTTTTACGGCAGAATTGATATTGCAGACGCACCTTTCGACTCCATTCCGGACATAAAGAACTATCGGCTTATGGCTGAAGCTGCTCCCGGTCTGGACGATACTGTTTCGAGGAATTTCGGCTACAGGATATTATTGCCGTATACCGCCGGGCTGATGCCTTTCGGTGTAGATACGAATTTCTATATCATTACAGTAATTCTTTCACTTCTGCTGCCTCTGATATTTTTCCGGTTCCTTAAAGCATACGGTTTGAAAGATGAAACTTCATTCTATCTTACTCTTCTGTTCCTCGCAGGAAGATATACTTACGGGTTCGCTGTCTGGGACTTTTACGATGTTCACGATCTTTTTACGTATATACTTATCTTACTCTTTCTTATCGCATTAAAAAGCAACAGCTTCCTGAACCTGAGTATCATTTTAAGTATCGGCGTTCTGAACAGAGAAACGGTTCTGTTCCTTGTTCCATCAGCAATTTTCTATTATGCTGTTATAAAAAGGGATAAAAAGAGATCCGCTACATTCCTGCTCTCTATACTAGCTCCTGTCGTGATCCTTATTTTACTGCGCTCACTTATAACTACTGAATCAGCTGCAGGAAAAGGCATTATCTATTCTCTGGGAAAACTCAGATTCGACGAATCTCAAAAACTTCTTGATCCTGTTACTTACTACAGGATAATAAACACGTTCATACCTCTTACATTTATACCAATGATTTTTTTTGAGACGTCCAGGAAATTCTTTAAGGAGAATTTCCATCTTCTGATTCTCACGGCTACTTACGTTGCAAGCTGCTTTCTGGCCGGTGATACAGAAAGGCTGATAGTGCCGGCATTTCCCGTTTTCTTTCTTCTTCTCGGGATCATTTTTGAAAAACACGGGTTCTACAGCTTAAAACAGAGGCTGTTCATACTTATGATGTGCATAGTTTCCATACCTCACCATATATTCTTCAGATACCGGCTTCCTCACAGGGACTGGAAGGTGGCTGTTTCACTTATAACTCTTACGGCGGTCACAGTATTTTTTTATAGGCTAAAAAGGAAAAATCGTGTTCTCGATAATAATTCCGACATATAACAGACCTGACAACCTGAACAGAACAGTAAATTCGATCCTGTCACTGAATATAAAGCGGGAATTCGAGATCATTATTGTGAATGATTTCCCTGGCGGAAATATCCAGACGTTCGGCGACAGAAGGATAAGGATCATCAATAATCCTGTAAATCTTGGGCGTTCGAAGTCAAGGAACGCGGGAGCGACAGCCGCAGTTTATCCGGTTTTGTTCTTCATAGACGATGATATCGAAGTAAAAGCCGATATCTTTGAAAAGCATCTTATAGAATTAGAAAATGGAAATTCGGCAGTATTTTCCAACGTGATAAATGTGAGAACTGACGGTGCTTTTTCCAACCTAAATGAGTTTTTAAATACTCGCGGTGCTAATAAGAGCAACATAAGCGCCGAAGTTAAAAGCAATTATTTTACTTCCGCATTCTGCAGCATAAAAAAGGATTTTTTTGATCATATCGGGAAGTTCGACGAGAATTTCAGCGGCTACGGGTGGGAAGACCCCGAGCTCGGTATTAGAATTGAAAAGAACGGCGGACGGATTTCGTTCGTAAAAACAGGATCGTTGATCCATTACCACGACAAGTCTGTTGATGAGTGGGTATATCAGATCGAGAACGCAGGCGCGAATTTAAAATATCTTATTAAAAAGCATCCCGAATTTGCGAACCGCATTCACTACAGACTTCTTGTATCCCCTTTGGGATACCTGTTCTTTAATTCTGCGTTGAGCCGCATCAGCTTATCGTTCATGTTCTATTCAGCTGTAAGAAAAAGCCTTAAATAAAATCAAAAAAGCAGGTCGTTTAACCTGCTTTTTAAAATCTTACAGCAATATCATTTTGATGATTATCTGTAAATTAGTTGCCTGCTGCTGCCGGAACTACTTCTTCAACAGCTGCCGCTGCACTGTCAACAACTGCATCTGCCTGCTCAACAACTTCCTGAGCTGCCTGTTCAACTACGGGAGTAACTTCTTTTACTACTTCTTCTTTTTTCGCACAGTTAACGATCAGGATCAGCGCGCTTAAAGCTACTAACACCATTGCAAATTTTTTCATTTTATCTCCTCTCCTTTAAGGGAATTTTATTTGGGCTGAAATATACTATTTGAAAATTAAAAGTCAATAGAATTTTTATTGTATTTTATGAAATATTCTTTCTCTCAAAGCTAATCTATTGTTGAATCAACAATTCCGTCGCTGAATTTTATTTCAATCTTTCGTCCGTTAACGACACTTTTTGATGAAGTGATAATTTTCGAAGTAATTTTATCTCTTACTATGGCGTAACCTCTGTTCATAACCGATTCCGGATTGAGGGACCTGAAAACATTTTCATAATTTCCGATCCTGATCTTTTCGGCTTCGAGATAATCCGAATAGAATCCTTTAAGATCGTCCTCTATCCCGTCGATAAGAATATAATTGTTCTTTATGATGTCTTCCGGCATCCTGAAAGCATGAGAATACTCGATCCCTTTAATGATCTCTTTCTGATATGCGAAATATGAAACAGCCAGATTCTTTATCCTTGAGCCGTAATGATCCAGCGACTGCAATTCATCCCTGACATTAATGCTTATTATCTCTGCGGCCTGAGAAGGAGTAGCCGCTCTAACGTCTGCGGTAAAATCCGAAATAGAGAAATCGATCTCGTGACCCACAGCGGAAATAACAGGCAGTTCCGAATTGCAAACTGCTCTTGCCACGATCTCCTCATTAAAAGTCCAGAGATCCTCTAATGATCCTCCGCCTCTTCCAATTATTATGACGTCGGCAAAATCTTTGTGGCTGTTAAAGTATTCGATACCTTCTACGATCTCCGATTCCGTACTTTTTCCCTGAACTCTTGCGTTATACAAATAAATGTTCAGGTACGGCGCTCTTGCCCTTACTACTTTGATTATATCCTGAAAAGCGGCTCCGGTTTCTGCCGTTACAACTCCGACTTTGCTTATATAATACGGAAGTTTTCTTTTTCTGGAAGGGTCGAAAAGACCTTCTTCATAGAGTTTCTTTTTCAGCGCTTCGAATTTTGCCTGCAGATCGCCTATCCCGGAGACTATCATTTTTTTTACATCGATCTGATACCTTCCTCCGCCTTCATATACAGATACCGAACCGCAGACCGTCACTCTTATGCCGTTTTCGGGATCGAAACCCAGTTTATCTCCGGTACTTCGCCACATAACGCAGCTTATCACGGCTTTATCATCCTTCAAACTGAAATAATGATGTCCCGAACTGTGCTTCTTGTAATTCGATATCTCGCCCTCCACCCAGATATCTGAAAATGCGGCTTCAAGAGTGTTCTTTATCTTAATAGTGATTTCGTGAACGGAGTAGGGAGCTTCGCTGTTTTTTACCTGAGCTTCTTTCTTCTCTTCATCCGCTGATTCATTTATGTATGAAAACAGATCTGTCATACCGCCTTAATTCCCTGAAATAGTCAGAACTGCTCTGAGTTCGAATTTATGGTTCGTGTTAACTACGCTTTTTGCGTTGTAGCTTTTTGTCTCATTATAATTATATGAATATGAAGCGGTTCCGTTCAGCTTTCTAGATATTTTATATGTAATATCAGGGGTTATCGTAAAATTAGATGATTTGACTCCCTTTTCCAGACTTTCGTATTCTTTTAGAGCTATATCGTAAATATGCCTGTTATTAGAATTGAAAGACATCGACAGATTATAATTGATGTCGTTGTCAAGACGCTTACCGTTGAAAGGCCAGAAATTAAACGGAACGCTGAATCCCCCCTTCTGATTGTATCCTGCCGTAACCCTGAGCTCGCGGGTATATTTTTTTTCGCCCGACTGAATAGATTTTTCATTATCAGTATATGTGTAAGCCTCTTTCATTTCGAATGAATAATTGTAGCTGGCGCTGAAATTGAATCCGTTCTTTAATCCCAGTTTGAATCCCGCGAGAGGGCTGAATCCAGACGAGTAAGCTACTGACCTGATCTTCAGATCAGAACCGGAAAGATCGGGTATTCCTGTCAGATAAAGACCCGGAGTCGCTCCGTCCACATACCATTGTGAGCTTTCGCTGCCGGTCTTTGCGTGCGATATGCTTATTGATGTTATCTGATCCTTAGCCTTGAGCAGTTCCTGAAGTCCTGATATGCCTATCGAATAGTTGGGTATCAGATAAACTGTAGCACCCGTTTTTTTATGCTCCTCGTCAGTCACCCAGGGCCATATGAATTTCGTTTCGGAATCGTTACCTGTAAAACCTTCGTTGTTGTTGTCTCTGTAAGCCCGTGAGAACTGATAGGAGATTCCGTCCAGACTAAGATTTTTCGTAAGTCCGAGCTTTGTCGATCCGTTAAGAGCCCAGCTTCCGCTCCATGATGAAGAAGTAAATTCGGAATCTTCAGGCCTGTTGGCGAATCCGAAAATGAAAGCGGGATTAGCCTGATCAAGAGATGGTATATCATTGAATGAATTTTCACGTCCCTGCGTATAAGAAAGCGATAGATCAGAAAGGTTTTCTTTAAAGAAGCCCATGACCGATTTCCTGTTGCCCTGTCCTGAAGGAATTGAATTTCTAGTCAGTCTTGTAGTACCGCCGGCAGTAGCGGGATCTTTCTTTTCCGAAGTTCTTAAAGTATCGTTCGGATTAATTTTATCCTTATCGCTCGGTAATTCCTGGCTTTCCTGCTGTACAGCTGTCTTTTTCGAAAATAAAAATTCAGTGCCTTTTTGTATGCTCTGTATAATTTCTTTAGTTTTTATACGGCTGTTCATTTTAGAATCATATCTGTTCTTTACGTTATTTGATATGGTTCTGGAGCTTAAATTACCCGACCACGAATAAGATGTTTTAAAGTTAAAGTCATTGTTCATATATTTAGAAACGTTCAGCTTCAATGTGTTATTAAATGACGATTCAAGATTTGTCAGCTCGCCGAATTCAAGCGAGAAAAGATCACCGATATCCCTGTTGTAAGTTGTGACGACAGTATCAGCGCCCGCGCTGTCTCTCTCGACCGCTTTTTTGTACATATCCGACTTCAGCACCATATTAAAACCCGAATTAATAAAAGGCAGCGGTGTCAGACTTGTAGAAAAGTTCCGCGTGAGTAAAAAGCTCCTGCTTTCCGTATAATTATTTCTTCTCGATAAAGACCTGTTCTCGGACTGACCGGTCTGAACCGAAAAATTATAGCTGGACGGGAAGAAATTTAATTTCGCATCGCTTATGCTTTTGAAGAATGCGATGTTCTTTCCCCAGAAGAACGGGCTGAAGCTGAACCACGATTCCGGAAGTCCGAGACTGTATGCGAGATTGTAGTTGTAGCTTTCTGATTCCTGACTGATGTAGCTGGCGTTCGACCCTTCCGAAAAAGATGCGTTGCCGCTGAAAGAAAGATTGTCTGCAGTATACTTTACAAAAGGATTTGTCGATTTAGTTGTTTTTCTTATTGAGAAATCGTACTGATGCCTTGTGTTCTCTGTTCTTACGGAGTCAGGGATATCGTTCTCATCTACTAAAATATCGGTAGATCCCTGATATTTTGTATAAGAGCTGGAATTCGCATAGCTGTATCTGACAGGAAAACTTAATCCGAGCTTTTTCGGAGCGAATTTGTCCAGGTTCATTGATGTGTTAACGCTTAAGTTAGTCTGATTAACTCCGTTCCCTCTGCTGTCCTCTATTCTGTGGAATTCCTGATCCTGCTTCGTTATTTCGGCATCGACTGAAGCCAGATCGGCAAATTCAATTCGTCCTTTTGCCCTCATGGCCGTGCCCGGATCTTTTACAACGTTCGCAAGCCTTAATTCGTTTATCCATATCTCTGTATTAAGCTCAGTAGCCGCTGAATCGAGAACACCTGTGGAGAAATATTTTACGCTCTGAAGTGTCGGATTCCCTCTTATTCCGATATATCTTTTAATATATTCGTCATTATGCGGCTTTAAAAAGATAGAATCGGTCGGCATACTCTGATCGGATCTGAGGGTTTTCAGGCTTGTTAATTCGCTCAAAGTGATTATCATCTGGTTGTTTACCGGCTCATCCTTCCAGCCGTTCACCAGCTTCGATCTGTACTCGTAGTAATTCACAGAGTCCGTTCCGAACCTGTAAATAAAATACAAAGGTCTTGTTTCATCCCAGTCAGGATCGTCAGCCTCGGTTCCGCCGTGAATGAACATCTTTATCTCTTCATACTGAAGATAGTTTTCGCCTTTTATTATCTCCTTTGTGATTAAAGCCTGCCTGCCGTTCTCATATTCATTCTGCGACATATAAGGTCCGAGAGTAATGTTCAGCGAGAGTGACTGTTCCGGTTCTTCAAAGCCGTCATCGTCCAGTTTTTTTACTCCCGGCGGTGAATAATATCTTCCCTTGTCATCCTCGTTATTTATTGTCTTGGCTTCGATCTTACCTTTATTCGCGCCTTTTGCCGCCCATTCATTTCCTACAAAATCGAGAGTAACGAAATTGATCTTCGTGGCGAAAACCGTATCTGCGGAATTGTTGACCCACAATTTAAGATATTTCATCTTCGACAGGTCAGGCTCTTTATTTAAGAATGAAGTAAATTTCTCAATAGGTATCCTGTAAAGCGCGAAATTCGAGCCCGGACTGTACTCTGTACTGATAACGAAATTCTCTTCGGGAACAGGGTTTGACTTGAGCTGAACAGTATATCTATAAGCCCTGATGGAAGTATCAAGGTTTCCCCCGCCGTCAAGATCTTCCGAATCAAGTTTACCGTTACCCTCTGTCTTTATATAATCCCAGTAGTCGTCTATCTGAGAATCCGGCGTGGGTGTATCAGCGGACTCTTTCGGATGATCATCGAAAGAATAGAATTCATAAGTTTCCTTATCTCTGGGAGATTCGGGGTCATATTCATAAAGCGCATTAAAATCTAAAGTTCCCGACATCATATCGATACCGATATCCTCGTTGTCGTCCCCGACATCAAGGACGCCGTTCATTATCATGTCTTCCGAGTTCAGCTGGCCGTTAGGTATAACATCTTCGTTCAAATCCCCAATATCGATATTAAGAATAATATCTTTATTAGTAGATGCAAGAAATTCAATGTATTTTACCTCCCTCATGTCCTGATAGGATGAATGGAGATATTTCATCATTCCGCCCCATGTATCATCGGGATCTGTCAGGCTTCCCTGGACTGCACCGTTTTTCGTAGTAGGTTTAAATGTAACGTTGAGAGTATTGACCTTATCGTTCTTTTCATTGCCTGAAACATCAAGATATATCTCCTCTTTTGTGAGCTTATCTTCATCCTTAGGATTATACCAGTAGAACGCCAGTTCGTCTTTCGCGGAATAAGCTTTTAAGTAGTAATTGGTCGGAATGCCAAGAGAAAGTGCTTCTCCGGTCTGGCTGTAGAATTCTGCAGGAGCGTAATCGTCAGGATATGATGCGTCCGACCATGCGCTGTAATTTATTCCCAGGGATTTTTTTATCCTGCTGTTCTCGAAATCGTCTATGTAAGCCGCATTCAGAGGATTCGGATCAGGTATTATCTGTGCGATCTCGCCCTCAAAAGATATCTTGGACTCTTTGTCGGTCTCGACAAGAGGCATCCAGTCTATAGCGGATGTTATATATGGCGCATTAAAAGATGTCTGTCCGTTAAGGTCTAGAACAAGGTTCCTTTTAGGTTCATTCCCCACATGGACTTTTTCCTCGTTCGTTTCTTCAGAAAGATAAAGAACCGTTCCGCCAATATATGAATTTTTGTTTATCGTATATTCGATCCTGTTCCCGAGAAGCATTTTCTGATCGAGCTGGAAGATCGATGCGGATTCGTAAAGTATCTCTATATCGGCTGTAAGATATCTGTCATTAATGATCGTCAGCTGACCTGAATTGTAGTTTATTATGTAGTCCGCGTCCTTTTTCAAAGTGGTCGCTCCGGATCTGACCACCTCTGAGCCTTCGAGCACGTTGAATCCCAGCTCATAAGTGTTCGACCTGCTCGAAAACTCAAATTTAAGTACGAATTCCGATGCCGAATAGAAAGGATCGGTATATATCTGAGGATCGGTAAAAAGCGTGTCCACTAGACCTTCTGTATAAATAATACTGTTGTCATCAGGCATAAAAGGCGTCTGGTTCGGGAAAAAGAACTCGCCGTTTGCGGAATTCAGAAATCCCAGATCCACTTCGTCGTTAACTTCCTTGTTGTTGACCTCATACCAGTAAAGATAAGGCTTTGGAACATTGGACTTATCATACTCTTCCGTTCTGAGCCCTCCGGCAGCGTTTTTCTGGATCGTCAGTTTGAACTCGTCCCTGCTTATGTCAACTCCGTCTAATGAATAAACGTTCTTCCATTCAAGCTCCGTCCAGGGCATGTTCCAGTCCTGCCCGTATTCACCGACGATCTGTAAAGAAAGTTTGGTTTCACTATCTCTTTTTCCGATCTCGATTATGTCGGAAGGATCTGACAGGCTCTGTTTAACATACTTAACGGCAAGTATGTCTCCGCTCGAAAGATAGAAAGACTTCAGCCTTATATAACCCAGTTCGTAATTGATCTCATAATATTCTTCTTCGACAAGTTTTACGAAAAGATCGCTCTTATACAAATTCTGGTAATCCCCTATAGAATCATTTGGAAGTTTAGTATAGTCGATATATATATCTGCCTGTGCCTGAGTTCCTGTTTCCCTTCTTGTTACGTAAAGTTCCAGAGTGTGATTCTGGATCTTGTAAGGTGCTGATATAAGGCTTCTGTGATCTATAAATCTCCAGTAGTTCTCTTCCGTGGCCATATTGGCTTTAAAAAGAGGTTCAATAAAAAAATATTTGTATCTTAGATAATCTTTCGCGTTCTTCAGTTTTTCCTGTTTTCTGACGCCGCCTTTAACCTCTATCTGATTTTTCTGCCCTTTCTCAAAAGACGCTATCGATGTCGATTTGAACTTTCCGACTTTTGTTTCCGCTTTCAGCCCGAACAAACCTTTATTTACGCCGCTGAAGCTGACATATCTTGTCCCCGGAAGGCTTAAACCTATATTTCCGGCTTCAAGCTTCTGGATTATCTCGTCGCTTTCGCCCGTATAAGTTATCTTCAGCGAATTCTCGAAATCGAACGATTCGGTATTTTGAGCTATGTCGACTTCTACTTTTGAACCTACTTTACCTCTGATCGAAATGTTCTGTGTTTGATCCAGTGTAAAATCAAAACTTGAGTTTTCCATGTTCGGAAGATCGGTGTAGCTTTTCTGCCCGATTATGCTTATCGAGAGAGATCCTTTAACACGAAGACCGATATTGCTTCCTCCGAATACCCTGTGGAAAGTTTTCGATTTTATCTTGAAAGGTATGTCAAGCGCGATCTCATCGCCGTCGTAAAGAGCTGACGACATCGCAACTCCCAAATAATTGGCGACTGAACCGAGCCAGATGTTACGGTCCTCGAAAGCGGTTTTCTGCTCTATAAAATCCGAAAACTTCATTATTCTCGATCTTGCGATATCGTTGTCGAACAGCCTCTGATAAATAATTACGTACTGGAATGATGAATCTATTCTGACTTCTTCGGCTACGGTCTTATTTTCAATATCGAAAAGCACCGAGTCTCTTTTAAATTTTGTAAGGAAATTAATTCTGTATTTCGGGAATATTTCCGCCTGATTCGATATCGTATCTGGAACAGCTATAGAGAACATTTGAGCAGAAAGCGAAGAGCACAATAAGAGAACCGCCGCAAAGATCAGCTGATAAATATTTAAACCCGTGATCTTCAAGATATCTGTTTTTCCCTTATTACTTCTCTGATCTCAGCTTTTACCTCGTCTCCGATCCCGCTTTTTAATAAAATCATCAGTACGGAATTTAATTCCGGATCGGAATCCTTCGATCTGCAGTAATCGGTGAACATCTTAGCAAGATAATTATTTATAAGCCCTGAATCTATCACAGTTTTCATAAGTTTTACTGTTTCAGTAATATCATTAGTTGCTGTCAGTATGTAAAGACGAGTCTCATAATAGACGGTTTTAACCGCGTCATCAGTTTCTTTCCCGATATCATATTCCGCATCAGACAGCTTGTAAGATCTATCGGTCTTGTGCGCGGTCATACTTTTATAAAGTTCAAGAATGTCCTTTTTATCCCTGACAGCTTTTACATCGGAAACCGCTTTTAATAGATCATTGTCCTGATCGGTTATCACCTGATCTCTGATCATCATGTCTGATTTTTTTATAAACTGGTCAGGATCTCCTTTCAATAACTCAAGAACAGCTTCAAGAAATTTCAGGTCGTTCAGCTCGTTTGTGTACCTTTTGTCTTTAGAGATCGTTGCTGTTACCTTTTTCAGAAGCTCTTCCGCCACAATAAAATCCTTTTTTGCGATCTTGAGTTTTATGTAGTCTTTCCAGTATTGACGGTTCTCATTCGGTGATATAAGTGCTTTGGTATAAAGAGCATCGGCATTATCAAGACTGTCCAGGCTGTTATGGTAAATTTCAGCGAGCTGAAGGTCTTTATCTTCGAGCCTGCTTTTCTTTAAAACTTTTACAGCCTCATCTGCTTTCCCCGAGAGAATCAGGCTCTTAATATACAATTCAGTAAAATCATCGGTTCTGTCGCCTGAAAGACCTGCCGCTCTTTCAAAGAATGAGACAGCCTCGGCATATTTTTTTTCGCTGTATAATCTCACCGCGAAATCGGCAAGAAGCAGCTCTTTACTCCCGCTCTTATCCTTTTGGTCCAGCACCGAAAGAGCTTTTTCATACTTTCCCTGATTAAAATACAGCTCTGATAACAATTCTGAATTTGAGGGCGTTAACTTTTGTTTTTCCGCAGCTGAGAGAACGCTGTCCTTATATTGAGGGTCATCGAAAAGAGCGAACAATTCTGCGGACGGATTTATTGACCGCTGATCATCTGTTCCTGAAGAGCTTTCGTTAACCTCAGCCATTTTAAACAGCTCCGATACGGCTCTGGTTATCCTTTCCGTCGAAAGATATATGTAAAAAAGCTCTTCTGAATAAGCGATGCTGCTCTTCGATTCTTTTCTTAGTGAAAGATATAGTTTTTCGGCTTTTTCGTAGCGGGCGGATTTAAAAAAAATATATGCCTTTATTGAAGATATCAGATCTTTACTGGCCTCGGCTCTGTCGATCTCGTCTATGATCAGAGATGCCTGATCGTCCCTCTCTGTTCTGAAGAACAGTTCCGCAAGAAGAGCTTTTATCATTAACGGATAAACTCTCTCGGCATCATTTTTATCGATAAATCCCGGTTTTGAAGGATATTTGACAGCGGCCTCTTTGAGCCTGACCTCGCACTCCTTGATCCTTCCGGTCCTTATAGCGGCTTCGGTGAACCCCGACAGCACTCTGAAATCATTATCGTAATTACGCAACAGCTGCAGATACGAATTATATGCGGAAGCGTAATTTCCTTTCTTTTCAAGATCGCTGACGTACGAAAGCTGCCTTTCTAAAATTTTCAGCTCGTTCTGTCTGACAGATTCAGCTTTCAGAAACGGTTCATTCTTCCTGACCTGCTGCGGTAACGCAGAAATAAAAACGGTTAGAAAAATTATTATTAAGACCGATCTATTCAAAAAAACACTCACACTTCTTTTATTAATCTGATTTAAACTTATAATATACTTTAATTTTCATACATTGTTCAAATTATTACCGACCAGCCTTTTTTCCGTTCTGTTAAGAAGGTAACGTGTCATCAGTAAGAATACGAACGCTGAAATGATAAGCACAAAGCTCTCCCTGTTGGGATATTCCCGAGTAAATCCTGCTGAAAAGCTGTAATAAAATCCAAGCATCCTCGAATATCCCATAAATGATATTAGGACGAATAATGATACAAAGAACATCAGTCCTGTAATTCTTTTAACGTCCGGCTGAAAGTCATTTTCCGGATCAAAGAAATTGACTGCGAATGAAACAGAAAAAAATGAAAGGGCCGGTATCGTAAAGATCATGTAAAAAGCCGTAGCTGCTAAAAAGCTCATATCGTAAAATGAGTCGAGCCCGCAGAAATAAACTGCGGAAAAAAGGAAAGGAACTGCCGTGACAATTGCTAATATTGATGCTGAGTAAGCTTTGCTTCTTACAAAAACGCTCTCTCCGAATGGTAAAAGTTTCGCGAGCGTAAAATTATTCTTTTCTTTCGGAAGAGAAAAAGAGAGAACGAGTATTATCGAAGTGATAACGGGAAAATACGATACTAGCATAAAGCTCTGCATATAAGTGAAATGCGAGGAGATCCTGCTTTTTCCCGGAATAACTGTATCTTTGCCAAGATAAGCGATCAAAAAGATCTCTAGAATAAAGATCGCAATAACTGCATACACGGCACTTCTGCTGCAAAAAATCAGTTTTATATCTTTCTTCAGAACTTTCAGGCTCATTTATTCAATTTTCCCTTTTGAAATTACAGCCTGAACATCAGTTATATTCTCAAGATAGCCTTTATGAGAAGATGCAGCTATGACAGACACATCGATACCGGCAAGATCCCTCAGAAGTTTATTAATTCTGAACACATCATCATCGCCCATTCCGTTGAACGGCTCGTCAATAATGAAAAGAGACGGTGAATGGATCAGCCCGGTAAAGAACTTCACTGTCTGCAGCTGTCCAGAAGTCAATGAAAATATTTTCTTAGACCACATATCGCTCATGTCAAAATAATTCGAGAACCATTCGGATTTGATCTTTAATTCCGGTTCCGGAACTTTGTACTGATCCAGAAGCAGAAGCGACATCTCTTTTACGGTTAATTCCCGGTAAAGAATGTTGTCGAAAGGCACGTAACCTATTTTCTTTCTGTATGTGTTCCTCAGTTCGGTGATTCCTATTTCGATCGAGCCTGAATAATTTTTAATAATGCCTGAAAGAATTTGGGTAAACAGAGTCTTTCCCGAAGCTGATCCGCCATAGATCCCGAGACGTTTTCCGGATTCGGCGTTAAGGTTCATGCATTCAACTGAAAATCCGCTTTTTTTCTCTATATATTTCAGGTTTCGTATTTTAATCATTAGTCATATACTTATACTTATTCAGGATCCTTCTGTCTTTCTTTGTAGGTCTCCCCTTATGCTTCATTTCTTCCTGATTCTGCCTGTCCTGCTCTTCGATTATCTTCATCAGCTCGTTCATTTCTTTCGGAGGTTCGGGTTTATTCACTGCCTCGTATAATCCTCTGGCATCTTCTTTTGACACGGATTTGTCCGTTATCTTTTTTACTATGAACTTCAGATAACTGTTATCGTGTTTGACAGTCAGTTCATCACCCGTTTTAATAAGCTTTGCCGGTTTGACTCTTTCACCGTTCACTCTTACTTTGCCGCTCTCGACCGCTTCAGCTGCCAGTTCTCTCTGCTTATAGAACCTGGCGACTTTAAGCCATTTGTCTATTCTTATGCTTGCTTCTTCCATAAAATTATTCCAGCGGTTTAAAATTCTCTTTTCCGGTCAGTGAAAGAATGAACCGGCAGATCAGGTCTATGGTTTTTTCTATATCGCTGTAGCTTGCAGTTTCAACCGGAGAATGCATATATCTGAGAGGGAGAGAAACTAATGCGACCGGAACCCCCCTGTTCGTAAATCTGATTCTGTCGGCATCTGTACCGGTGATCTTCGGAGTAAGCTCTATCTGAACATCACATTTTATTTCTTCAGCGGCCTTAAAAAGTAGGCTGTTGATCTTTTTGTTTATCGGTGACCCTTTAGCCAGAACAGGTCCGCCGCCTATCTTATATTCGCCGTACTTTGAAGTATTGACTCCAGGATAATCAGTCGCAAAAGTAACATCGCAGACAATGGCCATTGACGGTTCTATTCCCGCCGCCGCGAAATACGCTCCCTGAAGTCCTATCTCTTCGCTTGTCGTGCTGACGGAATATACTCCTGCGTTAAACTTTTTACCCGAAAGCTTTTTTATGACTTCGGCAACAATAAAGCAGCCCGTTTTGTCGTCAAGCCCTTTTGATGAAATTTTACCGTTAAAGAGTTCCATCGGTTCAGTATAATAGACCGCGAAATCTCCGGTCCTGACTTTTTTTAAAGCTTCTTTCCTGTCTTTGAAGCCGCAGTCAATATAAAGGTCTTCATATTCAAATTTTTCTTTAAGACCGCCGTGATGTTCTGCGTTTACTCCTATAACTCCTTTTATCTTTTCTTTTTCGCCGAGAATTTCAACTTTCAGACCGGAAGCGATTTTATGGCTGATCCCGCCCACAGGCCCAAAATAAATGAAGCCGTTATCGTCTATTCTGTTGATTATAAAACCTATCTCGTCGCAGTGACCAGCAAGAAGTACTTTCATCTTCGCGCCGGGATTTAAGATCGCGATCGCGTTACCGCCTATGTCAGTTTCAACTCTGTCGGCGAAATTTTTAACATATGACATCCATTTTCTCTGAATGTCATTCTCGTAGCCCGAAGGCGACGGAGTATTAAGAAGTTCTAAGAGGAACTTTTTTGAGTTTTTATCCATAGCCGCAACTCCTTCTTTATTAAAATACGAAATATATTTGAAATTATCGGTTTCTGCAAATAGAAAAAGGCTCAGTTTTGAGCCTTTTTCTTTTGTATGTGATAAAATCCGATCCTAGTAACCGAGGTCGATCATTGCATCCGCTACTTTTTTGAAGCCGGCGATGTTGGATCCTTTTACATAGTTTACAAAACCTTTTTTGTCTTTTCCGTATTTAACGCCTGCGTCATGAATATTTTTCATGATAGTTTTAAGCTTGGCATCAACTTCTTCTTTAGACCATGCTAATTTCATAGAGTTCTGGCTCATTTCAAGTCCTGAAGTAGCTACTCCGCCGGCATTAGCTGCTTTACCGGGTGCGAAAGCGATCTGCTCGTGTATGAAATATTCGACCGCGTCTGCAGTACAGCCCATATTAGATGTTTCAACTACATATTTACATCCGTTTTTAACCAGCTTTTTCGCATCGTCGAGGTTCAGCTCGTTCTGAATTGCGCACGGGAAAGCCATATCGCATTTTACTTCCCATGGTTTTTTGCCTGCGAAGAATTTTGCGCCCGGGAATTTCTTAGCGTAAGGAGCAACAACGTCGTTATTCGATGCTCTTAACTCAAGCAGGTAATCGAATTTTGCCTGTGTGTTAACTCCATCCTTGTCGTAAATATACCCGTCAGGTCCGGAGATCGTAACTACCGTACCACCAAGTTCAGTGGCTTTTATTACAGTACCCCAGGTTACGTTGCCGAAACCTGAACATGCTATTGTTTTACCTTTCATTTTATCTTTTTTGTATTTGAGCATTTCGTCAGCATAGTATACCGATCCGAATCCTGTTGCTTCGGGTCTGATCAGCGATCCGCCCCAGTTAAGACCTTTACCTGTTAAAACGCCTGTGTTCTCATCTCTTAACCTTTTGTACTGGCCGTACATGAAACCGATTTCTCTTCCGCCGACACCAATGTCTCCTGCGGGAACGTCAGTTTCCGGTCCGATATATTTCTGAAGTTCTGTCATGAACGAACGGCAGAATCTTAATACTTCATTGTCTGATTTGCCTTTAGGATTGAAATCGGAACCGCCTTTACCTCCGCCCATGGGAAGAGTTGTAAGACTGTTCTTGAACATCTGCTCGAATCCGAGGAATTTCAGTCCGCCGAGAGTTACGCTCGGATGGAATCTTAAACCGCCTTTATACGGGCCGATAGCGTTGTTGAACTGAACTCTGTA
This sequence comes from bacterium, assembly GCA_029559475.1. Lineage (GTDB taxonomy): Bacteria > UBA4055 > UBA4055 > UBA4055 > UBA4055 > UBA12480. The sequence continues at coordinate 26,562 of JAKQBN010000013.1, forward strand.
GCCTTTGTTGACCTGAACCTCGCCCTTATCGTCTTCCCACTCTACTTTGAACATGAACACTCTGTCCGGTTCTGTGATCCTGTCGAGTATTTTGGCTTTCAGATAACGCGGGTTTTCGTTGACCATGTCAATAACTGATTCGACAACCTCTTTTGCAGCCTGAATGAATTCGGGTTGAGCCGGGTTTTTTCTCTCTAGTTCCGCCATGAATTCTTTTAGTTTGTACATTTTTTCCTCGCATGTTTTATTTCTTTTATAGTATTGTTACTTTTTTTCACAATACCACGCATTTTGTCACAAATATATATATAGTCTATATATCGGTCAAGAGAAATTTTAACAATCTTTTTTATATAAAATGAAAAGGAGCGCACAAAGCGCTCCTTGAATGCGGATAGAGGGATTTGAACCCCCACACCGTAAGGCACCAGATCCTAAGTCTGGCGTGTCTGCCAGTTCCACCATACCCGCAAAACAGCGCAAATATAGTTATTCACGTTTTCATTGTCAAGCAATTTTTTGACAGAAATATTAAATTGCATTTGCTGTTTTTATAGTTTAAATTATACTGCCGTTAACCGGTATTGTTTAAATTGAGACGGAGGAATTAATGCTTGAAAAAGTAAAGCTTCTAGTTGCGAAAATGAGACATCTTGAAAAGGGCGGCGGAGAAGACAAGATAATCAAAAGGAAAGAAAAAGGTCTTATGACCGCAAGGGAGAGAATTGAATATCTTCTTGATAAAAATACTTTTAATGAAATTGACCTTTTTGTTGAACATCAGGCCAGGGATTTCGGGCTGGATAAACAAAAACTCGCAGGAGACGGCGTAGTTACCGGATTCGGCAAGATTGACGGACGTCCCGTCTGCATATTCGCTCAGGATTTTACTGTAGCCGGCGGTTCGCTTGGAAAAATGCATGCCGCTAAAATTACCAAAGTAATGGATATAGCTTCGAATATGGGTATGCCTATAATCGGAATTAACGATTCAGGAGGTGCGAGGATCCAGGAAGGCGTTGACTCTCTTGCAGGCTACGGAGAAATATTTTATAGAAATACAATAAACAGCGGCAAGATACCGCAGATATCAGTTATAATGGGTCCCTGCGCAGGCGGAGCGGTATACTCTCCTGCCATAACGGATTTCGTTTTCATGGTCGATAAACTTTCTCAGATGTTCATTACAGGACCGAAAGTGATCGAATCCGTGTTAAATGAAAAGATAGATCCCGAAAGCCTTGGAGGTGCAAGGGTACATAACGAAATTACAGGGAACGCGCACTTTTTCGGAACTTCTGAAAAACAGACCCTGGAACAGATAAAAGACCTCCTCAGCTATCTTCCTTCATCTTGGGATAAGCCTCTTCCTGAAACCAGGCCGAGACCGCCCAAAAGCAAAAAAAGCATTCAAAAGATACTTCCTAAAGAAGTTAAGTTCTCGTACGATATGAAGGACATTATTGAACTTCTGGTAGATGATTCGCAGTTCCTTGAAGTTCAGCAGCTTTTCGCACCGAATATTACAGTAGGGTTCGCGCGCATGGACGGAAAGCCGGTGGGTATTGTGGCCAACAATCCTAAATATCTTGCCGGAGTTCTTGATGTTGATTCCAGCGATAAAGCAGCGAGATTCGTCAGGTTCTGCGATTCTTTCGGAATTCCGATCATTACCCTTGTCGATCTTCCCGGTTACCTTCCGGGCATAGATCAGGAGCATTACGGAGTCATCAGACACGGCGCAAAACTTCTTTTCGCTTATTCAGAGGCTACTGTTCCTACCGTTACTATTATTGTAAGAAAAGCTTACGGCGGTGGATATATCGCAATGGCCTCAAAACATCTGAGGACAGATTTTGTCTACGCATGGCCGACCGCAGAGATAGCCGTAATGGGAGCCGAGGGTGCCTGCAATATAATCTTCGCAAAAGAGATAGCTGAAGCAAAAAATCCGGATGAGATGAAAAAAGCTAAAGTTGAGGAATATAAGGAAAAATATTCAAATCCGTACAATGCGGCCTCAAAAGCTTACGTCGATGCCGTAATAACTCCAGATGAAACAAGAGAAAGGATCATCGCATCTCTTGAGCTTGCTAAACACAAGGAAAAACTGAAAAAGCTTCACAAGCACGATTCTATTCCGCTTTGATCTTTTTCCCATATCAATTAATTAAATGATGAAGGCTGATATGTCGAACAAAGATGATAAAGATAATATTGACGATAAAAATAATCCGGCTGCAGAGACTTCCGCTGAAAAAGATGACGGAAAAGATGAAATTCTTGAAGAAGAGCTAATCTATACTGAGAACGATATTGTGACTCTGGACGGGGAGGAATATCACACGAATTTTACGAACAAATATCTGACCGCAAAAAATTATGTTCCAAGGCTGAAAGATGTTGAAATGAGGGCATTTCTCCCGGGTCAGATAATCAAAGTTTACATCAAGAAAAAGAAAAAAGTTAAAGCCTTTGAAAAACTTATATCGTTCGAGGCAATGAAAATGATAAACGAAATTACTTTGAACGACGATGTAAAGATCGATGAAGTGTTCGTAAAAAAAGGCGACACTGTTGAAAAGAATCAGCTTCTGTTCAAATATAAAGTGATACCGAAAAAGTAATAATTTAATAAACGTACTGTCATGGAATTAATGTCGCCTGCGGGCAACAGTGAATCTTTTTATGCCGCCGTTAATGGCGGTGCTGAAGCCGTTTATCTTGGGTTGAACCTTTTTAACGCGCGTAAACCGGCAAGAAATTTTTCATTCGAAGAAATTTCCGGAATAATTTCATTTGCGCATGCTAAAAATGTCAAAGTCTATATTACTTTAAATACCGACCTAAAATCGTCCGAGCTTGAAAATGCTTCCAAAATTCTATCCTTTCTGAATGAAATTAAAGCTGATGCAATTATCGTAAAAGATATTGCTCTTATTTATCTGATAGACAAATATTTCTCTCCTTTCGAATTTCATTTAAGCACGCAGTTCGGAATTTCGAACACTGCCGGTATGTTCATGGCGGAAAAGCTTGGAGCGTCAAGGGTGGTTCTCGCCCGTGAACTGAATCTTGATGAAATCAAAGCTCTGAGTGAGCCTTTTTATCCGAAAACGGAAGTTTTTGTTCAGGGTTCGATGTGCTTTTCATTTTCAGGAAAATGCCTGATGTCGAGCTGGTTCGGGGGGAAATCCGCGAACAGGGGCAGCTGCCAGGCGCCTTGCAGATTTAGGTTTGAAAAAGAACTCAGCGGAGATTTCAAACCCTATTTTTCAATGAAGGATCTTAATCTTTCTAATGATCTGACAGATCTTGAAAAAGCCGGTGTAGCAGCTCTCAAGATTGAAGGACGGCTTAAAAGCGCCGAATGGGTGGGTGAAATAACAAAATATTATAGAAATCTGCTCGACAATAAAGTTTCTGACGGTTCAGATCCTTCGCGTTTTTCCGGACGGGAGCAGGGAAGCGGATTTTACGGCGGGCTTGAAAACCTTATTACATCGAAAAATTCAGGCACTGTTAAAATGGAGATCAGTTCTAAACCTCAGGACCGCCGCGAAAGGCACAACGGTTACGATCTCCGGATAACCGCAGATTCTGAAATATACATTAATATCCTTACTGATCTCGGGGATGCGGAGTACAGGACCAAAGTTAAGAAACTGGTTAATGAAAAAAGAGGCATAAACCTTTCTGAGATAGAAACCCGGCTCAGAGACGTTTCTTTCGGTAATCTTTATTTGAACAGAATAAGCCTGAACAACGATATTTTGATAACAAAATCCCAGCTCAATAATATCGTGTCCGATCTTGGAGCTATAATTGCCCCGCTGAGCAGAAAAGAGATCAAATTCTTAAAGAACATCAAGCTGCCTTTCAAACTTGAATACGAGCTGGCTAATCCTGAATGTAACCCGAAAAATTCCATAGAAGTATGTTTCGGAAACGCAAATATACTCAAGATATTCGCGGATGATATTGATAAAATATCTAATGAGATCAAGGATTCAGGTATAAAGAAAGTTATAGTTTCTCATGCGCATTTTTCGGACATCGCAAAGATAAAAGAGCTTTCAAACAGGGTCAGGGTCGAAATATCCCTCTTCCCCATTCTTTTTGAGAACGATCTCGAAGACTGCAGAAAGATCATAACGGAACTTGAACATACTAATAATATTTCTTACGAGGCGAACGATATAGGCCATTTAAGGCTGCTTAAAAATACATCTAAGAAGATCGACTGCGGCCCGGGTCTGTCACCCTACAATTTTATTGCTGTAAAACAGCTTGAAAAGCTCGGTCTCGATTCCACCCACATTCCGCTTGAAGCCGATATTGAAACGATCGACGGATTAAAAAATTCTTCGCTGCCTTTAAGGATGACTATCTTTTCGAAGATCCCGCTGTTCTACACAAGAGCCGCATCTGAAAACTTCAATGAAGGCACATCATTCACTGAACGGGAAAATTATAGATTTTCAGTTCATAAATTTAACGACATAAGCATATTCAGCTCAGATGACTATTTTACTATACAAGATATCGACCTTTCATTTTTGAAAGTTCACGAGATCATAATCGATCTCTCCGGTGAAACCGACATTCTCAACAAATTTCAGGCACTTAAAAGGGATCCGTCAAAATTCCCCGGTCTGAATTTCAATCTGAAGAGAAGGCTGTTCTGATGGACTATTCTGAAATTATTAACAGAATAGGCGACCATTGGAAACTGAAATACGGAAAAAAGATCTTCAAAATTACAATGCACGGTGATTTTACCTGCCCGAACTTGGATGGTACTGTCGGAAACGAAGGCTGCATCTACTGCAATATGAAAGCGCTTGAACCCTATATCGATCTCAAAGAAAATAGTGAAATTGAACATCACATGAAATATCTGAAAGAACGGAACGGCGCTGAAGGATTCATCGCCTATTTTCAGGATTATTCTTCGACATATCCCGTTCAAAGTATAGAAGATAAATTCAAATATCTGGATCAGCTCTATCGCAATGCTGTCTCCCATCCCGATATCGTCGGAATTTCAGTCTCGACAAGACCGGATGCGATCTCTAAAACCGAACTTGAAATCTTAAAATCCTTAAATACCGATGTCACTATCGAGCTGGGTCTTCAGACGATAAATGAAAGTGACCTTGAATGGATAGGCAGAGGACATACGGTCAAACAATTTACGGATGCTGTTGAACTTATTTCAGGCTACGGATTTGATATAGTTGCTCACATAATTCTCGGTCTGCCGAATGAAACCGACGAAGAAATAATTGAACTTGCTCGTTTTATAAACTCAAGTAAATTGAATGGTGTCAAGATCCATCAGCTTACTGTTCTCAAGAATACAAGGCTGGAGAAGCTGTATAATGATAATAAGGCGCCTGAGATTCTGTCTGAAAATGAGTATTTCAGAAGGCTCGGGATACTTGTTTCGTATCTGAAAAAAGATGTTGTTATTCACAGGCTCTACACAGACGCGCCTTCAAAAGACCTTGTCGCACCGCTCTGGTGTTCCAATAAAACCGGACTTCAGGACAGGATATTCAAGTATTTTATTGAAAACGGAATAAGACAAGGTTCAATTCGTTGAAGAAAGAGAAAGACAGACCTTCGAAAGAATAGGATTGCACAGGATCTATAAATTCTCCATAACTAACTAATCATTATCTTTTCCCAAATTGAATTCAAAATTTTTCTCACCAGTACCTGAATCCTTTTTCCTATTAGATGTTTTTGTGACATTAAAGCTGTTGCTGAACAGAAGTCTGCTGAGAACAAGCAATCCGATCGCTTGCCAGAAGCTGATCTCTTTAACTCCAAAGATATCGCTTATTGTCTCAGCCCAAATCCATTGAACGAACAAACCTGCAAGAAAAAATAAACCAGCCAAAGCTGCAATGATTATTGGAGCAATCAGAGTGATGAATAAAACTTTGTGCTTTTTAAATGATTTTGAAAAGCTCATTTTGCCCTCCTAGAAATTTAATTTAATTTTTATGTTATTCTTTTTAATGAATTTTTCATTCATGAACCATAGTACTTCGAAGAATGGGATTAAACCTGCTATCTTCAACATGACTCTATTAATAATTATTGTTAATATGCTGTTTTGATTTTCAATTTCTTTTGACTCTGACAAACATCTAGATTTTGAATAATCAAGAATGCTCGTTTTAAGTGTTTCTGAAATTTCAGGCTGCTTTAATTCTTTCAATATATTCTCAAGTTCTTTTACCTTCATTTATGCCTCCTCATAATATTGTTTAAGGTACTTTACCGCATACAGGTATCGACCGGTAACTGTATTCCTGCTTAGTTTTTTTATTTCTGCTATCTCTGAAAAAGAAAAACCTGAATATACATGAAGATGCAAAATAGTATGAAATTCGTTTTTCTTTTCTGATAATTTCTTCATAGCAGTTTTTAGTTTCTCAAGATTGGGCTTTTTATCGAATTCAGTCTCGAAATCAGAAATATCCTCGGGCAGTTCTCTGCCCCCTTCGTAATCAATCTCCTCGGCATAAGATATTGAGTCTTTAAATTTATCTCTCACTCTGCTGCTAATCACATTCATTGCGATTGCGAACAAATAGCTTTTCGGTTTATCTATCTCTCTTTCAAAAAGCGCATTTATAAATTTCCTGAATGTTTCCTGGAAAATATCATCTGCAAAATCTGGATATGTTTTTCCGCAGATGAATCCGTAAAGTTTATCCTTGTACCTGTCGAAGAATTTCTCAAAAGCTAAACTATCTCCTCTTTTAACATACATATCCAGTAATTCTTTATCGCTTTTCATCATCTCCTGCCGGATTTTTCCTTTTCGATAACATAGACTCCTTTTTTAACAACTGGTTGTAATAAATTTTATAAAATAATTCAAATTCTTTCGTATAGCTACTTTCCCAAAAGCCATTTCCATGCTGGAATAATTCTTATTTCGTAACCGTTAATTTCTTCTGATCCCTCATCGTTAAATGTTATAACAGTCAGATCTTTTACTTTTAAAAACTCAGCCGACTTAATAAGCGCTCTATATTCCCTCTTTTTAACTTCTTCGTCGTTAAGATTGTAGCTAACTTGTATCAGGCTTTGAATCTTTTTGCCTTTAGAAACTACAAAATCAACTTCATAACCTTCTTTGGTACGATAATAGTTAATTTGAGCTTTCCTTCTGTGAAGCTCAAGATAGACAATGTTTTCTAAAGCTCTCGTTTCGTCAATTCCTTCGCCGTAACAAACCGAATTGGCCAGCGCCCAGTCTGCGCAATAGATCTTTCTGTAGTTCCTGAGCCTTATTTTTTCGGACCTGCTGTAAATCTCGACGGCATATATCATGAATGCGTCTGAAAGGTAAGAAAGGTATTTGTAAAGAGTTTCGTTGGAGAAAGAGAAACCTGCATCTTTTAAATTGCCTGCTATTTTGTTTACAGTCATCGGACAGGCGGTTCTTGATATCAGCGAATCTGCAAAAGAGCGAAGAAGGGTTAAATTAATGTTATCTTCATTATGCGCCTCCGCAATGTCTCTTAATATCATTGTGTCCCAATATGACCTGAGCATATCTCCGTGAAGTTTTTCAGATATATTGAAAAGTCCCGGCATTCCACCCTGTTCAAGGTATATTTTAAAATATCTTCTCAGGAAACCTATACCTTTAGATGAAGCGGTATCTTCTTCAATATTATAATGTCTTAAAAATTCTCTAAATGAGAAAGGTGTAAGTTCAAAGGGAAAAAATTTACCTCTCAAAGCTGAAGAGTATTCGCCTCTCTGAAGGGTTGCAGTAGAACCTGTGATAAGTACCCTGTGTGTGTTTGATTCTATAAGATAAAGAATGTAATCTTCCCATCCTTTTATTCTGTGTATTTCATCAAAGATAAACAAGACTGTCTCTTTATTCCTTTTTTCTGGATAAAGGCCATAATAGGCATCATCTATAAGACTGAGTTTATCTGAGGTTATATTTATAATTCTATGATCATTGAACTGGATCCGGCATACATTTTTTTTATCTGTTTCATATTCTGACTGAAATGTTCTATAAGTTTTACCGCTTCTTCTTGTGCCTACGATCCCTACAGCTACATTCGGTATGAATTCGATCTCAAGATCCCTTTCGGTCAAGGCTTCTTTTTCTCTTTGCTGGTTGTCGGTAATTATTCTCTGAAATATTTCCATATTCATGACTGCACCTCTCTAATTCATTCTTTTCAAAAGGTAAATATAATATATTATCTTTCTTTTTGCAAGATAGATAAATGCAAATATCTTTCTTTTGTTTAGTTTTCCATTCAAATTCCCAACTCCCCTTTTCATCCCATAAATTCTCCGTTCTATCGGATTTAATATGTGATTTTCCCGGCAGAGTGTTAACTTTTATCAAAAGTAAAAAACCGGGAGGTTATTATGTTGAAGAAAATCACAGCCGCGCTTATATTTGTAGTAGCGCTGGCATTAAACGGAGGTCTTATGGATATCAAAACGGCTGTTACGAACGGCGATCTTACGCTTGTAAGGTCGATGATCGAAGGGGACAAAAGTCTTCTTGAATCGAAGATCGACACTTATTTCACGCCTTTGAACCTGGCCAGCTACGAAGGGAAAACCGACATCGTTAAATATCTTCTTTCGAAAGGTGCTGACATCGATACGAAAGATAAGGAAGGAAGCAATCCGCTTCAGAACGCGGCTGCAAGAGGTCATTTCGAGATCGTAAAGCTGCTTGTAGAAAAAGGCAGCAATGTAAATTACAAAGATGACAATGGCGTTACTCCCCTTCATTTCGGATGCATGTCCGGAAATCTTGATATTGTAAAATATCTGGTGGAAAAAGGTGCGGATTTAAATGCAACGTCAAAGATCGGAAGAAAGCCTGCGGTCGACGCGGTTTTCGGCGGTAACTTTGAAGTTCTGAAATATCTGGAAAGTAAAGGCGCAAGTATGAAAGGTCTTGAAGCCGGTGCAGGAAGCACTCCGCTTCACATCGCTACCGGAAGAGGTAATATAGACATGATTAAGTACTTTGTATCTAAAGGATACGATGTTAATAAAAAGAACGATGCGAGCCAGACGCCTTTTACATGGGCCATAGGCGGCGGAAATACTGAGATCCTTAGACTGTTTATTGAGAATGGTGCCGATGTTAACTTTAAAGACAGATTAACAGGTAAAACCACACTCCATTTTGCCAGTGTGAGAGGTAATGCGGAGCTGGCGGATTTTTTGGTTAAAAAAGGCGCGGATGTAAACATCAAAGATAATAACGGTAAAACACCTTTGTTCTACGCTTCATATTATGATAATGAAATAATAGAAAAATTACTTAAAAAGAGTAAAGCTGAATCTATTGACACTTCAAGCCTGAACAAGGGTCTGGATCTAACCGGCGGCGATGCTAAGATATTCTATTTCTTTCACAGCGGAATGGGTGTAAAGACAAAAGATCATCTTCTCATTTTCGACTATTTTGAAGATGCAAGAGCGGTAAAACCGACTAATCCGAACATCAACAACGGATATGTAACTCCGGCAGATATTAAAGATCAAAATGTGATAGTATTCATCTCGCATGAGCACGAAGATCATTTCTTCCCTGCGGTTTTTGAATGGGCAAAAGTTTGTAAAAACATCAGTTTCGTAGCAGGATTTGATCCTAAATCAGATGTCAGGAACCTGAATATTATTACAGGAAGAAATAAACTCACTGTAGGCGGAGTTGATATTACGACGATACCTTCAACGGACACCGGAGTCGCTTTTTTTGTAAAAGCTGATGGAATTTCGGTCTATCATTCGGGAGATCATGCAAACATGACGCAGGATATGAGCGGACCTTTTGACGAAGAAATTGACTATTTAGTCTCAACCTGCGGAAAAGCGGACATTGCTTTCTTCCCTGTTACAGGATGCAATTTTAGAGATCATGCCGCTTTAAAAGCAGGCGTCAAATATGCAATTGAAAAAATGAATCCGGGAATTACCGTTCCTATGCACGCTTGGGATAACGAAATCCAATTAAGACTTTTTAGAGACGAAGCGGTCAAAGAAGGCGTGAAAGCCGAGTTCTTCTGTCCGGAAAGCAAAGGGGACAGATTTATTTTCAACAAAAAATCTATCGGTATGAATTGATTTCGATAGAAAAATAGTTTATTATTACCTTAAAATTACATCGGGGTAAAAATTATGAGCAGCGATATGACCTATAAAAAGTTCGGTGGTTTTAAAGCCGTAGTTAAAGAATTCAACATGATGAAGCGTACTGAGCTGAACGATATTTTTACCCTGATGAATAATTCATTTAAAGATTTTATAAAAGGGCCGGCTTTCTGTAAGATCAACTACATTTCCAGCGTGACCGAAGGTTATTTGGTTGAAGCCGGATACCCTGTGGACGACAGCCTTGAGACCGCAGGTGATTTTTTACTTAAAGATTTTGGTGAACTTAAAGTGCTCGCTGTTGTAGCTGATCAGGGGCTGAAGAACCTTTCGGAAAAATATACCGAAGTTTACGGTTACGCATATAAAAAAGGAATGATCTCTGACGAATTCGTGATAGAAGTCTATCCTGAAGGTAGAACGGAAGGTAAAGTAGAACTTCTTTTCGTAGAGCATTTGTGGACAGAATTATTCCTGAAAAACTGCAGGTCGATTTTGAATCATACGGATAACGATGAAATCAACAAATCCGCATCAGGTATATGCTCAGAAATAGAAATGGGCGAACGGTTCGAAAGAATAAAAAAAATGGTCGATATAGTTGACAGAAATAAAGAACATGCCAAATATAAAATATTATCGGGCTGTTCCCATATTTTCCCGACCGATCAGCTCAAAAAACTCAGAAACACTTATGTCGAAGCTGAAAAGAAAGGATCAGATCCCGTTGATGCGGTAATTGAATTCATGAAAGCCGATCCCGGCTGGGCAGAACCGCCTGTCAGAAACGGGAACGAAATATACGCAGAAAAAAAGCCCCGTGACCCTAAAGCATTTGCCGAAGCAAAGACCGATCTCGAAAGAAAAAAGGCTTACTGCTTCTGTCCGCCAATAAGAGAGAATTTAGATAAAGGCATGAGCAAAACCTATTGCTACTGCGGAGCCGGATGGTACCGCCAGCAGTGGGAAGCCGCCACAAATAAAGAAGTCAGGGTGGAGATCCTGACTTCGATATTGAACGGCGATGATAAATGCAGCTTTAAAGTTATTTTACCGGAATAAAAATTATTTTATCAATAACATTTTCTTACTTAGCTTAGTGCTTCCTGTTTCGAGGGTATAGAAATATATTCCGCTGTTGAGATTTTCTGCATTGAAATAAACTTCGTGCTTACCGACTGATACTGTACCGTTCACAAGCTCTTTTACAAACTGTCCTTCTGAATTGAAAACCGACAGTGTGACCTGTTCTTCCTTCGGAAGCGAGAAACTGATCTCAGTTTCAGGATTGAACGGGTTCGGATAGTTCTGTGATAATGAAATATATGAAGGTAAAGAATTAGTTTCAATTGTAGACGGCATCATTATCTGCATCGGGTTGCCGGTTCCGGGCGCAAGACTTTCAAATCCGCTTACTACAGGCGATGAAGAATTGTCTAGTAAAAATGTACGCATATCTCCCCAGTATGTATCAGGTATCATATAAGGTCTTGATTTATCTTCTACGATTATTTGAATTTCATCTCCGCTTTCCCAAGAGTAAACAAAATTACCTGGATTAAAATAAAACACCGAATAAATTCCGCCAAGCATGGTAAATCCGCATCCCGGACTGTCCTTGTCTAATATTTCAGCCGGATTGTCGTTATTCCATACTTTGAATTCTATGTTTGCATAAGGCTCGGTGCTAAAATCCAGTTCGCTCCCGTCAACATCAACGAGATGATAATAGATCACTCTCGGTCCGCCGCCTGTTAGACCTTTATTCGGATGAATCTGACCCGAAACGGTATCTGTATTGTCTGTAATCACTTTCGATGAAGGCCATACAGCAGCTTCCGTTACACTTGCGAGCAAAGCCATGCCAGGTTCCACATCGAAAATGTTCGCCCACCCGAATACGGATTCTGCGCTCGTAGAGAACTGCTGTGTGGAATTGTTGTATTTTGAGATAGCATTACATACTGCAATGTCGTTTCCTAGTAATTCTGTATCCGTTAATCCGGCTTTTGACAACGGTACGCAGATCGGATTATTATCGGTCCCGGCGGTAGTTATCAGGTTGTACTGAACTGCAATGCTATCACCCTCCACTATGAAATCAAAATTGTTCTTAGCATTAATCAGGTATGCCCCGCCTGTCTGAACAGAAAAGTCTGTTAACCAGCCTAGACCGGGATAATAACCCGCTGTTTCCCAACCCTGTGCAACAGGATCAAATTTCGATACTGCGTCAATATTTGTGTGTGTCGGGTCGAAATCGCTTGCATTAGTCCAGCCGTTTTGAACCGGAAGTCCGACAAAATTCAGGTCGGTACCTGTGGTCGTCACGCACGGATATATGAAAGTTTTTGTATCAGAACCTGATTCCCATGTTAGCATGTAAGGCATTCCTGAGCCTTCAATACCGAGATCTTCAAACCCTAGCTCAACAAATGGCTCATCACCTTCGATAACATAATCTGCAAGAGCTGAACAATGACCACCAGAGCCGTCATTCCAGTCGATCATCTCTATATGAAGAATGTTGCCGACTCCCCAAGCAGGAAAATGCTGAAGGTCAACCATAGATACTCCTCTTAATGGGTATTCTACAGGATCGGGATACATCGCAACACCGCATTGAGCAAGACTGTCCGCCTGTGTAATTAATGTAAAGCCACCTATTGACGGACCGGTTCCCTGGTTTAACCATGCCCTGTAGGTAACACCGTCAATATTCTCATTTGTAAACTCATTTCCGGAACGATCAAGCATACCGAAATATATTACTTTCGGCATTGATGCAAAAACATTAATTGCACTCAAAATAGCAATTACAATAATTAACTTTTTCATAATACTTCTCCTATTTTACTCTCCTGATAGTAAAATACTAAAATATTATGATAAAACAAATAATAATTATAAAATTATTTATCGTAACCTTTTTCTTCTCTCAGATTCAAAGCATCTTTGAATGACATAGTTTGAGTACCTGAACATCTGCATGAAAATCCGTCTATGAATGAATATACAACAGGGAGAACGAGAAGAGTAAGTATAGTGGCGAAACCGAGACCGAAAACGATGCTGACAGCCATAGGTTTCCACATTTTGACCGACTCTGAAGAAGATATTATCATAGGTACAAGCCCGAAAATGGTTGTAATTGTAGTAAGAAGTATCGGCCTGAGCCTTGTTTTACCTGCGTTTATCAGGCTGTTCCACCTGTCGGTGCCAGACTCTCTTTCTTTATTGATAAAATCGACCATTACGATCGAATCGTTCACGACGATCCCTGCAAGAGCCACTACCGCAATCATAGATAGAATTGAGAATGGTGTATGAGTGCTTATAAGACCGATTATAACTCCTATAAATGCGAACGGTATAGTGATCATAACTATTAAAGGCTGAATGTACGACTTGAACTGTGCGCCAAGGATCATATAGATCATAATCATAGCCAATAGAAAAGCGATGTAAAGTGATCCGAAACTTTTCTTTCTCTCATCCGCCGCGCCACCTGCTTCGATCTTGTAGCCGGGATGATCTTTTTCAAAATTCTCCAGCGCTCCTGAAATGTTCTTGATCTTGTTACCGAAAAGCAGTTCGTTTGCTTCATCAGGAGTTCTCATGAATGTTTTGCCGCCTGAAGTATAAGAACCTGTGCTTGCCGTAATTGTGATCGCCCTTTTTCCGTCCCTTCTCGATATTCTTGAGATAGTATTAGATATCTCGAATTTCGCCACATCTTTTAGAATTACCTTCTTACCGGTTTTTGTATTGATTTTCAGATTCTCGATCTTATCCGCGGTATCGAACTGATGCTCGGGAAGAATTACTCTGATATTATATTTTTCTGACCTTTCGCTGTACTCCGAGATTATCTTTCCTACTGAAGAGACCCTAACGAACGAAGCAATCTCGGAAAGGCTTATACCATAAATGGCAAGTTTATCATAATCCGGATAAATTTTTAACTCCTTTTTGCCCGAATCGAAATTGTCGTCAATATCGGTTACGCCTTCGATCCCCGACAAAGTTCTCTTAACATTTTCAGAAAGCTCCTCGAGTTTCTTGAGGTCGTCTCCGGTGATCCTTAATTCGACATCTTCACCTGTGGGCGGACCTGATCTTCCGGTAAAGAATTTATAGCTTACGATCTCAGGTATTCCGTTCAGAAATTTTCTGATATCGCCTGTTACTACATTGAGATCTACGGTAAGACTGTCGGCGTCGATAAGATCGAGCCTGAATTCCATAAGATTAGTCCCTTCGTCCCAGAACGATCTGTCCTGCTGCTGGCCGATGTTGGTATTCAGCGACTGGAAATTCTCCTGATACGGCAGAGACATCAGATATTTCTCGATCCTTGATGCCAGCGAATCTGTCTGGTCGAGATGTGCTCCCGAGAACGTTTCGGCTTTCACTGTAAGCGTGGCCGGAGCTGTTTTCGGGAAAAATTCGAACTTTATATACCCTCTTACCACTGTAATTAATGAAATAATTAAAGCTATTATCAAAAGCGACATAACAAGAGTTCTTCTTTTTAAAAATCCGATAAGCAGACGGCCGTAGCTTTTGACGACCTTTTTAAAAAAATGACTCTCGGCCTTTATTTTATCGTGAGGTTTTGCGAAATCGGCAAGATGCGACGGCAGCATCAGCACAGCTTCGAAAAGCGAAGTAAAAAGTGCTATTGATACAACTATCGGAAATACGGATAGGAATTTTCCCATATTCCCTTCTAGCATTAAAAGCGGAAGAAAAGCCGCAATTGTGGTCATGACTGCTGCTACGATCGGCCATAGTATTTCTTTCGTACCTGCCACAGCGGCGTCTTTCGGACTCATTCCAATCTCGATGTTCCTGTGAACATTTTCAATTACGACGATCGCGTCATCAACTACCATACCTAGAACCAGAACAAGAGCAAACAGGCTTAGATTATTTATTGTTATTCCGAAATAATGCATCAGCCAGAAAGTCATCAGGAAAGAAAAAGGTATACCCCACGCGGCTAAAATTGCGTATCTCCAGCCGATAAATATTAAAAGCGTCAGAAAAACCAGTATCACACCGAAAACGGCCGATGAAGACAGCGTGCTTATATTTCTGTTTACTTCTATAGATTCGTCGTTAATTATCTTAGCATTCACATTTGAATATTTATCTTTAACGGTAACTACATATTTTTTTATGTTCTCTATGATGTCGAGAATATTCCCATCAGCGTTCTGATATACATAAAGATTTATGCTTTCTTTTCCGTTCAGTCGAGTTTTAACGTTTATATCTTCATAAGTGTCTGTGACCGCCGCGATGTCTCTGACCCTTATCACACTTCCGTTATCGAATGCTTTGAGCACGACGAACTCTATCTGGTCAACGGATAAGAACTCCCCCATCGTCCTTATTAAAACTTCTGAATTACCCGCAAAAATGCTGCCTCCCGGCAGATTGAGATTTCTGGCTCTGACCGCAGTTTCAATATCTGAAAAACTGATGTTGAAATATTCCATTTTGTTGATGTCAGGCTCTATCCTGATCTCTCTGTTCTTTGAGCCTTTGAGCTCAACTTTGGACACATAATTTATTTTCGCCAGATCGTCCTTAATATTCTCGGCGATCCTCTTTATTCCGTCAGGAGTATATGATTCGCCTTCTACAGCTATAGTACAGACCGATTTCATCTCCCTGATGCTGATATTCTGCATATACGGTTCGCTTGCATCTTCCGGAAGGTTCTTAACTTTATCCAGCTCTCTCGAAACATCCGCCCAAGCTTTGTCAATATCGGCATTCGTAGTAAGGTTTAGTGTTACTACGGCTCTTCCCTCGTACGCGACTGAAGTTATATAGTCAATATCTGTTATATCCGAGAGTTCATCTTCGATCTCCTTTATGATAAGAGACTCGATCTCGTCCGGCGCGACTCCGGGATATGTTACCGTGATCATGAACATCCCCCATTCTATCTGAGGCATGGATTCTTTAGGAATTCTGTAAGTATAAAATATTCCGAGAATGATTATTATTATCATGGCCATATTGACCAGAACTGGATTTTCTACCGAGAATTTTGGAAGGTTCATTCTAATCCTCTTCTGCTTTAATTTTTATTTTCTTCGGTGAAGATCCTGACGCTTGTTCCGTCTGACAGTGATTCGATACCTGAGGTTATTAATGTTTCGCCCGGTTCGAGCCCGGTTGTTATAACGACGCGGTTACCGTATTTTTTACCTATGGAGATCTCTTTCTTTACGGCTTTATAATTAGCGCTAACGGTATATACATAATACTTTCCGTATTCTTCTATAATGTTGTCAAAATCCGTATAAATAACATTTTCCAGCTTAGATGACTCGATCTGCCCCCGCACTATCATGCCCGGCAGAAGTTCTTTTCCGGGGTTCTCTATAATTATTTCGACAGGATAGTTACCTGTCGCGTCCGGTTTCTTACCTATACCTGTAACGGTCCCGTGTACCGATTTTTCGTTGCCGTTTTGGAAAACTATTACATTATTCCCGTTTTTAACAGAAACAACATCATTCTCGGTTATGCCTGTCTTTATTAACAACTTTGAACAGTCTATTATTGAAGCTACTGCCTGCCCTGTAGCTACGAACTGACCTTCTTTGATGTTGATCTGTGCTATTGAACCGTCAACAGGCGATATGAATTTTGAATTCTCGAAGTTTATTCTCGCACGTTCAAGACCTGCTCTAGCCGCCTCGACCGAAGCCTCAGCTTTTTTTAATGAACTTTCAGAATTTGTGAGTTCGAATTTTGACACTTTGTCAGTTTCGTAGAGTTTTCTGGAAGCTTCTGTTTTTATTCTTACAGCGTCGAGATTAGCCTCTGCGGATTTTAGCTCGGACGCCGTCTGGTCGTAAGTGATCCTATAATTTTCGGAGTCAAGGTAAGCTATGGCTTCGCCTTTACTTATTCTCTCCCCGAGATTTTTTTCTATCGTTCTTACTTTTCCTGCGACTTCACTGTAATAAACTATATCGGTTATTCCTTCTAGTTTTCCTGTTATTTCAGCGTAAAGCTGAAGAGGTTTCTGCTGTACTGTCTCTGTTTTTACAGAGGGGATCGTGTTATCCGGCGAATTATCCTGCTTTTTTGACTTGTCATCTGTTTTCGTGCAAGACAGAATTAATAACACAGTTAAAATTATCATCACATATTTTTTCATTTTATCACCCTAAATTTAAATATTTTTTTCCCGGTTTTAATTCTTTTTGTGTTAACGTTGAATTATGCAATTAATTTTAACGAATTTCAATATAATTATATTGCCGCAAAAGCCCTTACTGGCGAACCGTCAGCATTCTCTATCTTTAAAGGTATGCAGTAGAAATCGAACAATCCGGCAGGTAACTTATATAGACCCTTGAGATTCTCGATAATGCATATATCCTTCGATAGAATGATCTTATGAAGTTTCATATCAGTTGAAGTTACAGGATCAATAGAGATATAATCTAACCCGATAGCCTTCAATCTGAATTTTGTCAGCCTTTCCGCGGCTTCTTCTGTAAGTACCGGATAACTTTCTAGATAGCTTTTCTTATTCCACTTTTTGCTCCAGCCTGAATTGAAAAGAACGAAATCTGCTTTTAAGATCAGTTTCTCGAATTCATTAATAAATCCTGCTGTTATTTCTTTTTCTTTAGAGCAGTTAATGCATACAGCTTTCCCGATAAAATTGCTTATCGGAAATTTATCGAGCGTTCTCCCTTCTTTAATCATGTGGTAAGGAGCGTCAATATGTGTACCGTTGTGGGTAATTGTTTTAAGCTCCAGTACCGCATAGCCTGTCTTTTCATGTGTATCCGCCTTTCTCAGACTGACTTTCGGGCTGCCGGGATATACATTGATCTTTTCATTCATAGTATGGGTAAGGTCTATAATCTTTTTCATAGCTTTTCCTGTTATAATCCGCACAAATATAATCATGTTTTATGACTTTGAAAAGCTTATTTTTAGTTCTATATTTAACAGGTTGAATTATAAAGAGCTGAAAATGTCGCATAATAAACATAGAGCTGAAAAATGTCCTCACTGTAGACTTTTTAAAGCTATATGCATCTGCGGAGATATTAAAGTTTACAGCCTTAGAACCCGTGTGACCCTGATGATGCATGTGAAGGAGGTTAAACGTGCGACCAACACCGGGAAATTAGCCTCATTGATGCTTTCCAACAGCTCAACTGTGCTTATCGGCGAACCGGACAGACCTGCTAAAAGAGACGATATTGTGCTTGATGGATATGAAAACCTTGTTCTTTATCCGAACGCTACGCAGATTATCGAAAGATCATTTCTCGATACACTTGAAAAGCCTGTGAATCTGATCGTTCTTGACGGCAATTATAATCAGGCCGGTAAAATGTTCCGTTCAGAGATAATTGAAGGCGTAAAAAGGGTCAGACTTCCTGCCGGACAGAAAAGCGATTATGAGATCCGCAAATCACGAAATATTGAAAGGATCTCGACCATTGAGGCTATCGTTAATGCGATAGAGATCATTGAGAACGGTCCGTGCGTCGATCATATCCGCAGGATATTTCTTAAAATGGTCAATGACCTGCAGACCAAGACCGGCATGTTTTAGCTTATACTTATCAATAAAAACCAGTATTTCTTAGCCTGTCATCATTCATCGAGAAGCGAAATCCGTTTACCGTCTTTGCCCGCATGTACGATACCAGCTCCATAATAGCGATTTAAAGGATGAAGCAGGATGAGCTTAGAGATGAAGTTATGATTAGCTTTTCTGCTCAAATAAAATTCTAAACTTGTCTTATAGCTTTATCGAGAGCGTCCTGAAGCATGGATTCTTCGGGTGTTCTTATAAAACCGTTATCCGTCAGTGACTTCGTCAAATTTCTTGAATATTCAATATCGGCTTTAGCCTTATTATAGGCTTCCTGCCATGAAATTTGCACCCTCGCGACCCCGTCTTTTATCGCCTGAACAGCCACATCGGCGGCCTCTATCGGAAAGACATCCGCCTCATCCATGGTCGGAACGATATTTTCGGGATCGATCCCTCTCTTTTCGGCATAATCAGCCAACGAATGGGCAGCCGCGATAGCCATGTTGTCCGTGATCTTTCTTGCTCTGATAAGAAGAGCACCTTTGAGTATACCGGGAAATCCGATCGAATTATTCACCTGGTTAGGAAAATCACCTCTGCCTGTCGCCACGATAAAAGCACCGGCTTCTTTAGCGGCATAAGGATAAATTTCAGGCACGGGGTTCGCGCATGAAAAAACGATAGCTTTATCTGCCATAGAAGCTATCCATTCCTTTTTTACAGTATCAGGGCCCGGTGTCGAAAGCGCAATGAGCGCATCCGCGCCCTTCATAGCTTCTTCTATGGTCAATATCTGATCTTTATTTGTTGACTTGCAGAGTTCCCATTTCCTGTAATATCTATTGTCCGCTTCAATGTCCGCTCGGCCTTTGTGAAGTGATCCCTTAGAATCGAATATGATAATTTTACCGGGATCGCCGCCGTCCGTGATTATCAGACGGGCAATCGTCGTGTTCGAGGCTCCGGCGCCTAAAAGAACGATCCTCGCGTCGCCAAGTTTTTTTCCGGCGAGCTTAAGCGCATTGATCAGTCCGGCCAGTGTAACGCTCGCCGTTCCCTGCGCGTCGTCGTGCCAGACGGGTATTTCGCATTCTTCGCGGAGCACATCCAGCACTTTAAAGCAGTTCGGCTGGGAAATATCCTCCAGATTGACCGCTCCGAAAGAATGCTGAAGCATTTTAACGAAATCTATTATCCTGTCCGGATCGTTCTTTCCGTTCTTCCCTCTGCTGTCGATGCAGAGAGGAACTGCGTCCACGCCGCCCAGGTATTTCATCAGAAAGGCTTTGCCTTCCATAACACCGAGGCCCCCGGGCGGTGTGCAGTCGCCGTCGCCGAGAACGCGTGTCGAATCACTTACGACAGCAACGAGATTCCCGCGATTAGAAAGATCGAAAGACGCATCATTATCATCCCTTATATCTGTTGATACTTTCGACACACCGGGAGTATAATAAACATTGAACCAGTTGAAACCGAAAACACCGGCTTTGGGAACCGTCTGTATCTTCCCCTGATAGAATTTGTGGACAGAAACCGAAAGTTCTTTTAAAAACAATGTTTTCGCTTTAGCGATCTGATCCTGCGAAAAATCATCGGGAAAGGCTTTATCCAGATTGGATAGATCGGTTTTTATCTTCTCCATTGCTCAATACCCCTTACAAAAATATCGTTGCCGTAAATGTCGTTGGCCACTATACATGGAAAATTCTCGACTTCCAGTATCCTGACAGCTTCGTGACCGAGCTCCTCAAAAGCTATTACTGTTGATTTCTTAATTGCAGAAGTCAGAACGACTGCCGCTCCGCCGACCGCGACAAGATAAACAGCCTTGTGCTTTTTCATGGACTCTATCACTGCCCTGTCCCTCTGCCCTTTTCCTATAGTTGCTTTCAGCCCTTTTTCGATAAGCTGTGGTGTGTACGGATCCAGCCTGTAACTTGAAGTCGGACCTGCCGATCCTATGACCCTTCCTTCCGGTTCGGGTGTCGGTCCTGTATAATAAATTATCTGGCCTCTAACATTGAAAGGCAGTTTTTCATTTTTTATCATCATATATAAAAATCTTTTATGAGCTTCGTCTCTCATGGCGTAAATAGTGCCGGATATAAATACTTTATCCCCTGCTTTAAGTTCACTCAGCACATTCAGTCTGAGCGGAGCTTTTAAGTAATGCGTTTTGATCTTATACCTCCTACAGGATTATCGTTTTGTGCCTGTTCGCGTGACATTGAATATTCACTGCGACGGGCAGACTTGCGATGTGACATGGCTCGATCATTATATGAACTGAAAGAGCTGTAATTGTTCCTCCAAGTCCCATCGGTCCGATTCCGAGTCTGTTTATATCTTTTAGTAGCTCTTTTTCAAGTTGAGCCCAGTTTGGATCTTTATTCGGTTTTCCGGTTTCTCTCAGAAGAGCTTTCTTTGACAATATCGCGCATCTTTCCAGATTACCGCCTACTCCGACTCCAACAATGATCGGAGGGCACGGCCTTCCTCCCGAGCCTCTTACTTTTTCCAGAACGAAGTTTTTTATCTCCTTAAGTCCGTCAGAAGCCCTGAGCATCCTTACCTCGCTCATGTTCTCGGCTCCGCTACCTTTAGGCATAACCGTCAGTGATAATTTATTCCCAGGAACGATATCGGTGTGAATTATCGCAGGCGTATTATCGTTCGTGTTCAGTCTTTTGAATACGGGATCGGATATCACTGATTTTCTTAGGTATCCTTCAGTATATCCCTGCCTTACTCCCTCGTTAACGGCTTCAGAAAAGATCCCTCCTGTTATGTGTAAGTCCTGACCTATTTCAGCGAATACTACTGCTATTCCCGTATCCTGACAGACAGGCATTTTTTCTTTTTTCGCCATTTCTTGATTTTTTATAATTACTGATAGCACTTCTTTTCCTATATCCGACTGCTCTTCCTCAAAAGCTTTTTTGATCCTGTCTTTCAGGTCGGTCGTTGTGGAATAATTAGCTTCAATACAAAGATTTTTTACCGCTTTTATGATCTCTTCAGTTTTTATTTCACGCATTCAGGCTCCGCTTTATTTGACGGTTTTGCTTTTAGTATTAAATAACTCCCCGCAGCAGACAGCATAAGTCCGACATAAAAGTTCGCTCTTACGGGCTGAGAAATGATAATGTAGTATAAAAGAGCTGCTACGGCCGGTTTGAATAAAAATATCAGCGATGAGGCGACAGGTCCCATTTTTTTAATCGCTGTTAAAAAAGTAATGTAACTTATTCCAGTCACGAAAATTCCGAGATATAGAATTTTTAATACTCTGATACCTGAATCGAAGATCACGGGCGACACATCAGCTGAACCTTTGATAAGAAAATAGATCATTATAAAAATAAGTCCGAAGAAGAAAGACCCGATGTTGACTGTCATAGGCTTATACTTTGCCACTGCATCCCTGTTGAGGATAGTAAAATATGCAAAAGAAACCGCCCCCGCCAAAGCAAACAGTGCGCCGGTCTCGAATCTGATACTGTTAAAATCCTTTATCAGAACTGCCGATAATCCAATGATACCGAGTATAAAGCCTGATACTTTCCGGTATGATAGTATCTCGTGCTTCATTATTAAAGAAATTATGTAAACAAAGATGGGATTGGATGATATTATCAGCGCTACCACGGCAGGGTCAGCATATTTAATGGCATACTGAAGCATTGTCATCGAAAAAAATATGTTAATAAAACCTAGAACTGCATAAGAGCCATAATCCCGGATCCCGGGTTTCTTAAGATCTTTAATATCTCCCGTGATCACTGCATATAAAACAATTCCTGCCAGACCGATAAAAAATCTTATAAAAGTCATTTCAAAAGGTCCGAGGTAATTCATAAGATCCTTTGAAACGACCTCGATCGAACTGAAGAAAATTAAAGTGATGACAAAATAAAGCAAGTGTACTCCTTATCATCGAGTAAACGAGGAAGTTAAGATTTTAATTGTATTAATTCAATAGCGATATGACAACTTTTTTTCTTATTTTGATCTAACTTATAAAAAACGGAAATAACAATGAATCTGACCAAATCAATAAACAATAAAATGATAGCCGGCATCAGAAGAATAAATCAAGCCTGCAGTTGAAATCCAGAGTTTTTTCTTTCTGTTCTTTAGATAAAATAATATCTTGACTAAAATATACAAAAAAATTATTTTTGAGAACTTTCAGTACGAATTGAAATAATTAATTAAAAATAAGGGGAGATCATGCCTGTTACAAAACTTGAACAAATGTTCGAAATCCTGAAGTCAAAACCTAAAAAAAGACTCGTTGCCGCTTATGCAATTGATTCTCATACTATAGAAGCCGTTAACGCAGCGGTCGATCTCGGTATAGTAGAAGGAACACTTGTCGGATCTAAAGCTGAGATAGAAAAAGTCTGTAAGGCTGAAAAGATAGACATAAGTAAATTTCAGATCGTGGATGAGGCTGATGAAATGAAAGCGACACAGAAAGCTGTTGCTATCATAAATGAAGGTAAAGCAGATTTTATCATGAAAGGTCTCGTCAGCACCGATAAATATATGAGAGCCATACTTGACAAGGAAAAAGGACTGATGCCTCCAAAAGCGATTCTCAGCCATGTAACAGTTGTAGAAGTTCCTACGTACCCGAAACTCCTTATCGTCAGCGACGTAGCAATAATACCTGCTCCGGATCTTCCCCAGAAAATAGCGATAACCAATTACGTTATAAATACTGCCGGCGTGCTCGGAATTGAAAAACCGAAAGTAGCTATGATCGCCGCAACAGAACAGATGTCTGCCGGAATGCCTGCCTGTGTTGACGCGGCAATAATATCCAAAATGTGCGACCGCGGACAGATTAAGAACGCTTTCGTTGACGGGCCGCTTGCAATGGACGTAGCTATAGATGCAGAAAGCGTGAAGATAAAGAAACTTGTAAGCCCTGTCGCAGGTGATGCCGACTGTCTCGTTTTCCCGAATATCGAATCAGGTAACGTGTTCTTCAAAACCTGTACGAAATTTGCGGGCGGAGAACTTGCGGCTGTTGTCGTAGGCGCTAAATGCCCGGCGGTATTAACTTCCAGAGGCGACAGCTCGAAAACGAAAACTTATTCGATCGCGCTTGCCTGCATGATGTCAAAATAAATATTAATATTAACATAAAAAAACGGAGTGAGAGATGGAAACAAGAATGATCCTGGCAATAAATCCCGGGTCCACATCTACAAAGATCGCTGTTTACGACGGGGAAAAACAGATTTTTCTGAAAAATCTTAAACATACTGTTGAAGAACTCGCGCCTTTCAAAAAGATCACTGATCAGTTCGATTTCAGAAAAGATGTCATTCTGAAAGAGCTGAAAGAAGCCGGCATACAGCTTGAAACATTAAAGATCATCGTCGGCAGAGGCGGTCTTGTTAAACCGGTTCCTTCAGGAGTGTTTCTCGTCAATGAGAAGATGAAACATGATCTTAAGAACAGCAATAAAGAACACGCAAGTAATCTTGGCGGTCTTATAGCTGATGACATTGTAAAATCATTAAATAACGGAGCTGTAGCGGTCATAGCAGATCCGGTCGTAGTTGATGAACTTGATGATGTTGCGAGGATATCAGGTCATCCGCTGTTCCACAGAGTATCGATATTCCACGCACTGAACCAGAAAGCTGTAGCCAGAAAATACGCTAAAAGCGTTACAAAGAAATATGAAGACGTGAATGTAATAGTCGCGCATCTCGGAGGAGGAATTTCTGTAGGTGCTCACAGAAAAGGCAGGGTAATAGACGTGAATCAGGCTCTTGACGGCGAAGGTCCGTTCAGCCCCGAAAGAAGCGGTACTTTACCAGTCGGAGATGTATGCGCTATGGCATTCAGCGGAAAATACACTCATGAAGAAATGAAACTTATGTTCAAAGGAAAAGGCGGATTCGCAGCTTATCTCGGAACTAACGATGCTTATGAAGTTGAAAAAAGATGCATGGCCGGCGACCAGGAAGCTATCAAGATCCACGATGCGATGATCTATCAGGTCGCGAAAGACATCGGCGCTTATTCTACTGTGCTTAAAGGCGAAGTTGACGCTATAATCCTTACGGGCGGGATAGCCTACAATAAGGATTTTAACGTGAAGATAGAAGAAAGAGTGGCTTGGATAGCGCCTGTTGTGGTTTATCCCGGCGAAGACGAAATGGCAGCTTTAGCCATGAACGGCCTTATGGTGATCGAGAAAGAGATCGATCCGGTAATCTATACATAGTTAATTATTATTCCTATGCAGAACTAAAGCCCCGATCCCGGGGCTTTAATTTTATCTCAAATGATCATTGCTCATAATTTTCAGGGAACATGGTTCTTTCTATGCCTTCAACGACAGTATGAAGTATGAACATGTGGATCTCCTGTATCCTGTCGCTGGTACGACCGTTAACTATGATCTCTATGCCCGCTTTTCCTTTAAGATCTCCTCCATCCTTACCCAGAAAAAGCACAGTATGCATTTTATGGTCAGAAGCTTTATGAAGGGCTTTTATAATATTAGGCGAGTTTCCGCTTGTTGAAAGCCCTATAAAAACATCACCTTTCATTCCGAGCGCTTCAATGCTTCTTGAAAAGATTTCTTCGAAGCCGTAATCGTTCGAAGTACAAGTGATGTGCGAGGGATCCGATAAAGCTATTGCAGGCAGCGGTTTCCTGTCTGATCTGAACCTTCCCGTAAGTTCTTCGGCGAAATGCATTGCGTCGGTCATTGATCCTCCGTTTCCGCAGATAATTACTTTTCTGCCGGTATCGAATGCTCCTATGATCAGTTTAACAACAGCGTCGATCTTCTCAAAATTCTTTTCAATGTTTATAAATTCGCCTAAAAGCCTGTAACCTTCGGCAAAAGATTCCTCGATCTTTTTTCTGGGCATAACATTCTCCCTTATATGTTATTTTTTAAAAGCTGATCTTCAGGCACATCGCCGAATTCTTTTGCGGGAACTCCGGCATAAATTTTTCCGGCCGGAACATCTTTTGTCACAAGCGCTCCTGCCGCGACCATTGCGTCCTCTCCTATCGTAATTCCGGGAAGGATTGTCGCATGAACTCCTATTCTTCCGCCTCTTTTAACAGTTACGCCCTTAAAATATTTGAATCTTTCTTTCGATCTTCCGGCATAATTATCATTGCTTGTAGCTACACAAGGCGCAATAAAACAATAATCTTCAATAACAGACATGGCTGTAATGTATGTATTCGATTCGATCTTACACTTTTTCCCGACTGAGCATTTTGATTCTATAAGCACCCCTCTTCCTATTATCGTCATCTCCCCTACGCTAACATTGAACTGGACCGCAGCCTGATCCGCAATAAGAACTTTATCTCCTATATCAGCTCCTGCGTATACAACAACTCCCGCACCAATTAGTACACCGTTCCCTATCTTTGCAGGAGGAGGTACTTCATCTGTAGCCATAGCCGAATTAGGAGATTTCAATTTGCTTTTTCCGATAACAGAATTGTCATCTATCCTTACATTATCACCTATTGTCGTACCGTCGTGAATAACAACATTATTACCGAAAATGCAGTTTTTTCCGATTTGTACATCAGCTCCAATAAAAAAGTTGGATCCGGTTTTAGGCTGATTTAATTCTTTCATTCGTCCCCCGGTATTTAATAGAGTTGCAGTAAATAATATGAAAATAAACATATGATCCGCAAGAAAAATATTTATTCAATTTACAAAACCGAATAAATTCATTATTTTTCTTTCAAAGAACTGGGGGATTACAATAATGAAATACTTGCTTTTAATAATCACAATCCTATATTCATTTTCTTTCGCAGGGCTTATAAACATCAATCCGGATCCCGACGGAGAACCATGGTGGATCGGCGGTATATCAGAACCTTCAGAAGAACTCATGCAGAGAATAAATTCACTGCCCGAGCTTAAACTTACCGATATCTACAAACATAGAAAAGATCCCCTTCCGGTTTCGGTCGATAATTCGTCTCTCCAGTTTTTCAGACCTGTTTTCAGCCAGTCCGGAGGAAGCTGCGGTCAGGCCAGCGGAATAGGATATAACTTTACTTATGAAATGAATTTAGTAAGAAATACTTCAGCTTCAGATTCATCCAACCAATACCCGACTCATCACACATATAATTTTTTAAATGAAGGCGACGGCGGGATCGGTTCATGGTATTTTGACGGATGGGATATAATAAAGTCAAACGGCTGCCCCGACCTGAAGACTTACGGCGGTATTTACCCTGACGATCCGACTTACAGGCATCAGCTTTGGACCGACGGCTATGACAAATATGAAAAAGGCATGAATAACCGTGTACAGGAGCAGTTCACTATCCCTGTCGACACTCCTGAAGGTTTAGAGACTCTGAAGCAGTATTTAGTCGATCACGCTGAAGGATCGCTATACGGCGGCATCGTGAATTTCGCGGCCGGGATCGGCGGAACATATAAAATAGGAAGAATAGCTGCCGGTCTTCCCCATGCTAACGAATACATTATCAGGCAGTGGCATTATGAAATGAACCACGCCATGACTATTGTTGGATATGACGATTCTGTCAGAGTGGACTGCAACGCCGACGGAAAATATACGAACAATAAAGATATCAACGGCGATAGCGTTGTAGATATGAAGGACTGGGAGATAGGAGCTCTTCTTATGGTAAATTCCTACGGTACCGACTGGCCGAATACGGGAATGGGCGGAAAATGCTGGATTTCATACAGAACTCTGGCTATGGATATTTCAGTTGGCGGAATTTGGGGAAATGCCGTCCATTCGATGAGAGTAAGAGAATCTTTTTCGCCTTCGCTAAAACTAAAGGCAAAGATAGAACACACGAACCGCTCAGCCTTGAAAGTTTATGCCGGTATTTCGCAGGACACGACTGATACTGAGCCGGCAAACAGTACTTTATTTCCTCTCTTTCTTTATCAGGGCGGTGAATACGGAATGCGCGGGGATAGTGACACACTTGAGTTCGGGCTGGATATAACACCTCTCCTTTCGTATGTTGTGCCCGGACAGCCTGCTAAATTATTCCTCTGCATCGGCGAGAACGATCCCGGTTCAATTTATGACGGATCTGTTCTTTCTTTCTCTGTCTTCGAAGCTGATTCAACCGAAACTGCATCTACTTCAATGCCGATAACAATTAATAATCACGCTACAACGTACATACCCTTGATATTATCGCCGCAATTCGACGCACCTTTAATAACAACAGCGTATTTACCTTCTGCGGTCAGGGGAGAATTATACTCGACGGTATTGGCTGCTCAGAACGGTACACAACCTTATACATGGTCTCTTTCGATCGATTATACCGAACTGACTAATGATAGCCTTTTCCCTTATCTGAACGACAGCCTTATTGTTACAAGCGATCCCGATGACGGCATAGCTGAAGTCGATCTCGGATTCGATTTTCCTTTCTACGGGAAAATTTACAACGGTATAACAGTAAGTACAGACGGCTCGATACTTTTCGGAGATGAATTCGAAAGCGTGCGTAGCGAAGGCGCTATTATGAAAACCCGGACTATTACGCCTTACGGCTCCGACCTTATGAGCTACGATATTTACGGTGAAGGAATATTTATTTATAAAACGGCAAATTATGCTGTGATACGATGGCTTACATCTTTATATGACATGCCTGAAGTCGACCTTGAATTCGCCGTAAAGCTATCTTCTGACGGAAGGATCGAATTCTTTTACGCTGACGATCTAACAACCGGCCTTTCATGGGCGGCAGGTATCTCGGGCGGCAACCCGAACAGCACCGTAATTTCTGCTTTATCCGGAACCGCGGATCCTTCAGGAATGAAAACAGCGTTCGCTCCGGATCCTTTCCCATATGGTATAGAGCTGAGTTCAGATGGTATTTTAGCCGGCACGTTATCAGGCGATCCCGGTACATGGTATCTTAACTTTATTGTTAAGGACAACAGCAATATTTCATCGTTCAAAACTCTAGAATTCAGGCTTATTGAACCTCTTTTAACACCTTCCGGACTCACGATATCAGTTTCTTATGATAGTGTACGGCTTGACTGGATACAGGTAGACGGAGCAGAATCTTACAGCATCTACAGATGCGATCAGCCCTTCGGTTCATTTTCAAAAATTGCATCTTCACCGGATCTTTATTATATTGACAGCCCGATCTTGGGATATGACAAGCTGTTCTATTATGTAATAGCTGAGAAGTATAAAAAATAAACGAGGAACGCATGAAAAAATTAGTAATTGCGCTTATGGTTTTATCAGCAGGCTTAGTTTTCGGCGAGCTTGTGAATCTTAATCCGGATCCGAACGGAGAACAGTGGCTGGCAGGAGGATGGAAAATACCTTCAGCTGAAGAAATGAAGATCATAGATTCATATCCTAAACTAAGGCTGCCGGAAAAGTATAAAGGTAAAGAAATTCCTTATAAACTGGACAATTCACAGCTACAGTATTTCCGGCCGATATTCAACCAGATGGGCGGAAGCTGCGCGCAGGCAAGCGGTGTCGGATATAATTTCACATACGAAATGAATTCAATAAACGGCACAAGCGCAAATATTACAGACAACCAGTACCCTACTCACTATACTTATAATTTTCTGAACAGCGGATCAGGTGACATCGGTTCGACCTATTTCGGAGGATGGGATATAATCAATGCAGGAGGAATTCCGAACGTAACTACATACGGAGGTATGTGGCCGTCAACCGATTCGGAAACCATGCATAAATTATGGATGAACGGGTTTGATAAATATGAATCGGGGATGAGCAGAAGGATCCTGGAAGTTATTACAATTCCTGTAAACACGCCTGAAGGCCTTGAGACTTTAAAACAGTATTTTAATGATTACTGCGACGGTTCCGCGACCGGCGGAATTGTGAATTTTGCAGCTGGTGTAAGCTGGGTCAGTATCAGCGTTCTTCCTGAAGGTACCGAGAATGCCGGTCAGTCAGTTCTCTGGAAATGGGATTCATCAGTAAATCACGCCATGACTTTTGTCGGATATAATGATTCTATTAAATGCGATTATAACGGCGACGGCAGATTTACGAACGATCTTGACTGGGCCGGCGGAATAGATTCGAACGGAGTTAACATTCCTGACGGCAAAGTAGACATGAAAGACTGGGAGATCGGCGCGGTGCTGATGGCTAATTCATGGGGATTAGGCTGGGTGAACGGAGGAAAGATATGGGTCGCCTACAGAACTTTGGCTATGAGTCTTGCTGAGGGAGGAATATGGACTAATGCGGTTCATACTATAAGGATAAGGGATGATTTCTCGCCGTCACTTTATATGAAAGCGACCATAAGCTTCAGCGACAGGGAGGAACTGAAAATTTTCGCGGGTGTTTCATCAGATACGCTTGCCTCTGTACCGGATCATGTTTTAAGTTTTCCGCATTTTAACAGCCAGGGCGGTGAGTATCCTATGACAGGTACAGCTAATTCACTTGAAATAGGCCTGGATATCAGTCCCCTTCTTTCATTCGTAGCACCGGATCAGAAAGCAAAATTCTTCATTTGCGTTGAACATAGCGAGAAAGGTGTTACTTCAGGCAGAGGAAACATTTCATCTTTCTCGGTTATAGACAGCAACGGAACCCAGTATGTAAGCCCGCAGACAAACGAGACGATTATTCCTAACTCAACCTCATATGCAGGAGTAACAGCCTCTTTCATTTTTGACGCTCCCGAGATCGCTGATGAAACTCTTCCTCAAGCGCTTCCGGGCATTCAGTACAACCACCAGCTTTCTGTTCAGAACGGAACTGCTCCCTATAAATGGGACGTGATTTGCGATTATTCTGAAACAGAAAATTACGGAGAGTTCGACGCAACTGCAGATACACCTATAACTTTTACAAACGATGATGACAGTGATGCTGTGATAGAACTGCCTTTCCTGTTCCCGTTCTACGGAGTTCTTTACGATAAGGTCACAGTCATAACAGACGGTTCAATAAAGCTGGAAGAAGGGTTCGATTATATCAGGACCGAAGGTGATATAATGTCATTCAAAACTATAACCTGCTATGGTGCGGATCTTATGATCTATCCGGACCAGGGAGACGGAGTTTTTTATTCCGTAAACGACAGCTGCCTTACTGTAAGATGGAAAACCTCGATGTATGATCTTCCTGATGTCAATCTGGAATTTGAGACAAAGATATATTCAGACTCCAGAATTGAATTCTTTTACGGGGATTCTCTGACAACAGGGATAGCCTGGGCATCCGGAATATCTAACGGAAAAGTGACCGACGCTATAATATCTTCAACTTCCGGCCTGAATGATGCTTCAGTAATGAAAACCGCTTTCGAAACCGATCCTTATCCTTACGGCTTAAGCTTGAGCCCGGACGGCATTTTCGGCGGAATTATCAGTACTGCGGGTAAAACATGGAATGTAAAATTCAGAGTTACTGATGATAGAAACATTTCAGGAATAAAAGTACTGCCCTTCAGCACTGCTACCGGGATCGGAGACGACGAACCGGCCGGAATTTCGGATTTTATACTTGATCAGAACTATCCGAATCCGTTTAATCCTGTTACAACTATAAGATTCGAACTGAAGAACACTATTAATGTATCTCTTCATATATATAATACGCGGGGAGAGAAGGTTGATACTCTTATAGAGAATGAAATTCTTAAGAAAGGATCTTACAAATATGAATGGAAAACTGCGGAAAGACTTTCTTCCGGGGTTTATTATTTCGGACTTGAGACCGATAAGGGATACAGGCAGATAAGAAAAATGACTCTGATCAAATAAATATGCGGAATTATTTTTGTTGCTTAGAGTAAATTAATTATTTATATTGACCCCGCAAATTAAGTATCGCGCCTTAAAGGAGGTGAAACGTAGTGATACACATTAAAGTAAGAGACGGAGAACATTTCGAAAAAGCCCTCAAAAGATTTACAAAAACTTTTGAAAAAAGCGGCGTACTCGCTGAATTAAGGCTTAGAGAAAGATACGAAAAACCTACTTGGGTGAACAGAAGAGAAAGGATCCAGGCTACGAGAAAGCAGCAGAAGATCACAAGGATGCAGAACAGAGGTTTCTAATTCATTATTATTTATAGAATAAAAAAGAGTGACGCGTCACTCTTTTTTTATTATATTAACAGGTATATAATGAAGGAGATGAAATGAACTTTATAGATATTCTCGTTGTGGTGGTTATAGCTTTATTCGCCGTTATCGGTTTTTTGAAGGGTTTCATTCCGCAGCTGTTCCAGTTCGCCGGCATCTTCTGCGCTTTTTATTTTAATACTCCTGTAAGCAGATTTATCTCCTCAGCTGTTTCGGATGAACCGGAGGGCGTATTACTGATGCTTGTTCAGATCGCCGCATTCCTGTTTATATTCGGAGTGTTTTTCGTTGCCGGGATGATCATCAGTAAAACAGTTGATTCTGTGCTTACGTCTCTGCCTAACAGAATAGCCGGTATAATTTTCGGAGCCGTTAACGGATTTTTCGTTGTATGCCTTATATTTATAATCATAAGAGCTTTTCCTGCAGGCGATACTTTTTTAAAGAAATACGTTACTCCAGATAAATTCACGGATGATATAATAGATCAGAGCATTGAGCTGGCCGGAAATGATCTTTCCGCCCAAGGATTGAAGAATAAAGCGAATGAAGCTGTTAAGAATGCTTTTACGGAAAGTAAGACTGATAATGTTGATTCTTCAGCTGCCGATACAACAGAAACAGAGGCTACAAAAATTTATTCCAGGCTAGGATACGGAGCATACAGAATATCAATGCTGATGGATCCGTTCGTCCAGAATACAAAATCCGTACTTTCAAAAAAATATGAAGACGTCATTGAAATAAAGACACAGGATAAAATAAATGGATAACAGTTTTTCATCGAGGCTGAACAAAGTTATTGATCTGTCTAAAGAAATAACTATTCAGAACGGACACGACACAGTTTATCCCGGCCATCTTGCTATGGGAATTCTGAGGCTGAATGAAGGCGGCGCTGTAAATATTCTGAATAAACTGAACTGTGATCTGGCTGCACTATACAGAGACCTCGCTAACGGAATGACAAAGAACAAAGAGCTGATCAAGCTCGGATTTATACCGCTCAGCCACGAAAGCGACAGGATATTGTCACAGGCGGTTATCGAAGCTGCTGAAATGTCCGGAACTTATACCGGAACTGAACATCTTCTGTTATCTCTGACTAAAGCAGTAAACACTTTTACGGAAAGGATCTTAAGATTTCACGGAATAACATATCAGAGAGTAAAACAGGTACTTCTTACAGGCAGCGGATTAAAATCCGGGAAAATCCCGGCAATGGATAAGAACGAACCGCAGACCGAAATTTCAATAGATATGTTCTCGCATGACATTACTCAGCTTGCAAGGGACGGAAAACTTGACCCGGTAATAGGAAGAAATGAGGAGATCGAACGCATAGTTCAGATTCTTTCAAGAAGGAAGAAGAATAATCCGATTCTTATAGGAGAACCGGGAACTGGAAAGACCGCCATAGTCGAAGGTCTGGCAGTTAAGATAATAGAGAAATCAGTACCTTCAGTTCTGCTGGGTAAAAGGATACTCGGCCTCGATCTCGGTATGCTTATAGCCGGAACAAAGTACAGGGGGCAGTTCGAAGAAAGAGTTAAAGCGATAATTAAAGAGATCGAGAATGACAGGAACACTATCCTGTTCCTCGATGAAATTCATACTATTGTCGGAGCAGGAAGCACTACAGGATCGATGGATGCCTCGAATATGTTCAAACCAGCACTTGCACGTGGTGATATTCAGTGCATAGGTGCAACTACGCTGGATGAGTACAGAACAACGATCGAAAAGGACGGCGCGCTGGAAAGAAGGTTTCAGAAAGTGCTTGTCGATCCGCCCTCGATACAGGAAACTTATGATATCCTGAAGGGTCTTCAGACTAAATATGAAAGCCATCATAAGGTGAAATATTCCGATGAGAGCCTTGCCGCGGCCGCTGAATTAAGCGACAGATACATACCCGACAGATTTCTTCCGGATAAAGCTATAGATGTAATCGATGAAGCAGGTGCGAAAAAGCACCTTTCGATAAAAGTGCCTTCGAAGATCGCTGAACTAGAAAGTCAGATAGATACTCTGAATAAAGAAAAAATTTTCAAGATCGAAAAGCAGCAGTTCGAGAAAGCAGCTGTGCTCAGAGATAAAATTAATGAATTGAAAATTAAACTCGAAAAGGAAAGGGATCACTGGCATAAATCCCTCTCCAACAAAGTTTTCAATATATCGGTTGATAATATAAGAGATATCATTTCGATGATGACATCCATACCCATTTCAAAGCTGGAAGTTTCAGAAAGCAACAGGCTTAACCGCATATCGAAATCTATATCAAAGAGAATAATAGATCAGCCGGAAGCGGTGGAAGCAGTTATCCGCAGAGTAAAAAGATCAAGAACAGGTTTTAAAGATCCTAAAAGACCCATAGGGTCGTTTTTATTTCTGGGACCGACTGGAGTCGGTAAAACTGAATTTGCCAAAGTACTCTCGGAAGAAATTTTCGAATCCGACAAGGGTCTTATAAAAATTGATATGAGCGAATACATGGAAAAGTTTAACGTCTCGAGGATGATCGGATCTCCCCCGGGTTATGTCGGCTACGGTGAAGGCGGCCAGCTCAGCGAGCAGGTAAGAAGGCATCCTTATTCTGTAGTACTTTTCGATGAAATAGAAAAAGCGCATCCCGATGTTTTCGGCATGCTTCTTCAGGTTCTTGACGAAGGTACTCTGACCGACGGGAACGGCAGAAAAATTGATTTTAAGAACACTATAATTATTTTCACTTCGAATGTGGGTACGAAAAATTTCTCGAATTCTGAAAATATAGGATTCGGAAGCAAGGGCAGTTTTGAGGAAAAAGAAATAAAAATGAAAGAAACGACTAGAAAAACAGCCGAGAAATATTTCAGACCGGAGTTCCTGAACAGGATCGACGAAGTTATAGTTTTCAATCATCTGTCTGAAAACGCAGTTCTTCAGATAATTTCCAATCATATTGAAAATTCGTGCGATAAATTATCGAAGATAGATATAAACCTTACAGTTTCGCCAAAGGTAAAGAACTATATTATGGATGAATCTTATGACATCGAAAGCGGTGCTAGACCTCTCAAAAGAGCTGTTGAAAATCTGATCGAGGACCCGGTGGCGGAAAAAATCGTTTCAGGCGAGTTCAAATACGGAGATTCAGTCAGCATTAATGTATGTAAAAATAAACTTATTTATAGTAAATCTGCCAAATCAGCCGTCAGATACGAAAAGTGAAAATTGACCTTTATGTGAACAAGTTGTCAACAATGTCTGATTCAGGAAAAATTTTATGAAAATTTTTCTTGACACAGAGCTTGTATCCTGATTTAATTCAGCTCAACAGATATTTAAAAATTATATATAAAACACTTTAACTGTTACAATTACCCGTTGTCTTTCAATGTCAAGAAAAAAATCAGGAATTTTTTTTAAAAATTTATCGGTTTACGCTGTTATTATTTTGTGAATAAGTTTGTGAAAACAACCGGATTTACTGTTTCTTTCGCACTTTATAAATACCTTCATAGCTTCTCCCCAGTATTCCCTGAGGAGTTTTTACTATTATAAACATGTTCGGTTTTAAAACTAATTTCGTTTCCAGAAAAGCAATAGCGTTCTTTGCGCTTTCTGCTTTGTACATCATAATTCTCATTTCCTTTCCGTTCTTGACTTTCTTTTCCTCTGAAATGAATTCCGCTTCAGGTTTTATATCATTCGCTGTATTTTTCTCATCGATTATATTTTTTTCGGCACTTTCTTCCTTTTCTTCCGGAACCGTTTTTTCAACTTCCTTTTCAACTTCCTTTTCAACTTCCTTTTTAACTTCTTTTTTATTCTTCTGAACCGGTCTCTTTTCGTTTATCAGCGCACCTTTATTCTTTAAAAAAGCATTTTTAGCTTCGTCGTACATATCTTCAGTCATTCCTGATCCGCAAAGTACAGCCTCAAACTCCTCACTCCCTGTTGAATAATAGCCGTATATAAAAGGTAAAGTACAGATTAATTCCTCAGAATCTTCGGCGATCTTTATGCAGCTGATCTCCATTAGAGCTCTTACAGCATCTGTTTCGTCAATAAATTTATATAGCAGAAAAGGATCGAACTTTTTACTGTTCTTTCTTTCGAGCCAGTACCCGGTAGCCTGTTCAACACTGCTATGAAATGTTCCCCGGTTGTCTGACTGGAGGAATCTTGAATCCTTCTTTTTGATTAACTTCTCTAAAAATCCCATTTAGCAGCTACAGCTCCTTGATCATTTTTACGTGTTCAATCCCGGCCTCGAAGAAATTATCCCCGACCGGTTCATATCCGAGCTTCAGATAAAAAGGAACGGCGTGAATCTGAGAGTTCAGATAAAGGCTTTTAATACCTTTTTTCATGGCCGTTTCTTCTAGCTTATTCATTATCATAGAGCCGAAATTCATTCCTCGGAATTCTTCGAGAACTGCGATCCTTCCTATATGGCCGTCCTTCTGCATTCTGCCGGTAGCTATCGGCTGACCGTTCTTGGTGAGAAGAACATGATAAGATCCTCCGTCTTTCCCGTCAATTTCTATTTCTTCCGGCACGTTCTGCCCTTCGATAAAAACCTTATGTCTGACAGATCTTATTTGATCTTTGAAAGTATTATAATCAGCTTCGAATATATCCAGCATTTTTCTTCCTTTGTGCATTTTATAGCAAATTAACCAATTTTAACTCTTTTGACAAATATTTTTATACTAATTTTAATTAATTATTATTACCTTTATTAGCGCATATTAAAAGGAAAAACGAAATGACTGAAAATGATTTAAACGATCTGAAACGAACTTACAAAAATATTAAACCGGATATTATTGAGAGACTGAAATTATTCAGGGAAAATTTCTCCAAAATGGATAATAATGATATTTTCGCCGAACTTTCATTCTGTACTCTTACACCTCAGTCGAAAGCTAAATCCTGCTGGAAATGCATAGAATCTATTCGCGACAGCCGCATGCTCTACGAGGGCTGCGCTGACGAATTGAGAAACAGCATAAAAGGCGTCAGATTTCATAATAATAAAAGCGCATACATCGTTCATAATAGAGACTTCGTTTTTAAAATGGATTTTAAGAAGTTCATCATAGAAAATTCTCATGATATAATCAATTTAAGAAAATGGCTTGTTGACAATATCAAAGGCTACAGCTATAAAGAAGCCGGCCATTTTTTGAGGAATATAGGATTAGGTTCGGAAATAGCCATTCTCGACAGGCACATTCTTAAAAATCTGGTTTTATTCGGCGTAATAGACGAAATTCCAAAATCATTGAACGAAAAGAAATATCTTGAGACCGAAGCTAAAATGTCTTCTTTTTCAAAAAGAATAAAAATACCTATGGACCATCTCGATATTCTTTTATGGTACAAACAGACTGGAGAAATTTTTAAATAAAAAATGGAGATAGAAATGATCAAGGTGAACGACCGCGAAATATCTGAAAGAGATTTTGATATGGCCTGCATGGAAAGAAAATATGTGTTCAGAAAAGAAAAACTTGAGAAAGCTGATATCGAAGAAGTGACGGATATTCTTATCGATGCCGTTCTCATGCTGGAACAGGCTGAAAAAGAAAATATTGAGTACGACGCTGCAGAAGTTGATGCGACAATTTCAAAAATGAAGAAAAGCTTCAAAACCGAGGATGATTTTTTGAAAGCCCTTTCAAAAACGGGCGACAATAATGATTCTATAAAAGAAAGGATCGCGAGAAACCTCAAACTGCGCAATTTTGTTCAGAAGAAATTCATTGCCGATACAGTGGTTTCCGATGATGATCTGAATAAGTATTATGAGAATTACCCCGAACGATTTAATAAAGGCGAGGAGGTAAGGGCTTCGCACATTCTTTTCGGAGAAGGTGATAAAGAACAGGCGCTGGAAATTCATGAGCAGTTACTTAATGGGGCTGATTTCACCGAGCTTGCTAAAAATCATTCGCAGTGCCCGAGCGGACAGAACGGAGGCGACCTTGGATATTTCGATAAAGGCAAGATGGTGCCTGAATTCGAACAGGCGGCTTTTGAGATGGAGACCGGAGAAATATCCGACCTCGTTCAAACCCAGTTCGGATATCATATAATAAAACTTACCGACAGAAGAACCGGCGGAAAATTCGAGCTTAATGAAATTAAAGAACAGCTGAGGCAGAGCATGGCTAATTCGATCTTGAATCACAAGATAAAGTCTTACACGGTTTCTTTAAGAGAAAAGGCTGATATAGTCATAGACAGGGACAAACTCGAAGCAAGGATTAATGCAGCCGGTAAATAGAAGGAGGCAGTTATGAAAAAAAGTAAAAAATACGAAAAACCGTCACAAAGGCTTTTCGATGCTCCGAAGCCGAAAGAATTTATAAAAAAGAACGAACGGTCATATACAGGAAACATTTCTATCAAGAAGAACGGCAGCGGAAAAGTCGTTTCTAACGAGATCGAAGGCGATATTTTCATTCCGAGGATTTACGTGAACGGAGCTTATGACGGTGATGAAGTGGAATTCGTGCTCATCCAGACGCCAAAATTCTGGGATATAGAAGGCAAGGTCGTTAAAATTCTTAAAAGGGATAAAACCGAGTATGTAGGCGAGATCAGACATATTTCAGGAGCGCTGCACGTGATCTGCGACAACGGGCTGAACGTCAGGCTTAACAGGAAGAAAACCGAGAAGAAATGGGAAGAACTTCCTGACGGAACTATTGTTGTAATAGACGTGGACGACTGGAGAGATCAGGTTAACGCCCATATAATCGAAGTGCTCGGAAATAAAGAAGACCCGCACGTTTCTCTTATGAAGATCGCCCGAAAGCACGGTTTTGTAGAAAGATTTTCAAAAGAAGTTCAGGACAGCCTCGAGCAATACTCGCAGGAATTTGTTGACCATAAGATACCCGACAGAACTGATATCAGGCATGAAAAGATCTTTACTATCGATCCTGCAGACGCGAAGGATTTTGATGATGCTATATCAATAAATAAACTTCCGGACGGTTCGTTCGACCTCGGTGTTCATATTGCTGACGTATCAGCCTATATTCCCGAAGGCGGTCCATTGGATCAGGAAGCTGCAGCGAGAGGGACTTCATTATATCTCCCGTCTTCGGTCATTCCGATGCTGCCCAGAAAGCTATCAAACTATCTCTGCAGTCTTAATCCTGATGTGGACAGACTTTCGTTCTC
Organism: bacterium; assembly: GCA_029559475.1. GTDB lineage: Bacteria > UBA4055 > UBA4055 > UBA4055 > UBA4055 > UBA12480. The sequence goes on from JAKQBN010000013.1 coordinate 65,662, forward strand.
CTGTTTTATGAGGATAAGTAAAGACGGTGATATCTCAAATTATCACTTTAAAGAGACGGTGATGAGATCTGCTTTCCGTTTCAATTATCTCGAATTCCAGCAGCTTCTTGATGCTGCGCTGGCCGGTAAAGATACCGATCCTGTATATAACGATTTCAGGCAGCTTGCGGTATGGTCTAAAGAGCTGAAGGATATTCTGAAGGCTAAAAGGTTAAGAGAGGGCGGTATCGAGTTCGAACTTCCCGAGATCAAAGTCGTAGTGGATGAGGAAGGCAAAACCGTGGATATTCACCGCTATCAGCTTTACGAATCAAACAGTATAATCGAGGATTTTATGCTCGCTGCCAATAAATGCGCTGCGCACTTTCTGCACTCGAAGGAAGATAAACTGCCAGGAGTGTACAGGATACACGAAAAACCTTCGATGGAAAAGATCAGTGATTTCTTCGAGGATATGGCCGCAAGCGGTATCAAATTTAAAGTGTCTGAGGATCCGACTAATCATTTCTACATGCAGGATCTTTTAAAGCTTATCAAGCAGTCTCCGAACGGTGATTATCTCGCTAACAACTTCCTGCGCGCGATGATGAAAGCGAAATATTCTACGAATAACATAGGTCATTACGGCCTCGCGTTCGATCTATATACTCATTTCACTTCTCCGATAAGAAGGTATCCAGACCTTATGGTTCACAGGCTGATCAAAAAGCATCTGAAAAGACTTACTATAAATAAAGCCCGCGATAATAAAAAGTTCGTGGAGAGCCTGTGTATGTATGCTTCCGAGCGAGAGGTTAAGGCTATAAAAGCAGAATATGAAGCCAGAGATCTGAAGATAGTCGAGTTCATGGCTGATAAGATCGGTAAAAAGTTCAATGCTGTTATCGTTACGGTCGTTCCTTACGGAGTATATGTAAGAATGGAAGACTGGCCGGTCGAAGGCCTTGTCAGAGCCAGAGATCAGCACAAAGACCTTTACGAATATGATGAAAAGAAAAGACTGTTCAAAGGACGCAGGTCCGGTGACGAACTTTTCGTCGGCAAAGAGGTTACGGTACTGCTTAAGGGAGTAAGCAAAGAGCTTCTTACGATAGATTTCGATCTAGTGAAGTAAAACTGGTGAAGTTATACCTTATATAAATGCTCGACATAAGTTCACCTTAAAACGTACCCTGCTTCATCAGGCAGATCGCTATTTTATATCATTAACCGCACCGACAGGTAAAGAGGTGTAACGGGATCCGTTTGTATCTGAATTGTGTCTCACCATGTGACCAGCGGAGACTATTAAAGCGAGCAAAATTTATTTATTTTCATTTTTTATTTTTTTATTTGTCATTATATTACATTTCAGAAAGTAAATATTAAGTTTCTGAATGAACAGACAACTTATAAATATCGGAGGTTATGTATGAAAATGGTAATTCTGTATTTGTTTTTGATCGTCTTTGCATTAAATGCTCAAGTGATTGTGTGGGAAAAAAAAATTGATATCGGAACAACTGTCAACTCAGTAACTTCATTTGATAAATGTACAGATGGGAGCTACATTGCCACGATCGCTTCAAATACCTCTGTTCTGAACAGCATATTAACAGGTGTGGTCAGGATTGATTCCTGCGGCAGTATTCTTTATAGCCATAATTACGGCCATATTTCTAATTCGTCAGATTCTAAAGTACTTCAAAACAACGATAATTACATTCTCGTAGGTGATTCTACAGATACCGGCGGTTGGATAAGCACTGAATTATTCATTTATAACTATAACTCTGCAGGACAAAGAACAGGCAGCATTAAATTCAATTATTTCCCCGAAAGCTTTAACTACCTGAATTCAAAAACACCTCATTCCGGAGGTGTCACCATTCAATATTCAGTATGCGACATATCTGATTTCGAACGTAAACAGCACGGTCGTATCACTAGATATGGTCCTTCATTAAATCATTTAGCTACGTATCAGTCTTCAGAATCTCCTCCGGATTCGCTAAGTTTCTGGTTTGATACTCTCGGACAAAGTAATTATCCGTATGAAGATTCTTTTTCAGATTTTCTTTCTGTAAACGACGGTATACTTGTTTCAGGGCGTTGGGGAGATTGCTACTGGGGATGGGACATGCTTGAATTACCTTTTATTAAGTTCTATTCCTCTGAAAAAGGCAAGGTATGGGAACATTATTATTTATGCGCATATGAAACTCCTGATTGGATAGGTACGCCTATAGGATATAGACAGAGCTTTATAAATCTTACCGTTAATGCGGATAATGATTATGCTTTATCTAAACATTGGATTGATTTCGACAGAGATTACAGAAGCGTAAATGACAGTACCGAAATGTTTATTACAAAAATCGATCTAAATACCGGAGATCTGGTATGGTCTGTAAATTATCCTTATAATATTGACCAGTTACTTAACTGTGGCGATGATCTTTTCTATATCAGAAACGGTACTGAGGTCAAGAAAGTATCAATAAGTGGAGATAGTGTAGAAACTTTGTGGGTTACAAACTTTCCGAACACTGGTAATATTTCTCCTTGTTATGGCGGATACATTTCATCTTCGATCCTTAACGATGACCTCTATGTTTACAGGTATTACGAGTATTCCGGAATAGAAATCGGAACTGTACCTTCGGTAACACAACTTTATCAGAACTATCCGAATCCGTTCAATCCTGAAACTGAAATCAGCTTCGACATGAATAGAGAAACAAATATCAGACTTTCGATTTACAATACTAAAGGTGAATTTGTCGAATCGGTTGCTGAAGGAAAATTCGCAGCAGGGCCGCATAAAGCAGTCTTTAAGGCGGATGGTCTGAATTCAGGTATTTATTTCTATAGGCTCGAATCGGACGGTGTAGTAGTGGATTCGAAACGGATGCTGCTGCTCAAATAATATGACGGTTGAAATATGTTATTATTCTCATTTTCAAAATCAATTTGTCGTTATATTACTCTTATGAATATCGGAGGTTATGTATGAAAAAGGTTATACTTATATTTGTTATCGTAACAGCGCTGTCATCTTTCGGTTCCGTATCCGAAACATCAAAAGACTCGCTTCTTCTGAATGAAAATTTCGAAAGCGGAACTTTTCCTCCTGACGGCTGGACTCTCGAAAACAAATATCCGGAAGTTTCAGACGGCGGATTCAATTACGGGATATACGGTGTCAATTTAGGAGACATTTCGGATATCTGGAATGGAAACCAGGCCTTCCATAATTTCATATATGGAGATCAGGATGACTGGTTGATAACCCCAAAAATTCTTGTCCCGCTTGCAAATGCGACATTCATATCATTTATGCAGCATACTACTTATCTATCATACTATGAATATCACGGCGTATGCGTATCCGCTGATAAAATAAACTGGACAGAGATCTATACCGGCTTTCCGGCTGAAGATCCTTTAAATCCTGACTGCAGCGTATGGCAAAACACAATACTCGATCTTTCTTCATATAAAGGACAGGAAATTTATATCGGATTCAACTACAGGGGATTTTATGCCGACAGCTGGCATATAGACGACGTTAAGATAGTATATGATGAAAACGGGCCGGAAATAATTTCTGTCTCAGGAAATCCGGATCTAATGCCTGTAATAGGCGCATACGTTAGTAATCCGATTTTTATTAAGCTTGAAGTTTATGACATATCGGATGTATCATCAATAACAGGTCATTATAATATCAGTTCAAGCTCCGGAGATATTATATTCACCAGAACAAAGAACACTTCGGTCTGGACAGGTTCTGTTCCTGCTATGAACGATCCTGCATCAGGTACGATATATTTCGATATGATGGACATCGGAGGAATAAGTTCCGTATCTCAAAATTACGAGATTCAGTTCTTTCCGGACTCTCTGGTTCCGGTGATAAATTACTGCACCGGACTTACAACCTTCATTGATCTGCCTATGAACATAGAAATAGCCTTTGAAGATGAATCCACTATAGCACAGGTTACCGGCCATTATTCAAAAGACAGCTGGGCTACGCAGTACGATTTCGAGCTGAGTCCTTCAAAAGCAAATGAATATTTATATACGGGAACTATTCCGGCTGAAAGTCATGAAACTCCTGATGGCGAAGTTAAATTTACAATTACCGATTCTTCAGATAACACGCTAGTGTCCAAAGTATATAATGCCCGATGGTACGACGGCACTCACATACAGGTAGAAACTTTCGATGAATTCTTCGATCCGGCCGACTGGAGTTTTTCCGGAAGCTGGGGGCTGGAATCTTCTGAATACATATCATCTCCGAACTCACTTACCGAAAGCCCTGATGGAGATTATACACAGAACAATAGTTCTGCAGCGGTATGGGAAAAAAGTTTCGATCTCCCTTCTTTTGATTATGCTTTTGTAAGTTTTTGGTGCAAATACGAGATCGAACTTGACTTCGATTATATTTATCTTGAGCTGAGTGATGATAACGGATCGACATGGACACGCTTAAAAACATGGACAGGTTCAAATACTGAATGGCATATAGAAGAATGCGATCTCTCGCGTTATATCGGCATCTCCGGATTAAATCTCCGATGGCTTTTTAAAAGTGACGGCGGGATCGAAATGAACGGAATGAACATAGATGATGTTTACCTTTCCGGTTACTATAATTTTAATACTCCGCCTTATATATTTCACGATGGACCGGAATTTCTGGAAGGATCTCTTTATGCTTATGAAAGTTCGTACTCACTTCTCGATATAAACGGTATAAATTCAACATGGGTGGAGTATAAAATCTCTTTTTCTGACACTGTCTTTACAGTGCAGCCGCAATATTCAGAACCTAACTTCTTCAATTTCTCCATACCCGCATATCCTGCCGGAACACGAATAGATTACACCATTATCGCTGTTGATGCTTCTGAGGATCACCTTGAAAGAAGGGCCGGACCCTTCTCATATATCGCCGGATACCATGATATATACGACTGCGGTATCGTCAGCTACTATCTGCCAGTAAATACCGGAAACGCGGTTGCGGTCAGGCTGGACGAATCTTACGACCTGTGGTATCTTGCAGGTATTTTGATAAGGAATTTTGCCGATGCCGGCCATTCTTCGGCTGTCATGAAGGTTCATATTTGGCTTGATGATTCCGGAGTTCCGGGCGAAGATATTATTTCTCCTTTCGATGTTTCACCTGAAGCTGATATTGATGATCCTCTGGCTTTTACCTATATCGGTGAAAGCAGTTTCGGTCCTGTGTCTGTACAGGGGACTTACTGGATCGGATTCTCCGCTCCCTACGGTACTGTTTATACTACAGAGGAGTCGGTTTACGAACCTGATGTAACGGCATATGAAAGATCGTTCGCGGGGTCATGGAACGGCAGCGGCTGGTCATGGATTCCTCAGCCTCAATATAATTACCACATTAGAGCTGTCTATGGCTTGGATAACGGAATAAATTCTGAGAATTCAACTCCCGCTTCCTGTGTTCTTTATCAGAACTATCCTAACCCGTTTAATCACGAGACCCGGATCAGGTTCGAATTGAACGCTGATCAATATATCAGGCTTGCCGTTTATAATATTCAAGGCGAGTTCGTAAGTGTCGTTGCTGACGGAAAATTCTTAAAAGGATCACATAAAGTATCGTTTAACGGAAATAATCTCAATTCTGGAATTTATTTCTGCAGGCTGGAAATCGATGGTGAGATAAAAGCTTCTAAAAGGATGCTGCTTTTAAAATAGAAATTACTTTATTCTTCGAGATACATTTTGCCTTTCGTAGTAATGTCGGCGAGCATTTTGCCGTCTTCGCTTCCTCTAAGATCGATGAGCCCTTTTCTTTCGAGAGCGTATTCGATGGATTTGGAATACTCAGCCGCCTCTTTTGGGCCTAACGAATTCATTAAAGCGGAATAAATTGTCGAAGAGCCGTTTCTCTTCAGATAATTGAGAACTAATTCTATTAATTGTTTCTCGTGCATTTTTTCCTCCTCCTCAACACAATTATAATATAAATTTATAAACCCGCTAAATCAACTAAAAAGAACGTAGTTTTGTTATTGATATACAAAAAGCGTTTTATTATATTCAGATATATTTTATTACATTCATTAATGAATAATAGAAGGATTTGCCTGAAATGAAGAACATTTTAAAGAACAAAACGCTGAAAAATCCGATTTTCTGGATCGTTTCACTATATGTATTTTATTTACTTACCGCGGCTTTTCTACTGCCCTATATAGCAAAAAAGAAGGCGGTAGAATTTGTAAAAACCGAATACGGCAGAGATCTTGACATTGAAAAAATATATTTTAATCCCTTCACTCTCAAGGTAACGGTCAAAAACCTCGTGTTCCACGAAACCGACGGCGGAATTTTTGTCAAATGGGACGAATTCGGAATAAATCCGGCTTTATTCCCGCTTGTAAAGAAAAACATCGTTATACAGGACGTGTATATTACTACTTCGGATATAAACATTGTTAGAATGAAGGACGGAGAATTTAATTTCAGCTCGCTTATAAAAGAAGATAAAGAAGAAAAACCTGAACAAACTGAAGAAAAAAGCTCCTGGAAATTTACCATTGAAAGTCTGAGGCTCAATAATGTAGGATTTTACTACAAAGACTTTACCTACAGTCCCGAATTCAGGCTTGACCTATTAAATATTTCGATCGATACGAAAAACATCGTCTTCGGCGGTCCCGAGGAATCAAAAACAAAACTTAACTTCGATTTTCAGAACGGCGGATCGTTCGCGCTTGAAGGAGATTTCATAATAGATCCGATGAAAGCCGATTTTAACATAAAACTGAAAGATATGAACCTTACGTCTTTCAATACCATAATGCAGAGCGTATCAGAAATCCAGTTTAAGAACGGGCTCTTCGATATTGATGTTAACATACTGCTGAAAGATAATCTGGCAAAAAACAGACCTGACTTCAGCCTCAACGGGATCGCAGGTCTAAGTGATATCGAACTCAGCGAGCTGAAAAGCGATTCTATGCTCTTAAAATTCTCGAATCTGAAAACTGATATAAGAACGATGAGTTTTGATCCTTTCGTTCTTGATATAAACGAGATCAGGCTCGATAAATTATATGCCGGAGTAACAAGGTCATCTGACGGAAAAATTAATATAGCTCAGGCTTTTGTAAAAGAAAATGAAGCCGTTCAGACGGCGGATTCTGTATCTGTAGAAAATACTGAGAAATCAGCCGAGAACATACCTGATATAAGGATCAGAAAAGTCATTCTCGCGGACAATACCGTTGATTATTCGGACATGAGCACACCTGAGCCATTTTATACTAATGTTAATGCATTCAATTTCACAGCGGACAACATCAGACTGTTCGCTCCTGACAGCTCGGGTTTCGACATGACCTTCAGAATTAGTGAAAGCGGTGAAAACAGGATCGCGGGAACATTCCGCCACGAGCCGCTGTATGTAAGAGCGGTAACATCATTAAGAAATATAGATCTTACTCCGGCGAATTCATTCATGCCTGACAGCTACATGATTAAACTTACGTCGGCAACACTATCTTCAGAGATTAAAACAACTTACGATTCAGCTGCAAAGAAATCGAAATTAAAAGCCGGCGGGGACATCTTCTTTGAGAATTTTGCCTTTACGGACAGCACCGGCAAGAATATTCTAAGCTGGAAGGAAATATCAGTTAACGACGGTAAATTCGAGCTCGATCCGCTAAAATCCCGGGTTTCTCTGATCAAATTAAAAGATCTTCACAGCGATATAATCATATCTAAGAATAAAGAATTAAATCTGGCTGCCGCGTTCGGATCGAAGACCGCCGGTGCCGATTCACCAGAGAATGAAAAAGAAAAATCCGCTCCAGCTGATACTGTTCAGACCTCAAATAAAAAACTCGACATCATTATTAAGAAAATCAGCCTTGAGAATAATTCGATCAATTTCGCAGATTTCAGCCTTCCGTTCCCGTTCGCTACGAATATCGAGAAAATCAACAGTACCGTTAACAACATCGATCTGAGCAGCGAGGAAAGAACTAACATCAGCTTCAAAGGTATCGCCGACAAATCCGGAACAGCTTCGATAAAAGGCGATATGTTCCTTCTTGAACCGTTAAAAAATTCCCAGATGAACATCGACTTCGAGAAGATCAGCCTGATACAATATTCGCCTTATTCCGCGAAGTATGTCGGAAATTTTATCAACTCGGGAAGCCTTTCCTTGTACGTTAGATATGTCATCCAGAACTCCATGCTTTCTTCTGAAGATAAGCTGATAATTGATAAGATCACGTTCGGTAAGGAATTCGACAGTTATGATAAGATACATCTTCCCATAAAGCTTGCTATAGCCCTTCTTAAGGACAAGAACGGCGTAATAGATTTTGATATTGAGGTAAAAGGTAATCTCGCTGACCCGGAGATAAATACGGGATCACTCATTTGGCAGGCTCTCAAAAAAGTTCTGACAAGCGTAGCTACATCTCCGATAAGATTTCTCGCGAACTCGCTCGGTTTAAAAGATGCCGAAAGCTACGAGTTCGTAGAATTTCCTTTAGGCGAGACAGTGCTGCCCGAAACGGAAATAAAAAAACTTGATGAGCTTTCAAAAGCTCTTAGAGAAAAACCCGACCTGAAACTTAATGTCACAGGTTTGGCAAGCAGGAAATTCGACAGGGTAACGATTCAGGACAGGAAGCTGAGAAAACAGGTTTTAGAAGAAAATAAATCACCTTATGATTCATTAAATACTTTCGAAAGAAAGAACATTCTGGAAAAAATGCTCATGCGCATAGACACAGCGGTAAGCATCGACTCAATAAGAACGATCTATACAAAAAAGGATAAAAAAACCGTCTCTTTCGATACACTTAAATACAACAGTAAACTTTTCTCGATGAACAGGTCGAGACAGAACACTGACGATATTGAGATCATAGTTCTTACGACAGAAAGGGCTAACGCGGTAAAATCTCATTTGACTGCGCGCGATTCAGTCGCGGAAGAACAGATTATAATAATGCCGGGCGAACTTATCGACGACGATAAGATCAAAACGGTAAAAACCAAGCTTAATATTGAACTAAAATAACTTTTAATAAAGGAGCGGATCATGAAGCATAACGGATACTACAGATTTCCGACTGTCAGAAATAACGAAATCGTTTTTGTGAGTGAAGATGATCTTTGGAAAGTACCTCTAAACGGAGGAACAGCCGTAAGGATAACAGCTAATACAGCCGCTGTTTCATCACCGAAAATTTCTCCCGACGGAAAATTTCTGGTCTATATCTCTCAGGAAGAAGGAATGCCTGAAGTGTATGTTAAATCAATGTCAGGGGGAGAACAGAAAAGGCTGACGTTCTTAGGTGCGCGTACCAATGTTCTCGGATGGTCGGACGACAGTAAATACATATACTTCTCAAGCAGTTTCGAGCAGCCTTTCGATTCGAGCATCTACAAAATATCCCGAGACGGCGGACAGGAAGAGAAAATTCCCGTCGGATATGCCAATCAGATCTCATTCGGCAAAAAGGGTACAGTAATAGCAAGACATGCGGGCGATCCTGCGAGATGGAAAAGGTACAGGGGAGGTACTGCCGGAGAAATATGGATCGACGAGAACGGGAAAGGCGAATTCAGGCAGATACTTAAAGATCTCAGATCGAACCTTGCCTGCCCGATGTGGATAAATGACAGAATTTATTTTATATCAGACCACGAGGGTATAGGCAACATTTATTCATGCGATCTTAAAGGTAAAAATGTAAAAAGGCATTCCGACCACAGTGAATTCTATGCAAGATATGCAGATACTGACGGAAAAACCATCGTATATCATTCGGGAGCAGACCTTTATAAGATCGATGTCGCTAAGAATAAGTGCGAGATGATAAAAGTTGAATACGTCAGTTCGCATACTCAAACCAACAGAAAATTCATTGATGCTCAGGCATATCTTGAGGGCTGTGATCTGCACCCGAAGGGAACGCATCTTGCCGTAGCATCAAGAGGAAAACTCGTTTCATTCGCGAACTGGACCGGAGCTGTCAGACAGGCCGGAAAAAAAGACTCTGTAAGATACAGACTGCCTACATGGCTTCATGACGGGAAAAAATACGCGGCCGTATCAGACGAGCTCGACGGCGAGGACAGAATTATAATAGTCGATACTGAGACCGGTAAAGAAACCCTTTTGAAAAACATAATGACAGGAAGAGTGAGAGGGATCTTCCCGTCGCCTAAAACCGATCAGCTGATAATCTGCAACCATAAGAACGATATGATCCTTGTGGACTATAAAAAGAACACATCGAAGCTGATCGACCGCAGCGATAACCACAGGATATTCAGCGTAAACTGGAGTCCCGACGCAAAATGGATAACCTATTCATTTTTCAACACAATGCAGACCTGCCTTATCAAGGTCGCTGAGGTATCAACTGCACGTACGCATGAAGTTACGAAGCCTGTAAAAACTGACTCGGATCCGGTATTTTCATCCGACGGTAAATATATCTTTTTTGCAGGCGACAGAATATTCTATCCGGTGAACGATGCGCTGCAGTTCGAATTAAGCTTTTTAAAATCAACGAAGCTGTACGCTCTGCCGTTATCCAAAGATACTAAATCACCGTTCGAGCAGGATCCGAAATCACCAGCCGGGGAACAGCCTCCTAAAGATGATGATAAGAAAAAGAAAGATAAGGATAAAAAAGAAGAACTGAACGTGAAAATAGACTTCGACGGCATTGAAAAAAGAGTCGTAGAATTCCCGATCACGGCAGGCGCGTATTCAACGCCTTCATCTTATAAAAATCAGTTACTATATGTTGAGTATCCGAGGGATGGTGTCGCATCTGATCATGATAACGACTGGGGAGAAGGCGGACCGCAGCTCAATCTGAAGGTCTTCAATTTCGATGACATGAAGGAAGAGACCATTATTTCAGGTATTTCTGATTATAAATTAAGCCTGACTGGCGATACGATGCTGGTCAGAAAGGGAAAAGAACTTAGCGTGTATAAGACGGGAGCCAAACCTGATGACAAGGCTAAGGAGAAATATTCGCTTCAGGGCGGAGGGATCGATCTTTCCAGGATCAGGATCGGTATAATTCCGAGAGAAGAGTGGAAGCAGATGTACCGTGAAGCATGGTTATTGCAGAGGGAGCATTTCTGGACTGAAAATATGAGTAAAATAGACTGGGCTGAAGTTTTCAAAAGATATTATCCGCTGACTGACCGCGTGGGAAGCAGAGGCGAATTCTCCGATCTTATCTGGGAAATGCAGGGCGAATTGGGAACATCGCACTGCTACGAATTCATGGGCGATTACAGAAAATCTGTTCAGTATCCTCTGGGTAAACTCGGATGCGGATATAAACTTGCTCCAGACGGAAAGTCATATATGTTTGAGAACATAATGTATGGCGAATCCGGTGAAAGGCATGAGATATCGCCGCTTCTCGCACCGGGAGTAAATGTTAAAAACGGCGATCTGCTTATCGCGGTGAACGGAACTCCTGTAAATAAAACCGTTCATCCCAGAGAACTTCTCGTAAATTATCCCGATCATGAAGTATGCCTGACCGTAAAGAGAAAAGGCGAAAAGGAAAATAAAGATGTTACAGTTAAAACTCTCGGATTCGAATCGAAGCTTCTTTACCGTAACTGGGTCGAAAAAAACAGAGAATATGTTCATAAAGCCGGAAAGGGCAGGATCGGATACATTCATATACCAAATATGGGGAATGACGGTTTTGCAGAATTCCACAGGACTTTTTTAACCGAGTATGCTTATGACGGCCTTATCGTCGATGTCAGATACAACGGCGGAGGTTATGTATCGCAGCTCCTTCTTGAGAAACTGAACAGAAAGATAATAGGCTATGATACTATAAGATGGTCGAAATCGCCGGAATCTTATCCTTCCGAAGCAGTTCACGGACCTATCGTAGCTCTGACGAACGAATTCGCGGGATCGGACGGCGACATATTCAGCCACTCTTTCAAGCTGATGAAAATAGGAAAGCTTCTGGGGAAAAGAACCTGGGGCGGAGTTATAGGTATAAACGGCCAGTATTCTCTCGTTGACGGCACGATCACGACACAGCCTGAATACTCATTCTGGTTCAAGGATGTTCAGTGGGGAGTGGAGAATTACGGAACTGATCCTGATATTGAAATAGACAACACTCCGGCGGACTATGTGAAAGGTAAAGATAATCAGCTTGAGAAAGCATTAGAGTTCGCGCTGGATGAGCTGAAGAAAAAACCTGTCGTCAAACCGAAATTCGATAAAAGACCGGATCTGTCTCTGCCGAAGCTTCCAAAATAGCAGAACATTACTTAAGTATCAAACCTGGAGAACTGAATATGAGATCATTTTTTACAACATTAGTACTTATAACTGCATCGGCGGCATTTTCTTACGGTATCATCAAAGGAACCGTGGTAAATCCGGAAAACGTTCCTATGCCTGAAGCAAATGTAACTCTATCGGGAACGAATATCGGTTCCGCAACGGATGATACCGGCCGTTACTTGATCAAAAACATTCCGGCAGGAATCTATAATGTCAAATGCTCTTTTATAGGGCATCAGGATGTCTATTTAAAGAGTTTAATGGTACAGGATGATTCGGTCAGAGTTGTAGATTTCCTTATGTTCCCTATGGAATATCAGCTGCCTGAAATATCAGCCGAGCAGGACAAGGAGGATATAAACAGTATTATCCGCTTCAGAGATCTTGCGCAGATGGAGCTGATTCAGGAAATGATGGTTGCCGAACCCGAGCTGAAAGGAAAGATAGATGTAAAAACGAAACCGGGATTCTGGGAAATGCTCAGATATTATATTTACAGGATCTTCAATTAAATGAAAAATATCGTTTTAATTACTGCAGCAGCTTTGTTCATATTATCCTGCTCCGGACACAAACAGAGCCTGACGGAAGAAGCGGCTCACTACGATCCTGTAAAGCTGTATATAAAAGATGTTCATCTTGAGGATCTTCCAGCAGAACTTTCTGTGATTGCGGATCCAAGAAGCGGGATCTGGTCGATTTGTTTTTACGACCTCGACAGGAAAGAGACGTTATTCGAGTATAATAAAAATAAGAATCTTATCCCCGCATCGAATCTGAAAATAGTAACGACAGCGGCAGCTTTGAAAGTACTCGGACCTGATTACAGGTTCAAAACTGAATTCTACACGGACGGATATATCGACAGGGATCTCAAAACACTTTTCGGTAATCTTTATGTGAAGGGGTCCGGCGATCCGTCTTTCAATCCGGGAGCATTTAAAGCTCTGGCTGATTCATTAAAAAGAGCAAAAGACATCGATTTTATTGACGGTGAACTAAAAATAATTACTCCTTTCAAACAGGAAGAAGCATACGGGAAAAGCTGGGACATAGATGATATCTCATACTATTATGCCGCTGTCATCTCTCCTCTGACCCTTAGCGAGAACCTTTCAAAGATCGAAATATCAAAAGGTGAAGTCGAGATCAGCCCGTTCTATCCCTTTAAGCTTGGCCTCGATACGATCCCAGGATTAAGCAGCCCCGATTTCTACAGACTGCCCGGAACTGATTCCGTTGTTGTAAAGTCTGATTTTAAGAAAAAAATTACAGGCTATGTTACTGTAAATAATCCCGATATCTTTTTTAAGCACAGCCTGATAAAGAACTTCGGAAAAAGCGGCATTATTTTCAACGGAAATAGAGTTTCTCCCGCCGACACCACTAAATATCCGTTCTATACGCATTACAGCGACAGCCTTTATAAGCTTATAGATAAATGCAACGGCGAGAGCAATAATCTTTACGCTGAGCAAATATTCAGGGAGACCGCAGAAGTTTTCGCATCCGATACTGCGTTGACTGATTCTTTACATAACATACCGGCAACGTATAACAATCTGCTCAGGATAAATTCCGATCTGTATTCGAGAATTTTCGGGATCAATAATTTCACCATCTGTGACGGCAGCGGACTTTCGAGGCAGAATCTGATTTCTTCTGACAAATTCGTTAAAATACTTGCGGCTATGTATGAAGATGAAAGCTTCGTTACATATATTTCGTCACTGCCTCAGCCGGGAAACACCGGAACATTAAAGAACAGATTCAAAGATGAAGACCTTCAGAACAGGGTGTTCGCGAAGACCGGAGCTTTAACGGGTGTGAACTGCGTATCCGGCTACATTCTTACAAAAAACAATCACAGACTTGCATTTTCGATAATGAACAATTTTTATAACTTCGGGAGATCTGTCACCAACGGTTATTTCGAAGATATCATGGTCTATTTCTCAAATAATTTCTGAGGTGATATTATGCTGAACTTCACAATGTCGCTGCCTACCGAGGTTTATTTCGGGCGGGATATGATAAACTCACTGCCTGAATATATTAAAAAACACGGCGGAACACGGGTGCTTCTCGCTTACGGCGGGGGGAGCATCAGGAAAAACGGTATTTACGATAAGATCGTCAGCCTTCTAAACGAAAACGGAATAGAATTCAAAGAGCTTTCAGGCATAAAACCTAATCCGAGGATCTCAAGCGTCCGCGAAGGCATAAAGATCATCCGGGATAATAAACTTGATTTTATTCTGGCTGCAGGCGGAGGAAGCGTGATCGACGCATGCAAAGGTATCGCTGCAGGCTGTACTTACGATGGCGATCCCTGGGATTTTTACTTAAGAAAAACCAGTCTTGAAAAGAAGCCTCTTCCGATCGGGGTTATTCTGACACTTGCAGCTACCGGATCTGAAACGAACTGGGGTACAGTAATATCAGATGATATCACACAACGAAAACTCCCTTTCAGGCACGAATTCCTGCGTCCGAAATTTGCTGTTCTCGATCCGGTTTACACATACAGCGTCCCCAAATATCATACTGCGGCCGGAATTACAGACATTATGGCTCATGTATTTGAACAATATTTCAGCCCAACTACTACAGCATATCTGACCGACAGGATGGCTGAAGCCGTCATGCGTACCGTAATTCACTATGCGCCTAATGTCATGGAAGATCCCGAAGACTATGAGGCTCGTGCCAACATACTTTTCGCCGGCACTTTAGCGCTTAATCAGCTGCTTTCTTATGGAAAGACAACAGACTGGGCAACTCACATGATCGAGCATGAAGTCAGTGCGATCTATGATATCAGCCACGGCGCAGGACTGGCGGTACTTTTCCCGAACTGGATGAAGTATGTTCTTGAAGAGGACAATCTTCAGAAATTTATAGATTATGCGGTAAATGTCTGGGATGTCAACGAAACCGGAAAAAGCAGGCTTGATATAGCTCTGGAAGGTATCGAGAGAACCCGCGAATTTTTTGACTTCCTTGATATGCCCTCTTCCCTTTCTGAATTCGGTATTGATAATAAACGGCTTGAAGAAATGGCGGAAAAAGCCGTTGTTTTCGGCGAGCTTGGAACATTTAAAAAGCTTGGAAAAAAAGACGTTCTTGAAATTTTAAAAAATTCACGGTGACTTTTGCAGGAACGGGAAGCAGAAAAAAACAAAAATAAAATCAGTAATCCTGCTGAATTTAAAAGACTTCAGACTTTTTCGGTTGTAATAAACATTTTATCAAGATCTGATATAGAAGGCAGGAACAAATATGTGTATAAAATTACTGTTATAGATAACCTTAATCAGGGCAGATTTATTGGTTATAGCTTTGAGAAGAATAAAACAAGCATCGGGATGTATGTTGATTATGTTCTGTCTCAGCTTAAAGACAAGAATCTATTAAGCAAGGATTTTAACATAAGCAGCAGCATGGGATTTTTTGATATGCGAGATACCGGCTATCAGATTGAGAAGAATCTGCATAAGAAGAAAATTCCTGTAAAATATCAGCCTCTGTCTCATAAAGATATTATTAAGAGCATATATAAAGAACTGGTTACCGGCAGTAATGAATTTTCAATTTCAGGTGATCTCGGATCAGGCACTCCGATTTTGCCTCCGGTTTTTATTGATTCTTTTATTAAAGATATTGACAAGATCGCGAAATTCTCTGATTTCTGGCAAAATTATTCGTATAACGAGCATGACAGAAAACTTCTTATCGAAGCATTGAATGAAACTGCAGAAGAAGCTGATAATATTCAAAATGATTTTGATTTTGAAAAAGCATTGAATCTATACCAAAAACTGCATTTGGCGTCTATTGAAATTCCGGGCGCGGCAGGACTTACGATAAAATTTATTTTAAAACAGGCAAAAGTTTACTTCCATCTTGAACAATACGAAAAAAGTAAAGATCTTTTACAATCGTTGATCAAGATGTCAGAAGGCAAAAAAGCTGTTTCGGAGGCAGGCGAAGCTTATTATTATCTCGGAATTATTTCTTCCTACTCGAATGATAATAAAAGTGCGGAGAATTATTTTTCTAAAAGCATAAAATTATTCGAAAAGCTAAAAATTCGCGAGAAACATTATATTTACTGGTACTCTATAATAAGAAGATACATTTCGATAAACAATTTAAAGAAAGCTCTGATAACTTCGAACAAATGCCTGAGAACAGCCTATAAAAATAATGATACCGGAGAAATGCCCGAGATCTACAGCCTGAAAAGCGAAATATATATAAGACAGGAAAAATGTTCCTATGCGCTAGAAAATTTAAATCTGCAGCTTGATTACGCAAGACAGGTAAAAGATATTATTTCCGAAGCAAGAGGTATTACTCAGATCTTTTCAATTTCAGCGTATTTATCAGTAATCCCTCAGGAAAAACTCGATGAATATCTTGCCAGGATCAAAAAATTATCTATAAAAATAAAGAAAAAATCTTATTATTACGATGCGCTCATAGCTATGGGAATCAATTTGAAAAAAAACAAGAACTTCAATGAAGCTGAGAAATATTTCAATAAAGCCGTTAAAGTTTACTCTGATCAAACAACTGACGCATCATCCCATGTTGTTAACATGATATATCTTGCAAAAATAAAATTGTACTCTAATAAATACTTGAGCGCTGTAAGGGTATTGAATAAAATGCTTAAGATCTGTGATAGCAAATGCATAGGTTATTATCCTGCTTACATAGAAAACTGTCTCGGAAGGATCTATTATGAAAGAAAACTGTATCTCAAATCCAATATACATTTAAGAAAAGCTTTGAAATATATTAAAAGAGATAAGAACAGCGATAATTTACTAATCGCCAATACATACAAATTTCTGGGATATAACAATCTTGCGCTGGGGTATAAAAATACAGCTTATGATAATCTGAATTTTTCAATAAAAATTTATGAAAAACTCCTGAGAAAAAAATATGATCAGGAAATAGAAGAAACAACAAAGAAGATTAAAGATATTCTAACAAACCGTGTAAATTCCTAGAACCATTTTTTTTATTCTATATCATATTAAATAAATATTAAATACATAATTTTTATTCTGTTTTTCATACAGCGACGAACATCATAAAAACCGCCTAAAACAGCGGTCTTATTGTTGCTTTTTTCCAACCTCCGTAGTTTGCCTGCCAAACAACCAGCAGGAGGCTGAAATGAAAAAGTTAAAAAAATTATTGTTTGCCGCAGCTTTGGCTGCAACACTGTCGTATGGAACCGAAGTACTCGCTGACGAAATTTATCCTGATTGGCTTTGGACAGGCGCAGGCTGGGTTTACATTGGAGTATTAGATGGAGATGATCCTGATCCGTTACCACCGCCGATCAAAAAATAATGAAATGGGAGATTCATTCAGTAGTAAGGAGATGGGCAAAAGCGAACTGCACCGGGGCGATCTACATTCTCTTCGGTCATCCTGCTGAGATCGAATTACTAAAAGATAAAGAAAAGTTTATCCTGTCAGAATTCGATCTTTGCGGTAATCTCTGCTCAGTTATAATTGAAGCCTGTGAAATTTCAACGATAGTTAATTTCGGGAAGGCAAATGAAAAAAGATTGGCGGTAATGTATCTGAATAAAAGAAAAGAAGCAGTGAAATCGGTAATAATTAAGTGGCATGACCACAACATTGCACTGCAGACGCGATCTTTTCGCATTATGGAACAACGGAATAAATGATGAATGGAAAGAATAGAATAACAGGAACAAAAGAACCTACCGAGGGAACACCGGGTATCTCCCCTGCAGTAAAGAAAACGGTGTTCCTTCACCATTGTAATGAACATTGCTCTGGTGTGCAAATATTAAACAAGTACAAAATAACTGACCAGAGGAGTAAATGATGAAACATATAATAGCCACAATATTATTAATCACAACTCTTCTTACAGCCCAGTTAGGCAACTGGAGCCCACCTGTGCAGCTGTCAATCGACGGTGTTCATCCATACAATATGATCGGTATACCTGCAATAACGGTTGACAACAACGGAACTATTCATGCTTTCTGGGTAAAAAGCATTGAAGAAGATGGCGGTGCTTTGCCTTGGGAATGGTATTCGCAGATCGAATACCGAAGATCAGCTGACGGCGGTAAAACATGGGATGCAACTGAGAACCTGACACCAGATTATTTTGAACATAGAATTAATTACATGAAAGCTGTATGTGATTCAAAGAACAATGTACATCTTGTTTATATGAGGGGCAGCGAAGGTTACGAAATTTTATATAAAAAGTTCGACGGGACTACATGGTCAGCACCGGAATTAATCGGATACGGTTCGTCATATTTAAGGATGAACATTGACAGCGTTGACAGAATATATGCCACTTGGATGATAGGAAGAGAAGCATATTTTGCATATTACGATAACGGCGTTTGGTCTGATTACAAGCAAATTGGATCGGGAGAATACGGATTGGATGATCTTAAATTTGATCAGAATAACTTACTTTATGCAGTAGGTTCATGTTGGACAGATTTGACTCCATATTTGTTTATTTATGATAAGATGGTAGAAAATTGGATAAAGATCGAAGAGATGCCTAATGACACATTGGAATTTGGTGCTGCCAATGTTGTATCAAGAGATAATGATGAGCTATTTATTAATATAAGTTATAGAACATATGCAAATAGTAAGGATTTTCATATGACTATGGAAATGAATACGGGAGAGTATTCATTTCCATATGAATACGGAGATAAGAATAATCCTGAAAGGGAAATGTATATGGATAAATATAATTATATACATCTTTTTGAGAAGCATTACTATGATTCTGATTATGTTACTATGGGATTAATACACAATATTGGGAAGAATGAAATTTGGGAAACAACTGCAATTGACTCATCAAGTTATCATACATATTCGGAACCAAATGTAGCATTTGATAAGGTCAATAATAAGTTTTTTCTCCTTTACCAAAAATATGAAATAGATAATATGATTATGTACATAAATTTTCGTTCAAAGCAGAATACTACAGGAATAGAAGATAATGATAGTCATTCAGTTGTAGACTTTAGATTAAATCAGAACTATCCAAATCCCTTTAACAATCAGACAAATATTTCATATGGATTATCTCAAACTTGTGAGGTTGAGCTATCAGTTTTTAATCCTAAAGGTCAAATCGTAGCTGTGCTTGTAAACTCAAAACAGAGTAAAGGTAACCATTCGATTCAATTCAATGCGGATAACTTGAACAGTGGAGTTTACTATTACCAATTAAAGACCGATGGAATTTTAAGGTCACTAAAGCGAATGGTTTATCTAAAATAAAAAATGGAGGTGCATATAAGGATACTATCGAGTAATACCGTGAAGTTTTGCCTGCAAGCCTGTTTCACGGATTAATGGATTCTGCCTGCACCTCCCTATTAAATATATGGAATATCAGGCGGACAGCACAACAGAAAAGTAAAAGTGAGGAAAAAAAAATGTTGAAAAAAACTGTTTTGATGCTGATGTTAATATCAGCTGTCTGCATAACACTGAACGCAGCCGAGAAATATGCGATCCTGATCGCTGGTGATTACACAGCCGCAAATGTGCCGGCAGATAAAAAGTGGAATGACGGACTCGGGAATAATACCGAGTTCTGGAACGATCTTTATTTACAGTGGGAAATGCTGTACCAGAAAGGCTATAAAAAGGAAAATATTAAGGTTCTCTTTGCTCATGGAATTGATTTGTGGAATGTTGATGGCTTCCAATATATCGATCCTCGGTACCGCGCTTACAATGCTACAGGTAACATAGAAGATAGAATCGTTAATTATCCGGTTACTACTACAGGATTAAATAGTGCGATTTCGGAAATATCCAGCACAAACGACGATTTTTTGTATGTCTGGGTGATGAGCCACGGTGGCGGTTCAACGCAGTCTAGTATAGGGTTCATAGGCACTGGAACACAACCGTCATTTTACGAAATGACTCCATCAGAATTTGCAGGAAAAATAAACGCAATCCCTGCATTTAAGAAAGAGATAGTGCTTTCATTAAATTATGCGCAGGGATTTAAGAATGTATTCACAGGTTCTAATGTTAGAGTTGAACTGTCCTCGACAAATACAAAAGCTCACCGTGCAGATGATAAAACAAAAATAGATACTTATTACCCATATCTGGAGAACGAATTGATTAACGGTAATATTTACTATCACGGGGAATTTAATTTTCATAAATACTGCTCTTTAATGGGTCAGACTCAATATGGCTCGTCAATTTATCCGTCAGACGATACTTCGGGTCCATATCCTAATCCATTTAATATAGATATAGCTTCAACCGATGCTAATAATGACGGACAGTATAATTTTACTGAAAGTTACAATTGGATAGCTACACATCAATCCGATTTACTTAACAGTACATATACTGACTTTAAAGATAACGGTGAAGTCACGCCTTACTACACTTTTCCGATGGGAGATTATTCATCTTTAGATTACCCTACGCTTGTTTACAATTCTTTTGGATCTGCTATGGAGTATTTTGCATACCAGTATCCTACGAAAAAAGGTACTGTCGGGATAGCCGAAGATTTGAATATTGCTAATAATTTTTTTGATGTAAATCTGGGTTTGTATCCGAACAGCATAGCTACTATTTTAGACGATCACAAAATTGATGTTAATGAAGGTACATACAAAGCGGGAATCGTATTATCAAAAAATACTGTACTGAAAGGTCAAAATAATAATCAGATCAGCCTATCCGGAGGTAGATTATCTTTGGATAATTCAATCGTAAAAGATATAAGAATAGATAATTACGCCGGATCCGTTTTTGTTGATAATTCATCGGAAATCAACAATGTTAAAACAACTCTCTTGAGCGGTAATATTGATTTTGAATATCCTACCGGAGTTAAATTATTACCGCAGGTGCTAAAACTTACAAATAATTCTGAATTAATGATAGAGCAAGGCAAGATACAGGGGAACTATAACACAGATAAACCTGATACAGTAAGCGTTACTGACGGCAGCAGGTTGTCTATTGGCTATGAAGCAATATTTAACAGGATAATTCTTAAAATTGAACAATGGGGCATATATAATTATTCTAATAACGCAGTCTTTAACAACTCAGAGGTAAATGTAGCAAATTCAGGTCAGATCGTTTTCCCTTCTAACGGTACCTATACGCCAGCTGCTCCAATCTATGCATCGGCTGGCGGTCAATTATTAGTGGATGACAATGCTACACTAAACCTGAGTTCCGGTACTGTTGTAAACCTTCTTCCGGGCTCGCGTGTAACATTATCTGAAACCGCGATGCTGAATTCTGGAGGTTTTACTTTCCCTTCATCAACAGCTTTGCAGGTGGCAGATAAATCGAATATAAGCGGCAATCTCAGTTTCTCGGCAGGTTCTTCCTTCAAAACAGCCT
This sequence comes from bacterium, assembly GCA_029559475.1. Classification (GTDB taxonomy): domain Bacteria; phylum UBA4055; class UBA4055; order UBA4055; family UBA4055; genus UBA12480. The sequence goes on from JAKQBN010000013.1 coordinate 87,473, forward strand.
GGCAGTCTGAAGTAAATCTAAAATCAGGCTCGATTGTAAAAATGAATCAGGCGAATTTATATGTTGATTACGGATCAACACTTGTAATCGAATTCGGAGCAAATTTAACTTTGTACGGTCCTATGAGAGTGATTATGTGCCCGGGATCAAAAATAATCAACCGCGGTATACTTTCAATCTCACCCGATGTTATATTTACGACAAATATTGATCCGACTAATCCTAATAAGTCACTTGATCCTTGGGACGGTGTTGTAAACGAGCCGGGGAGCTCATTTACAATTTCCGGTGCAGAATTCGAAAATGTGCAGACGGCAATAAACGGCGTTGGTTCCACTGTAAACATTAACAGATGTAAGTTTACTGACTGCACGAACGGAATAAATTTATCAGCCTGCAGCAAGATTACAATAGCAAACAATATTTTTACAGGAAACGATAACGGTATAGCAGTTACTTTAATCCAATCAGATGGAAATGTAACTCACAATACGATTACCGGATTTTACAAAGGAATTAACGTAATGTCTTGTTCGCCTACTCTTGTTCAGAATACTATAAGCGATTGCTATCTGAACGGGCTTTATGTGGCAGGAAACAACACCTATATGTCAATGGTAAACCCGATACAGATAGGCGGCACAATTAAAAGCGGAGATGAACTGGGAATTGATAATTCTGAGCTAAATAATACGCTTCATAACAACGGGATCGACTATGTGCCTCCGCCGTTAATGTTCTCGAAAGCGTCTCAGATATATATGGTCTCCAACAGCAACATATATTTAGCAAAAGGATGGAACAACATATACAGCGATGCAAATCAGGTTCCCTGCATAAGAACAATAGGGCTTTTACCTGAAGGCGAACCGGTAAGAATGCAGCTTATCTACGCACCGGAGAATTTCTGGGGTTACGGAACTGTAAATAATTCGTTATTCGCTCTCTCACTGCCTTATTACATTGACTATTCTTATAACCGCAGTTCTCCTTATGGAACTAACCCGGTTTACGCAAATGTTTCAGGAAATGAGAACGCTCAGAAATTATTGGGTAAGGCCTTCGGCTGTGAGCTTGACGGGAAGTATGACAAAGCTATAAAGGAATACGAGAAAATAATCGATAAATATCCTGAAAGTACAGAGGCTATGGTAGCTTATGCAAAATTACCAGAAAATTATCAGATGTCTAAACTAAGTTTTGATCCTCTGCTTGCTGTATATGACAACAAGCTTGCGAATGAGAACTCGAACAAAAAATTCTTCAAAGAACTTAAAGTATCTTCACATATCAAAGCTAAGAATTATGATTCAGCGATTGCATTATCTGAGGAAATGAAGCTTGAAGCTGATACGGAAGAAGAACTGATCCTTTGCGACATTGATATCGCGATCGCGAATATGCTTAAAAACTCTAACAATAAATCAGGTAGTAAATTCGATCAGTCATCATTAAGCGAACTGCAGGATAAACTCAACGGAAGCAGAAGCAAAACTAATCCCTCGGATATAACTGAAGCTTCGTTACCTTTAGAATCGAAACTCTACCAGAACTACCCTAATCCGTTCAATCCTGTTACGCAGATCAAGTTTGATCTTGCTAAAACCACAGATGTTCAACTGAGCGTTTACAATGTAAGCGGCCAGATCGTGGCTGAACTCGCTGACGGAATCATGAATGCCGGAAGCCATTCTGTTGAATTCGACGGCAGCAAATTAAATTCAGGTGTTTATTATTATACACTTGAAGCAAACGGTCAGAAATTAACAAGCAAGATGGTGCTTACGAAGTAATAATAGTCACTGACAGGCTCGGCAGGCAGTACTGCCTGCCGGGTTTGAGTTTTAGAAAAAGGAGTCAACTATTAATAAAATGAATTTTTAGAACCGCCCAAAACCCGTTCATTGACATAGTCAAGACAGTCCAAAAAAATCACGCTATTTCAAAGAGCATAAGACATTGATATTATGGCTAAGCATTCGCAGGACA
>JAKQBN010000016.1 GCA_029559475.1 bacterium
CTGTGCTTTTGTATCGCCATCTTTTGAAGATGCTGTTGAAATACAAAACGATCTTGAAAGACCTTTTGTATCTTTTTGAATGTACGCTCTGATACCGTCAGTACTTATTACCATCAGAGTATCTGTTCCGTTCAGAACTCTGAGCCCGTCAGTGGATACATCAAGCACTTTATTGTTTGAGGCATCTTTAACTTCGAACAAAGTTTCCGCATTCAGATAAATAATTATTCCTAATAACAGCATTAAATTTTTCTTCATCTCTTGCTCCGATCTTAATAAATACTATTTCTCTTTCATTTCATTCATTTCTTTCAAATGCAGATATTCTATTCCGTGTTCTTTAGAAAGTCCATACGATTCAGGGTGTAAATAGTAACCTTTTTCATCTGATTTTTTTTCTGTTACCAATTCAACCGGATTCGCCTTAGCAAATTTATCATTTCTGACTCCGGTGATCTGCCATGATACTTCCATATCTAATATACCTCCGGCGATTTTAAACCTGTTATTACTGATTTTTTCCGCAATGTACAGATTAGCAGGTGCACCGATTGCTGTCAATTGATACCTGAAGTTTGTATTATATGATTCAAACCAGTCCGGAAGAGTAACAATTGCAGTTCCATCTATACCAAGAATAACATTTCCGCTATAAACATTCAGTAATTCACTGCTTGAAACTGAAGAATGTGAAAGATACTTATTTTCCGGATCTTTTGGGTGATCGGATTTGAATTCGATGTAATCGTTAGCAGTTACCGTACCCGATACATATACATTTCCCTCGAAGTACCCTGCCCATGCTACAGCTCCACCGCTCGCAGTTCCATAAACACCGTATCTTGTGCCTGTTCCTGCGCCTTCAGCTTCTCCGAACAAACCGTAACCACTACCTGAAACATTGTTAGTGTATCCTTCAACTCCTTTCCATTTGGAAACACCTTTTACTCCGATTCCGTAATTGTTCGTAATTGCGTGTTCTCCGTATATTGCCGGAGCGTCGCCAACAGGATTATCATCTATTATCTGGACTTTATATGAGGGGTCGATTCCTATTCCGAGTCTTCCGTTAATTTTTATATAATTACTATTGAAATCACCATAGATTAAAGGTGTAGTAGTGCTAGAATTGTCAATATAAAGTTTGTTCGATCCGCTTTCCTGCGAACCTGCAGATCTTCCTATGCAGATATTCCCGTAGCCTGCTGTACTGCTTCCGCCCGCATACCTTCCGATATACACATTATCATAACCTGTCTGATTACTTTCGCCTGCTCCATGTCCTACAAAGACATTGTTGCCTCCGCTGGTTGTGTAAGAACCTGCAGAACTTCCAACAAAAGTGTTTGAAGATGCTGAACTGCTAGAATATCCTCCGGCAAAAGCTCCTAACAATGTATTATTTCCTCCGGTGTTTTTTGCTCCAGATTCATTCCCGATAAAGGTGTTGTCGGAACCGTCGCTGTTGATCCTTCCGCTATTTGCACCGATGTAAGTATTGTGGAAACTGTTCGTTGCATATCTTCCGGATTCAAACCCTATAAAAGTATTATAATATCCATAATCGAACATATCCGGAATATCCGGTCCGGTTGTTGTGTTTCCTGAATAATTACCTATGAATACATTGTATTTAGCCCCTCCGATATTCTGACCTGCTTGAAGCCCAAGAAACATATTTTCAGGACTGAAATCCGTATACTCCTGTCCAAGTGTTCCTTCTCTAAGAACCGCTGATCCGGTACCTACCTCAAACACATTTGTAGTACCTTTTCCTTTTGAAGCTGCTGTTGAAATGCAGAAAGAACGTGATAATCCTTTTGTGTCATCAATATTTGCTTTTATTGCGTTTGAACTTATAACCATAAGCGTATCTCCCAGGTTCATTACGCGTAATCCGTCTGTAGATACGTCGAGAACTTTATTATTTGAAGAATCCTTTACTTCAAACAGAGTTTCCGTATGCAAACACAAAACAATTGTCATAACTAATAAAAAATATCTTTTCATAAATCCTCCATTATGTTAAAATTTTAATCTATTTTCCTCTTTTCTCGATATCGTTTTTATTATACAATGATTCTATACTTCTATCCTTTGATCTTCCGAATACTTCGGGTGCGAGATAATATCCTTTTTCTGACCCATTCTTTTCCGTAACAACCTTTATAGGATAAGTTTTTGCATAATTATCGTTTCTCACAGCAGTGACCATCCATGACACTTTCATTCCCGCATTACCACCGCTAATATGAAAATTTCCATTCTCAAGCTCTTTTGATATATGTAGTCCGGGAGCAGAACTTCCTATTGCAGTCAACTGATATCTGAATTCGAAATTATATGCCTCAAACCATTCAGGCATTTGAACAGATCCATTACCTTTTTTGTCAAGTACAACATTCCCGCTATAAACATTCAGCATTTCACTGCTTGAAACTGAAGAGTGTGAAAGATATTTGTTTTCAGGGTCTTTCGGGTGATCGGATTTGAACTCGATGTAATCGTTCGCAGTTACCGTTCCTGTAACATATACATTCCCGCTGAAATATCCAGCATAATTTGTGGTTGCTCCAGATGCTGATCCATATACTCCATAATTGACAGTTCCGGTCCCGCTTGAATAACCATATAAACCGTAATTATTTTCTCCACCAGATCCGTTTCCATATACACCATACCTCATGCCTGTCCCTGTTCCGTTCGATACTCCTCTGACTCCTGTTACGTATCCGGAAGTTGCAGTTCCGTTACCAATAACTCCTCTGTATCCCCCCTCGCCTGTAACACCGACTCCAAAATTGTCTGTGACATTATGTTTTCCATAAACTGCAGGATTGTCATTACCAGATGTTTCATCTATGGAATGTAAAGAATAAACCGGTGAACCTATTCCTACACCTAATTTTCCTGTAGCATATACTGTCTCTGCATTAAATGTCAGGTTCGTATTCGGAAATGTTCCCTTTATCAAAGGTGTAGTTGTGCTCGAGTTGGCTATATAAAGCGAGTTGGAAAGATTTAGAGACTGCTTTCCTGCCTGATAGCCGATCATAACATTGTCTGATCCATAATTTAATTCTCCTGCCTGATAGCCGAGGAATAAGTTATCAGAACCAGTGCTCTGGACACCACTTCTGTACCCGAGAAATGTATTATTTTGTCCGTCAATATTCTTTCCGCCAGCCCAATAACCGATCATAGTATTGTTGCTCATAGTATTGTCCATGCCTGCCATTTGACCAAAATAAGAATTGTTGCTCCCGCTTATATTATTCTGTCCCGAAAAAAATCCTACAAATGAATTCCTGTCTCCATTGTAATTCAGCTCACCTGAGAATTCACCGATAAACATATTCTGACTTGACTCATTCATTCTGCCGGCATAGTTTCCAATAGCTATATTTTGTGATGTAGACGTTCCATCTGAGCCTGCTTTGTAGCCGATGTAAATATTATCCGACCCATAAGTATTGTTCTTACCTGCAACCCTTCCGATATTTATATTCCTAAATCCGCTGGTATTAGATACACCTGAGCTGTCTCCGATAAAAACATTGTCGTAACCGCTCCCGTTATCATATCCGGAATTATTTCCTATGAATACATTATTCTTACCCGCCTCAGGAAAAGGTGTACCCGGTGTCGATTCAATACCCGCCTGCAAACCTAAAAAAATATTATCGGGACTGAAATTTGTATAAATATCTCCAGCTGTACCTTCACGCATTACAGTATTAACGTTCGACACTTTTAGAAAATTGGTACCAATGCTTTTTCCATGAGGTGCAGTTTGGCTGGCTACTCCGAATCCTGTACCAGTATCGCTTATCCAAAATCTTGTGCTGTCGCTTGTCAGCTTCATGAGATCAATACCTGATCCTTTTGATGAAGCAGTTGAAATACAAAACGAGCGTGATAAACCTTTTGAACTGCTTATGTTTGCTTTTATTTCGTTTGAACTTATGACCATTACAGTATCTCCCATGTTCATAATTCTCAGGCCGTCTGTAGAAACATCTAGCACTTTATTGTTCGAAGCATCTTTTACTTCAAATAGTGTTTCAGCAGAAAGAATCAATGCGGCAACCAATATAAATTTGATGATGATCTTCATTTAATCCACACTCCGTATTTATTTTTTAATATTATTTTCAATTTTCTCGATTCGTTTCTTAAGTTCTTCATTTTCTGCTTTAAGTGCTTTAACTGCCTCAATAAGAACTGGCACAAGATCATTATATGAAACCGCTTTATAGCCTTCAGAGTCAGTTGAAACAGCTTCGGGGATCACTTTCTCAAGATCCTGAGCTATTACCCCGTAATGCTGTCCTTCTGAAAAACCTTTGTCTTTAAACTCATCTTTCTTCCATTCGTATTTTACACCTTCGATTGCACAGATCTTGTTCAGCGCCTGATCAATTCCGATAATATTTTTTTTGAAACGTCTGTCAGATGTAGACCATGTCCCTGTTGCATACGCACTGCCTTGAACATAAAGCATATAAGTACTGTTATAGCCTGCATTTCCTATAGTAACCCTGTCGCCAAAAAAGTTATAAAGAGCACCGTACCCCCAGCTGAAGTAATTCTGAAGCGATGCGTTCTGTCCCATCCAAATCGCTTCAAGACCGTCTACCCTTAAAGCTTCGTCTGAAGTGCCGTTTATATCTAATACACCTCCGACATTCACATTTGTATCGAAATAAGCATTATCAGTTACCCATAATGCATCATAAATTGAAAATGCATACTGTTTTGTTGTACTTCCAGCTAATCCCTGACAAAAATAATTCGTAGGAGTTGTGCCCGTTCCGGGATTTGTGCTTAGTTTCATAAAAGTTCCGTTTACTGCAGCTGTTTCAGCAACTGTTAAAGTGCCGTTCAATGTTGCATCATCTTCAGCTATAAATGTGCCGTTTACTCTTGCATTGTTCGCTGTGTAAAACGTTCCGTAAATCTTAACTTCGTCTGTATCGAAATCTCCCCAGATAAGCGGAGTAGATAACTTTGAATTCTCAATATAAAGTTTATTTGAACCGGTTTCATTGAATCCTGCCTGATTTCCAATGAAAACGTTCCCGGTCCCTGTTTGGTTTTCTATTCCGGCATCATGACCGATTATAACATTATGATTCGCTGAAGTTCCTGACCATCCTGTTCTGTTCCCAATATAAACATTGTAGTTCCCGATATTATTTGAAAACCCGCTTTCACTACCGATAAAAATATTTCTTGTGGCGTTTCCGGCTGAAGATCCGAAAGAATTAAATCCTGCCTGAAAACCTATTATTGTATTGTGAACATTAAACTGCTCCCAGCCGGAAATTGAAGGCGCTAACTTGAATCCCGCCCCCTGACCGATCAGCGTATTATATCTGGAAATATTTGTAGTCATTGTATCGACACTACTACTTTTAGTAGAAATTCCAAATCCCCTGCCGGAATCGTTTATCCAGAATCTTGTGCTATCGCCTGTAACACGCATAATATTATTAATATCGCCCTTGGAAGTAGTTTTCGACGATACGCCGAACCCGGAACCCGTGTCGCTGATCCAGAACCTTGTACTGTCGGGAGTAAGTTTCATCAGGTCTTTATCAGGTCCTTTAGATGATGCAGTCGATATACAAAAAGATCGAGACAATCCCTTACTACTCTCGAGATTCGCCTTTATTTCATTTGAGCTAATTACCATCAGCGTATCTCCCAGATTCATTATCCTAAGCCCGTCGGAAGATACATCTAAAACCTTGTTGTTCGAAGAGTCTTTAACTTCGAACAAAGTTTCCGGAAATGCAGAATGAATCAATAAAATCATCAATAATGCAAAAATATTTTTAATTTGTGATAACATTTTTCCTCCCATCTTCGTGAAGTTAATACGATACCCAATATACATACATATATAAATAAAACTGTGATACAGACCACTATTTTGAAATAATTTTTTCAATTATTTCTTTCCCTCTCTCAATATACTCCATGAAATTTATTTCACTTGCAGCTTTGAAACCTTTCTCGGCATATTCTTTTGATAAATCAGATCTGTTTTGTGAAAAATATAGATCTGCCAGTTCGATCATACCTTCCGCATAGCTATGCTTATACCCGAAATCCTCAGCGATTTTTATACCTTTGAGATAACTCTGTTCAGATTTTTCATGATTTTTCATGAACTTATATACATGGCCGAGATTAATAACAGCACTTGCCATTGTATTATAGTCAGATACTTCCTGACTTATATTATAGCTTCTTTTATGATATAAAATGGCTTTATTGTAGTTTTTTAAGTCTTTATACAAAAATCCTATATTGTTTAAAGTCTGAGCCATTTCAACTCTAATACCGAGCTCATCAATCAATTTCAATTTGGTCTCGTAATATTCCATAGCTTTTGTGTAGTCCCCTGTAATATGATATATTACGCCAATATTTCCAATTGCTGCAGCTTTTTCGCTTTTTAGATTTAGTTCTTCAGTTATTCCCAGCTGCATATTATAATATTTTAAGGCCTCGCTGAAATTTCCGCTGTAATCAAAAACAACACCCATTGCTCCGTATATTTTAGCTGTTATTTTTTTTCTGAGTTTTTCGTTCTCAATTAACTGTGCTTGATCTAAACCTGTATGGAAACATTTGACAGACTCTTCCATATTGCCAACCATAGTATTATTTTTCCCCATTGTAAAATAAGATGTCGCAGCCTGGTAATATAACCTTAAGTCATTTTGAACGATAATCGCCTGCTTTAGTGTAGAATTTGATTTTTCAAAATCACCCTTATTGGCTAAGATCAGACTCCGGTTCATTAAAGAATCCGATAATAGATTTCCATCCGACATTTTAGAAGATAAATCATACGTTACATCAGCAAGCTGAGAGCTTATCTGAATATTTTGTATAAATCCAAAATAGAAATAGAATCTCTCTATGTTTAGTTTTATGAATTCTCTTACGTTATTTTTATCAAGAATTTCAAACTTATCTGCCCATTCGGATTCATATATGCCATTCTTTTTAGATAACAGCTCTGCAGCCCTGTCAAAATGATGCAGCGCTTGATCGTTTAGATAATTCTCTTTTGCCTGATAACCGGCTTTTTTATGATAATCCAGTGCTTTTTTGATATTCTCGGCATTCTCGTAATGATACGCCAGGATCGGATAATAGTTTTCTATCGAAGCCTCATGAATATCCTCAATCGCTTCAGCTATGCTTTCATGAATCTCTCTAACTGTCTTTTTAAGCTGCATGTTGTAAACGACGTCCCTGATAACGCCGTATTTGAATAAATAGCTGATCTCTGAGAAAAGTATGAGAATGTCTTCATTCTCAAGTTCTGTCAGGTTCTTTTCTATATTCGCATACCTGTCCCTGAACAGATAGCTTACAAGATCGATCGGCACCTCATTGCCTATACAGGATGCTGATTTTAGAATATCTTTAAGTTCGGTTTTTAATTTATCGACCCTTGCCAGAATGATCTGATTAATTCCGGCCGGCAAATTCGATATATCCTTTATTTTGTTTTTCTTATCGAGTACTCCGTTTTCCTGAATATAAATAACAAGCTGCTCTAGATATAGAGGGTTCCTTCTGCTTTTTTCGTCAAGAACTTTTAATGTTTCGGAAGGAACTGTTTTTAATTTCAGTCTGTTTTTTACAAGATCCTTAAATTCCGCTTTATTCAGCGGTTTCAGGCTGATCCTTCTTTCTTTTCTAAAGTTTAGATCGATCGCGGATCCGTTGTCTCTGTATCTTGAATTGAACAGGATCGCGAAAGGTTTTCTTTTCAGAGAAACCGCTATCCTCTCGAAAAGTTTTACTGAGTCGCTGTCAATGAATACAGCATTGTCGACTTCAAAAACAAGTGGAGAGTATTCGCAGAAAGTTTTAAAAAAACTTATCAGACTTAACACGATAGAATTCTGTCTCTCGTTCGGCTCTTCCGATAAAATATCCGGATCAGAAACCTCAAGTCCGAGAAAATATGAAAGATATCCCTTATATATCAATAGTTCTTCTTTCAGACCCGAATCTGAAACGTGGATTAAGATCTTTTCGTATTTAACCGAGAACTTACGGGTGTTCTCTTTTCTTGAATTCTCATCGAAGTCGAAATATCTCTGAAAAAAATATCTGAAAGGATTATATGGTGCTTTAATAATCTCCTCGCAGGAAAAATAGAACCAGTTTATTTTTTTATGCGCTTTTTCGTATTCTCTTAAAAAATCCTGTCGTGTTTGATTTGTAAGCCTTGACTTTCCGATTCCGGCTTCACCGTCTATATAGATCGTTCCGCAGTTTTTACCTTTTTCCAAAGGCATTAAGAATTTTTTAAGCTTTTCTCTTTCTTTTTTCCTTCCAATATAAGCACCTTTAAAAAATACGTCTTTAACTTCTGCTCTCCCATTTAATATATGTGTTGGAATAAGTCCGGCTCTGCCTTTATATTCGATGTCGGCCAGATGGCTGAAAAAGAAATTTTCATTCGTCGAAAGTTCTCTGTCGGTTAATACCTGCCCCCATTCAGCTTTCATCATGAATCTCGCGCTCTGGTTCACAGTATTGCCGAGACAGGTGAACTCATTTCTTAATTCAGAACCGTTGAATCCGCAGTAAACGATCCCTTTCGCAAGGCCGGCTCTTAATTTATTTCCAAATGATTCGATGAGTTTTGATATAAGCATCAGAGCTCTGAAGGAATTATTCTCGTACGATATCGGCGCACCGACAAAAAGAAGAATGTTGCCGCCCTTGTCGCCGAAATCGAGAACAGGATGAGACGCTCCGTATATTTCTTTCAGATCATAAAGTTTTTTCATCAGATCATTTAAAATACCTTCTCCTTCGAACGAGATGAATATCGATATAATATCCCTGAACTCGCCAACAGGAAATTCAGCTTCAAGCTTTCCTGTGAGTGTATAGATTAATTCCTTTTGAAAACCCTGTACTTCGTATTCTTTAGCATCAGATGAAATTTTTCCTGTTCTGACAGCTTTATAAAATTTCCGGCCGTAAAGCTCGGCTTCTTTAGTTTCCTGCAGATGTTTTCTTATAAAAGGGTATATCGAATCTGAAAGCCAGATTTCTCCTTTTGACGCGTTGTGCTCAGCCATGGCACAGAGATCGACTGCTTTACCGCTGAAATAGTATGTTTTCTCTGTAACACTTCCAGTGATTCCGCAAATGCACTCGCCGTATGCTAGTCCTACTTTCACGCCGAATTCAAAGTCACCGAATTTTGACGTGTAAATCTTATTATCTTCAAAGAATCTGTTTGTGATTAACGCAGCGTCAAGAACTTTCAAAGCGGTTTTCTCCAGATCCTTACCGGTCTCGAATAAAGCTGTAAAAGCATCGCCTGCGTATTTTGTAACATATCCACCTCTGTCATAAACAGCTTTAACAGTTGTTTCGAACAGGTATTTGAGTATGTCCGACAAAATCTCAGCGCCTTCCTGGCCATGCTTCATTAAAGCTTCTGTGGTTTTTGTAAAACCGGAAATGTCAACGAACATTGAGAAGCACGTGTACTTATCCTGATATTTATTTTCTTTCAGGTTGTTTATAACTTTTTCAGGCACAAGATTCCGCATCGGCCTCTCCTTAAACTTCTATTATTTTAACATATTGAGAATTCCAACCCGGGGATCAGATCTCTTACATCTGCTATGAATTGTTGAAAATTCTCGGGATAATTATTTGATCCGTAAGACTTTAATGTCAGCCTTCCTGCCTCGATATTTACGCTCCATGTAGATCCGTCCGAGCTTGTTTTATCCACATACTGAGTGCTCCAAAGCCATATCTTGCGGTTTACGGTCTTCTTCCAGAATTTTCTCCAGTCCTCTTCCGAAGGGTCCCTTATTATCTGAGTTACCGGTCTTGTTGAGCTGTATAGAAGTTTGTGTTCCCTAAGGATAAGAGAATACGATCTGCCGTAAAATGAATTTAACGTTATTCTGAACACAACAGGCATCTCCGCATGCATCGCTCTACTCCCCGCACGTATATACTGATTAATAATTTATATATAATTGTTTTTAATTACAAGTATATTATTAAATAAAATGTTATATTTTTATTGTTTTGAATCTTTCGCCGTATCTGACTATTCTCGAGGATCTGGTCATTGATGAATGCTGAAAATAAAGCAGCGACTTATTACTGATGCAGCTTTCAAGAATTTCGCGTTTGATCTCGAATGTTTTTTCAATATCGTGATCTATTCCGGGAGAATTTCCGTTATTTATATGCCACACGGTCGGAATGATATCTCCGGCGAATATGTGCTCCTGTCCGTTAATATTCACTTTGGCATACTGGAATCCTTCCGTGTGTCCGCCACAGAGAATGAGTTTTATTTTACCGTCAATACAAGCTGAACCGTGTATAAGTTCCATATTCCCTGATTCATAAAGATTTAAAAAAAGATTTTTTCTGATATCACTATCGCAATTAAGAAATCTCATCCATTCAGTTTCCTGTATCAGATGTTTTGCATTTTTAAATATGCATTTTCCGTCAGAGTCAAAACTTCCGTTCGAATGATCGAAATGCAGATGAGTATAAATTATTTTAGTGATATTTTCAGGACCAAGACCGTGATCTTTAATTGAGGTTAACAGCTTTCTGGGATACTTAACACTATATTTATCCGTATCGAAAAAAGAATTGTTACCGATGCCTGTATCAATAAGGATGTTCTGATCAGCATAGCTGATAAGATAACAGTTAACAGAAAGCCTGACGCTATCGTATCCTGTAAATTCGCCGTCAGTTAGTATATGAATTTTCATCCGTCAGATTACTATATCCTGCAGTTTAAGCTGAATATACGAACTGCCGTTCCATACATTTTCTTCAATATAATAGGCGATTTTAAGATTGGTTCTGATGTCGTTTATGCGGTCGTATTTATCCGCCATATTAAACCCTATTGCGTCGAATATTCTGCTGTTCTGCTTCAGTTTCAGCTTCAGGTGATTCTCTTTTACTTTCTGTTTCCTGTAATTGCAGTCGGCTTTATTTCCGACTATTTTGATCTCGCCTTCAACCTCAACATTATCCGAAGCAAAAACAGGCTGCTCGTTGGACGTTCCGAAAGGTTCGAACATATTCAGAATGCTTATAAGATTCTGATCTATGTCTTCGAATCCGATTTTCAGATCGATCTTTAAAAGCTGATCGAAATCCTTTATCGGAATGTTTTTAGTAATAATTTCATTGAATTTTGCCTTAAAAGCAGGTATTTTCCCGCTTTCTATCTCGAATCCGGCCGCATAATCATGCCCGCCGAAATTCTCCTGCTCTAGAAGTTCGAGCTTATAACACTCTGTAAGAACATCGTATATGTTCACGCCCGGAATGCTTCTGCAGGACCCTTTACCTACTCCATTATTTATCGATATAACAACACTCGGTCTGTAATATTTCTCGACAAGTCTCGAAGCTACAATACCGATAACACCCACATGCCAGTTCTCGTTGGCGACGACGATCGCCTTGTCTTTTACAGGATCGAAATGATCCTGATCTTCGATGATCCTGATAGCTTCGACCAGAGTGTCTGTATCGAATTCTCTTCTTCTTTTATTTTCTGTTTCAAGCTCCTCTACTATTCCTGAAGCTTCTGCAGGATCGTTGCTGAGAAGAAGCTTGACAGCCCTGTTGGCATCACCCATCCTTCCGACAGCATTGAGCCTTGGAGCGATCCCGAACAAAATATTGCTAACTCTTATTTTTTTCTGATAAAAATTCAGCTTCTTCAGCAAGGCGGAAATACCGACGTTCTTGCAATTTTCAAGATGCTTGAGACCTTCTGCAACTATTTTCCTATTCTCGCCGATCAGAGGAACGATATCTGCTGCAGTGCCTATTGTCGCTATGTCGATGAATTCGGATATTATCTTTGGAGACATTTCATTCTTGATAAGAATTCCCTGAATGAGCTTGAACGCCACTCCTACGCCTGCGAGATGTTTATAAGGATAGGTACAATCAGACCGTTTGGGATCAATGATCGCATAAGCTGCCGGGAGTTCTTTATCCGGCTCGTGATGGTCTGTTATAATTACATCCACGCCGACGGAGTTAGCGTAGTCGACCTCGTTTACTGATGTGATCCCGCAGTCGACCGTGATAATTAATGATACGCCGTTTTCAAAGGCATCTTTTATGCCTGCTTTGCTTAATCCGTAACCGTCTGATTCTCTGTTGGGTATTACATATTCAACTTTCAGACCCAGCCATTTAAGGAAGAACAGATAGAGCATCGACGTTGAAGTGATCCCGTCCACATCGTAATCACCCCATATTTCAATTTTTTCGCGGTTAACAACTGCATCTGTGATTCTTGAAACCGCTTTATCCATGTCTTTAAGCAGGAAAGGTTCATAATAACTTGCTTTTTCAGGATTTAAAAACAGCTCTATTTCTTCTTTTGTTACTAAATTCCGTGCCGCCAAAAGTCTGATTACAGTTTCCGGCAGTCCGGTCTGGACCTTCAGGTTTTCAATTAATAGAGGATCTAACTCATTCGGATATTCCCATTTTTTTTCCACTTCTTGCCTGTTTTATATTTAAAATTAAAAAAATCATTTTAACCGTTTTTAACCTTTTACGATCTTAACTTTAAACTCTTTTAAGGTTTTTTCAAATATACTGTTGTCAAAATCCTTGTCGACAACAAGCTTAATAACATTCTGCTCGATCTTAACTGTTCCGGCGATCTCGTGTTTTCTCAAGAACATCTGAAGTTCATTCTTGTTGTCATCCACCCAGATCCATTCTAGATATTTTACTGCCTTGTTGTCGAGAGCATCCTGAGCGGCCTGTATTTCTCTGTCTTTATCCTCCTGAGGCATATCGCTGCTTTCAATCTCTTTTATATATGAGTTAGTTTGATCCTCATCTGCCGGATCGAGTATCCTGTAAGCGTATATGTGAGCCATTCTCTTTTCGCCGTCGCCCGTAGTTATTTTAACTTTCTTAGCAAGTTTTCCGTTCAAAAAGATATAGTTTGGAACGTCCGTCGTGTAATTGTCATATATCCTTTCGGATTCGATATCGGTTCCGTCCCATGCGAATTTCATATCGTAATCAAGCGTATAATGTTTGTCTTTATATTTAAGTTTCCCGTTCTTGGTCACCTGATCGTTGCCTTTCTGGGGTTCTTCTATCATAAGATATGAATTCTCAGTAACGTTAACCCATATCTTCTGTACGGATTTATATTTTCTGAGCATATCAGAATTTTCTTCGGCGTTCTTAATAAGCTCTGCATCACCCTCATATCTGATCTTTTCGATCTCGATATAGAGAGTGCCGAAAGGAACTTTGCAGAAAAGTACCGCGAACGTTAGCATAAATAATAAAAAAACTGTCTTCTTCATTTATCCTTTCTATTTAAATTACTAAGCCGGTCTGTAAGCCGAATTCTGTTATAATGGTCATTTATCTAACGCAACCTACCCTTCTTCCGGTACTTTCGCACTCGGACGAGCAGCCCGAAACGGAAGATTTATTTGGTCTTGCGCCGGATGGGGTTTACCTAGCCCGGCTGCCTTACGGCATCCGGCGGTGCGCTCTTACCGCACCTTTTCACCCTTACTACCTTTCGGAAGCGGTCTACTTTCTGTTGCACTTTCCGTGACATCGCTGCCCCCTGCCGTTAGCAGGCATCCCGCTCTATGGCGTTCGGACTTTCCTCATTCCGATATAATTCGGAACGCGACCATTCGACCGACTTATTTCAATCAGCATCTTTTACTTCATAGTACAATATCCTGCTGCACGCATCACACTGTACTATACTTTCGGCTCTTTTCAGCTCTGAAAGCTTTTGTGACGGAAGCACAGTAAAACAACCGCCGCAATGACCTTCGTTCGCAGGAACAACAGCTATCTGTCCCTTAGAGCCGTATATTCTCACATATAGATTATATAAATGTTTATCGGTTTTCGCAACTAAATTCTTTCTTTTTTCTTCAAGAGACTTCTGTTCTTCGTACGTTTCGGCCAGTTTTTCTTCCAGTTGGGTTTGTTTTTCTTTCAGCATCATAGATTTTTCAGATGAAATTTTAACTTTGACTTCAAGCTCTGAATTGTTTTTCTGAATATTATCGGCGAGTTCTCTCGTTTTTAGCTCTTCTTCTATTACAAGGCTTTCTCTGAATTCTATTTCTTTGATAAGTGCTTCGTATTCCTTATTGTTCGTTACCATATTTCTCTGAACTTTATATTTTTCGAGCATTATTCTTGAAGACTCTATAGTTGTTTTTGCTTCTTTCAGAGCGTTCTCGAGATCATCTTTGTTTTTTTCAAGTTCTGAAACATCAGCATTTATGCTTTCGATCTCCTGTTTCAGCTCATTAACTATATATGGCAGATTTCCTTTTGACTTCTCGATTGATGTCAGTTTGCTGTCTATATTCTGCAGTTCAATTAGCTTTTTTATTTTTTCCTGCATTTTTTCCAATGATTTGTTCTGCATTTCCTCTCCTGTCTATTTTAACTCTTTCAGACTTTTTACGACATCAGTATCTGTTTTTGACGTCTCTATCCGAAAGTTTCTTCCGATCGATCTTCTTAAATATTTATATAATCCTTCTTTTGCGAACTGTTCTGTTGAATGGTGAGTAGCATCGATCACATTGATATAATATGATGCTTCCTGATATAAATGATGGCTGAACTCGGAAGTAAGGAAAACATCCGCACCCGCTTTATAAGCGAATTTCCATGAAGTTGCTCCGCTTCCTCCGCATACAGCTACTTTACCGATCTTGACTTTACTGTCTTTTACAGCTATTCTGAGAGTGTCAGTCCCAAGTTTTTCAGAAACAAGATAACAGAATTCTTTCAGACTCAGTTTTTTCTTTAGTTCGCCGATCGCTCCCAGTCCGAATCTGTCTGAATTATTGTCAAGCGGATAAACATCTATAACCGGTTCTTCGTAATGGTGAACGGATTTTATAGCGCTGACGATTTTATCTTTATTCCACGCGCTCGCTACGGTCTCTATTCTTATTTCTTTAACCTTTTCGATCTTGCCCTTTTTCCCGATGAAAGGATCTGCACCCTCTCCCGGCCGGAAATCACCTTCGCCTGAAGCTGAGAAATAGCAATGATCGTAATTACCTATTACAGCTCCACCGGCATAATCAACGGCTGATTTGATCTTTTCTTCAGAGCCTGCCGGACAATAAACAACTAACTTATACAGCTCATTGACTTCAATATCTTTTACAGCTTTTATCGGGATAAGAGGTTTTATATTCTTCAGACCTAAAGCTTCGGCAAGCAGATAACTGACACCGTCACTCAACAAGTCATAATTTGTATGGCATGAAATAAGTGAAATTTCATTCTTTATCAGAAACCTGATCATATCTGAATAATATTCACCTTCGACAAGCTCACTAACAGGCTTTTTGAACAAAGGATGATGCGAAACTATCAGATTGCATTTTTTGGCTTTGGCTTCTTTGGCCACTTCGAGAGTCGGATTAAGCGCGGTAAGAATAGCTTTTACTTCTGCATTCTTGTCACCGATAAGCAGCCCGGATGGATCGTTCTTCCACTTAACCTGCGGGATTATCTTTTTGTCGAGAATATTTAGAACTTCGACTACTCTCATTTTGTCTCCGAATTACAAAAAATGGCGCAGCATGGCGCCAAATTTGTTGTGGGGGTACAGGGACTTGAACCCCGGACCAACAGATTATGAGTCTGCTGCTCTAACCGACTGAGCTATACCCCCGGTACTGCATTTTTGCAGGATACCAAATATAATTCCGGAGACCTTGTTTGTCAAGAAATTTTACAGTTTTATTTTCCTGTCGATTATTTCGAAAATGCTTCGAACGAAACCTGCTTCTTTTTTGTTTAATTTCATCCTGCGGAAAATATGACGGACGTTTTCCCTGATCTGATTTTTATTGTCGGATTTTTCCATGAGTTTTGTCTGGATTACTTTTTCGATTATTGAAAATAATTCTTCTTTCCCTGCAACATCGATCAGGTCTTCTTTCTGTTCCTGATCTGATGTCCGCCTCTTTGAAATTTCATAAAGCGCCAGCATGACCGCGCTTGCGATATTGAGCGAGGAATACTCTTTTTCCGTCGGGATGACTACCAACTTATCTGCAAAGTCGGTCTCTTCGTTGACCAGGCCGTTAGTCTCGTTGCCGAACATGATGCCTATCTTTGTATTTTCCGGAAGTTCTGATATTTCATCGACCATCTCTTCAGGACTGACCGATTTATAAAACCTCCGCTTTCTCGCAGTGAAAGCATAAACTACGCTCAGATCTTTCACCTCTTTTTTCAAATCATCGCTGTACCTGAGATACTTAATGTGATCTTTAGCACCCGCGCACATAGTCAAAATTTCTTCTTCCGAGAAATTCATCTGATTTACAGATACGATATCGGTGAATCCGAAATTCTTCATTGCGCGGAGAATGGAGCCTACATTTCCCGGCGACCAGATCCTGCATAATATTATTCTGACATTCTCTTTTTTCATAAACATAAAAAAGGGCGTAAATGAACGCCCTTTTTATTCAGCCTGTAAATTTTATAGATATTTGTAGAAAGCTTTGTAAGCTTTGTATGTGTGGTAAATATCCGCTTTTGAAGCTACTTCAAAAGGAGAGTGCATTGACAATAGTGCCGTTCCGCAGTCAACTACATCCATTCCGTATTTTGCGAGATATTTTGCTATAGTTCCGCCTCCGCCCTGATCAACTTTTCCGAGTTCTGAAGATTGCCACAGGACTTTGTCTTTGTTAAGCGCTTTTCTGAGGTCTGCCACGAATTCGGCGTGAGCTTCGTTTGATCCGCTTTTTCCGCCTGATCCCGTAAATTTTGTTACGCACACTCCGTATCCCATTTTTGCAGCGTTCATAGGTTCGTTCACGCTTTTCCATTCGGGATCTATACCCGCGTTGACATCTGATGATAACAGTTTTGAATTTTCAAGCGCTTTGATAAGTGTGTTATAATCTCCCAGTCCGTAAAGCTGGAGAACATCGTTGACCATTCTTTCGACTATATTTGAATCAGCGCCTGCGTTACCTGCAGAACCGATCTCTTCTTTGTCAAAGAAGACCATCATGATATTTTTCTTAAATTCGCTATCTTTCATGTCGATTATCGCTTTCATACCCAGATATGCGCAGATCCTGTCATCCTGACCGTGAGCTCCGACGAAGCTTCTGTCAAAACCAATATCTTTCGCTTCGCCCTGAGGCACAAGCTGAAGTTCAGCAGATACAAAATCTTCCTCTTTGATACCGTATTCTTTGTTCAGATAGTCAAGTATCGCAAGTTTGATAGCGTCTTTTCCGGTTTTGAATTTATAAGGTATCGAGCCTACGAGAATATTCAGCTGTTCGCCTTCGATTATTTTTGAAGGTGTTTTCTGATACTGATCCTGAGCCAAGTGAGGAAGAATGTCATTGATGGTGAATACAAAATCACCCGGCTTTTCGCCGATAGAGACATTTATCGCTTTTCCGTTCTCGGTAACTATCACTCCGTGAAGAGCTAAGGGTCTGGTTACCCACTGGTACTTTTTTATTCCGCCGTAATAATGCGTTTTCATGTAAGCCATATCTTCAGATTCATAAAGCGGGATCTGTTTAAGATCGAGCCTCGGAACATCAATGTGAGCGCCGTTTATCAGAAGTCCGTCTTTCAGTGATTTTGGATCTTTAATAACAAGCATTGCACCGCAAACTCCGTCATAGTTTATGAAAAGTTTTCTGTCGGTCTTTTTAGCTTTCTTTATATCAACGAAACCGAATTTCTTCGAAAGTTTTTCAACTGTAACCATAGCTTCTCTTTCGGTCTTGCTGTTGTTCAGAAAGCTTTTATAATCTTCCGACAACGTCATGATCTCGTCAAATTCTTTTTTCGGAATATCTTCCCAAGCATTCTTTTTCTTGAACAGAAGCTTTTCTCCGAGTTTTTCGAGGTCGCTTTTTTTCTTTTCTGCCATTTTGTTGCTCCTTCTATTTTAATTTTTTACATACAAAACAGGTTTTAAATTTAACCCCAAACTGTAAAATAGTCAATATTATTTACTTTTTCCTTGCCGGACAATCTTTGACTTTGCATTCACCGCACTTTGGCCCGATCGGTCTGCAGATGGTCTGCCCGAAAGCGACCATGAGATCGTTTATTTCGCTCCAGTACTTTTTCGGTATCTTTTCCATCAGCGCGAATTCAGTTTCTTCTGGTGTTTTTGTTGATACTGCACCCCAGCGGTTCGATATTCTGTGAACATGCGTGTCAACACAGATCGTATCCTGCCCGTATCCGAGTGAGAGGACAAGATTTGCGGTCTTTCTCCCGACTCCCTTGAAATCTAAAAGTACATCTAATGAATCAGGCACTTTTGAATCGTATTTATCAATTAGAATTTGAGATGTTTCGATTATAGTTTTAGCCTTGGTTTTATAAAATCCGACCGGAAATATCAGTTTCTGAATTTCATCCTCTGAAAGTTTTATCATCCTTTCGGGAGTATCAGCTTTCTCGAACAGCCTGTATGATGCTTTGGCTGTCACATCATCTTTTGTACGTAGAGATAATAATGTGCTGATTAGAACTTTGTAGGGGTCTTTTGTCTGAACTGATATCAAAGTGACTATAGGCGCATTCCATTTCTTATATTCTTCTCTTAGAATTTTTATGTTTTCTACGAACTTATTTTTATCCATTTTTAAACCTTATTTGAATTTTACTGTTTAAAGTGTTAAATTTAGCTAAACTTACGGGAAAAACCAATGTCAAAAATTTATTACTTAATAATTATCCTCACTACTCTGAGCTGTTATTCTAAAGAACCTGTTTTTTCATTTGCTGTATTTTCTGATAATCATGGAGAAGGAACTGAGCAAATAGAATTTAATAGAATGGCAGAATGGATAGAATCAAACAACTGCAGGTTTGTGATCGGAACAGGTGATCATGTTCAGGCTAAGACGAAGAATAGTTTTATTGATTTTCTTAAAAATAATAAATGGTGGAACAGTAATTTTTATCCGACTATCGCAGATAATGAAAACGGGAATTACGGCAAAAATCAGGCTGACTGGGGATCTGGGAAAGAACTATTCAGCCTGACCGATTTAAAAAGCAGAGATAATGTTAAATTCGCTAAGAACGGAGTTGAATATCACGCTGTAATCAGTGAAAAAGGATTTAATGTTCATTTCATTTCGCTGCATTATCCCGATCAGCCTAATATTGATTCTATCGCGTTTAAAGAAAGTTCTAAAGAATATATGGTAGAAATTCTTAAAAAAATAGATAAGAAAGATAACGACATCATAACCATCGGAGCTCATTCTCGGCTAGGTTACTGGCTGGATAAGCTGGATTCTGAACAAAAAAAAATAGTCGATGAAAAAGCAGATCTTGTTCTTTCATCCACTACTCATGTTTTTAATATTTTTTCCGAGAATGGTGACTCGGGACCGCTCGCAGTAAATACCGGTTCAATAACAAGAGAAAGGCTCTGGAGTTCTCCCGGATTTCTAATGATTGATGTCTTTAATGATCCCGCAGAGATCGAAGTCTCATATATTGACTGTTCAAAAAAAGAATTCAAGCGTCCTGAGCTCTATTTCAAAGCCTCAAAAATCATCAACGGACGGATCACCAGATTCTAGAACGAGTTCCGATATTCGTATAAAAGAAAAGTCGTTACCTTCTTTACCTGCCGGTACGGGTGAAATTCTTAAGTATATTTCCTTTTCAATATTTCTGAAGTAATAATCGCGCTTCTTAGTTTGATTTTTGAATCTAAAAGGCTGACCTTAGTATGATGCTTATTTATAGGAGCAACATTTGGTAGCTGTTCTCTTCTAACGGAATTCATATAAGCGCTGTTGTTGTCCAGATTCTTTACAAATCCGCTAACATTATCGTAAGAACTTGCGGCCGTATCGTATGTCTTACCGGAAACATCATAGCTTTTATCTTCTTTGTCGTAACTTCTATCTTCTGTTTCATATGAATAAGTTTCTTTTTCCGGTTCCTCATAAGAATGCACTTCTTCATAATTTTCTTTTTTTGAATATTCATCATCTCCGGCAGGTTTAACCTGTTCTGCGCGGTTCTTCATATCAGAAAATGTTTTCGATCCGGCAGTATTGGTATTAAGACCTTTAAGTTGCCTTAGTAATTCTCCGAGCTGTGGAGATGTTTCATTTGTAGGCATTCTTTTATTCTGATCTTTGAATACTTGTGGCTGCTGCTGGGAGGCCTGCTTTTTCTTATTCTTCGAAATTATCGAAGAAATTATTATTATAATTATAAAAATTACTATATTTTCCATATAAATATCCTCCCTTTTAAAAAATCAAACGAACGGGCAGATTTATCTGCCCGTTCTAAATCATATTTTAATTATTCTCTCCAGGTCCTGTAATATTTTCTCTCATTGAAGTATCTGCCTGGATATTTTTCATTTTGTAATAATCCATGATCCCCAGATTTCCATCTCTAAAAGCCTGAGCCATAGCTTTTGGAACTTCTGCTTCAGCTTCGACAACTTTTGATCTCATCTCTACAACTCTTGCCTTCATTTCCTGCTCTTCGGCAACGGCCATTGCCCTTCTTGTTTCGGCTTTTGCCTGAGCTACTTTAAGGTCTGATGACGCCTGATCGGCCTGAAGTTCAGCGCCTACGTTCTTTCCGACATCCACATCGGCGATATCAATTGAAAGAATTTCGAAAGCGGTACCTGAATCAAGTCCTTTTTCAAGCACTTTTTTAGATATAAAATCAGGATTTTCAAGAACGACTTTGTAAGTCGCAGATGAACCTATAGCAGATACGATACCCTCGCCGACCCTTGCGATTATGGTCTCTTCTGTCGCACCTCCGACGAGAGTTTTAATATTCGTTCTTACAGTTACCCTTGCTTTTGCCCATAGCTGAATACCGTCTTTCGCTACGGCTCCGATCTTACCCGTTGTTGGAGCGTCGATCACTCTTGGATTTACGGAAGTCTGAATAGCCTCAAGGATGTTTCTTCCGGCAAGGTCAATTCCGCAGGCCATAGTAAAATTCAGTTCTATGCCCGCCTTGTCAGCAGCGATAAGAGCAGTCACTACCCTCAAAACATTTCCTCCCGATAGGTAATGAGTCTCAAGATCGTTCGTTGTCAGAGGGATTCCTGCTTTAGTGGCTGTTATCAGCGCATTGACTATTACGAAAGGCGGAACTTTTCTCAGCCTCATTCCGACAAGGGAACCGAGCGATACGTGAACTCCTGCGAAAAGCGCGTTGATCCATAACGGAATAGGTACGAACGAAATGAATATCGAGAACAGAATTAGAGCTACGATCCCGATAATGATTATTAGTGCGGCTGTAGGCATTTTATACTCCTTATTTTAATTAAACTTTATTTATCGTTTTTAACTACTATAATCTTGTTGCCCTCCACTTTCTCTACTCTTACTGTATCTCCAGCAGGTATCATATCAGTTTTTGATATTGCCTGATAAACTTCGCCTTCGATCTCTATCTTTCCGGTGAGCTTAAGATCCGCAGTAACTTTTCCTGTTTTTCCGACTAAATCTTTATAGAATTTAGTATCACTTACTCCGGCGGCTTTTTCACTTTGATTCCGTATGATTATAAAATCAAGGAACTTCGATCCCGGAAGATATTTCACCATAAAGAATATTCCGATCAGCGACATTATGAACGAACTGCTAATGGCGGCACCTGCGTTCATAAGATCGTTCCCTGTAGGATTATCGCCGATCAGTGTCATAAAGAAAGATGCAAGAATTGCAAGAATGCCGAGAATACCCGTTACACCAAATCCCGGAATGATGACAAGCTCTATACCGAGCAGTACCAGGCCCGTCAGAAATACTATAAGTTCAATGTAATCAGCCATATCGATTATATAATGAGACCCAAAAAATAAAACGAGTGCGATGATCCCGACCGTTCCTCCGACCCCCCAGCCTGCCGTCTTGATCTCGAAAATAAGACCGAGAAAGGCAAGGGTCATAAGAAGGGATGCTATTATAGGATTAGTTAAAAATCTGACGACCCTTTCGGCCGCGCTTATCGTAATTCCGGAAACATCAGATGATGATATACCTAAATAAGAATACAGCTGTTCGTCGGTATGAACTACCGTGTCGCACATATTATACTGAAGAGCTTCGTTTGAAGTAAGCGTGACGAGCTTACCTTTCTCGTTAAGACCGGGGACGAAAAAATCTTCGTCCACCATGGCTCTGGCTATGTCCTTGTTCCTGCCGTTAATTTCTGCGGTTGAAGCTATTTCCGATCTGAAGTATGACTGGGCTTTCTCCGACTGTTTTTCCCCTTCCTGATCGACAACTGTAGCTGCTCCCATAGAGCTGCCGTCCGCCATTATGATCTTTTTGCAGCTCAAAGCGATCAGCGCACCGGCACTTATAGCTCTTTTATTAACGTAAGCTATAGTTTGGATCGGAGAATTCAAAATGGCGTCTTTTATCTTCGCTGCTGAATCAACCCTGCCACCCATCGTGTTTATTTCGAAAATGATCATGTCGGAATTGTTATCGACAGCGGTTTCGATTCCTCTTTCGATATAGAATGAAACACCGTTGTCTATCATTCCCTCAACTTTGATCAGAGTGGCTTTTTCAGCAAATACAAAGAATAATAAAGCTGAGAACAGCAGAATTAATAAACCTTTTTTCATATTTCCTCCATTGGACGGTTATCAATAGCTTATAGCTTTTATTTTATCAGCACTTGAACTCCATTCAAGATCAAGCTTCGTTTCGATCTTTAACGGAATTTGAAAATCAGTCTTATCCAGTTCGTTATAATCAACTGTCGCACCGAAACTTTCCGGAGTGATCTTCTGCAATTCGTCAACCGGACCGGTCACGCTTATATCAACAGCTACCGGATCGATTATAAGATTTATCTTTTCGGGCTTGTTGAGTATTCTGACGGGTGTCTTGAATACGGAGATCCCTTTTCTGGATATTTTCTGAAATACAGATACATTAGTACTGGAATATCTGATAACTTCGCTCTCGGGAAGTATCAGTCTGATCTTTGTTGAATAATCTTTTATAAGATCGTTCTTTATGTCTTTTTCTGATTCTATTCTTTCGATCTTTTTTACCTTGGATTCCGGTCCGGAAATTGTGACCGAATCAGGTTCGGTTATAAAACCGCCGGAATTTATATAACCTGGAGCAAGGCTGATTTCGGAATTCACTTTTACTGGTACTTTTTTTGTTAATGATCTGTCGAACTGAAGGATTACTTCAAGCGGCTGGTATATACTCACCGGATCGATGTCCCTGTCGACCGTTTTGACGAACTGATCAGTATTGAGCCTGACATTTACCGAATCGGAAAAACCTGTAGCGTCGATCTCTAAAAATATTTCGTTATTGAAATCTGACATTAAAATAGCTTTCCCCTTTGATTTTATCTTCACCCTTGCTGTGGCGGGGATAGGATTGAGCAGCGTTTTTCCTTTCTGAATATTTGATACTGTTATCGGAATATTTATAATATTTTCAAAATCCTTCTGAAGATTTATATAGAACCATAACACAGTGCATAATATGAAAATTATCAGCTTCGTGACGAAATTATGCTTAACTGAATCCGCTAAAAAAATACCGGTATCGTATAATACTTTTTTAAAAGTCTTTTTCCTTCTGTTCATTGATACAACTTTCCAATAATAAATTTCACATCGTATTTTAACTTATTTTAAGTCTAAAGTAAAGAATAAAAGAATAAACTTTCGTTATTAATATGTTAAAAAATCATTACTCTTTTCTGCAAATCTTTCTTATATTTGACTTCGGCCCTGGGGGTGCCTTTACGGCTGAGAGGGAATATCCCGACCCTTGGAACCTGATGCGGATAATACCGACGGAGGAAAGAGGCATGAACAATATTTCAAAAATTACAGCATACATGACAGCCGGTCCTTCGTGATCAATATAAACCATTAACGAAGGAGTAGAAAGATTATGTTCGAGAACATTTTTAACAATGTCAGTAAGAAACACCCGCTTGTGCACTGTGTTACAAATTATGTGACTGTAAACGACTGCGCCAATATTCTTCTTGCAGCGGGAGCCGCGCCTATTATGGCAGACGATATCGGTGAAGTTAAAGAAATAACCGCTATTTGCAATGCGCTGGCTCTTAATATCGGCACGCTTAACGAAAGAACTATAAATTCGATGTTCGCAGCCGGAAAAGAAGCTGTAAGGCTCGGACACCCGGTGATCCTTGATCCGGTCGGTGCGGGAGCATCTGCACTCAGAACAGATACAGCGTTAAGACTCATGAATGAGATTAATTTTACTGTCATCCGCGGTAACATTTCTGAGATCAAGACCATATCAAAAGGAACCGGTACAACGAGAGGAGTTGACGCGGATGTGAGCGATGCTGTTACGGAAGCGAACCTCAATGAAGCTGTCAGATTCGTAAAAGAAATCAGCCGGCAGAAAAACGCAGTCATCGCCGTTACCGGAGCAATAGACATTGTTGCTGATTCCGATAAGGCTTATATAATTCGCAACGGTCATCCCATGATGTCGCGCATTACAGGAACCGGATGCATGCTTAATGCTCTTATTGCGGCATATTGTGGCGCGAATACAGAAAACACATTAGATGCCGTTGCGGCATCAGTCGCGGCCATGGGTATATGCGGAGAGATCGCTTACGAAAAAACGGTTGGAGAAAATGGCGGTACAGGAACATTCCGTATCAGGCTTATAGATGCAATGAGCAATCTTGACGCTGAAACTTTCTGGAAAAGAATAAAAGTAGAGATCCGATAATTTATAAAGGTCAATAATGAACAATGTTTACAGGATAATAGACGCTAATGTCAACAGGATTTCTGAAGGATTGAGAACTTTGGAGGACTTTTTCAGGTTCGCTTCGCCTGATAATCAATTGGACGAGAAACTGAGAAACTTGAGGCATCTTGTCCGAGAAGCTCTGAAAGAATTCGACGGTCTTATGATATCCAGCCGCGAATCTTTGAATGATAACGGGCTTATTTTGTCGCAATCGTCAGATATTGACAGAAGATCGTCCCGAAAAGAGTTTGTTTCTGCGAATTTCAAAAGGATAGAAGAAGCGCTGAGAAGCGTTGAAGAAAATCTTAAACTTACTGGCAAAAATGATAAATCCAAATTAATTGAATCAATCAGATTTTCGGTCTATGAACTTGAAAAACAGGCTCTTTCTAAGCTCATTAAAAATTTGCCGACAGGGATTTACTGTATAACGGCTGAAGAATTTTCCAAAGGAAGATCGAATTTATTCGTGGCTAAAGAAATGATCTCCGCCGGAATAAAAGTGATACAATACCGTGAAAAGGAAGAAAGAAAATCCAGAAAAGTTATGCTTGAGGAGTGCCGCGAGATCAGAAAAATGACCCTTGACGCAGGCGCATTTTTCATAGTGAATGATTATCTTGATATCGCTTTGCTTTCTGATGCTGACGGAATTCACTGCGGGCAGACCGATCTGTTAGTATCGGACATAAGACAGCTCAGCTCCGATCTGATGATAGGCGTTTCGACAGAAACCCCTGAACAGGGAGAAAAAGCAGTATCGGACGGCGCGGATTATATCGGAATAGGTCCTGTTTTTAAAACAGGTACGAAAAAAGATGCCGCTGAACCGGTCGGCTTGAATTATCTGAAATATGCTGCTGAGAATATTAAGATCCCGTTCGTAGCTATCGGGGGGATCAAAGAACATAATCTGGACCAGGTTTTGAGAACAGGAACTTCATCTATAGCTATAATCACCGATATCACCGAAGCAAATGACATAAAGGCGAAAATTTCTGCATTAAATAAAGTAATCGATAAATATAATAAAATTACGGAATAGAAAATGAATTACACTACACAGATGGACGCAGCCTGTAAGGGTATCATAACAGATCAGATGAAGGATGTGCTATCTTCGGAAAAGATATCTGAAAGCGACCTGCTGAAATTCATGTCCGAAGGCAAGATCGTTATACCTGCCAATAAAAATCATAAGAATCTCAAAGGCATCGGTATCGGCAAAGGTCTGAAAACGAAAGTGAATGTAAATCTGGGAGTATCAAAGGATTGCTTTAATCTCGACATGGAAATGAAAAAGGTACATAAAGCCCTAGAATACAAAACCGACGCGATCATGGACTTGAGCACATTCGGAGATACTCAGGCTTTTAGAAAAAAGCTCGTTGAAACATCACCGGTTATGCTCGGAACGGTTCCGATCTATGATGCCGTCAGGCAGTATATAGACAAGCCGATAAAAGATATTACTGTTGACGAATGGTTCGAGATCACTAAAAGACATATCGACGACGGTATAGATTTTCTGACTATCCATGCAGGACTGACGAAGGAAGTTGTCAAGCGCGTAAAAACCAACCGCAGGCTCACCCATGTCGTATCCCGCGGCGGATCAATATTAATGGAATGGATGGAAGAAAATAATGCCGAAAATCCTTTCTACGAACATTTCGAAAGACTTCTCGATCTTTGCGAAGAATCTGATGTGACTTTAAGCCTCGGCGACGGTCTCAGACCGGGATGTTTAAAAGACAGCACTGATGCTCCTCAGATCCAGGAGCTCATCATGCTCGGAGAACTTACTAAACAGGCATGGAAAAGAAAAGTTCAGGTAATGATCGAAGGCCCCGGCCATGTTCCTTTGAATGAAATAGCCGCGAATATGCAGCTTCAGAAAAAACTCTGCCATGGAGCGCCTTTCTATGTTCTCGGCCCTCTTGTGACTGACATCGCGCCCGGTTATGATCATATCACTTCAGCTATCGGCGGCACGCTGGCCGCTGCCAACGGCGCGAACTTCTTATGTTATGTAACGCCTGCAGAACATTTAAGATTACCTAATCTTGACGATATGAAGGAAGGGATAATCGCAGCAAGGATAGCGGCGCATGCGGCAGATATTGCCAACGGACTTCCCGGAGCTATGGACTGGGATAACAAGATGAGCAAAGCCCGTCATGATCTTGACTGGAAAAAGCAGATTGAATTATCAATTGATCCCGAAAAAGCGAAAAGGTACCGTGAATCAGCACAACCCATTGACGAAGATGTGTGCTCGATGTGCGGCGAATTCTGCGCGGTTAAAAGAAGCAACAGGGTGCTGGATAAATAAATTAATGGTAAATTACAAGCAGATATTAATCTCCGTGATCATCTCCGGACTGATCCTCGGACTATGCTTTCCGCCGTTCGAAAGTACCTACGCCGTTCTGCTTTTGCTTCTGCCATTAATTCACGCTCTGTATTTAAAACCGGAACGTGCCGCTATGTCAGGATTCTTTTTCGGGCTGGCCATGTCCGTTGCTTCCTGCTACTGGATATTTTACAATGCGGGAGCTGATGCTAATTGGATTAAAGTGGTTTCGGGATTCGGCCTTTTTATTGTGAACGCGACTTTCTACGCTATTTTTGGGCTGC
The DNA here is from genome assembly GCA_029559475.1 of bacterium. Lineage (GTDB taxonomy): Bacteria > UBA4055 > UBA4055 > UBA4055 > UBA4055 > UBA12480. The sequence continues at coordinate 27,540 of JAKQBN010000016.1, forward strand.
TGTATAAAGCTTCATTTAAAATATTCAAAGAGAAAGCTGTCTGGACTATCCCCCTATTGTGGGGAGGAATAGAGCATCTTATGCTGTGGGAGGAATTCGCGTTCCCGTGGACTTATCTCGCCCATCTTTTTACGGGAAAAACGAATTTTATCCAGTTCGCGGAATTTTTTGGCGTTATCTCAGTTTCTATAGTGATGATCTTTATTTCTGTCCTTCAGTATCTTGGATTGAAGGCATTTTCAGAGAAAGATTATTTCAAATCGTCAGTAAAAATACAGGCCGCGCTTCTTATTATGGTGGTTCTTGTGCTTTTCGGCCAGATAAGATCGGAGAAGATTAAAGAACTTGAAGTTTCTGCCCCTAAGATTAAAGCTGCAATGATACATCCCTCGCTTGAGATCGAAGAGAAATGGAAATCGGAGAATTTCGAACGGATCGTCAGCGGTCAGTTCAAGCTAAGCGACCAGTCATTGAACGAAAACCCCGACCTGATAATCTGGGGAGAAAGCAATTTTCCCAAATATTTAGAGAATAATCCCGGATCCGTGCGCGATCTTGTAATTTATAGCGCAGATAAGCAGGTCGATCTCTGCATAGGCTCTCTCGGATACGATTATTTCCCCGAAACCGATTCTTTCGACAAATACAACAGCGTTTTCTTTTTTGATCAGAATAATAATATCAGAAGATACGATAAGAGAAAACTGGTACCTTTCGGCGAAAGGTTCCCTCTGTCGCAGTATCTGACATTTTTAGAAGAAATATCTTTAGGTCAGGCGAATTTTGATAAAGGAACGAATTATGAACCTTTCAAAATGACTAACGGACATAAATTCAATTCCAACATATGCTACGAAGGGCTTTTTCCGTATTATAACGCTATGATCGTTAGAAACGGCTCAGAGTTCATAGTCAATGTATCGAATGACGCCTGGTATGAAGGCTCTAAGCAGATCTACCAGCACAGCAGATTCAATGTATTCAGGGCGATCGAGAACAGAAGAAGCATTGTCAGACTGGCAAACAAAGCTGAAAACTCGGTTTTTCTTCCTTCGGGAGAACAGAAGATCCTTTTCGATCACGCAGGAAGTTTGTATAAAGTCGTTGAATTCCCAATTAATAATTCTAAGACGGTCTTTACGGTTTACGGCAGATTTTTCGCAGCTTTTATTATTTTATTTAACTGTGCGATCCTCATTTTCAGTATTATATTGTATATTAAAGACAGAAAGCAGGCATAATGAAAGTCATTTACCTTTTAAAATACGGCGAACTGATGCTGAAGCATAAAAATAAAAGATTTTTCGAAGATCTTGTTATTAAGAACTGCAATTCGGTTTTAAGGGAACATAAAGTAAAGAAATTAAAGCTTTTTGGAAGATTTCTGCTCGAAGCTGAAGTTGAAGATGATGTGGAAAAAGATGCGATCGCACATAAACTCAGCACGCGGGTATTCGGGATTTCAAGCGTAAGCCCGGGAACGGTTGCCGGTTTGGATTATAAAAACATTTCTGAAGAATGCATCAGGCAGGCGGGAATTATCACCCGAACTGAAAACATTAAGACATTCAAGATCGATGTTAAAAGACCTTTTAAAAATGTCGAAATGAACTCGCTTGAATTCGCCAGCGAGCTCGGAGGCGATGTTCTCGATGCTTTTCCTGAATTGAAGGTAAAGCTCGTCGGACCTGACATGACGATATATGTCGAGATACTTCAGGAATTTTCGATAGTTTATTCAAAAAAATATAACTGTCTTCGCGGTCTGCCTGTCGGAAGTTCCGGAAAAGCAGGACTTCTGCTTTCGGGAGGGATCGATTCGCCGGTCGCAGGCTATCTTGCCCAGAAGCGCGGATGCTACCTCAACTGCATATATTTTCACTCGCCGCCTCATACTTCCCAAAAAGCCAAAGATAAAGTGTTCGAACTTGCCAGAAAGCTATTGAATTATCAGACGCACATTAGGATCTTTACGGTAGATTTCACAGAAACTCAGCTGATGTTCAAAAAACATACTGATCCGCAGTATTTCGTCGTGCTCGGCAGGCGTATGATGATGAGAATTGTCAATGAAATAGCGAGAAAATACGAGTTCAAAGCGCTGGTGACCGGAGAAAATCTGGGACAGGTTTCGAGCCAGACTCTGGAAAACCTTCATGCGATAAATTCTATAGCGGAACTCCCTGTAATAAGGCCGCTGATATGCTTTGATAAAGAGGAAACGATAGAGATAGCCCGCAGGATAGGCACTTTCGATATTTCCACGCTGCCGTATGACGACTGCTGCACGCTTTTCCTTCCGCCGAATCCGAACACAAGATCAAAAATAATCAACTTGGAAAAAGAGGAAGCTAAGCTTGACTATATGCAGATAGTTCACAGAGCTGTAGAAAGTATGCAAATAACTGATCTTTAAATAAAATCAAGGAACGGATCATGAGAACTTTCAGAAAATTCATTTTTCCCGGGATACTCATACTTATCGGTCTCGCATGGTTTTTATCGGTTTTGGATATCTTCAGGTTCGATTACATCTGGACAGCGATCCTTTTATTCATAGGCGCTTCGATACTGGCTTCCGGCGGATTTACCAGAGGTTCTTTCGTATCCGGAATGTTCTTCGTGATCTGGGCGGCACTTCAGTTCTTCATAGACATCGAAGTTATGATAGACGATGTTCTTCTGCCTCTCCTGCTTCTCTCACTCGGTGCGCTTCTATTAATAAACAGGTCTTCGCTTATCCCTGAGAAGAATAGGAATACCGAAAAAAAACAGGAAGATTCAGAGGAATAAAATTTATTGCCTGTGAACTACCGTAGCTGATGCCTGAGATGCCGGTGTTACGGTCACCTCGCAGATCTGAACATGCACAGGCAGGCTTGCAGAAAAATAAACGATGTCCGCGATATCTTCTGCTCTTAGAGCCTTTAATCCCTGATATACCTTATTTGCCCTCTCCTTATCACCGTGAAACCTCACAACGCTGAAATTAGTTTCTACCATGCCCGGCTGGATATTAGTTACTCTGATCGGAGTATCGACCGTATCCATCCTGAGTCCATCGCTTATCAGCTTCACCGCTGCTTTAACCCCGCAGTAAACCGCCCCATTGGGATATGCCGCAGTACCTGCAATTGAACCCATATTTATCACATGACCCTTATTATTCTCTATCATCAAAGGCACAATATTCCTTGAAAGATATAACAATCCCTTAACATTCGAATCTATCATTTCGTCCCAGTCGTCAATACTTCCGGCCTGAAATTTATCCATGCCCAATGCTCCACCCGCATTATTTACAAGAATGTCTATCTTACGCCAGCTTTTGGGAAGTTCATCAATAACCGTTTTTACTTTCTGTCTGTCTCTGACATCAAGCTGATATGTCAGTATATCAGTATCGTATTTCTTATTAATCTCTCCTGCGACTTTGATCAGTTTATCTATGTTCCTCGAACAGAGGATCAGCTTAGCACCGTTTTCAGCGAACTTTTCAGCACAGGCTTTACCGATCCCGCTGCCGGCTCCGGAAATGAATACTATTTTTGATTTAATCTTTTCCATAAAAGACTCCTACTTATTTTTTGTTTAAATTTCGTTAAGTTTTTAATTAAATTTGTAATAGCAAGACAGCCTCATGTTTTCTAGGTCCCTGTTTACGAACAAACCTCTAAAGGAGTCAGCTGCTTGCTGTTAATCCCGATAAGTTG
>JAKQBN010000062.1 GCA_029559475.1 bacterium
ATATTACAGGGGAATCTATGAGAAAGAATAAAAAGGTTGCAGCGAAGAAAAAGAATGGTTAAATTTTAACGGGTTCAGGAGGTGGAAACTGTGACACTTTAAACAGGAATCAGTGGGACACTTTGACAAGAATCTACATATCCTATCCTTTGATGATTAATTCTGGTCATGATAACTATTTTTATATTGAAATGATAAAAGATTCTACAAAGTCTAAATAGAAAAATGGAGAAGTAAATGAAATTTTCAGCTTTAGTAAAAACTGTATTTGTGATTTATGTTTTGTTTCTTGTAACAGCTTGCGAAAAAGATAATAATACTGAGCCAAATTCGCTTACAGAGATCGAGATCGTCAGTCCTGCTGAAGGTAGTATTCTGGCAGGTGATACTCAGATCAACCTCAGTATTTTAAATGACGATGACCTTAGTTACGTACATATAATGATCGACGGACAGGAAATTACAAGGATCGAGAAGGGTATTGAAAGCTGGGATTTTAATCCGGTATTCTATAAAGACGGTGAAACACATACCATATTAGCTGTAGCTACGGAAAAAGACGGAGATCAGAGCCAGAGCGGTGTCGTGTCGTTCGAAGTTGACGAAACAGCTGTTATATCTCCTGTTTATATTAAACCGGCTCTCAATTATATATATACGGAATCAGAAAACCTTGTGATAGACTGGGAAGGGATACAAAATGCTGTCGAATATACGTTTCAGCTTTCAGGTGATAATGAATTTACTTCGATTCTCTGTGAAGATACGGTTTCTGCTGATTCTGCTGATTGCGGCGTTCTTGCTAAAGATTCGTATTATTTCAGGCTCAAAGCAAAAAACACGACCGGAAAGATTACGGGTTGGTCTAATACTAAAAGAGTGTATGTAGGTGTTGATGATATTACATGGATGAACACTTATAATTACGGATCGGGGCCTGAATGGGCCAACGACGTCACGATGCTGCCTGATAAAAGTATCATCACAGCGGGACCGAGCTGGGATTCCGCAATGGAATATGCGAAAATCTCGATTGTTTATACTGATTTAACGGGCGAAGTTATCTGGAATAAAATGCTGGGGCAGAACTTTAAAATCTCTTACGCGAACGAAGCATTTAAGAGCGGCGATTATATCTATATTGCGGGAGGCGAAGTTCCAGACATGTGGTCTTCAGAAGGCAATATGCTTTTAATTAAACTTGACATGAACGGAAATGTAATCTGGAGTAAGAAATACGGTACTTACGATTCGTGGATAGCGAAAGCCGCAGAAGGTCCGGACGGTTACATTTATCTGGATTGTGATTATGAAGGAGAGAACTCGATCGTAAAAACCGATACCGACGGGAATGTTGTTTATACATATACGCCGGCAGATGCTGATTGGGTATGTTTCAATTTCGACCATCTTAATAATCTGATAGTGATGTACGGCAGGTACGATATTCTTCCGCACATTGTAAGCCTTGATGCCGAGGGACAGGTGTTAAGAGATAAAACATTCGGCAGCATAAATATAGATTATGCGGACAATATTTTCGCAGATGCAACAGGTATTTATATCTGCGATTCGGATTATTTAATAAGAAAATTCAACTATGACGGTTCTGTTATATATCAGTACTCTGAAGATGCTTACGAATTTTCAAATATGATGCTTGCAGGCGGTTCTTTATATGCAGCCGGCTATGACATTTATGGTGTCGCTATAATGAAGGAATTCAGTTCATCGCTCACGGTCAATGCAGTTCACATATATCGCACGGGGATGCTTACCAATCTTTTTGTCGCTGAGGACGGATCGTCTGTATTATGCGGTACTGATACAGCTGAGCTTCAGGAAAACTCCGGTATGCTTTTAATCAGAACGGATAAAGACGGGAATTTCGAAGGCATGACTTCCAAACCTGCGATAAAAGGTAAAAAGCTTAATGTGAAGTATAACAGGATAAGATAAAGAATAATTCAATTGCTGATGAATTTTTAGACGAAACAGTATGTATGCCTAGAATGGGTATTATGCTTACATAAAGGGTTAAATAATATTCGGTGATCGAACTAATTTATCACTTTTACAGCAGTGGCTTTGAAGAGCATATAAACGGGGCTGTTTTCCTTCAGGCTCATTTCCTCTAGCGAGTTCTTTGTTATGAGCACGGTAAAATCTTCGCCGGCAGTTACGGTCAGCTGAAGCGCAGAGGGGATTTCCTTAATGTTTTTTACAGTTCCGGGCAGGCAGTTTCTGGCCGAAGTATGAACATTTGTGAGGGAGAGGATGACCTCTTCGGGATCGATAGCTATGCTAACTTTATCTTTGATAGCATGATCGGATGAAAAATAAATGCTGCTGATATTTTCGTTACGGAACCTGTAGAGTTTCTCGCCGGTTTTTTCCGCTGATCCTGTAAAGACATTTTCTCGGGGGATGGGCGATACTTTTCCGTCTATGACGGATATGATCTCGGGAGAAAGCCTGTAAGCTTCCTCTTTGTGATGGGATGTGAAGATTATCGTCGCACCTTTTTCTTTGTTATAAGAAGAAAGGATTTCTGCGAGAAGTTCGCGCCCTCTTGTGTCGAGTCCGGCTGAAGGTTCGTCGAGTATATAGACGGGAGCGTCTATGACAAGATTGCGGGCAAGGCGCACTCTCTGCGCTTCACCTCCGGAAAGGCCTTTGAGGCTTCTTGAAGCAAGATGTCCGATCTCAAGCATTTTGAGGATCTTGTTGACCTTCTCTTTTATTTCTGCCGCTCCAAGCCCGCGTATTTTCAGCCCGTATGCCGCATTATCAAAAACCGATGCATAGAACAGTCTGCTGTCCTGAAGCATATAGCTGATATTCCTGCGGTTTTTGAGAAGCTCTTCGCTTTTACCATAATCAACAGCTCTGCCTTCAATAGAGACCGATCCGCTGTCCGGCTGAAGCTGAAGACCAATTATCTTTAAGAGGGTTGATTTGCCTGAACCGTTTGGTCCGGTCAGGCAGTAAATTCTGCCTTTCTCAAATTCAAGCAGGCCCGAGTTAAGGCTGAAACCGCTGAATGATATTTGTGCGTTCTCAAGCCTGAACATCAGTCAACAGTCCTGTATAATTTTGTGAATTTGAGGAAAAAGAAATTTATCGTAAAAGCTACGGCCAGAAGAACTATTCCAAGCGCTATGCTCAGACCGAATTCGCCTTTGCTCGTTTCCAGCGCTATTGCTGTGGTTATCGTTCTTGTATAGTTGCGGATATTCCCGCCGAGCATCATCGAAACGCCGACTTCCGCAAATACTCTTGAAAATGCCGTTATCAGACAGGCCGCGACGCCGAATCTGGCTTCGGAAAAGAACATCAGAAGCTGCTGTGTTTTATTAGCTCCTAGAGAAACGGATGTTTCACTGACGCTTTTATCTAATGATCTAATAGTTGACACAGTAAGCGAAACAACAACCGGCAGTATCAAAAACGTCTGACCTATAACGACCGCGGTCTGAGTGAAAAGAAGAGCCAGGTCACCGGCCGGACCTCTTCTCGAAAGTATCGAATAGAAGAGAAGCCCGACTACAACAGTGGGGATAGACATTAGGGTGTTCGAGACGGTTATAAGAAATTCTCTTCCCCTGAATTTTTTGATGACAAGAAAAAACGCCGCCGGCACTCCGATAACAGATGCCAGCAGCGTCGAAATAATGCTCAGTTTAACCGAAAGCCAGACTATGTTCCAGAATTCCGAGTCGCTCGATAAGATCAGCCTGAAAGCTTCCGATATTCCTTCAAGAATGTAGTCCAATTACTTATTTGCACACTCTCGGATTTTTAAAGTTCGGGAAATAAAGCTGTGCGCCGTCTTTTTTATAGTCGGCTATCATCTTCTGGCCTCTTTCTGAAGTGAAGAACTCTATCATTTTCATTGCGAGGTCATATTTAACGTGCGGAAATTTTTCGGGATTTACAGCTATTATACCGTAAGGATTTAAAAGATCGTCATCGCCGTCCATAAGCAGTACAAGTCTTGTTTTGTCTTTCTGAAAATTATAGGTCGCCCTGTCAACAAGAACGTATCCGCTTTTTTCATCCGCTATCTTAAGAGTAGCAGCCATACCCTGACCAGCTTCCATATACCACGAATCTTTCGCGCTTACCGGAGTTATGGCCAGTTTTTTCCAGAACGCTTTTTCTTTTTTGTGCGTACCTGAATCATCGCCTCTTGAAACGAAAGGCTGCTTTGCGTCCGCAATAAGCTTCAGCGCTTCTGTAGCCGATTTCACACCTTTAATCTTTGCAGGGTCTTCTTTAGGTCCCATTATCACAAAATCATTATACATTACGTCCTGACGGTTGACGCCCCATCCTTCAGCCACGAATTTGTCTTCGTCCGCCCTGGCGTGAACAAGGATTATGTCCGCGTTCCCGTCTTTTGCCACCTGAATGGCTTTTCCTGTTCCGAGAGACAGGCAGTGAACTTTGCAGTTGTTCTCTTTTTCGAACGGAGCCAGCATATAATCGAGAAGACCTGTCTCATATGTGCTTGTAGTTGTAGACAAGGTCAGTTTTACCGGTTCGGTTTTTTCCTGAGCTGAAACGGACATGATCATTGCAAGTCCGAGGATCAGTAGCATCATTTTTTTCATTTGTTTCTCCTTCACATTAAGTTTTGGTTTAACAATATGCGAATGGAACAGGTATTCTTTATTTTAATTATATACTCCTTTCCAAACGCGGGAGGCTGAACTCTTTCGGGTTCAACCCGTCGGTTCCGGGCCGTTGATTTGATCTTTAGGCAACAGAACTCGGAGCGATCCTTTGAAGGACCGGCGGAAATTTAAGAATTAACAGGATTGAAGTCAATATAAATGAACAGTCCTGTATTTATCAAAAGAAAACCTCTCCATGCATTAATAATCTAATCAACTTTAAGCGATACCGTGCCGGCAGATAAAGAAAGTAAGAGCTTTTCTTTTTCTAAAAGACAGGACTGTTCTAAAAAATAAAAAAACCGGCTCAAAAGCCGGTCTTAAATTTATCTGTCGAGATACATTTTGAGCGTTTTAGAACGAGACTTGTGTCTTAATCTCTGAAGAGCTTTCTCTTTGATCTGTCTGATCCTTTCTCTTGTCAGACTCAGCTCCTGTCCGATCTCCTCGAGCGTCAGAGGCTCGTATCTGTCGATACCGAAATACATTGTTATGACTTCTTTCTCTCTGGTGGAGAGAGTCGCTAATGCCCTTTCGATCTCAACGCTTAAAGAAAAGTCGGTGATCTCGGAATCCGGTTGAGGCGACTGGTCGCTTTTCAGAACGTCGATAAGCCTGTTGTCCTCTCCGTCCTTGATCGGCGAATCGATCGAAAGATGCTGACCGGAGATCTTTAGAGTATTGTAGATCTCGTCTTCTGATGTCTCCATTATACCGGCGATCTCTTCCATGGTCGGTTCACGTTCGAATTTGTTCTGTAAAGCAGATCTCGTTTTATGGATCTTGTTGAGAACGGATATTTTGTTCGACGGAAGTCTTACCACCCTTGACTGCTCCGCAAGCGCCTGAAGGATCGACTGTCTGATCCACCATACGGCATAGGAAATGAATTTGTAGCCTTTAGTTTCGTCGAATCTCGATGCGGCCTTGATCAGACCGAGATTCCCTTCGTTGATCAGGTCGTTGAAGCTCAGTCCCTGATTTTTATACTGCTTAGCTACCGAAACGACGAATCTCAGGTTGGATTTAATCATCCTTTCTTTAGCCCTCTGGGCTTTTGCGCCTTTCGTACGCATCGTTTTGGTAAGCTCTACCTCTTCTTCAGCCGTGAGAAGGTTCTCTTTGCTGATCTCCTTGAGGTATTCGTTTAGTGATTTGTTGGAGCGGTATCCTACATACATCATAATGCGTTTACCCTTCCTTTTTAGGTTTTTTATACCGGAAAACTATCCGTTCGTGCCTGTGGTAACGGATGTCCCAATATAATAAATAAAATATAAATTTCCAAGAAAAAAATTAATTATTTTCAAAAAAATATTTTTAAATTCATATTGACTATAATCACGAAAAAACGTAATTTTGGAGCGCGTGATTTTCTTTAAGGATCCGCCGATTAAAATAGAGAAAAACATCAGAATATCTGAAAAATTGAAAGATAAAAAAGAGGATTAAAATGAGTAAAAAATTCGTTTACGACTTCAGCGAAGGCGATGCCTCGATGAAGGAAGTTCTCGGCGGCAAGGGAGCGAACCTGGCAGAGATGACAAAACTTGGAATACCGGTACCGCCCGGGTTTACGATCTCGACAGAAGCTTGTCAGGATTACTACAAAGACGGAAAAAATAAGATGTCAAATGAGATCATTGAGGAGTATAAATCTCATCTTAAAAAAGTTGAAGAAAAAATGGGAAAGAAACTCGGTGACAACTCAGATCCTTTGCTTTTTTCAGTAAGATCAGGTGCTGCAGCTTCTATGCCCGGCATGATGGACACGATATTAAACCTCGGACTTAACGATTTATCCGTTAAAGGGCTAATCAATAAAACCGGAAACGCAAGGTTCGGTTACGATTCATACAGAAGATTCATCCAGATGTTCGGCGACGTCGTAATGGGCGTTCCGGGGGACCTGTTCGAAAAAGAACTTCATGCGGTAAAAGAGGCTAAAGGAGCAAAATACGATACAGACCTTACGGCTGAAGATCTTCAGGAAGTCATCGAAAGATACAAAAAAGCAGTAGAAAAAGCTAAAGGAACCCAGTTCCCGCAGAATCCGGATGAACAGCTGCAGATGTCGATCGAAGCTGTTTTCCGTTCATGGAACAACGACAGGGCGATCCTTTACAGAAAACTCAACGATCTGAAAAACCTTGCCGGAACAGCGGTAAACGTTCAGGTAATGGTTTTCGGAAATAAAGGAAATACAAGCGGTACCGGCGTTTGCTTCACAAGAAACCCAAGCACGGGAGAAAATAAATTCTACGGCGAATACCTTATGAACGCTCAGGGAGAAGACGTTGTAGCAGGTATTAGAACACCCCAGCCCATCGAAACATTGAATGAACAGAATAAACATGTTTATGAAGAACTCGTATCATACAGGAACAATCTCGAAAAGCATTACAAAGATATGCAGGACATGGAGTTCACGATCGAGGAAGGCAAACTATGGATGCTTCAGACCAGGAACGGAAAGAGAACAGCGGCCGCGGCCGTTAAAATGGCAGTCGATATGCATAATGAAGGCCTGATCGACAAAGAAACCGCTATTCTCAGAGTAAAACCTGCCCAGTTAGACCAGCTTTTACATCCTCAGCTCGATATGAAGATCGTAAAAGGAATGAAACCGTTGGCAAAAGGCCTTCCGGCATCTCCCGGCGCCGCGGTCGGACAGATAGTTTTTGACGCTTACGAAGCTCATGATCTTTACGAAGAAGGCAAAAAAGTTATTCTCTGCCGTACTGAAACATCACCGGAAGACCTTATCGGTATGAACGCTTCAGAAGGTATTCTGACATCGAGAGGCGGAATGACATCTCACGCTGCTGTTGTAGCGAGAGGAATGGGAAAATGCTGCGTCGCAGGCTGTTCTGAAGCCAAGATCGACGAAGCTGCTAAAACCCTGACTTTCGGAAATAAAACATTCAAAGAAGGCGAGATTATCACTCTGAACGGAAGCGAAGGAACGGTTTACGAAGGATCCATCCCTGTGGTCGACCCTGAACTCTCCGGCGATTTCGCGACTTTAATGGAATGGGCTGACGAATTCAGAGAACTTTTAATAAAAACGAATGCCGACACACCGCACGATACGGCTGTAGCTGTAAAATTCGGCGCTGAAGGAATCGGACTCTGCAGAACCGAACACATGTTCTTCGAAGCATCCAGGATCAAGGCCGTAAGAGAGATGATCGTAGCGAAAAACACTCCCGACAGAGAAAAAGCTCTAGCTAAGATAGAACCTTATCAGCAGAAGGATTTTGAAGAGATGTTCAAAGTTCTTGAAGGCAGGCCGATGATCATCAGGCTACTCGATCCGCCGCTTCATGAATTCCTTCCAAAAGAAGAAGAAGACATCATAGGCGTTGCAAAAGAAATCAACGTTACAGTTGAACAGCTTAAACAGACAATCAGCAGCCTTCACGAATTCAACCCGATGCTCGGTTTCAGAGGATGCCGCCTGGCCGTTGTTTATCCCGAGATCGGAAGAATGCAGGCGAGAGCGATATTTAAAGCAGCTATGAATGTAAAAGGGTCAAAACCATGGATCGAAGTACCTCTTACAGGAAAAGTAAAAGAATATCTGATCGTAAAAGAAATAATCGAGCAGGTTGCTGTAGAACTCGGCGCAAAAGGTAAAGTTGACTATAAGGTCGGAACGATGATAGAGGTTCCTAGAGCCGCTCTTACAGCGCACGAATTCGCGGGAGAATGCGATTTTATGAGCTTTGGAACTAACGATCTGACACAGATGACCTGCGGTTTCTCAAGGGATGACGCAGGAAGTTTCCTGGGTAAATACGTCGATCTCGGAATATATGAAAAAGACCCGTTCCAGACGATAGACCGCGACGGTGTTGGAAACCTTATGTATCACTGCGTATCTGTCGCGAAAGAAACTAATCCCGACATACACATCGGAATTTGCGGAGAGCACGGCGGAGATCCCGATTCGGTAGAATTCTGCCACATGATCGGTCTTGACGAAGTCAGCTGTTCACCATACCGTGTGCCTATCGCAAGACTTGCTGCAGCTCACGCAGCTATCAATTTCCCGTATGAAGAAGAGTGCGGATGCGGTGACGACGACTGCGGCTGCGGAGATGACCACGGTCACGACTGCGGATGCGGACACAGCCACTAAACACAATTTTTAACAACAAAAAAAGGAGCCTGATACGGCTCCTTTTTTTTGTTAGATAAAAATAAAATAACTATCTTGTCGCAGGAGCTGTCTTGACCGGTTTAGCTTTTAGAGGCGTTTTTACTTCAGCTTTTTCGGGAACTGCCGCCGTGGTTTTTGAAACGGTAAGCTCAAGATCGGACATTCCGCCCTTATTGCACCTCGCTTTTACCGTCAGTTTATCGCCAGGTTTCGCATCAGAGATCTTATAAACAAGGTTTCCCTTCGTCGCATCATCCTGAGAATGAAGTTTCTGATTGATGATCTCTTTACCGTTCAGTTCCACGCTAACAACGAAAATGAAATGCTTCATTCTGTCATCCACTTTATGATCGAAATCAACGGTCAAGATTGATTTATCCGCATCGAAAACGGCGTTTAACTTAGATGCAGGGTGAGAATAAAGAGATGCTGCAACTGCGAGAACTAAAAGCAGAACAGTGAATTTTTTCATAAATGATCCTCCTGATTTTATAGATTATAATAAATTACGATCGCTGCGTGGATAGTAATAACGAACAGCCCTGACCATGCGAACAACCTGTGATAAACAGGTTTCAGTTTAATTACCCTTTTACCTGTGAGTATGGCGAGAACGATAAGTATGTAAGCTGCGATACCGAGAGGTATTACAAGATCATACAGTTCCATTTCATTCTCCTTTTTTTTAAAAGCAATATACACAATATTTTTTAAAAAGCAAAATCACTCAAGCCTTCCCATTAATGTGATCTCGTCCCTGTCGTGGAACAAATGCCTAACTTTCAGATCCAGGCAGCGTTTTTTAACGTAGGATGAGTTTGAAGTTAATTTTTCCAGAAGTTCATCCGGATTCACGCGGCCGAATTTAAGATTCACTATAAAATACCGGCACCACTTTTTATCGATCCATTTTTCGAGAAGCTTCAATACCATATTCGGATGTTCCACCATGTCGCAGAATAGCCAGTCATAAGTTCTGTCCGGAATGTAGCTGAAAGCATCTGCAGCCAGCCGGGCAATTCGGATATTATTCTTAGCACCCGCCTTAAGTTCACCATTGTCGACCGCAGTAACGACGGCTTCTTTTTTCGCAGCGCTGTAGCTCCATCCGCCGGGAGCAGCGCCCAGATCACATACGGTCTGATTTTTTGACGGATGTAATCCCATTGCCTGATAAGCTTCCTCGACCTTCATAAACGATCTTGAGGGCGCGTCAGGGTCGTCAGACACTCTTTTCTGACCGTACCAGACAAAGTCAGAAGACAAATGTACTTTATCGAAATCTTCAAAATAGAGGATCATTCCTCTGTTTATGCCCTGTTCTTCAGGCAGTCTGTGCACCGCGAGCCTGAATATTTTTCCTGCGATCCTTCTAAGATATTCTCCTGTCTGTTCTTCAACGGCTGATTCCCTTTTGCCTATTCCTGTGATCGACTGATTCGGAAGTATCAGAAAAGGCCATTCCGATTCGATCTTTCTTGTTTTATTAATATTGAAGAATTTCTCAGCTATTTCGCGGCTGATCGTATTGACTGATGCTCCTTCGATAAGCACCGGATCGATCATACAGAAATGAGGAAAGCAAAGATCTTCAGCCGCTTTTCCTGCTTTCTCTGCTGATTTTGCATATATGCATCCCTGAAATACCGAACGGGATAAAAAACCGTTCCTCACAAGCTCGTTCTCCAGATTATTTTCGTATCCTTTGCTGCAGGTAAAGATCAGTTTCGACATAATCAAACCCCTAATGTTAGACCGGAAATATACATTAAAAATTATGATTATAAAAGCTTGATTAAATTAAACCGGATAATTAAATTTCAGAAAATTAACGGATCAAATGATGGTAGAGATCACAAGACCCACTCTTAATGAGATCAAAAGCGTTTTCAAAAGCGAATGGGGAGCTGATTTTATTGTTGAGAACGGCAGGTTCATTAAGTCGTACGAAGTAGAGGGATTTATAGCCAAACTGAAAGGGAAAACACTCGGTCTTATAACCTATATTATTCGTGAAGAAGTTGTTGAGATAGTGACGTTAAACAGCCTCGCACCCGCAAAGGGTATAGGCACGATGCTTTTGAATAAGGTTATTGAAATAACGAAAGATGCCGGCAGGAATAAAATTTTTCTTGTTACAACGAACGACAACATCCACGCCATCGGATTCTATCAGAAGCGAAATTTCAGGATCACGAATATCAGGCCAGACGCCGTCACCGAATCAAGAAAGATCAAACCGGAGATACCTTTGTACGGAAAGAACGGGATACAAGTCCGCGACGAGGTAGAAATGCAGCTTGTTCTGGAATGAACATCAGGAAAGTTGTTTTTGAAAAATCGAATTGATTATCACGTAATTTTAGTTTATTTTACATTCCGTTTTTTAAATGCCGGAGAGATGCCAGAGCGGCCGATCGGGGCGGTCTCGAAAACCGTTGTATCCTTTACGGGGTACCTAGGGTTCGAATCCCTATCTCTCCGCTAAAATTTATAATATTATATAACCGGAGCCGAAATGAAAGTGCTGATTGTGGGCGGAGTAGCCGGAGGAGCTTCTGCGGGGGCTCGCCTGAGACGACTTGATGAGAAAGCAGAGATCATTATTTTTGAAAAAGGTGAATATATATCTTACGCCAACTGCGGGCTTCCTTACTACATAGGGGAAGTAATAACTGAAAGAGACAATCTTCTCTTAAATACTCCCGAATCGTTTAAAAGCGGTTTCAACATAGATGTAAGAGTTAATAATGAAGTTATTTCGGTTGACGGGAAGAACAAATCCGTTCAGGTGATGAATCTGAAAACCGGTGAAGCGTACTCAGAATCTTACGACAGTCTTATTCTGTGTCCCGGATCCGTACCTGCAAAACTGCCTTTCGCAGGCGCTGAAGCGGAATCTGTTTTCACTTTATGGACGGTGCCGGATACTGACAGGATAAAAAAATACATTGATGAGAAGTCTCCGAAGTCAGCAGTGGTAATAGGCGGAGGATTCATCGGCCTGGAGATGGTGGAAAACCTTATTCACAGGAATATTGCAGTTTCTCTAGTGGAAATGCGTGATCAGGTTATGAATTCGGTTGACTTTGAAATTGCTCAAAGTATACATAAAGAGCTCGCTGATAAAGGCGTAGCGCTATATTTAAAAAACGGCGTTCAGAAAATCGAATATACGGAAGCGGGTACGAAGGTCGCTCTTACGGACGGTGCTGTTCTTACGACAGATCTTGTAATAATGAGCCCGGGAGTAAAACCTCAGACTGATTTTCTTGCAAGTTCAGGTATAAAGCTGAATAAAAGAGGCGGGATAATCGTTGATAATAGCATGAGAACTTCGCTGAATGACGTTTATGCCGCCGGAGACGCGGTCGAAATAGCTGATTTTATCACAGGCGAACCTGCAATGATACCTCTTGCGGGACCTGCGAACAAACAGGGACGAATAGCGGCGGACAACATCTGCGGCATAGCTTCAGCTTACGAAGCTACACAGGGAACTTCGATCGCAAAGATACTGGATATTGTCGTCGCTTCAACGGGAATGAACGAAAAAAGTGCGGCAGTTAAAGGCATGAAGCCCGGAACAGATTATGATGTCGCGGTACTCCATCCCAAATCCCACGCTTCCTATTACCCCGGCGCAATGCCGATGACGATAAAGCTTATTTACAGGCTGATAGACGGAAAAATACTCGGCGCGCAGGCTGTAGGATACGAAGGTGTTGATAAAAGGATAGATGTTATTGCAGCCTGCATCAGAAAAGGCTGCACTGTTGGTGATCTTACTGAACTGGAACTGACATACGCGCCGCCTTTTTCATCAGCGAAAGATCCGGTCAACATGGCAGGATACATTGCAGAGAACATAATAAGCGGTAAAGTCAGAATGATCACATGGGACAGGGTTAAAGAGATCGAGGATCCGCTTTTTATCGATGTCAGAGAGCAGGTTGAATTCGATACCGGCTCGATAGATGGAGCAAAGCTGATACCTGTCGGCGAGATCAGAAGCAGGCTTGCAGAACTGGACAGGAATAGGAATATAATTGTTTTCTGCGCAGTGGGACTGAGAGGATATTACGCATACCGTATTCTTGCAGGAAACGGATTTAAGAATATCTGGAACCTGAACGGAGGACTGACAATATACAGGGCGGCGAACTGGAAATATGTGCCGTCAGAACCTTTATCAGATAATTCAGGAGACGAGAAGAAAATGACTAACGTAACAGCTGAGATAAATAACGGACAGATCATAAAACTCGATGCCTGCGGATTATCGTGCCCCGGGCCGATACAGGCCGTCTTTAAGAAAATGGAGAACATGAAGAACGGCGATGTAGTAGTTGTAACAGCATCCGATCCGGGATTTAAAACGGATATTGCGTCGTGGTGTAAAAGGACTAATAATTCGCTTCTCGATGTCAAGACGGAGAACAGGATCGTGACCGCAAGGATCATGAAAGGATCAGCTGAGAATCAGATAGCGTCCATTACTTCATTAAGCGGCGTAAAAGCTGCAGGAACCGATAAAACCATAGTGGTGTTTTCGGGTGATCTGGATAAAGCGATAGCCTCATTCATAATCGCGAACGGTGCTGCTGCGATGGGAAGGAAAGTGACAATGTTCTTTACTTTCTGGGGATTAAATATTTTAAGAAAAAGTGAAAAACAGAACATTAAAAAAGACTTTATCAGCACAATGTTCGCTTTTATGATGCCGAGAGGAGCGAAAAAACTCGGTCTTTCAAGGATGAATATGCTCGGAGCAGGACCCGTGATGATCAAATCGTTAATGAACAAACACAACGTTCCTTTACTTGAAGATCAGATCCAGGCTGCAGTTAAGTCCGGAGTAAATATTATAGCCTGCAGGATGAGTATGGATCTTATGGGGATCACTGAAAAAGAGCTCATCGACGGTATCAGTTATGCAGGAGTAGCGGCTTATCTCGATGCGGCTGAAGACGCAAATGTGAATCTGTTCATATAATTAGCTTATAAGGATTTGAGATGAATAAAATAATTTATTTTCTGTTGACATGTATTTTTTTAATAAGCTGCTCAAATCCGGAACCTGTTAAAAACCAGCAGGATCAAGATCAGACTATCCAGTCTGTAAAAGCGAAGCCTGTGGATCAGCTTATTCTCGATGAGTATCTGTCAGATATTTTGAGAAGCATTAGTGAAGAAGTTCAAAAAGACAGTACAAGAACGCTTGCGATCATAACATTTGAAGATGTATCTCCTGCCTCAAAAAAGGCAAGTATTGGAAGAACTGTTACGGAATATCTTTATGGAAGGCTTGCAGAAGATAAAAGTATAAATCTTGCCGAAAGAAGCATGATCGACAAAGTCCTTCAGGAGCTTAGCCTGAACATGACAGGGTTGATAGATGCCGAAAATGCCAAAGAAGCCGGAAAAATGATCGCGGCTGATGCAATTTTATGTGGAACGGTTACTGAAATAGGCATGTATTTCGATATCAATCTAAGAATAATCGATATCGAAGAAGGAAAGATACTCAGTTCCGCTGTTGCTGAAGTTAAAAAAGATGTATTTATTGAAGAATCTACGATCTCGGGAACTGACGCCGGCTCGATCCAGGCGGGCCTGAACGCACTTCAGGTAGCTGTTGATCTTTACGGGAATATGAATATTAAAGACTTTACTATAACTTATCCGGGGAATCTTGAAGACCTTGTGCCGGATTATATAGACAGGATACCTGATCCGGTAAGAGGATCATGGATATTCGACAAATCGACAGGAAAAGTCAGCCATTCCGAATTTCCTGATATGAATCCTGTTAATCCGCGCATAAATAATCAGACTATCCTTAATAGAGTAGAGAAGCAGAAGATAATCTCTGAAATGCAGTCTATAAAAATGTCATTTCTAAACGAATGGATCGAAATGGGGGATTTTCCTCAGGATATGGGAAGAGTGATCAAGAACGGGCTTCGGGACAGTAAACCGGGTGAATGGATCTGGGATCCTAATGATTTTTCGGTCAGACATTCAAAGTACTCTTTGCCTAAGATGCATCTAAGAAAAGACGGCAGCACGGAATTGGTTGAATGAAAAAAGCCCCGAAATTTCGGGGCTTAATTTTTTTACCTGCCGGCCATCATGGCCTCGACATCGGCTTTAACTTCACCGATGGGCTTGATGTTGAAATTCTCAACAAGAACTTTCACAACATTAGGGGAGAGGAAGGCTGGAAGAGTAGGTCCGAGCCTGATACCTTTTACTCCGAGGAATAACAAAGCGAGAAGAACGGTTACTGCTTTCTGCTCATACCATGCGATATCGAATGAAATCGGCAGTTCGTTGATGTCTTTAACTCCGAAAATCTCTTTGAGTTTGAGCGCTATTACTGCGAGCGAGTATGAATCGTTGCACTGTCCCGCGTCGAGAACTCTCGGAATTCCTCCGATATCTCCGAGCTGAAGCTTATTATACCTGTATTTCGCGCATCCTGCTGTGAGAATAATAGTGTCTTTTGGAAGTTCTTCAGCGACCTGAGTAAAATAATTCCTTTCTTTGTGTCTGCCGTCGCATCCGCCCATAACTACGAATCTTTTAATCGCGCCTGATTTAACAGCTTCGACAACTTTATCGGCAAGCGCGAAAACTTGAGCATGCGCGAATCCGCCTACTATCTTCCCGGTCTCGATCTCAGTCGGAGAAGGCAGGGTCTTTGCCAATCTGATCACTTCCGAAAAATCTTTAGGCATACCCGGCTGAGGATCCGGTATATGCTTAACGCCGTCAAAGCCGACCACGTTGGTAGTAAAAACTCTGTTTTTATATGATTCTTTCGGCGGGACAAGGCAGTTCGTCGTCAGGATGATCGCTCCGTTGAACGATTCGAATTCGACATCCTGTTTCCACCATGCATTACCGTAATTTCCAACGAAGTGATTATATTTCTTAAATGCGGGATAATAGTTAGCAGGAAGCATTTCGCTGTGAGTATAAACATCAACTCCCGTTCCTTCGGTCTGTTTAAGAAGCTGTTCCATATCTTTCAGATCGTGACCGGATATTAAAATCGCAGGATTATTTCTCACGCCGATATTTACTTCAGTAATTTCGGGATTACCGTATGCGGTCGTATTGGCTTCATCCAATGCAGCCATTGCATCAACCGAGTATTTTCCGGTTTCCATAACAAGCGCGATAAGATCATTCACGCTCAAAGAATCATCGATCGTTGCAAGAAGAGCTTTCTCCATGAACATCACGATCTCTTTCACTTCCTTACCCAGACGCAAAGCGTGATCTGCGTAGGCGGCCATTCCTTTGACGCCGAGAGTGATGAGTTCTCTCAATGAACGGATATCTTCATCTGCAGTTCTGAGCACGCCGACTGAAAGCGCTTTTGCTTCCATTTCCGCTTCAGTCGATACTGTAAAAGTTGCGGCGTCATGAGTATCAAATTTTCCCGCAGGCATATTCATCTCTGCCGTCTTCTGTTTACCCATCTCTCTCATTTCGATCGTTTCTTTTATTGCTTTTACAAAGTAAGCTCTGTCGAAATTAGCGTTCGTGATAGTCGAGAAAACCTTTTCAAGTATAAATCTGTCCATTTCGTTGCAGACATCAGCGTAGCATTTTCTCACTTCGAGAGGAGCTTTAGACCTGAATATCATCATTCCCTTCAATGAATAAAGCAGAAGATCCTGCAGATTCGCTACATCGGCGGTCTTTCCGCACGCTCCTTTAGCATAAGCGCAGCCTTTATTTCCTATTGCTTCCTGGCATTGATAGCAAAACATTCCCATTTGATTCTCCTTTTATTTATAATTTTTCGGGTTCGGTGATTTAACGACAAAGAACTCAAGTATTTCATCGTCTTTATTCTCGACTGTCATTCTCACACCGAAGGGTACATTGACGAAGCCTTTTCCGTATTTGTGTGTTTCCTGCTCGCCGAGTTTTAAGGTCATTGTACCTCTGACGATGATGAAATAAACATTCGAATTCGAGTCATGGATAGGAAGAGCCGTGTCTTTCGGCAGCACCATGTGATTTAAATTGATGTTCTCGTCGTCGATTATTCTTTCGATAGTCTTTTCATCCGTGATCGTATAGTCATATTTTTTTTCAAGCATTTTGTTGTTCCTTTATTTTATCATTGTTAAAAGCATTTTGAAATCACCGGCTGCATAGACAGCATGAGGTTCGTTTTTCGGCATGATTATCGTCTGACCTTCAGTGAGTTCGAATTTATCTCCTGAGATAGTTATAAGGCAATTACCTTCTAGCACCTGTACCATAGCTTCGTACGGTGCTGAATGTTCGCTGAGTTTCTGATCTTTCGCGAATGCGAAGAGAGTTACATTTCCGGCAGGTGACATCGTAATTATCTTGCTTACGATCGATCCCTCCTGATATTTCACTTCATTTTTGAAGTCTAATATTTTTCTAATCATTTTATTTCTCCAGTTAGTAATATAACGCAATTTTATTGAATTTCGCCGTCTATTCCGATGACGGTCAGTTTTATCATTTTGCTCACGCCTGCCATTTCAAGCGCTTTTTGAACAATTATCTCGATCCCTCCGCAGCACGGAACTTCCATTCTGACCACCGTGACAGATTTGATGTTTTTGTTCTGAAAGATATTCGATAATTTTGCGATATATCTTTCAATCCCCTGATCCAGTTTAGGACATAGCATGACAACCCTTCTTCCTTTAACATATTTTTCATGAAAATTTGCGAATGCGAAGGGTACGCAGTCTGCGCAGATGAGAAGATCTGCATTGTCAAAGCTAGGATCATTCGGGTTTACCAGATGCATCTGAACAGGCCAGTCCCGCAGTTCCGATCTTAATGTCCCGAAATTTGTCTGAGAATGCGTTTCATTTCTTTCGATCGTTTTTGAATTTGATCCGGGGCAGTGACCTGTAGCGCATGAACCGGCCTTTTCTCTGAATTCAGGTATTTCTATTCCTTTCGCGGTAAGTATCTGAATAGCCTGATTCACATATTTGTCGAGACCGTGATCGTTCAAATGTTTAAGATGAGCTTTTATCGTGTTCGTTCCGGCTTTTATGATGTTTTCCATTACCAATGCTTCATCGTACTCCTCAGCCTCTCTCTCCTCTGTAGATATTGCTCCCTGCGGGCAGTTTCCGATACACGCACCGAGTCCGTCGCAGAATAAATCAGATATTAACCTGGCCTTACCGTCTATCAGCTGCAAAGCTCCTTCTGGACAGTCAGGGATACAATTCCCGCATCCATCACATTTATCTGCATCAATTTTAATTATCTGTCTTTTCATTATATTACCTCGTTTTAATTAAATTATTAATGTTATTCCAGAGTATCTTTCCTTCTTTTTTCAGGTCAAATTCGTAATTGTTGAAGCACCATTGAATAACTAGCAGCCTCATTGACCCGATTATCATCCTGAAAAGCGATATAGTCTCAATTGAGTTCGAAATATCATTATCTGATTTTGCCTCATCAATCAGCAGTTCAAGTTCTTTTCTGTGTCCGTGAATAATCAGCCTCATCCTCTTGGAAAGTTCTTTATCATTAATGAATATGGCTTCAGAGAACATTACTTTTGTCAGTTCAGGGTTTTTGATGAATTTGTCATACCTTTCCATAAGAAACGACTCAATACCTTTCAGACCGGATCCTGTTTTTGCCGTTCTAGAGAACTCCTCAAAAAGATCGAGTATCGCGATCATTATCGAATGCTTACTTTCATAATGGCGATATAAAGCAGCTTCCGTCACACCAATCGCTTTAGACAGGTTTTTTATCGTGAGGTTCTGAATTCCGTCGTTGGCTATGATCTTAATTGCTTTTTCAATTATCTCTTTTTGTCTTTCTGTCAGTTCGGCCATTTCCCGCCTCTTTTTATGTAAGTAAGCATTTACTAACCAAATTTACACATAAAAAATGCAGATGTCAAGAAAAAAGATTGAAGATCTTTGAATGTTTTTTGACTTTCTCCGGAAAGTATGAAAAATTAGTACTTACTGGAGAAAACGGTAATTTTGTTTGTGCGTTACTTATAAATATAGACATTTAAAACAAACTTGCCGAATTAACATAAAATCGGAAAATATACTTGCCAAATTTACATAAATTTGTTAATTTTATGATAAAGGAGGCAATTATGCATTTCATCAGATATTATGAAAAAGACTTCGATAAGTATTTAAAAAATGGTAAAGTAACCGTCATTTATGGTCCACGCAGAGTCGGTAAAACTACTCTGATAGAGAAATATCTCGAAAGCTATTCAGGAAAATATTATTTTGGAACAGGAGAGGATAGCGATCTAAAGCAAATATTCCGGTCTCAGAGCGTGAATACAATGAAGAATTTCTTTGGAGGATATGATCAGGTTGTAATAGATGAAGCTCAGATGATACCGGATGTCGGGATGGGATTAAAGCTCCTCGTTGATCAAATAAAAGATATTAAGGTCATAGCAAGCGGTTCCTCTTCCTTTGACCTTTCCAATAAACTTGGCGAACCTCTTACCGGAAGAAAAATAAGCTTGAAACTATATCCTGTTTCAGCAATCGAACTCAGCGAAAACATTGGCGGGATGGCAATCTATCAAAGACTTGAAGAAATGCTGATATACGGAACTTATCCCGAAGTTCTAAATGCCGGCAATACCGATGAGAAAAAACGACTGTTGACCGAGTTAAGAGATTCCTATCTTTATAAGGATATCATGCAGCTGGAAAATATCAGAAATTCATCCAAGATCATGGATCTGCTTGTCCTTCTTTCATTTCAGATAGGCAAAGAAGTGTCTTTGAACGAGCTTAGCAACTCTCTTGATCTGGCAAAACAGACCGTCGAAAAATATCTTGACCTGCTTGAAAAGACCTTCGTGATAAAAAAAGTCAGAGGATTTTCCAGAAATCTGAGAAAGGAAGTTTCTAAAACTGCGAGATATTATTTTCTGGACAACGGAGTTCTCAACTCGATCGGAAATACATATAATACCTTAAAGCTTAGAAAAGATACAGGCGCTTTATGGGAAAACTATCTGTTCTCGGAAAGGCTGAAAAAGCAGCAGTATCATAATATTTACAGTAATAATTACTTTTGGCGCACCTACGATATGCAGGAAATCGATTTCGTTGAGGAAAGAGACGGAAAACTATACGGATATGAATTCAAATTCAGTCCTAAAAATATTAAGGCTCCAAAAGCGTGGGCAGAGAATTATCCGGATTCAGAATTCACACAGATAAACAGAGAGAATTTTATGGATTTTGTGACTTAAAAGATCATTCTCTCACAAATATCGCTTGCATAAACATTAAATCAGGTCTAACATTACTTTGAAAGGTATTTACATATTAAACATAAAAAATAGTTTCGCAATTGTTTATCCCGAAAAATTGTGTTTTCATCTTGCTGATAGGGCCGTTTATCTTTAAATGTTCGAAAATAAACAGAATAAAGTTTAATTTGATCCGGAATCAATACCGGAGGATAAAATCGAACATTTACTTGTAGCAGATATAGGCAGTACGACAACAAAAGTTCTTCTAATTGAGAATGCCGATAATAGCTTCAGATATGTTTCTGAAGAGATTGTGCCGACAACAGTTGAGTATCCATATGAAGATGTTAACATTGCTCTAAAAAATGCCGCTAAAATAATTCAGGTTAAATCCGGCATCAGAATTCTTGACGATAAAGAAAATTTTGGTATTCCGTTGTATGCGACAAGCTCAGCTGGAGGCGGGCTTCAGATAATGGTTTTCGGGCTGACCAAAGCTGAGACTGGTAAACTGGCGCAAATGACCGCTTACGGAGCGGGCGGTATAATATCTGAGACTTTTACTGCCGACGATAAGAAAAGTAATTTCGAGAAAATCCGTATGATCGCTGATCAGAAACCAGATATGATACTCATGGCGGGCGGAGTTGATGGAGGCGGATTATGGGGATCTATACTCCAGTCTCAGGTTCTATTACTATCCGACCCCGAACCAAAGTTTAATAAAGGAAATAAGATCCCGTTCATATTCTGCGGTAACACTGAGTGCCGTACTTATATTCAGCAGATGCTCGAAAATAAGTTCGATCTTTATTTTACCGACAACATTCGGCCTAACATAAACGAAATCAATTTAACTCCCGCCAAGCAGAAGATCCATGAAATATTTATTGAAAAAGTGATAGAGAATGCCCCCGGTTATGTAAAATTGAAAGAATCGGTCAGATCGGATATTCTGCCAACTCCGGCTGCAGTCGAGAAAACATTAACTTTTTTGCATAAGAAACTTAATAAAAATATTATCCTTATTGATATCGGCGGAGCCACGACAGATATTTTTACGCAGATCGGAGAAACTACGAGCCGTACGGTTTCTGCAAATATTGGATTAAGCTATTCTATTTCAAATATTCTGAAAGAGACAGGAATTGAAAAGATCAGGAAACATATCCCGGATGATATCAGTGAGAACATGATAAGAAATTATATCGGGAATAAAACGCTCAACCCGTCTTATCTGCCTGCGAGAGCCAGTGAAGCAATGATAGAATCAGCTTGTGCTGTAGAAGGAATAAAAACAGCATGGGAAAGCCATAAAAAGATGCAGTTCGAGATTTCAAATATAAATTTTATTGAAAAGCGCAGAAAGGAAATATACTCCGTATTCGGAAAATGGGAAGAAATATTCGTAATGAATGAGGAAACGGAATTTGAAAAACGAAGATACTTTCAGATGTCCGATGTGGATATGATAATAGGGGCAGGTGGTATTTTTGCAGCCACAGACTCAGAAGAAGAAATTATTTATTTGCTGAACGAAAGTATTTTACCTTCGGGAGTGACTAAATTCTATATCGATAAAGGTTTCAGATCTCCGCATACAGGCATATTATCACTTATCGATGAAGACAAAGCGCTTAGATCTTACATGGAAAATTCATTAAAGGAGATCGGTTATTCAATCGTGCCTATTGGACAAATCAAAAAAAATAAGCCTGTGATCAAATTGATCGATTTGAAAACTAATGAAGTTAGAATTATAAACGGCGGTGAACATTTTTACGTAGCACAGGGCGGACATTTTGAGATAATTCTGCAAAGTGATTTTGTTCTCTCAAATCAAAATAATTCAGGGATTTACGAGATCAATACCGATAAGCCAATTCTGTTTGACTGTAGAGGAAGAGAAAAGTTTTTTATTGATCAAAGAATTAATATTAGAGCTGAAGTTAAAAAAGAGGATCTTCAATACGATCCATTTATCACTTCCTCATCGAACGGCAATGTGATCGAAAAAGGCCGGTTTAATTTAAACAGGTCATTAGCTTATCAGGGCAGGATAAATGTTAAAGCCGGAAAATCGGTCACGCCTGAGACGCTGATCGGTGAAAATATATACGAACCTCCAAAGATCTTCGTGATCGATCTTAAAAGGCTGATAGGTTACGGGAAAATTGAGACAAAAACTTTACTTCACGGACTGCTGATCAAAGCCGGAGACACGATATTCAAGGATCAGGCGATACTTAAGCTCAGCTTTACTCTTGGAAAGGACGATTATTTTTATTCTACCATTGGCGGTATTGTTGAAAAGGTAGATAAGACCGGGATCATACTGATTAAAGAAAGCCATGACTATGCAAATGAGCCTATAGAAGTGAATTTGAGAAAAGAACTGAATATGCCTGATGCTGATCTGGATAGATTTCTTAAATTCAAACCCGGTGAATTTGTATCTAAAAATCATGTATTAGCATCAAGAGAAAAGAAGATAATACCGTTCAATGCTTTCGGACTTACAGTTAAGGAATATGATCTTCCGAGAAAAAAAGAGGATCTGATCATCAGAGCTCCAAAGGCAGGATATATAAGAAAATACGACAGTGCGTCAGGCAGGCTGATAATTCATTATGATTACAAAGCGAAACCGCAATATTCGCTTGTACACGGAATAATCAGCGAATCGGATGAATTGAAAAATATAATTATATCCACCGAAGGTACTATGATCTATGGCAAAGTAGGTTTTGGAAAAGAATCTCATGGTAAGTTAAAAATAATGCATGATAAGATAGACAAATCATTCAGCGGATGCATTTTGGTTTCATTCAAAAAGTTAGGACTTGAAACTCTTCAACAAGCGAGAGAATTCAAAGTAAATGGGATATTAGCCTCCTCAGCAGACAGTCTTGATTTAAAAAGATTTGTCGGGGAGGAAATAGCTATAAATCAAACCGGAAATGAGAATATTGAATTCACTATAATTATTACGGAAGGTTTTGGCGATCTTGAAATGCCCTCGGAATTAAAAAATATTTTTATTGAATCCGAGAATAAAAACGCGGCTATGTTCGGTTCAACCAGATTGAGAACAGGCGTCATAAGACCGAAAATAATTATCAACGAAAAGTAGGAGCATTTATGGAAGAAACTATTTATTCTCAGGCATTAAGAGGTATGAAACTTGAAAGCTTTGGTGTAGCTGAATACATAGAATTTGCAGCAGTGATCTGTACTCTTATAGCTGTTGTCGGCCACATTTCAATGAAAATGAAAGAAAAGAGAAGACTAAAAAAAGAAAGAATGGTTAAAGTATATATTGAGTAATTGGTACTATTATAATTGCTATTATCTCAATCCTGCCATTTAGGCGGGATTTTTTATTTCCAGAAAATATCGCTTGACAAGCAATATTTTATTCCGTAAATTGTACATACCGTCTATATACGGTTAAAACAGAATGAACGGAGTGAAATATGAAAATTATAATCAAGAACTCATCACCCGACCCGATCTACAAGCAGATATCCGACCAGCTGAGAGGTCTGATCATTACGGGCGAACTGAAAAGCGGCGAAGCCCTTCCGTCGATCAGGAACCTTGCAAGGGATCTTAGGATCAGCGTGATCACAACGAAAAGAAGCTATGAGGATCTCGAGCGTGAGGGATTTCTGGAGACAGTCGGCGGGAAAGGTACTTTTGTGGCTCCGCAGAACAGAGAATTCATCAAGGAGCAGAAGCTGAAGATTATCGAAGCGAAGCTTTCTGAAGCTGTTGACAAAGCGCGGATGCTGGGATTAAAAAAGAACGAGCTTAAAGAAATGCTCGATGCTTTATATGAATAATCTATTAATTAGAGGAATTTAAAATGACTAAAATATTGGAAATAAACGGCGTATCAAAGGAGTTCAAAGGTTTTAAGCTCGACAATATCACATTCGGGCTTGAGAAAGGATATATTATGGGATTTATCGGGCCGAACGGGGCAGGGAAGACCACCACGATCAGGCTGATCATGAATTTATTAAAGAAAGATTCCGGAGACATAAAAATATTCGGAATGGACAATGTAACTGATGAAGTGCCGATCAAGGACAGGATAGGTTTCGTTTATGAGGAAAACTATTTTTACGAGCATCTGACGGTAAACAAAATGAAAGAGATAATCGCGCCGTTCTACAGCAAGTGGGATGATAAAAAATTTAACGAATACTGTGAAAAGTTCGAGCTTACGCCGAAAAAGAAGATCAGAGACCTTTCAAAAGGCACGAAAATGAAATTTTCTCTCGCAATAGCGCTTTCGCACAACGCCAAATTTCTCATTCTCGACGAACCGACTTCAGGGCTCGATCCAGTGTTCAGGGACAAGCTCATGGATATATTAAGGGAAGAGATCCAGGATGAGAACAAATCTATTCTGTTTTCAACCCACATTACTTCAGACCTTGAGAAGATAGCCGATTATATCACATTCATAAATAACGGCAGGATAGTTTTTTCAAATCAGAAAGACACGATTTTGGAGAATTATAAAATAATCAAAGGCGACACAGGCATACTGACCGATGAGATAAGAAATGAACTATTAGGCATTAAAGAGAACAGATTCGGGTTTGAAGCTTTATGCGATTATGAAAAAGAAAGCCTGTTCTCGAAATTTGAAGTCGTGACGGAAAAACCCAGTCTTGAGCAGATGATGGTCTATCTGTCCAATAAATAAGCGGAGGAAAGTAAAATGAAAAATTTAATCATGGCAGATTTTAAGGTTCTCGGGCACAGGATATGGACTATACCTCTGGGAGTTACAATTCTTGTGATTTTACTATGTTTGATAATTCGGAATGTACCAAATGATTTTCGTTACTTCTTAATAACGCTGCTGACACCCGGCCTTCTGATATTTGAGTTATTAAGAGAAGAATATAAAAAGAAGTCAGACAGACTGATTTTGACTATGCCTGTAAGTAAGAGTATTTATGTTATATCCAAATACTCCACTTTTTTGATTCTTGGAATGACGGCTATTCCCGCAGCCTTACTGACTGATCTCATAATGAATTTTTTAGGGAACGAACCAGAGATCGGCTATTTAACTAATATCTTATCTGAAATCCCCAAAATTCTTCTGATGATCTTTTTTGTAATATATTTTATTTATCCACTTTATTTAATTTCAAAGAAATTTGCAGTAACAGCGGAATTAGCGGTTTTATGGATAAATTTCGAGCTTATTGATAGCAGGTTCCGTTATTTTGATCTGTCAGCATTCGATAGAAATATTGGGAGTTTTTCTATCAAAGTAATATTATTATTATGTGCAGCCGGAGTAGTACATTTTTCGATCAGATTATTCTTCAAAAAAATCAAAACTGAACAAATAATGATAATATGGTACCTTGTTTTTATATACCTGACACTTATATTCATATCAGCCTTAACATTAAATTTATATTATTCATGGAGCTACATAAAAGAGGCAGATATTATTCATAAATGGTCTATCAAAGATTACGAATTGTTAGTAAGATCATTAAAAATGTATATATTGATTATTTTAACAGCTCTTACAGCTTGTATATCATCGCTTATCTTTCTATATAAAAAAGCTAAAGAAAAATATTATTTCTACAGTTTTGTTTATTTATTAATACCTGTTATATTATCCATGCTTTCAATGGCTTTACATATGATTACTTCATCGTTCGTCAAGGCTAATATGGATTTTCAATCGTTTGAAATCCTATTTATATTTATAGGTACAATTTACTTTTCAATGAAAGCCTCGATCTATCTTCTAAAAAATAACAGGACTTTAAAATGAAGCACATTATAAAATCAAATTTATACCTGATATTCTGGGCGGATAAATACTTCGGGGCTGCAGTGTTAGCTATGCTAGTCGCTCCCGTGATGATCCTGCAGGGACATTTTTCAGCCTATGCGATCGGACTCCCGCTATCAGTATTTTTTTCTCTTCTCAAGCTGAATTCGACAGTGATGTCAGGCAAGTACGAGCGCATCAACGTAACAGTTCCCGTTGAAAAGAAAGATATAGTGAACGCAAGATTTCTTACTGCAGCTATAATTACAGACCTGTTTACGATCGCTGCGATAGGAGTTTCCGTCTGGGCGAACATTAAAGAAGTGATCTACGGATCGAAAAGAGCGCATGATGCCTTGCCCGAGATTGCGCTGAACATATCTACGCCGGTAAGCGGTATAATTGCAGGGCTGATCTTCGGGATTCTTCTTTCGGTAATAATATCAGCAGCCTATATTTATTGCTGGTCAAAATACGAGCATGACAGTTACAATCTGTATTTTACGATGACAGTTCTAATAATCGTGTTTGCATTAAAACCGCTGCTACAAGGATTTACTGATTCAGGGATCAGCATGATCTGGATAAATCTGATAATGTTATTAATAGCTTTGCCGGCTGTATTTATCTCTCTTTCAAAGTCAATGGAAGTGTTCGGGAAAAGAGAGTTTTAAGAATAACGTGTATTTATGATCTTCTATTTCAGGATGTGTTCAAAGAACTCTGCAGGGCTGATAATCTTTATTCCTTTGAATTCAGGCACTGGAAATTGCTTTAGATTCCCTGTAACCAGATACAGTGCGCCGGAGCTTATGGCGGCTTCAAGAAATTTTAAATCTTCAGGGTCAGGGATTGATAAATCCAAAGGCAGAGGTGATGTATGTTGTCCGTTAACCTTTATCTGTTCGATTAAGTCCGTTATATTCTGTTGGGCAATGTGAAATTTCGGCCTAGACATTACGTTTTCATATTCTGCAATGATTCTGTAATCGTAGGCCAATTCAATATAACCGGAAGCTACCAATCTGACAATAAATCCCGGTATTCCATTCGGATTTAAAAGCCCTGATATAAGAACATTCGTATCGAGAACTATCTTCATCGGCTTTCTCTTGCAGCTTTTATTTCAGCATCGATCTCTTTATCTGTCAATTTATTCAAACCACTTTTAGCTGATTGCTCCTGAATTGACATAACTGCCTGCTCAGCTTTCACTCTTCTGATTATATCCAGAGATCTTTCATAATTCTCAGGATCTGTTGAAAGCATGATCGCTACAGGTTTTCCGTTCAGGGTTATAGTCATAGTATTTTCGTCCGAAAGCTCTTTCCAAACATCTTTCGGTTTGGTTCTAAAATCTCTGACAGCGACAAACTTCATATCTGACTCCTTTTCTACTTAATTCTAATATACACAAATGTCACACGATTGTCAACAGTTGAAATTAAACAACGGTTTTATGTATAATTTATTCTTGCATAAATCTAAATTTAGGCTTAACATTAGGTGGCAGTAACATATAATTTATTTTAAATGTGGAGAATGAGGATGAAAGTTCTGAAGTATTTACTAATATTGACGGTATTTATTTTGGCTGTGAGCTGCACAAAGAAAGTAGCTACCTATGAACAAGTTGTTGAGAACGGGATCAAAATCACGAAGAATACAGGCGTTCCGGCTGATTCGACTTTCAAGATCGAGCTGAAGGAAGTGGCTTTTATTGAGAATGATTCAGAAGCTGATCCTGAAAGATATTTGAATCAGCCTACGATCGTAGATTTTGATGAGGCAGGAAATATTTATATATTTGATCGAACCAAATATATGATATTCAAATACGATCAAAAAGGCAGTTTTATAATGTCCTTCGGACAACAGGGTCAAGGCCCCGGTGAGTTCATTCAACCAGGAACGATTATAGTAAGAGAAGATACTTTGTATGTAACTGAGATAAGAAGTTACAAGATATCAAAATTCAATTTAGATGGTGAATTTTTGGGAGATAAAAAATTTCCTGATATTCATAACTTTCCGATGCTTCCATCAAAATTCGGGGAAAACTATATTACTGTTTTTGGTGCAACAAAAAGCATTGTTACTGATGAAGGCAAACGAACTAATATTAAAGAAACTTCTTTATATGATCAAAACTTTGATTTCATCAAGAATCTTCATATCCTTGAATATGAACCTCCTGCGGAAGGTGCAGAGTTCGATCCAACAGAGAAAGGAATACAAGCTGCCGCATCTGATATAAATGCCTATGTTTATGAGCATTCGAAAACTCAGTATAAAATAGATGTTTACGATATTAACGGAAATAAAGTTAGAGAAATAAGAAAATATTATTCAAGAATAAAAACACCTTTAGATTTTCATAAAAAATATGAAGAAATCTGGGCAAAACAGGGTAGGAAGTATAAATCTGAATTCAGGAACTCCATTTATCAACTTCGAACAGATAAATATAACAGATTGTGGGTATCGGGTCCTACAAACAAAGAAGAAGAAGGGTACTATTATGATATCTTCGAAAACGATATTTTCATTAATCGAGTTAAGCCGGTAATGGAAGAAGGATATGGGTTGTTATTTGTAGCTGATAAAATTATCGGTTATAATTCGAGTGAAAATAAAATCAAGATCTATGAATATTGAATTTAAAATAAGGCTATGTGTAAAATAATGGAGTATTCATGAGATTATTTCAATTAACAGTATTACAGGTCATCTTCTACATGATCATAGGATGCTGTGCGCCTTCAAAGAATATGATTTTTGTTAAGGGCGGTGAATTCGTTTCAAATTATAAAGAAAAAAATAAGCCTGCTCCGGAAAAAATCAAAATCGAAGATTATTATATAGGGATGTATGAAGTTACTCAAGCACAATGGATGACTGTTATGGAAAAGAATCCGAGTTATTTCATAGGAGATAGTTTGCCAGTTGAGAATGTAAACTGGTATAACGCAGTAATATTTTGTAACAAACTAAGCGAAAAAGAGGGTTTAGATAAATGCTATGATCTTGTTGAAAATGTTACTGATTCGAATAATTTTAAAATCGATTTATCAATAAAATATCAGGTAACCTGGAATCCGCAAAAAAACGGCTACCGTCTGCCGACCGAAGCCGAATGGGAATATGCATCCCGTGGCGGAAGAAATAGCAAAGGATTTAGATACAGCGGTAGTGATGACATCGATGAAGTAGGCTGGCATATTAGAAATTCGGGCGATAAAGTGTTGACTGACTACATTCATGCAGCTGAGTTCGACAGGGATAGTATAGAAATGTATCATAATTCTACAAAAGTTGTAGGCAGGAAGAAGCCTAACGAGTTAGGTATTTATGATATGACAGGGAATGTATATGAATACTGCTGGGACTTTAAGGATTACATTTATACTAATTATCTGGTAGAGCCCGGAGACCCGATATTCGGGAGTGAAATATTAGTGCATCTGCGAACTGCGATAGGCGGAAGCTGGTTGTATGATATTGGAGAAAGTACTGTTACCGACAGAATGTTCATCGCTCCGTATGGCTGCTCTAGAGATAATGGACTGCGAGTCGTAAGGAATAAAAAATGCAGATTTTTTTGAATTTAAATAAGATCTTCATGGAGGAATAATGAGATTTTTAAAAGTATTAGTTTTCACAGTCGTATTAGCCGTACTTTTCAGCTGCACTAAAAAAGTGGCAACATACGAACAAACTATCGAGAACGGGATCAAGATCACAAAAAACACAGGTGTGCCTGCGGATTCGACCTTCAAGATCGAGCTGAAGGAAGTAGGGTTTATTGACAACGAAAATGAGACTGATTCATCGAAATATCTGAGTTCGGCAGATTATTTTGACTATGACGAGCATGGTAACCTTTACATTCTTGACCAAAGTAAGAATAAAATAAACAAGTATGACAAAGACTGTAAATTTCTATTGTCATTCGGCAGGGACGGAGCAGGTCCGGGCGAATTTCATTTTCCGGGCTATTTCAATATAAGGAAAGATACTCTTTTTCTTTCAAACTGGACTTCTCTAAAAATCATAAAGTTCGACCTTAACGGAAATTATCTAAGCGATAAAGTGATAACAGATTTGTATAAATTCCCTGCATATCCAAAGAAATTCGGAAGTAATTATATCTACAAAGCCACCACAAACAAATTCGACAGCGAAGGTAAAATGTTCTTTGTAGATGAAGTAACTTTATACAATGAGAAATTTGATTTTGTCAAATATTTCAGCATGATAGAATACGAGAGTAAAGAAAATGTTGATCATGACCCGACTGAATTCGGCACCAAGGTCGCTTTCTCTGACAGCATTTTATATTTATATAAAAACTCAAAGGACGTTTACAAGATAGATGTTCTTAATAATGAAGGCATTAAAATAAGAGAGATCAGGAAGAATTTTATAAGAACAAAAGCGAGCGAAAAAGATATATTAAAATATGAAGAATTTAACAAAAAACGTGGAACGAAATACAAAAGGGAGTTCAAGAATTCAATATCTAACCTATATGTCGATAAATACGGCCGGCTGTGGGTGGCTTCTATTGATAATTCAGAAGACAATTTATGCTTCGATATTTTCAAAGACGATATATTTATAAATAAAGTGTTATTGGATATTGATAAGGGCTGGAGCTATGATTTCGTTGCTGATAAAATTATTTCAGTCAATAGTGAGAATAATAACATAAAAATATATGAATATTAAAAAGACCGGATTTAGTCAATAGGAGAAAGTATGAGATTTATTGGATTGACGGTTGTTTCTTTTGCACTTGTTTTGATCATCGGATGCTGTGCGCCTTCAAAGAATATGATTTTTGTTAAGGGCGGTGAATTCGTTTCAAATTATAAAGAAAAAAATAAGCCGGCTCCAGAAAAAATAAAAATCGAAGATTATTATATAGGGATGTATGAAGTTACTCAGGCACAGTGGATGACTGTTATGGAAAAGAACCCGAGCAGTTTCATTGGAGATAGTTTGCCCGTTGATAATGTAAACTGGTATAACGCAGTAATATTTTGTAACAAATTAAGCGAAATGGAAGGTTTAGAGAAATGCTATGATCTTGTCGAAACGGTTCAGGATACGAATAACTTTAAGATCGATGAAGGAGTAAAATATCTGGTAACATGGAACCAGCAAAAAAACGGCTACCGTCTGCCGACCGAAGCCGAATGGGAATATGCATCCCGCGGCGGAAGAAATAGCAAAGGATTTAGATACAGCGGCAGTGATGACATCGATGAAGTAGGCTGGCATATTAGAAATTCGGGAGACAAAGTTTTAACTGATTACAATCATGCATCTGAGTTCGACAGGGATAGTATAGAAATGTATCATAATTCTACAAAAGTTGTAGGCAGGAAGAAGCCTAACGAGTTAGGTATTTATGATATGACAGGGAATGTTTATGAATATTGTTGGGACTTTAAGGATTATATATATACTAATTATCTGGTAGAACCCGGAGACCCGATATTCGGGAGTGAAATATTAGTGCATCTTCGAACTGCTATAGGCGGAAGCTGGTTGTATGATATTGGAGAAAGTACGGTTACCGACAGAATGTTCATCGCTCCGTATGGTTTCTCTAGAGATAATGGACTGCGAGTCGTAAGGAATAAAAAATGCAGATTTTTTTAAATTTAAATAAGATCTTCATGGAGGAATAATGAGATTTTTAAAAGTATTAGTTTTCACAGTCGTATTAGCCGTATTTTTCAGCTGCTCTAAAAAAGTGGCAACATACGAACAGACTATCGAAAACGGGATCAGGATCACTAAGAACACAGGTGTACCGGCTGATTCAGCTTTTAAGATCGAACTGAAAGAAGTCGGGTTTATTGATATGGAGAACGAGACTGATTCAAACCGTTACATCAGCCTGATATTCAATTTTGATATTGATGATGACGATAATCTATATATAATGGATATGGCGAAGCGCGGAATTCATAAATACGATGAGAACTGCAGTTTTGTAAAGGCATTCGGCAGAATGGGGAACGGCCCCGGAGAATTCGAATATCCCGGAACTATAAATGTCAGAGGAGATTCTATCTTTGTACCGGATATGTCTACACTTCAGATAATTAAATATGATACAGATGGTAATTTTATCACAAACAAAAGACTGGATGATATAACGAAGTTCCCCAGATATCCAAAAAAGTTCGGCGACAAATATATAAGTCAATCGAGAGATATCTATCCCGATGAAGAAAAGGGAGGATTGGTTATGCATGAGGAAATCAGCCTTTATGACAGAAATTTTAATTTTATCAGGCAACTTTATGAGAACGAATATCATGAGGAAGGTGCCGATGCTAACGAATTATCAGAAAAAGGGCTTGTTACTGCTTTTAACGACAGTCTGCTTTATGTAAGTGAAAATA
Organism: bacterium; assembly: GCA_029559475.1. Classification (GTDB taxonomy): domain Bacteria; phylum UBA4055; class UBA4055; order UBA4055; family UBA4055; genus UBA12480. The sequence goes on from JAKQBN010000062.1 coordinate 32,372, forward strand.
GCATAGACAAATATCAGGTAAATATTTTTGACAGCCAAGGTACTAAGATCGGAGAAATCAGGAAAAATTATAGAAGAATAAAAGACAGTGCCGGGGAATATGCAAATTCAGTTATTGGTATGCAGTCGGATAAATACGGCAGGCTTTGGGTCAGCGTATATGATGACGAAAATCCTAAGAAGATCATATATGATGTGTTCGAAAATGATATTTTCATCAATAGAATGAATCTGGATGTGGGGGAAGGCTATTTCAAATATTTTGTTGTGGATAAAATCGTAGCTGTTAACAGGGAAAATAATAATATCAAAGTGTATGAATATTGATATCAGCCGAATTATATTGTTTTTGATTCTTAAAAGGATTAAATTATTCACTTCAACCAAATAACCGGACAGAATTATGGCTTTGAGCTGGAATGAAATAAAAGAACGCGCTTCGCATTTTTCAAAAGAGTGGGCAAATGCTTTTAATGAAGATGCTGAGGCTAAGACATTTCTGTTTGAATTCTTCAATGTGTTCGGGATCAGCCAGCGGAAAGTTTCAAATTTTGAGCACAGGGTGAAAAAGCTCGACGATCACGAAGGCTATATTGATCTGTTCTGGCCTCAAACGATCCTTATCGAAATGAAAAGCAGAGGAAAGGACCTTGACAAAGCCTATTCTCAGGCAAGAAATTATTTGAAAGCGATCAGGCAGGAAGAACTGCCGAAATTCATTCTTGTTTCGGACTTTGAGAACTTCAGGCTATATGATCTTGAGGAAGATAATCTGATAGAATTTAAGCTTTCTAATCTTGTTGATAATGTTCAACATTTCGGGTATCTGCTTGGCTATCAGAAGAAGATCTATAAGGAACAGGATCCGGCAAATATTAAAGCTGCAGAGTTGATGGGCAGGCTTCATGACAGACTCAAAGATATCGGATATTCAGGACATCCGCTTGAAGTCTATCTGGTGCGTATTCTGTTTTGCCTTTTCTCTGATGATACGACCATATTCAATAAGCGCCAGTTTCAGGAATATCTTGAACAGCGGACTTATGATGACGGAAGCGATCTTGCTGCAAAACTGCAGGAGCTTTTTCAGGTTCTGAACACGCCTGTTGATAAAAGATTCAGAAATTTAGATGAACAACTTACCGAATTCCCTTATGTGAACGGGAAATTATTTGAGGAGATACTTCCTGTCGCCAGTTTTGATTCCAAAATGAGAAAAGCGCTGTTGGACTGCTGTAATATTGACTGGAGCAAGATATCACCTGCCATATTCGGTTCGATGTTCCAGAGCGTAATGAATCCGACTGAGCGAAGGAACATAGGAGCTCACTACACGAGCGAAACCAACATCCTAAAGCTGATCAAGCCTCTCTTTCTTGACGATCTCTGGGCTGAATTTGAAGTCGTAAAAGGCAACAAAAATAAACTTTCAGAATTCCATAAGAAATTAAGCACTTTAAAATTTCTTGACCCTGCCTGCGGATGTGGAAACTTTCTCGTCATTACTTATCGCGAATTGAGGCTGCTTGAGATCGAAATATTAAGAATATTATACAAAACTGATCAGGTGCTCGATGTAAGAGACATTATCTGGCTCGATGTTGATCAGTTTTACGGGATCGAGATCGAAGAATTCCCTGCCAGGATCGCAGAAGTCGCGATGTGGCTGATTGACCATCAGATGAACATGCAGATCAGTAATGAATTCGGGCAGTATTTTATCCGTCTGCCGCTTAAGAAGTCGGCAATGATCGTAAACGGGAATGCTTTAAGAATAGACTGGCAGAGCCTGTTAAATCCTGTAAATACTGTTGATATTGTAGCGAAACACGCAAATGTTTATATGGTCAGCGAACCGGAACCGGTTAAATACGGAACCGTAAACATTGAAGCAGAATCCATCAAGATACACAGAGGCAGAAAACCTCAGCCTGAATCTCAGGTAAGGTTTGATTACATACTGGGCAATCCGCCGTTTGTGGGCAAGAAGGAACAGAGCGAAAATCAAAAATCTGATATGGAATTAATCTGGAATGGTGTTAAAGGATCAGGAGTATTGGACTATGTAAGCTGTTGGTATCTTAAGGCAGCTCAATATATACAAAACACAAAAGTAAAAGTATCATTTGTTTCTACGAATTCAATCACACAAGGTGAGCAAGTTGGGATTTTATGGAAATGGCTATTTAAAAATTATAGTATAAAAATCCATTTTGCACACAGGACTTTCAAATGGACAAACGAAGCACGTGGAAAAGCTGCAGTTCATGTTGTGATAATCGGATTTGCGAATTTTGAAAGTGTAATAAAGAAAATTTTTGAATATACAGATATAAAAGGGGAACCGCACGCAATAAAAGCAAATAATATAAATCCTTTTCTTGTTGAAGGCAAAGATATTACTGTTGAAAGTAGAAACCATCCTATCTGCCAAGTACCTGAAATAAACTATGGTAGTTTTGCTTTAGATGATGGCAATTACACACTAACTGAAGATGATAAGGCTGAACTAATTCAAGAAGAAAGTAATATCGGACAATTTATTCGTCCATTTATTGGTGGTAAAGAATTATTGTACTCAACAAAACGATATTGTTTATGGCTAATAAATGCTGACCCTTCAGTTGTTTTTAAAAATAAAAAAGTCAGATTAAAAGTTGAGAAAGTAAAATTATGGCGATCTAGTAGTAAAAGAAAAACTACAATAAAACTTTCTGAAACTCCAACTCTTTTTGCTGAAATTCGTCAACCGAAAACAAGATATATTGCTTTTCCAACACTTTCTTCAGAAAATAGAAAATATATACCTATTGATTTCCTTGAGCCCGATGTAATCGCTTCTAACCAGATATATGTAATTCCGGACACTAACTTATTCCATTTTGGGATTTTGACATCGACCATGCACATGACTTGGATAAGAAATATATGTGGTAAGCTTGAAAGTCGTTACAGGTATTCAGCAAGTATTGTTTACAACAACTTCCCTTGGCCTGAAAATGTAACAAAAGTTCAGGAGATTTCTATTGAAAAGGCAGCTCAAAATGTTCTAAATACAAGAGCTTTATTTCCAAGCAGTTCACTGGCTGAGTTATACGATCCTTTATCTATGCCGCCTGAACTGGTAAAAGCTCACAATGAGCTCGATAAATCTGTTGATCTTGCATATCGTTCTCATCCGTTCGTAAGCGAAGCTAATCGAATGGAATTCTTATTTGAGCTTTATGAAAAATATACAGCTGATCTTTTTACTAAAGAGAAAGAAAAGACAAAGAAAACAAAAAAAGATACATAATCTATGTTTTCATCTATAAGAAAAAATTACGAATTTCATAAAAAGAATTTCTACCGCGGGAACGATATTTACTGTCCGTTTTGCTCAGGCACATATAAAGCTCAAAAGTTCAAATTCACGAAAGAGCTGAGCGAGCTATGCCCAGTATGCGGTTCGACTTTGCAGGAAAGGACAGTTTTACTTTTTCTGCAGGCTAAGACTGAAATACTGCCGGGCGAGCCTAAAATACTTGTTGTTTCTGAAGAGGGGAAAATTCCAGAATATTTTAGAAATTTCCCAAATGCGGAAGTAAAGATATACACAGAGACAGGCGATTTTACGATAAGGGACAATACGCTTAAGGATAAGTATGAAAGTTCATCGTATGATCTGATCGTGTGCAATTACATTCTGGAAAAGCTTCCAAATTACATTCCTGTTTTAAAAGAGTTCGCGAGGATATTAAAAGATGACGGTATTATGCTTCTTCAGGCTAACATTGACAATTCAAAAGAAACTACAGCGGAATTTCCGGTCGCTTCATATAAAGAAAGACTGCTGCTCTACGGAATACCGGGCAATCACAGAAGGTTCGGAAAAGATTATCAGTCTCTGATAAAGTCGAACGGACTTAAAGTCTCGAAGCTGAAATTTACTGAAGGATTCGATGAACTACCGCCGCATTCGTTCAATAAAGACGAAGTATTTTATATAGCGTATAAAAGCGAACATCCTGTATTGTTCGATAATATGGATGACCTTGAGGCTGAAATGTCTGAACAGAGATCGAATGTCGAAGCTAAATGGTATGGAAGATACGTTTATTATATTTTTTTCCAAGTGCCTGAAAAAGTAAAAGGATCAATTAATGATTATCTGGGCAGCGTGGATGAAAAATCAGCGAACAAGAGCAGCTGGCGGTATTTTATTTATATGTTGTTCATGGCGACAATTTCCACAATTGTAGGCACAGCGGTTTATTCATTTCCTCTGTTAGTAAGTTTTCCGGGCAATAATTTTGTATTTCTTTTTATATCGATGCCCGCTTTCCTCTTCTGCCTTGCTTTAGCCTTTTTATGCACCGGAGGCTATTTCTTTGTTAATTACGAGGCAGGAATTATCAGAAGGACTTTAATGGGCTTATATGCCGCTACTCTTTTAATGACATCTATGAGTTTTGCGATAATGATCTGGAAATGGTCAATAATGACAATAGTCAATAGCGGGATGTAATTATTGTTCATTAATTTACTTTCATTTATCCTGTAATATTCTTATTTTATCACACTTAAAATACACTTCGTCGGGAAAACGCAGATATTGTATTTAAATAATTATATAATTGCGAAAAAAAAAAGGATAAAAGAATGAAAAATCTTATAGCTCTGGTAATTGCAGCGGCACTGATCTTTTCCGGCTGTTCAAAAAAGGATGAAAATTTTAAGGTTGAAGATCAGAATGGCATAAAGATCTACAGCAACACAGACACTCCGAACGATCCGAGCGCAAAGCTTGAACTGAAAAAGCTTTTTACGATCTCATCAGAAGCTCAGGCAGATACGAACGCATACATGAAAAGACCGATAACGATCACTGCTGATGCGGGTAACAATATTTACATCCTCGACATACTCACTATGAGCGTGAAAAAATTCGATCCTGCCGGTAATTTCATTAAAAGCATAGGAAGAATGGGGCAGGGTCCGGGTGAGCTTTTCTATCCTTCAATAATGTTCTTTGATAAAGATACTTTAAATATTATGAGCGCCGGTTCAAGAAAATTATCGAAATTTGATTCAGAAGGCAATTTTTATTACGATAAAATTCTGATGGAACAATCACAGCTACAGAATACAAAAATTTCGAGAGACGGAGAGAAGATTGCTTCATACATAGCTAAACAGATCTCAAAAGGCGAAGGACAGATGCCTGATATAGATTTCGCTCTCAGCGTTATTAATCGCAAGGACCTTACCGAAAAAACCGCGTTAAGCAGTAAAAAGCTTGCGATACAGGATCTTATGGGAGGCAAGATAGATCTGAACGATCTGGTTATTCCTTTCGTTCCCGGTAACGATTATGTTTATGTATCAGAAAATTCAGATAACCAGTACAGAATATTCGGTTATGACTACGAAGGAAAGAAACAGATAGAGATAAGAAAAGACTTCAAAATGATCAGATATGAGAATGCCGAAAAGGAAGAATATATAGCTTCGATGAAAAAAATGATGCAGGGAACTCAGGAAGTTAAGGTCGGGAACTTTAAAAAAGCAATAGTTACAATGCATACTGACAAATACGGTAGGCTGCTCGTATTTCCAAACGTAGATAGAAATGTAGATAAAGAGGGCGTTTATCTTGATATATTCAAAGATGGAAAATTTTTAAACAGAATAAATTACGAAATTCAGGCAAAGGGCAATACCGGAATGATAGGTATGTTCAAAGCCCAGGAATTCTTCATCGGTGATAGAATTTATGTGATGAACGGTGAAGAACTGACGCTTGATGTTTACGAGTACTAAACGGAGAATTTTAGTGAAAAATAAATTCTATATCGGGTTTACGATTATACTTGTCGCATTTATTTCTGTGATAATATTCAAACCCGAGTCAAAGAAGGATGAAGAAAAGCTCAAAGAGCTTAAAGAAAAGGCGGAAACTAAAAAGTCGTTCGTGAAGGTGAAAACGGTAGAGCTTAAAAAAGCCGCGCTTGTAATGTACATAAATACAACAGGTACAGCCAAAGCCGAAAAAACAGTCGAGGTATATCCCCAGGTCTCCGGGAATATCGAAAAGATAAATGTGGAAGAGAACTCCTATGTAAAAAAAGGTGATGTTCTTTTCACGATCGACAATCAGGAGTACGAGCTGAACTATCAGAGCGCTCAGGATAATCTGCTCAAGGCTAAGATCGATTACGGAATGAGAAAGAGCCAGCTTAGCGGGCAGGATGATCCTCAGGCGCAAATAAAGCTGAAAGAAGAAACTGCTAAGCTCGACGAAAAGAAGAAAAAAGGGGAAATCTCGCAGGAACAGTACGAAAATATGAAGCTTGATCTTGAGATCACTTACCTGTTCAGTAAGGGCGGCAGCGAAGAAGTTTTAAAATCATCCACAGGCCTTACTCAGGCTATGATAAATTACAAAAAGGCAAAGATCGACCTCGATTACTCTGTGGTCAAAGCCAATATAGACGGGTATATAGCGGATCTCGATGTGGTTGAAGGCCAGCACGTCAGCGGCGGAACGAAATGTTTGAATATTGTTGACTATAAAAATATTACAATGGAGATCCCCGTACTTGAAAGCGAGATATCAGAACTGAAGCCTGGCAGAAAGGTCGAAGTCAGTTTTGAAGCCATGAAGGATACAGTTTTCACAGGGATAATTAAAAACGTCAGCGCTACAGTTGACAGAGCTACCGGAACGGGACTGGCCCAGGTAAGAATACCCAACGGAGGGCTGAAGATCAAATCTGGAATGAGCGGCAATGTGAGGATAGAGGGAAGGATCTATGAGGAAAAACTAATAGTTCCGAACGAAGCAGTGCTCACCCGAGATAACAGAAAACTCGTTTTCACAGCCTCAAAAGATAATAAAGCCAAATGGGTTTATATAAACACAGGGCTTTCAAATTCAAGCTACACAGAGATAATTTTAGATAAAGAAGATCCCAAACTTAATATCGGCGACAGGATAATTGTAACGAACAATTACACTCTAGCCCACGACGCGGACATAATCGTAGTCGATAATTGAGGATTAAATGTTAAAAACGATACTGACAAGACAGATCACGGTTATAATGATTTTCATTGCCGTGACCGTATTCGGAATAATATCATATCAGAAACTTCCCGTTAACCTTCTGCCCGATATAAAATATCCATCCCTTACGGTCTGGACAGAGCTTGACGGAAGTAGTCCCGAGCAGGTGGAAAGGCTCATAACAGAACCTTTGGAAGCTTCGATAGCCGGATTGAAAGATATAATTAAAATAAGATCGGAATCCAAAGAATCGATAAGTTTGATCACGATAGATTTCTCATGGGGAACGGACATGGATTTCGCCGTTCTATATCTAAGGGAAAAACTCGATGCGGCTTCTCTTCCGGAAACCGCGGGCCGACCTAATATTTTAAGGGTCGATCCCGCTGCGAAACCGATAATGATAATCTCGGTTTCGGGTAAAGATCAGAAAAGCGCGAGAGAAGTATCAGAGAATGTGATCAAGAAAAGGATCGAGCAGATCGAAGGCGTCGCGATGGCGGATGTGATCGGCGGAGAAGAGACGGACATCAGGATCGAAGCAGATCTGGAGAAGCTGAATTCTTACGGTCTTACTTTCAATCATCTTCTCAGCGCGGTCAGATCATCCAGCACGAATTCGCCGGGTGGCACAGTAAAAGATGATGTTTATACCTACGATCTTGTCATATCATCGGAATTTAAAGAGCTTTCTGACATTGAGAACACGCCTGTAAAACAGCTTGAAAACAAACGTAACATTTATGTCAAGGATATCGCAAAAGTAAGCTATCAGGTAAAAGAAAAAAAATCTTTTACAAGATATAATGCCGTAAATTCAACCGCTGTTCTAATAAGAAAAGACGGCGATGCCAACGCTGTTCTTGTAGCAAAGGACGTTCGAAAAATACTCGGCGAATTTGAAGAAACGACTGATACGGACATAAATGTCGTTTACGATCAGTCAGAATTCATCACGGAATCAATAGATAACGTGGTATCCTCAATACTTCTCGGAGGGATACTTTCGTTCCTGACGCTGTTTTTGTTCCTGAGAGAATTTAAATCACCGTTCAACATTTCACTTGCAATGCCGATAAGTATTTTTTCGACTTTCACGCTACTTTATTTTTCAAAAATATCATTAAATCTCATGTCATTGTCCGGATTCGCACTGGGAATCGGAATGCTTGTTGATAATTCTATTGTCGTGCTGGAGAACATCAACCGGCACAGAAGTATGAATAAAAGCGTTTTTGATTCGTGCTACGATGGAGTCAAAGAGGTAATTATGCCTGTTTCGGCATCGACTTTCACAACGATAATCGTATTCATGCCTGTTGTTTTCGTTGCCGGAGTTGCCGGAGAGCTTTTTAAAGATCAGTCAGTATCAGTCGTTTTCGCGCTTGTCAGTTCACTTTTCGTTTCTATTACGCTTGTTCCGGTTATCTACAATAAGTTTTCGATTGAAAATAAAGGCGATAGATCATCCGATGAAAGCCTGAAAAGCGACAACGGTCCGATATTCAAGACCGGGATATACTGGACAATTCTAATACTGATTTATTTTACCGTAATAAAACTGAGCAGGATCCCTGTTGATGAACACGCATTCGCATATCTGCTTTTTCTGGCTCTGCTTAGCGATCCTTTCGTAAAAACTCTTGAGTTTTTCGTTTTCTACAGGAAGCACGATGAACTCGACGGCAGGAAAAAGTTAAGGTTCATAGCAGTAACGGCCGTCTGGTTTATAATTCTTTTAGTTCTCGCTTTACCGGCTGCCTACATTTCAAAAGTTGATTATTTCGAGCCTGTTCACGCAATGATATCTTTTTTTAGTCTGAATTCGCTTAACTGGCTTGACGGAATGCTGTACGATGTTTCATCATTCATCAATGGGATTTTTCAGCCGTACGAGGAAGAGCTAAGCACAAAATCTTTCATGCTATACGCTTATTCATTAGGCGGGATCGTATTTTTTATAAATCTGTTCGGATTATTTAATCCTGCAAAATTTTACGGAATAAGCAAAAGTATCATGCACGATGTTTTTCTTGTTGAAAAACTCAGAAACTTTTTTAAGAATATTTTTAGATATTTTTTCGGCTTTTTTGCAGGACTGTCGGTATTCTGGTTCAAATCTACTGTAAAAGCAGCAAAATACATTTTCAAACCGGTGCTTTTTGTATTTGACAGATCTTACCTGCAGTTTGAAAATCTATACAAAAAGGTATTATTGAAAGCACTGGACAACAAGGGAAAAACTTATACGTTCACAGCGTTTGTCCTTCTGATAGCGGTTTTTCTTATGTTGTCGCTTGAAAGAAGAATGATGCCTGATGTTGACAGCCATGAATTTATTCTGACCCTCGAAATGAATCCGGGAACAGGAATAAATACAACGGAAAGCGTGATCCGCGATTACGAACAGATACTCGTAGCAAAAGAAGGAGTAAGATCGGTGTTTGCGACGGGCGGAGTATTCGACGAAAAATCGCTTTTAACAGGCGCGGCGGTATATAAAGGTGAAATTCAGGTAAAACTTGAAAACGATTCACCGACAAAAGGATTCTTGAATGAACTCAGGAAAGAAATTGCTATCTATAATTCTTCAAAAGACCTCGATATAAAAGTAAGTTTTAATACTGACGTTTCCGTACTCGGCGAGCTTTTAAAATCGGAAGAAGGGGATATCAGCATCAAGATCACAGGCTCTGATCTTGATGATCTTCGCGAGATAACCGAAAAAGTAACAAACAAGCTGAAGGGGTTTAAAGGTTTGAGTGAGATAAGCTCTGATTTTAACGGCAACAAACCTCAGATAAGAATTGACTTTAATACGGAATATCTCGAAAACAATGACATATCAGAACTCGAGATCACAAATTTTATCAGAACGATGATCAAGGGAGAGACAGCTACGCAGATAACTGAGAATAATAAATCCGTTGATATAATTGTAGGCACTGATGAAAACTTTAACGATGATATAAAGAACATAACCGGGTCATCATACGTCAGAAACGGAACTTACTATCCTCTGGAAAAACTTGTGAGCATCAATTTCGAGAACGGTCCCGAATCGATCAGCCATGAAAGCCAGAGCAGAGTGATCACAGTAACGGCGAATGTAAGCGAAGGAAGACTCGATAAGGTGATAGAGGATGTTAAGAACGAACTTGATAAGATAGATCTGTATCGCGGAATGAGAATAGAGACGGGCGGGCAGAACAAAGAGATGCAGGATTCAATGAAGCAGATAATGTTCATGTTCCTGCTTTCGCTGATACTTGTTTACATGGTCATGGCGGCGCAGTTCGAATCGCTTTTGAGTCCGTTCATCATCGTAATGTCTATACCGTTCTCATTCATCGGGGTAGCTGTCGGACTTTATCTGACTGATCAGACAATAAACGTTTTATCAGGCATAGGTATGATAATGCTGGTGGGAATATCGGTGAATAATGCGATAGTAGCAGTTGATTTTATTGATACGAGCGTGAAAGAAGGGCTCGATATAAGAACTTCGATAGTGGAAGGAATACAGAAAAGGTTAAGACCGATGCTGATGACCACTATCACTACAGTTTTCGGAATGATCCCTATGGCTATTGCATGGGGCGGATCCTCTGAGCTTAGAAAACCTTTGGCGATCACTGTTATCTTCGGTCTGTCTGTCGCTACACTTCTGACACTTACTATCCTGCCCGTCGTTTACGAAACAATAAAAATCAAGAAAAAATAATGTACGAAGCTCTTCTCAAAAAACCTGTTGCGATAATAATGTTCTTCCTGAGCCTTACGACACTCGGAATCATTGCTTTTAATTATATTCCTCTTGAGTTAAAGCCGGATACCGAATATCCCACGCTGATCGTAAGCGCTTCGTGGAACAATGTTTCGCCCGAAACTATCGAGACAAAAGTTATAAGCCCCATAGAGTCGGAGGTCTATACACTCGATAACGTATATAAAGTTACATCCAGCTCTCAGAGTTCGTACGGTTCCATTACAGTGGAATACGAACGGGATACCGATATGAATTTCGCCTATCTTGCCCTGAACGAAAAGCTGTATCAGATAAAAAAGGATCTTCCCGAGCCTGTGAGGAACAGAGTTTACATCAGGAAATATGTCCCGAGGGAGGAACTTGACGAAAGCAGAGAGCTGATAAGTTATAACATATTCGGAAATATCCCGACTGATGAACTCGGAGATATTATCGAGAACGATTTAAAGAACGATCTTCTGGCAGTAAAAGGGATAAATTCAGTCGAGATCACAGGCATACCTGTAAATGAGCTTAGAGTTCTTATCGACAGAAAAAAAGCCGAGTTCTACGGGATCACAATATCCGATCTTTCGCTATTGTACAGTTATGGAAATCAGGTAAATGCAGGAGAAGTAACAGACGATAACGGGATCGAATTCACAGTCTCGATAGATAATGATCTTAAAAGCATGGAAGAACTTAAAAAAATAGTTCTTAAACACAGCAGCGGTATTCCGATCAGAATAGAGGATATCGCCGAAGTTGTTATCAGCAATAAAGACGTAAGCAGCATAAAAAGAATTAACGGCAGGGAATCAGTCGATATCGCGATATTTAAAGAACCGGGATCGAACGCAATTTCCACTTGCGATGAAGTTTACAAAGTAATAGAAAAGTTCAAAACCGATCAGGCTATACATCAGTTAAAAACAGAAATAAAATACGATTCGACAGAATCGATAAGAGAAGAGATCGGCGATATAAAGATAAGGGGACTTATCAGCATCCTGATAATTGTTTTTGTGCTCGTATTTTTCCTGAGGAATGTAAGACTTTCTGCGGTTATTGTTATATCTGTTGCCGTCAGCATTTTTATGAGCGGTTTTTTTCTTTATTTTTTTAATTTTACCTTGAATATCGTGACACTTTCCGGCCTCGTATTGAGCTTCGGAATTCTCGTTGATAATTCAGTTGTAGTTCTTGAGAACATTGTCAGGCTCTACAATAACGGATATGATAAATTTAAAGCCGCATGCGAAGGCACGAAGGAAGTTCTTAATCCGGTTCTAAGTTCGACTTTAACGACAGTGGTTGTGTTTGTTCCGTTCCTCTATATGACCGGAGAAAGAAGGCTTTACTGGGTTCCTCTCGCTATAGTTGTCAGCGTAACGCTTTTATCATCTTTCGTGGTGTCCGTCATTCTTACTCCGCTCCTTACGCGGTTCTTTCTGACAGAAAAATACAGATCTGTAATTCAGAAAGAGAACACTGATGATTTTAAGGCCTATTCAAGGCTGTTAAGGTTTTTTATTAACAACAGGAAGATCGTGATTATCCTGACCGGCGTGATCTTCTATCTTTCATTTTTCCTGTTCGACAACTATGTTGATCAGGGAAGAAGATTCAGCTGGAATATCGAGAACACGGTTTCAGTATATATATCCATGCCGGTAGGATCGACAGTCGATATGGCTGATAAGATAATTAAAAACTTCGAAGAAAGAATTATTGAAACAGGCGGATATGATAATTTTACTACGACAGTCACTTCCCAAAGCGCTTATCTGCAGATAAACTATTCTGATGAGCAATATTACACTATCGAGCCTTTCAAAATGGAGAATGAACTCGTTTCCATGGCTGTGAATTTTTCCGGGCCGCTGATCTATATCAGAAATCCATTGAATCAGTCTGGAGGTTACAGGTCGGGCGGTACGACTTCGAAAACATATAATTCCACTTTAGTTCTAAAAGGTTATGATTACGAAGGACTGAAGCGTGAAGCATTAAAACTGGAGAAATTTCTGGGAACTAATTCCAGAATTGGAGACGTAGATATAACAGGTACTGGAAGCTGGTGGCAGTCTTCAGATCAGTTCAGCTATACAATAAAGATCGACAGAAAAAAACTGGCGAATTACAACGTGAATGTAAGTGATCTTGTCAGAGAGATCAGATCTTCATGCGGCGGTAGCGGTACGAACATTATGTTCGCCGGAGATGAGATCGAAATGAACGTAAAATATTCAGACTTTGAGCATTTTAATGTCAAAGATCTTCTCGACAAAACTGTTATTGCCGGGAATGCGTCTTTCAGGATCAAAGAAGTAGCGGAGATCAGAAAAGAAGCTCTGATGAACGAAATCACCAAAGAAGATCAGAGCTATACAAGGTACGTGAGATTCGATTTTAATTCATCATCGAAACAGGCCGATGAATTTACGAATTCAATAAAAGAGAATTATCCGCTTCCCTCAGGCTATAAATTCGATGAGGAAGACAGAGATTATATGACCGAAAAAGAGAAGAAAGAGATCCTCTGGCTTATACTTTTCGCGACTGTTCTCGTTTTCATGGTCACAGCATCGCTCTACGAATCGGTTCTGCACCCTTTTATAATAATTTTAAGCATACCTTTGAGCATAACGGGCGTATTCTGGGTATTCTTCGGCCTTCAGGAAGTATTTAATGAGGACGCATATATGGGTGTGATCCTGCTTGCAGGAATCGTTGTGAACAATTCCATAATTCTAATCTATCATATAAACTCAAAAAGAGCCTCCGGTCTCGATATGATGCACTCTATCATTACCGGCACCACCGAAAGGATCAGGCCTGTGCTTATGACTTCAATAACTACTATTCTAGGGGTTGTGCCTCTTATAATCAATTCGGACGCGGAGAAAAATTTCTGGTATTCTTTTTCAATAGCAACGATCGGAGGTCTCTCCGCATCAACTTTCTTTGTTCTCACGGTTCTGCCTGTAATGTATGCTTTTTTCGAAAGAGTGCGTGAACAGTTTACGGGATTCTTTATATCTGGAAAAACATAAAAATGCAAATTTACTTTCAAATATCTCATAATTTTCGTATTTTATCCACCCGGAGCTGCATTTTGTCGGAAGAAATGGATTTAATAGCTGAATGATATTAAATTAGACTAAAAAATGCAGAATGACGTTAACAGTAAAAAAAAATGAATAAGGGAAATAAATGAGAAAAATAATATTGATAATAGCAGCCGTACAGATAGCTTTCGCAGCTTCGATGACGTTGGATGACTGCATAAAAACAGCCGAAAAAAATAATCTCGGTGTTCAGATATCGGGATCGGACAGAGAGATCTCCAGACATTCGCTTATTGATGCGAGAAACAGGTTTTTTGACCTTACCGGGAAAGGATCTTATTCTTTTTATGCAGACGATGACGAGAACAAGAATACCACTCTTAGCGCTTCAGCCGGCGTAGAAGGAAGATTAAGCCCGCTTCTACTTCACAACTATAAATATTCGAAGCTGTCGGATAAAAATTCAGAGATCACTTACGAAAGCGTAAGGAACGAGATCAGGTACACCATAATAAACTCATTTTTTCAGGTGCTGATATCAAGCGAAAAGCTTAAATTACAGAGGGATATATCCGAATACAGCCAGAAGAAATTCGATGAAGCTCAGCTTAAATATTCTATGGGGAATATTTCAAAATCGGATCTTTTAAGCTTTGAGGTATCAAAATCATCAGATGTTATTGATCTTAAAGCAGCTGAATCAGGTCTTAAAAAAAGTAAACAGAATCTAATCCACTATATGAACGCCGAATTGAATCCCGATGAGCTTGAACTTATTTACGAACCGGCGGCAATAACGGCCGAAACTTTCTCGGAAACAGAACTTTTCGACGAAGCTTTAAAAAACAATCCTGATGTTTCAGTTCAGAGGAATTATCTTTCGATGCAGGAGTTATCTCTTAAAATGGAATACGACAATTATCTGCCGTCTCTTACAGGATCATTGGGATATGAATACAGCAAATACGACGACATGTATAACGATATCATGTCCAGGACTTCTGACGGAATAGTAGGAAGGCTGGGACTTTCTATGAACATAACATATTCCGGGCTGAACGGCATAGATAAAGGCAAGGTCTCGGTAAAGAAAAGCAGGCTTCAGCTTGATAATCAGACAGAGTCGGTCAAAAACGAGATCAGGCTCAAACTGCTCGAATTAGAAAATCAGAAGAACAATCTTGAACTTGCCGGAAAGCACGTCGAACTTGCTAAAGAGAACCTCGACCTAGCAGATAAGCTTTTTTTTATCGGCGATAAATCGGCGACCGACTATCTTCAGGCAAGAAATGATTTTATAAAAGCCGAATACAACAAGATCAACGCCCAGTATAATTATATACTGTCGAGATACGACCTGTTCAATTCGCTCGGGAGAAAACCTTAAAGCCGGACCGAACTAATTAATGAACGTTTCAGTAATAATACCTGTTTATAACGGCGAAGAAACATTGAAGCTATGCCTTGACGCTGTCACAAGTGTGAATATTCCAAACGGAATGGAAGTCGAAATTCTGCTCATTAATGACGGATCTACTGACAGGACAAAAGAGATAGCTTCGTCTTATGCAGGAGTGAAGATATTCGATCTGGAAAAAAATTCCGGCAGGGTAGTAGCTAGAGAGACAGGCGCAAGACAAGCCGAATACGAGGATCTTCTTTTTGTAGATGCAAGAGTTGAAGTAGCAACAGATATTCTGATCAAACTTGTTTCATTAAATTATTCTCCAGTTATCGCGGGCGGCCTCAATGATGAAAAGTATAAAAGCGAATATGAAACACTTTTCTATTTGGTAAGAAAAAAAATATACAAACCTTATTATCCCCAGGAAAAATATTCAAAAGAATTATACATTGATGAAGATAATTTCTTCAAAGCGCCAAAAGGTACGACTTGTTTTTTCGTTAAAAGAGACCTTTTCTTAAGATCGCTGCCTGAATCCAAAGCTAAAGACACGAGCGATGATACAAAGGTGATGCATTCGATAGTATTTAAAAATAAAACAAGGATACTGAGACATACTGATGTGGTGATAAAATATCATCAGAGGACTGAAACAAATATAAATTCATGGATCCATCACAGAGGCAGGATATGGGCGGATCATTATCTAAGTTTTGTAAACAGATACTCGGTTCTATATGCATTATTTAATGTTTTGGTTCTTATATTTTTAATAAAAAACATTTTTGCGCTATTGGTATTTTTATTTTTTTTAATTATTATCCTATCGGTTTATCTTGCGGAGAATATAAAGGATTTTTTTATTGTTCTAAAAACGGTACCGATCCTTTCGATCCTGTTTTACATAGGTACGCTTGAGAAGCTTTTTAAACGGGTAATTGCTAGTTTTAAAAAGAATCAATAAAAATTCTGCTTATTTTAATTGCTTTTAATTAGGTTTATTCATATTATAACTTCAGTTATATAATATTGAGAATTGACGGCAAAAAAAGTTAAGAGGAGTTTATTATGAAAAGTGCAATTTTAAGTCTTCTAGTTCTATCCGGCATTCTCTTAAGCCAGAGCTTTACAGAAATCAATGCAGGATTTACCGGTGTCAACAGAAGCAGCGCGGCATGGGGTGATTTCGACAATGATGACGATATCGATATTCTCATTTCCGGTGATTTCAAAACAGATATTTACAGAAATGATAACGGTTTTTTTACTTCGATAAATGCCGGTCTGATAAGAGTGGGATACGGCGCTGTAGGATGGGGCGATTATGACAATGACGGGGATCTTGACATTCTGATTTCGGGTTGGAACGGATCTTATTCTGAAGCCAAAATATATAGGAATACTAATGGTATTTTTTCAGATATCAATGCCGGATTGCCCGGAATTCTACACGGTTTCAGCAACTGGGTCGATTATGATAACGACGGCGATCTTGATGTATTTTTAACCGGTACCGACAAATCTCAGAACATTTCAAGATTGTACAGAAATGATTCCGGCACTTTTATTAATTCCGACATAAGTTTTCCTGGACTAATATATTCTTGGTCGGACTGGGACGATTTTGACAACGACGGCTACATGGATCTCTTGTTAACGGGCAACACAGGTTCAGGAAGAATATCGAACATATACAAAAATAACGGCGGATCATTCACTTTATTAAGCAGTTCGTTACCTGCTGTTGAATCGGGACCTGTCGATTGGGGAGATTATGACGGCGACGGTGATCTTGACGTACTGCTATCCGGATGGAGCGGATCTGAAGTTATTACAGATGTTTATAGAAACGATAACGGCTCTTTCGTATGTCTGAGTACCGGAATGACCAAAATGTATGGCGGCTGTGTAACGTGGGGAGACTGCGATAACGACGGCGATCTTGATGCTCTCATGAACGGATATTCGGCAGTCGGATTCTATTGTAAATTATATGTAAATAACAACGGTATTTTTTCAGAACTGCCTGCTGCTTTTACAGGGACAAGGTGGGGATGGTCTATATTTGGGGATTACGATAAGGACGGAGACAAAGATTTTATTCTGACAGGCGGAACAGCTTCCGGACAGTTTATTGCAAAACTTTACAGGAACGATCTTGCTTTAATACCGACAGTTCCCGATCCGCCGGTCTGCATTGCCGCAACGAATGTAAACGGCAGTCAGTTTCAGGCTAACTGGAAACCGTCTGATTCAGCCGACGGCTATTTTCTTGATGTAGCTTCGGACAGCACATTCACGGATTACGTATCTGATTTTCAGAATAAAGACGTAGGTAATGTTACTAACTGTATTGTCACCGGTATAGAATCAGAGAAAATGTATTATTACAGATCCAGAGCTTACAACGAACAGGGAACGAGTGGTAACGGAAACACTATTAAGGTAATAACTTTCGAGGACGGGTCTTATATTTACGGACCTTATGTTTACGGAATATGGCCCAAAAGCAATTCTCCTTACTATGTCTGCGGTGATATCACAATTCCGGATAAGGAAGTACTTTCTATAGAGGCCGGGTGTGAGATAATATTCCAGGGACACTACAGGATAAATGTTCAGGGATGTCTTGAAGCTGTGGGAATGGAAAATGACAGTATAATATTTAGGGCTGCAGATGCCGAAACAGGATGGATGGGTATAAGATTCATAAATACTCCCGACGGTAATCCGAAATCCTTGATCGGATATTGTACTATAAAAAACGGAAATGCTAACTTATCAGGTTCAGAGTGTTACGGCGGGGGTATTTCTGTTGAAAATTATTCAAAAATCGATATATTCAATAATCTTTTTACAAATAACAGGGCTTCAGCCGGTTCAGCGATAAACTGCAATAACAATGCCGGCCCGAATATACTTGATAATACCTTTACATACAACAGAGCAGGATATGAAACCGGTTCGGGTTACGGAACGATAAACTGCATGTTCTATAGCGCTCCGACAATAGACGGAAATGTTTTTGAGAATAACTGGCTCATCGGTGAAAATTATTGCGCAGGAGCAGCTATAAGATGCGTTTTCGATTCATCACCTTTCATAAAAAATAATATAATCAACGGAAACTGGATAGAATCGAACGGAAATCTTGCTGAAGGAACAGCAATGTACATTCATTCTTCCGATCCTATAATAATGAACAATCTTATATATGATAATTATATTTATCCAGAATCGGGACACGGTTCGGGAGGAGCGATCTTCTTTTATGATTCCTACGCGAAACTGATTAACAACACAATTAAGACCAATTCCGCCAGGGAAGGCGGAGCTTTATGGTTTAAACTATCGTGCCCGGATTTCCACAATAATATTATAAGAGGAAATCAGGCAGCGGCTGTTGAGCAGCAGATATTTTTCGATGATGACGAATCGGACCCGAATTTCTATCATAATAATATTGAAGGCGGAAAAGAAAATTTCGGGTTCAAGTATCCCGAGTACACTTTTACCGGAGCATGGGTGAACAATTTTGACGAAGATCCGGGATACGTAAATAACGGTAACGGTCTGGATTACAATCTTGCAGCAGGCTCACCCTGCATAGATGCGGGAACGCTGGATTTTACTTCTCTGGTTCCTGTTGAGCAATTCGATCTCATGAATAATGACAGAATATTCGGTACTACAATTGATGTCGGTGCTTTGGAGTCTGATATTCCCAGTTCGATTGATTCTGAAATTCCGTCTCAATTCGTTCTGTCGCAAAATTACCCCAATCCGTTCAATCCGGAAACAACTATCGAATTTACTTTACCGAAAGAGCAGAATATCGAACTTTCAGTATATAATCTTAAAGGTGATAAACTTATCCAGCTTGTGAATTCTAAAATGGAAGCGGGAGTTCATGAAGTCAAATTTAAAGCTGATGATCTATCTTCCGGCGTGTATATATATCTGATCAGATCCAAGGAATTTTCTGCACAGAAAAAAATGTTGCTGATAAAGTAATTATATGCTTAAGCGATTAGTAAAAAAGATAGTCGATCTTTATTTCAGAAATACTATTAAATTCATAAAGTCGGAAGACGGTTTAGATTTTGAGAGTCTGAAGCAGAATAATTTTGTAAAGCTGCCTGATAACAGGCCGATCAATATCCTTAAAGTCTATAAGAATACGAACTGGGAAGATCCTAATTTCCTGCCTGCACTTAAAAAATTCGGGAATGTGATCGAGTATCCAATGAATCACATAAATTATTACTCGCTGAGCTGGATAATATATAAAAGACAGAAATTTAACAAAGAGCTACTCGAATATGTGAATAAGCTTATTTCGGAAAAGAAAATAGACATGATATTTTTCTATGTCTCAGCTTTGATAATCAGTCCGAAAACATTGAATGAGATAAAGAAACTTAAAATACCGACTGTAAATCTTTCTTTTGACGATACAATAGGTTTTAAATCATATCCTATACCGGGAGGGTACGCCGGCGTTAACGATATCTGTCAGTACATAACTGTAAATGTTACGAGCGTAAAAGAACGGCTGCCTGATTATTATAATCAGAAAGCGTTCTGTATTTATCTTCCTCTGGCTGCGAATGAAGATGTTTATCAAAAACTTGATTTGAAAAAAGATATAGATGTTTCATTCGTCGGCAGAAATTACGGCAGCAGGGGAGAGTCAATAAAGTATCTTACTGAGAAAGGTATTAATGTTCATGCGTACGGTCCCGGTTTTCCGAATGGAAGTATAAATACCGGGCAAATAGTTGAAATCTTTAACCGCAGTAAAATAACTTTGGGATTCAGCGAAGTATCGGGATTAAAGATCACGACTTTAAAAGCCCGTGATTTTGAAGCAGGTTTGTGCGGAGTATTCTATCTAACGAGCCATAATCCGTTACTCGCAGAAATATTTAAAGAGAATGAAGAAATAGTGTTTTACCGCAATAATGAAGAATTAATTTCGAAGATCAATTATTATCTCTCGCACGAAACTGAAAGAGAACAGATCGCTGATAAATTCAGACAGAAATGTCTTAAAAACCATACATGGCAAATACGCTTCCGAGAAATCTTCAGTTTATTAAAATAACATGAATATTTTTTATTTTAGATTAAGATGATTATTGAAAGTCTGTCATAATTTAGTTAAATTGCTTTGCTGTATTTTCGTAGAAAATGAATAGATGAGATATGAAAAAAGCTTTTATTTATACAATTCTCGTGATCCTTCTGATAATCTTTGTTTTCAGAACGGATTTTGATTTTTCAGTTATTTCTAAAATCACAGCTCCCGACTTCCTTCTTCTTTCCGCTATTCTGCTATTGTCTTATGCGAACACATTTTATGCCGTCGATTATCAGTTCAGGATGATGAAGGTTTTTGAAAGCAGATCGAACATCGCGTTATTGTGTCTTGCAGGCAATCTTATGAATTATCTGCCTGCAAGAGCCGGAATGATCAGCCTGGGAACTTTTTTGAAAGTCAAAAAAAATGTACCTGTCAATCTTTTCGTTTTCACAACAGTTCTTATTTACATGCTGGTTGCTTTGATATCTGTCCTTCTTTCTTTTCTTTTTATATTCGATGACAAAATGCTTGTTTTTTACAGTAAGATAAATTTTAATTTCCTGCTCCTAGCGGCTGCATGCGTTATGACAGGACTTGCGGCAGCTGTTTATTTAGCCAGTAAAAACAGAGATAATGTTCTATCGCGTTATTTTCTGATGTTCATAAGAAACAGAAAGCTGATAAATGAGAATAAAATGAATCTGTTTTATTCTGCTCTTGTAATTCTCGGCGGGATCATTTTATTTTCATTAAGAATGTACATTTCTTTCGATATCGCCGGACATGAAATATCATTGTATCACGCATTTATGATAGGAGTGATCGCGAATCTGTCGTTCTTTCTTTCTTTCACACCCGGGGGACTGGGAGTAAAAGAAGGATTTATTGCGGGAGTATCTTACATTCTGTTCGGTGATGCCTCTCTCGGTGTAGTAGCTTCATTAATCGACAGGGCGGTTAATCTGCTTTATACGATCATTACCGGATCCATGGCAATAAAAATTATCGATAAAAGATTTTTTTCAGAAAAAACGGAGGGAAAATGAAAAAGTTAATTTCGCTGATAGTTTTAATATCGGCCGGATATATATTGGCCTCGGCTCCCATTTTGATCCCGATGACAGATAAGATCACTTATGATTATCTGGATTAT
>JAKQBN010000005.1 GCA_029559475.1 bacterium
TTCATATATTTTTCGTCCCTGTCCTGAACGACAAGACCGGCTTCCTTTAATATCTTCAGATGATTTGATACGGTCGGCATTGAAGTTCCGATAATTGAAGTGATCTCGCAGACGCACATCTGCTTAACTTCGAGCATTTTAACGATCCGGAGCCTTGTTTCGTCTCCGAGCGCTTTGAATATTTTTAAATGATCATACATGAAACGCCTCGTTTAGTCATTTAGCTAAATGTAATAATGAAAAAATGATTTGTCAAGAAAATATTGAAATCAAAAAAAATTCATTAAAATTACTTTCTTGACTATTGAAAGCGGATTTCTTAAAATTAGTCCGTCCGGAATGATCCGGAAAAATTAAATAAATAAGTTCTGAAGTTTTCTCCCCTAAAGGTTCTTAAGCCAATGGGGAAAAACCGACAGGTCGCTCCCGAAAGGGAACGGTCTCCCGTGCTTGGAAAGGAGCTGAAATGTATCAAAAAGAATCTTCGCGGTCTAACCCGCAGAAAATCATAACTAAATATTGTTCTGAGTACAGGCTTAAAAGCACGGAAGGACTTTTTTTTGGAAAAATTACTCAGATATAACTAAACAAAAGGAGTCAAAAATGTTCAAAAAAATGATAAAAGTTCTGGGGCTGGCAATTCTTGCTCTTACGATCTTTACGGCATGCAGCGATGATGACAGCTCAACAGATTCGAAAACCTACGAAAGCATTTATATTCACTGGAACGGAGATTCTGCGAATGTATCTTTCGAAAACATGGTTACGACCGATGTTGACGGTGAAAAGGCGATAACTCTATCTAATTTCATCACAGACGAGATTATACCCGGTGATTCGATCTGCACTTTCTGGAATAAGGGAACGGAATATCAGGCGAGATCACTTTACTCTTATATGATCGTCGGAGAGGACGGATTTTCTGCAAGCGTTAAAGGATATCCTGACAATATATGGGATCATATGGGAAAAGGATTCATTATGTATGACACTAGAAATGTAATTTTCCCCGATGAGCAGATCGATCTGGCCGGAGCATACAATGTTAAAGCTGCGAAACACATCGAAATGTACAGAAAATTCGATGTCGTATTTAACGATACAATAGTCGTTCAATTTGATCTAGAAAAAATGGCAACAGAATCGGTACTGAATCCTGATTCCGTCATGGAAGATGCGATACCTCTCAGCAGCTTTATCACCAAAGCCGTTGAAGATTCTGTATATCTTGCACAGCCTGAAAACCTTCTGTACAATTTCCGTTCGGCGGATGATTTCGGGCCTTCTACAGATCTGACATGGACGCAGCTTCAGACGGGATACTGGCTCAAAACTAGCGCTAAAACGCACTTTACTGATCCGGCTCTGACTACAAGCAGGTATAAAGTAAAATTCATCGAGAAAATTACAGCGCATGAATAAATTCCGCTATTTTGTTATAGCTGTTTCGCTTATCTTCAGGTCCGGTTTCTGCACAGTTGAAGCTGGACTTGAAGTGACTTATGATGCAGAAGGTGACAGTTCCGTTTTCACTTACATTCTCGAAGATATCATCGTCAATTCCTATTACGAGAAAATATCAGATTTTAAAGATCTTATTGTAACTGAACGGGATATTCAGTTAAAGCAACCATTAAATGCTGCCGATGCCGTGAAATCAGCACCTGACATAAATGCTTCGACCGGAACTAAAGGAGAGACGAATACCAAGATCAGAGGGTTCTCTTCCGAAGATGTACTGATCCTGGTTGACGGAAAACCGATCAATCCGGGATATTACGGTAAAGTCGATCTGTCGATGATCCCGTCAGATAATATCGCGAAGATCAAAATTCTTAAAGGTCCGGCGTCTGTATCGTACGGAACGAACAATACTGGCGGAGTGGTAAACATCATTACGAAGAACGGACAGGAAAAAACCGAAACGAAGATCAGCGGGATGTTCGGAGATAATGAGTTTCAGAAGATGAACATAAATCATTCTTTCAAAACGAGTTTAATGAACTACTGGGCTGCGGGATATTATCAGCACAGGAACGGATATGCTCTTTCTGAGGATTTTGAGCCGACATCATTTGAGAACGGAGGATTAAGGAACAACAGCTTTTACGAAAAATGGGGCGCGGACGCGAAAGTATCGTACGAGCCATCGCAGGAAGATATATATTCGCTGTCTCTGGGATATCATTCGGCAGAAAAGGAAGTTCCCTACAGCATATATACATTCGTACCTCAAAGATATTTCGTTTTCCCCGAATGGTACAGATATCAGGCAAGCATTTCCGGATACAAAATGCTTAATAAAAAAACAGATCTGAAAGGAATTATTACTTTCGATTCATATCAGGACAGGCTTCTAAGCTATAAGAACGCCGAATTCAGTGACGGCGAACTCGATTATGATTCATGGCTGAAAAATTATACTCTCGGTACGATATGGTCAGGTTCATACAGCATAAACAGTTTTCACGAAATATCTTACGGACTCAGCACACTGCGTTATTATTTAAAAAAATGGGATACGGGTGATCCGAAGCTGAAAAGAGAAATTCAGACGGGCAGTATTTACGCTGACTATCTATTCAGGCCGGACGACAGAACCGACATCAATCTGGGCGTGGCATTGAACAGCCTTTACAAAGATAATGACGGATCTTTCGAGAATTACCCCGGATTTTCATTTACCTCAGGATATGAGACCGTTTACGGCATCAGATTGAACGCAGGAATATCCCTGACACAGAGATTTCCGACAATGCACGAATTATACAGCACGACAGGCGGCAATGAGGATCTCGAGGCTGAAGAGTGCGTAAAATATGAAGCGGGGATAACTAAAGAACACAAATTCAAGGATAATCCCGTAAAATTGAATCTGGAAGCTTCAGTGTTTTATAACGATATGAATAACCTGATCGAGAAACAGTCAGCTGAAGATCAGTACAAAAACATTGACGCAAGAATAGCGGGAATAGAGATCGGTTCTGAAGCCGGATATGGAGAAATTCTGTCGGCAGTTATAGGATATTCGTACATGAAACCTTATGAATACGGCAACAACATGCTCTACGAATCATCAAAGCAGAAGATCAATGCCGGTCTTGAGTTCGCTTATAAGAGGATCGTTTTAAACTACGAACTCAGCCTTTACGGTAAAAGGGAAACCGAGTATACGAGGGTACTGCCTTCATATTCTATGCATAATGTGAATATCACGTACAAGCTGAACGTATATACAGAACTTTTACTCAAGGCGGAGAATATTTCAGATACTGATTACGAGGAAGAGGTCGGATTTCCGGCTCCGGGTAGATTGGTCACAGGCGGATTTACAATTACTTTTTAACTAGATAAAGGAATTACGGGATGAGAAGAACCGGTTTTTATTTTACCATTGCGGCAGCAGTATTGCTCTTTATAATTCAGGGCTGCGCTAAAACAGATGTTCCAAAACAGAATGAAGCGGATAAGTTCATAATATCAGGCGCGGGCGGAGATGTGTCCGTCACGATAGCTGAGCTGATAAAGGACTATAAGCCCGTTACGATGACAGTTACATCTGTAAATTCATCAGGCGAAAAAAATCAGTTGAAAGTTACAGGCGCGCTTTTTAAGGATGTCCTTAAATCTAAAGGTATCGATCCTGCTTCATTCAGCACTGTCAGAACGATCTCAGGCGACAGTTATTCGATCGAGATACCCGAAGAAATTATCTCTGCAAGAGAAATAGTTCTGGTTTACAAGATCGACGGCGAATTCTTAAATGAAAAAAGCAGGCCGTTAAAGATCGTCATTCCGGATGAAAGAGCCATGTACTGGGCAAGAAACGTGGTTAAGATAGAGCTTATTCAGAGAAAACATACGGTAATGACTGACAAGATCGTATTTCTGGAATCCGCTTATAAAAATTTAAAACAGACAAAATACCTGTATTACGAGAACAATGATCTTGCCGTATCTGTAAAAGATCTTCTTTCCGCTTACAGCCCCGCAAGTGATTCCGGATTATGTTTTATAACGACAGACAGCCTGAAAAGAACCGAAACGAAAGAGAACGCCATGATCTCATTTATTAAATTTACCGGTAAAGGAAAACCTTTATTTCTTTCACCTGATCTTCCCGGCGGGATGTATATAAAGAACGTGGTGCTGTTCAAACAGCAGAATGTCTGTTATTACAGTCTCGAAAGCGCCATGCTTCAAAATCCTTCTTTAACTCTTCCGGACATATTCAAAACTTCAGAATTCGCTGAAAGCGTGGAATACAGGCTCACAACTTTAACGGGCGATACGATCACAGCCTCAGGAGATGAACTACGGAGCTGTAAAATATCATTTGAAAGCAGCGCTTACAGCTGCTTGTTTGATGGAAAAGAAAAACCGTTAAAGGACATTCTGACAGTTGAAAAAATTTATTAGGCTGAGGACATTTACTTCGACAGAGCTTGTAATAATAGGACTTGTCGCGGCTCTCGGAATAGCTACCAAGCCGATAGTAGTGCCGTTGGTTCATATCATAACCGGTCCGCTTTTTATACCCGGAGGTTCTCTTGCAGGCGGATTTTATATGCTCTGGCTCGTTCTAGGCGCCGGGATCGTGAGAAAAACAGGCACGGCGACCGTTATCGCTTTCACTCAGGCTGTAATAGCTATCATTCTGGGGATCTACGGCACTCACGGAATAGTCAGTCTTCTCACTTATACTGCTCCGGGCATCGCCGCTGATCTTGTTTTTATCTGTTCAAAAAATAAGAATTACAATCTGATGCATTTCTTTCTTGCCGGAGCATTATCGAATACTGCAGGTGCTTTTGCGGTAAATCTTATGCTTTTTCAATTGCCTCTCATACCCCTTATTCTCTCATTAAGCATAGCTTTATTTTCCGGCGGGCTGGGCGGAATAATTGCGTACAGCCTGAACAATAAGCTCAGTAAATTAAAGGTTCTGAATGAAAAACATAATAATTAAGACACTGGCGGTTATCATTCTTATATCAGCCGCGATGATATACTACAGGTTTTACTGGAACGGACATGACGGTTATATGCCTTACCTGAAGGTCGCTGGAGACGTAAAAAACGTTCTTTATTTTAACAGGTTAGAAAGCGGCACAAAAACCGGGCTTAAGAATATTATCAAAAAGGCGGAACCGGCAGCTATGAGTTTTGATGTGATCTTCGCCGGGACAGACGGACTCGCCGCAAAGATAGATGACAGGCTTGACCGCGTTTCCCTGAATTTTTCAGTTACCGAAGGCTGGGAAATAATAGATGAAGATCATCCGGTAAGCAGCCATATCAAGCATTTAAAAGAAATTATTGTTGTATCAAAAGAGGGATTTACGGATAATTCTGTAACTGTCTTTAGTCCGGACAGCAACATTATTTCAGTCTCACCAGGTCAGATGTATGAAAAAACGCTTTCACGGACTTTAAAACTGGAAGGCGAGTCGAAGATAAAAAGAGAAACGGGCGAATACGGGGTATCAGTCTACAGCATCGTTCTCTCTATGCCTGTATCTGATGTGATAAACGCTGAATATAAGAGGCTGATGATAATATCTTCTGACGGCAAAAACTTATATACAGGCGGTCAGGGACAGCTGATATATGACGACAACAGAATATTGTATTCGGATGAAACAGGAGATAATCCGCAGGAGATAAAAGGAATTATGCCCGATCCGCCTGAAAAGTCTGTATCGGATGCGTACCACGACGCTCTGAATTATATTTATGACGGAAAAAAAGTCATGGTGATATTCCTTGACGGATTTTCCTGCGCGCAGTATGAATATGCAGTTAAAAATAAAATGACACCATATCTGGCAGAACTGGATAAGGCTCAGAAAGCAAGTACATACTTTAAGCCTGTAACGAATGTAGGATTCGCGGCGATGATAACAGGAACCGGTCCAATTGAGAACGGAATTCACGACAGAAGCGGTCGGGCTCTGAATTCCACTATATTTCAAATACTTAAAGAAAAAGGGCTTAAAAGCATTCTGATCGAGGCTGATATAAGCATACTTGATTCTAATGCTGACGAAAGGCTGAATACTGACAGGAACGGTAACGGAAGCATAGACGATGAGATATTTGAAGCCGCAAAAAAAGAATCAGCGAACGGCTACGATTACATGCTTGTTCATTTTCACAGAATTGACGATATGGGACATAAGCACGGCCCGTTCGGAAAAGAAACACTCGATCAGATATCAATTGCAGACGGTTACGTAAAGGATCTTGTGAATAATTTTTCCGGGAAGGTGATAATTCTTTCTGATCACGGCATGCATGAAACATCAGACGGCGGTTCTCACGGTCAGGCAAGGAGGGAGGATTTTATTGTTCCTTATTTTATAACAGACGGAGGTATATAATATGAAAAAAATGGTGATATCGATAATGGCCGTTCTTGTGTTACTCATAACTGTTCTTTTATACCTGGATAGAGACAGGGCGGGAGAAATGGCAGATTCTGCGCAAAATGCCCGTTTCGTCATAAAATCATCAGGTGCTGTTTTAAATACACTCGGTATGAACGATATAAGATCAGCCGGAGAAGAATCTTTCAAAGCCGTTCTTAAAACGAGCGGAAAAGACCCTGTTTACCTTAACTACAAAGGATGTCAGTTAAAAGAACTTCTCAAATCGAAAAATATCGATACTGCCGGAAAAACGATGATAGTCATCAAAGCCGCAGACGGATTTTCAATAGCATATTCAATAGAGGAAGTGATGACAGATAAGAACATTTACATTGCATATGAAGAGGAAGGCGAACTTTTAAAATCCGCATCCGAGGGAGGAAGGGGACCGTATCAGGCTATTGTTGTATCCGACCAGTTCAGCAACCGCAGATGCAAACACGCAGTTGAAGCGGATCTGAGATAGTATGTACGCGCTATCGGTAAAAGACCTTAGTTTCAGCTACGGCAAGGAGAAAGAGCCGCTTTTTGAAAAGCTGTCGCTCGATGTCGAAAGAGGCTCAGTTGTCGCGCTTACGGGAAAAAGCGGAACGGGCAAAAGCACTCTCTGCTATATTATGTGCGGGATAATACCTAAAATATTAAAAATGAACATAAAGGGATCCGTTGAGCTTTTCGGAAGGAACATTAACGATATGAAGACTGAGGAAATATATTCTATTGCCGGGATAGTTTTCCAGGATCCGGAAACACAGCTTTTTATGCCTTCGGTCGAGGACGAACTTGCTTTCGCGCCTGAAAACCTGTGCTGCGAAAGAAGCGAGATAAACAGAAGGATATACAATTCGCTGAAGGCGGTAGGCATGGAAAACTTCAGATATCATCAGACGAACAGTCTTTCGGGAGGACAGAAACAGCTTATCGCGATAGCATCGGTTTTGACGATGGAGCCGGAGATCCTGATATTCGATGAAATAATGTCCCAGCTCGATAAAAAATCTAAGCTGAGGATAAAAGAAGTTATCAACGGACTAAAAAATGACGGAAAAACGATCGTAATGGTCGAGCATGATGAAGATAATCTCGATCTCGCTGATGAAGTGTATCATCTCGAGAACAGGTCTTTAAGTAAAATCAGCGGCAGAGCCTGTAATAAATGAATAATAAAGTTCCATACATCGAGACGCAAAACGCTAATTTCAGATATGACAGATCAGAATTCGAGATAAAAGACCTGGACATAAAACTTTACAGAGATGATTTTACCGCTCTTACGGGTGACAACGGCTGCGGAAAAACTACCGCCGGAAAGCTTCTTACAGGCATATTAAAACCGCGGTCAGGTTCGGTTCTGTTGAAAGGCAGAGACATCTCAGGTATGGATCTCGGCGGGATCGGAAAAGATATCGGCTATCTGTTCCAGAATCCCGAAAAACAGATGTTCGCCGCATCGGTTTATGATGACATCGTTTTTCCGCTTCTGATAAACGGGACCGAACCCGATACCGCGCGTGAAAAAGCGTTTAAGATAATGCGCGAACTCGAAATAGAACATCTTAAAGACGAATATCCGTATAATCTGAGCCACGGCGAAAAACAGAGAGCAGCTATAGCCGGGATACTTGTGAACGGTGCGGGTTTTCTGATACTGGACGAACCGACAACGGCTCTCGATAAAACAAGAAAAGAACTGCTCGGCTCTATACTAAAAAACCTTCACGAAGCGGGAACAGGCATCCTGATCATCAGCCACGATGAAAAGTTTATAGAAAAATTCTGCACGCGGGAAATTAAAATGAATAACGGAGATGTAATTGAGAACGAGTGAATTCGATCCGCGATCGAAACTTATATTCGTGGCCTCCGTGTCTTCTCTTGCGGTGTTTTTAAAAAGCAACTTTCTGCTTTCGGCAATAGCACTTATCAGCATATTGACCGCGGTTATTCTCAAAGCGGATCTTTTAAAAGCTGGTCGTAAGCTGAAAAGCCTTTTGTGGATGCTGTTTCTTATCGCGGCGCTTCAAAGTATTTTCAACCGCGAAGGAACGGTCATGCTTGATCTGTACGGCTTTACTCTCATAACATCAGGCGGCATCTCAGAGGGTATAGAATTCATGCTTAGAATGGCTATAATCATCATTTCCGCGACGATAATCTCGACATCAAATGTCAGACAAAGCGTTCAGGGGCTTATCCAGCTGAAAATACCCTACGAGATCGCATTTCTTGTTTCTATCGGTATAAGATTTCTTCCGATGCTTACCGAAGAGATCAAAGATTCATTCACGGCAATAAGGCTGAGGGGAGTTGTATTTAAAGAATTAACAATAAAAAAGAAGATCGAAATTTATTCATATCTGTTTCTGCCGGTGATCGCAGGAACAATAAAAAAGGCCGAAAAGATCGCGCTTTCGATGGAGACTAGAGGGTTCAGGGCAAAAGACAAAAGGACCAGCCTCAACATTCTCAAATATTCTGCTGCGGATCACTTTTTAATTGCATTCAGCATTATTATTCTTTTAATTTTTGTTTTAATCCAGACCATTTACAGATAAGGAGTCGGCAAATGAAAGTATTCTCGGTTTTCGGTATAACGGGTTCAGGCAAGACCACCACAGTTGAGAACATCATAAAGGAGCTTGTTAAAAGAAGGTATAAAACTGATTCGGTTAAAGATATACATTTCGATGCTTTTAAAATAGATACCGAGGGCAGCAATACAGACAGGCATTATAAAGCCGGAGCGGGCACAGTTACAGCGAGAGGGCATTACGAGACCGATATTCTTTTTAAGAGAAAACTGAGCATGGAGGAGATCTACCGTTTCTACGACAGCGATTACCTCGTATGCGAAGGCGTGACCGATTCGAACATTCCGAAGATCATCTGTGCGCACAATACGAAGGAAGCTGACGAAAGGCTTGACAGCTCGGTTTTCGCATTTTCAGGAAGGCTGAGTAATGAAATGACCGAATATAAGGGACTTCCAGTGATCAATGCTGTAAAAGAACCGGAAAGACTTGTCAACCTGATCGAAGAACTTGTACCGGAAAAACTTCCAGACTTCCCCGCGGAATGCTGCAACGCCTGCGGTTTCGGAAGCTGCAGTGAGCTTTTAGCAAAGATCTTAAAAAAGGAAGCTAAAAGAGAAGACTGCGTTATTGTTAATAAGATCATCCGCCTACGCATTGACGGGAAAGAGATCGAAATGGTGCCGTTCGTGCAGAAAATACTGTTAAATTCCGTACTTTCGACCGTAAAAGAGCTTGACGGCTACAGAAAGAACGGCAGGATCGAGATAGAAATATAATGCAGTCTGAAAGAAATTATATATTCAATGGTGTAGAATACAGAACTGTAAAGAAATTCTTTTCAAGGATAAATTCGGTCTGGCTCATCGAAAGCATAAATGAAGCCGGTCAAAAATTTATTTTAAAGGATTTTGAGCATAACAAAGACCGGCTGAAAGCAGAGCTGTCGGGAATGGAGATTTTTAAGGACTTTAGCTTGAAAATGATATATTCCGACAGCAGGTATCTGATACACGAATACGTGCCGGGCGAAACATTACTGTCATATTTTGAAGAGGCGGAGAAAAACAACACTTCCGTTAGTAATCCAGTAACTTTAATGATGAATTTCCTGAAAGCAATGTACAAATCCGCACCGGGCTATATCCTCGGCGATATTAATTTTAATAATTTTATCATCAGCGGATCGAATTCAGAGAGTAAGATCAAGTTCATAGATTTTGAAAATGTCAAACTCGGTGAGATCGAAGATGACTTAGGAAGGATAATATCTTTCGCGCTGACTTACGATCCCGCTTTCACAGGCTGGAAATATGATTTTGTGTCGGAATTCATAGCGAAATCTGAACAAGTTCTAAAAGCGGATAAAGCTAAAATATATTTTTACGCAGAAAAAGAATTCGTAGCCATGAACGTAAGAAGGCGGTTGGAAATAGATATTCCCGAAGTCTTAAAAAAAGTAAAATAAAAAAGGCCTCATTTCTGAGACCTTTTTCGTTGAGGAGTGAGTGAGTTAAGTGGGCAATCTTTTAGAATCCGTATTGGCTTCTTATTCTGTTCATGTTCTGTCTGAATCTGTAGGAGATGTTTATTGCTTCTACCGCTTTTTTATCTTCTACTGTCATTTGTGTGTTTTTATTGTTTGTCATTTTATTTTCCTCTTTTTTAGTTTGTTTGACTTACACCGGTAATATATAATTAAATGGAAGGGCATCAAACGAAAGTCCGACGAAATGCTGATTTGACGGAATGAAGTGATATTAATTAAGGTTCGACATCAGAAATCTGCTGCTCGTTATTCAATAGCTCCATGTTCCTTAGCTATGCCGATCCAGTGTTCAGAAAGAATTTTTGGATCTGTGCCTATACTCCGGGCAAGATGCAACGCCACTCCCATCATCAAGACAGAAGCTTCATGTAACTCTTTATCTGTTTGCAGAGCTTCAAATTGTTCCTGTGCTTTTGACTGCAGCAGATCGTTATGTTTTTGAACAAATGAGACAGGGTCTTCCAATTCATCAGAAATTTCCGGTAGTATCAAACGATCTATCCATTCGTTCCCGATCCTGTTTGCCAATACTTCAGGAAGCTCGCTGCCCATCTTTCTCCAAAGCGGCAATGTCTTTTTATCACCTGATCCAGCCAGACCGGTATCAAGGATAAGCATAAATGCGATATCTGCAATACTCTGCATCATTTCTAAATATGCATCCTGCGCTTTTTCGAACTGACCCGTCATCTGACCAATAAGATATTCACCTACACTTAAATAAGGTAATTTAGCAACCTCGGGACATCCTTCAAGACAAGGAAATTTATCGCCCTGGTAAATATATTGAACAACTTCATTTTGTATCTGACGGCCGAGCGGATATAAACGGCATGCCAGCGGACGCGCAGAATATACACTGCATCCAAGATCATCTAAATATTGACTGCAAGCCTGCTTTCCCTTCCATCCGGCTTTTCCGTTGAATCGTAAACGAATGCCTCCATACTCGCAATAAAGATCACGAAACGCCCTCGGAGTAATCTTTTTCTCCCTCGCAAGACAGACCAGCTCCCATGGATTGATCAGCACAAGATTTCCAAAACAGCAGGCTCCGGCGCGTGAACAGGTAAGAGGTAATTTATCATCAATATTGAGTTTTGTTGTTATCATAGGTTCAAATATAACTCTTATTTAACATTTTTGTAACATTCAAAGAATTGAACCCAATAAAAATAGGCTTCTCTTTTTCTCTTTCTCAATTTATACAAATGCTTAAATTCATTCGGGAATTCAAAATCCGTTAAAACTGAGGTTTCAGAGAATAACTCAATCTTTCTGAAATCATTATTCTTGATTTTTATAGCTAATAAAGCAGCTTTAGATGCTGAAAGAATCGCATCATCGGCTCTATATGAAACATTTATGGGGTATGATGAAAAACGTCTTAATCCGTCGAACAACTCTTTCAATTCAAGAGAATCGCTAGTGTTACCAGCAGGAAAATGTGATATGATTAGGCTTGTTTCAATAATATCATCAAGAATTTTATCCACTGTAATGTTCAGATCTCTGTATTTGAGTTGTTTGTTACCTATATTCTGAAATGATTCGGCAATTATAACTAAATCATTATGAATGTCGAAGAGCCTGTCAATATCAAATAACTGCTTGATTATTTCCATAGATTTACCGGTATTATGCGGAATTCCTGAAGTAGTAGGCGCAAAAGCAGTGAGTTTGTCACCGAGAATAGAATCTATTGAAGGCATGCTCACATTAACAAGATTACTATCTGTATTAATCCATTTTGATAAGATTTTCACTTCTTTTACTACAGGATATAAATTTTTTTCAAACAACACATCGAGAAGAACATAAGTTTCTTTTTCTGATATAACAGAGTTATAGAATAATTTAAAATGCTGCTTTGGAATATTATTGCCTGTCCTTACATCCTCTTCAAACCTTATAAACAACCCTTCGGAACAAATTTTGATCAGAATATCAGTTATACTCTCCTTTGATTCTTCAATATTAATATCAATGTCTATTGAAAATCTTTGAGGATCATCTATGAGAAGTATTAACGAAGTTCCCCCTTTGAAAATGAAATTTAATCCGTTTAACTTAAGCATTTCAAGAAGTCCCAAAGCACGGATCATTTTTTCACAGATTATCGGATCGATTTTTTTTTGTTTTTTCCTTAAGTCTAAAATCCAGTTTTTTGAATAAGAATCCGTTTTTATCATTTGAGCAAATCCTCGCTGATTTTTACTTCTTTTTCTAAAATATTCTTAATCATATTATCCATTTTTCTTCTCCTGCTGTAATTGATCATAGTCGTAAAATTAATCTGATACTCTTTGAAAGCATTTTTCAATATTGTAATTGATTCATATCCCTGATATGAAATAAATGTTTCTGTGTCTGAGATCAAGTCAACCAGCATTTTTTCAATTTTTGGAGTTTTGACATTTTTTATTTGTTTTAAAGGTGATTTTGTAACAAGCTGCTTTACGATAATTGATTCTTTATTTTTTGAAATATAAGTATCATAAGTTTTTTTATCGGGATTGATATAAATGTTCTCCAACCCTTTATCGCTAAGCAGGTAGAAAATAGAAAGCATCAGATCTTTCTCAACTTCGACGATAACAATATTGCCCGATGCCTGATGCACTGAGAATTGATTGAACCAGTTTGAACTCCATACACAATAGGAAACATCCGGATATTCTGTTGAAATCAGATTACTGATTTTTTTGTGAATTTTTTCTATTAATGGTGCGTAAACCGCGTTATTTTCGGATATTTTATATACTCCTCTTTTTACTGAATCCAATACACCATATTTTTTCAACTCATACACATACCATCTGAATGTAGTTTCTTTCAAGTCGGGTAAAAACCTATCTTTCATAAATTGATACAGCTCAAGTCGGGAGAAAAAACTTCTCTGTGAAAATTCACTTCTGACTTCTGTTAATATTTTCTTGCTTAAACTCAATTTAAGTACCCAACATTTGACACTTATTCAAATATAGTGTCTTTTGTTTGTATATGCAAGTTGTTTTTAAATCACTAAAGTATTTTTTTACAATTCTATCATTTTGTCAGTGACTTTTTCCCTGAAATAACGGTCATGAGAGACAACGATAAGAGTGCCCTGATAATTTATTATGGCATTTTCAAGCGCTTCTCTCGATTCGATCTCAAGATGATTTGTCGGTTCATCAAGGATAAGCACAGAAGGTTCCGTCATCAGTATTTTCGCAAGAGCAGTTTTACTTCTTTCGCCGATGCTAAGCCCTGAAATCTTTCTGAAAACCATGTCTTTTTCGATCTTCAGGCAGCCGAGAAGAGTTCTGGCTTTGTTCTGTATCAGATTATCACCCTGAGCGACCTCATCCAAAATTGTTTTATTAAAGTCAAGATTTTCAAATTCCTGAGCATAATAACCGATCTTCACAGACGGCGACCATTTTACTGTGCCATCATCAGCAGTGAGATTGCCAGTGAGTAATTTCAAAAGAGTGCTTTTACCGCTTCCGTTCTTCCCGCAGACCGCCAGCCTGTCATTTCTGTTCAGCTCAAAGGAAAGGCCGTCAATGAGATATTCATTTGTAAATCCGAAAGACAGATCTTCGACCCTCAGAATTATATTGCCGCCGGAACTTTCTCCGTCTATTGAAAATGAGCGTTTTTTCTCCATGAAAGGCTTTTCAGACTCGGCTTTTTCGATCAATTTCTCCATTCTCGTTTCAATGTTCTTGGCTTTCTGCATAGCGTATTTAGCAAAATTCGTGACGGAGTTATAAGTTTTAGCATTTCCTTCAATGCCCGTGCTAGCCTGATGAGTCTCAGCCCACTGTTTCCGGTCTGTATAAGCCTGTTTAAGTTGCTTAACCTTTTTATTCGCGGTCTTCTGCTGATCGATCTTATAATTCAGCTCCCTCTCCTTTTCCTGTTTGTAAAGAGAGTAGTTCCCGCTGAATTCTTTTAAGCCCTCTCTGCCGATCTCCCATATTTTTTTTGTGCAGTTATCAAGAAATTTACGGTCATGACTGACTACGATGTAGGGAGTTTTTAAATTTATCAGATAACCTTCAAGCCAGACCAGCGAATTTTCATCAATGTGGTTGGTAGGCTCATCCAGTATCAGAAGATCAGGTTCGCCTATCAGCAGTGAAGCCAAAGCTAGTTTAGTTTTTTCGCCGCCGCTAAAAGTTGAGACAGGTCTCTCAAGATCATCTTCACAGAACCCGAACTTTCCTGCGATTTTCGATATATCAGCCTCAAAAGTATAACCGTCAAATTTCGCATAGTCATACCAGAGTAAAGCGATCTGTTCGTCATCAGCATGATTCTCTTCACTTTCCGACAGCCTTTTGCGCAATTCCGCAAGCTCAGGTCTTGTGTGAAAGAAATAATCTATCATCTTAATATCATCATCAGGATCAAGTTCCTGAGGAAGATAAGCGATTTTATCAGCATTATTCCTATATAAATTACCCTCAAAGGCGAGTTTCCCGAGAAGTATTTTCAGCAAAGTGGTCTTGCCGCAGCCGTTACTTCCGATAAGCCCGATCTTGCTGTCCTTATCAACGGTGAAGCTGATATTTTTCAATATCTCATTCTCAGCGTCTTCGTATTTAAAACTTATATTCTGTCCCTGTATATAAAGCATAATTTCCTCCGTCGTTTAATCATTGCCTGTGCGGAGTAATAGAATTTGAAAACTTTAAGGTTATACGATTCTAAAATACCGTCAGGAATCCTAATTACCGTTTGAATATATATTTATCATGACGACTCCTGCGGTTTTGTTAAAGTACACTGGAAATTTAAGGAAGTAATTGATAAAATACAAACCTTTTCATAGATAATTATTTTTTATCAGCCTTTTTTAATAATTAAACATTTGATTTCTAACGACAATATTGTTAAATATAAGCTACTTGTAATAGTAAAGAAGAAAGAATTGAAAATTCTTGAAAAATATTCAAAATTTATCTCTGAGTGTCATTAGATGGCGTTCTTCTTTTAGTATCTTTCGGTTAAGTTGAATAAATGAGGAAGTGAAAATGGGAAGTTTACCGAAAATAATAGACAACAACCGGAAAAAACTTTTGGATATTCTGAAAGAAATTTCAAAAGAACACGATCATCTTTCGATCGCAACAGGCTACTGGGATCTGAAGGGTACACAGGAAATCTTTGAATCTATCAGAAACTATAAGAGCGTAAGGCTGCTTATAGGCAGAGAGCCTTTAATCCCGAGGCATAAAGAGTACAGACCCGAACCTGATTATCCGGATAAAGATTTTTTCTGCGACTTAGAAAATATGCAGCCGACACCGGAATTGAAATCGCTTGTCATTTCAATGAAGAAAATGATTAAGGCAGGTAATCTTGAAGTAAGAGTTTACAGAAAAAGCTTTTTCCACGCAAAGAGCTATATTTTCGGAGATTATTCATCAGACAATGCCGTAGGAATAATCGGCTCATCCAACTTCACGCTCAACGGGCTTACGCATAATGCGGAGCTGAACGCGCTTGAAGACGAGCATCGGATCGTCACATTTAAACCCATGTCGGAAAAACAGGAAGTCGGGCATCTTTACTGGTTCGATTCATTCTGGAATGATCCCCAAACCGAAGAATGGAACGGTAAATTCACGGAATTACTTGAACATTCGCCTGTCGGAGATATACTTTTCAGCCCGTTTGAAACCTATATTAAAACACTTTACGAAATATACAACGAAGAACTTATCGAGGAGGATATTGACGAGTCTATAAAAGGCAGTCACGATCTTTACGATTTCCAGAAAAAGAATGTGAACGCACTGATCCGCAGGCTTAAAAAATACAAAGTAGCCATGCTTGCCGATTCAGTCGGTCTGGGAAAAACATATACCGCAATTGAAGTTATCAAGCAATACTTGACAACTGAAGAAGGCAAGAAAAGAGT
>JAKQBN010000008.1 GCA_029559475.1 bacterium
AACTGGAGAGATACGCTGAGATTTTATTCAGAGAACAAGATGCAGAAATTCTATCTTAAAGGCAGGGAGGAAGCAAATAAGAGAATAGAAGAAATAAAAGATGCTGTAGTAGAAAATAAATCAAATTTTAAGGAGGAATCATGATTGACATTCTAAAAAAGGGGATACTTATCGGTGTAGGACTGGGTGTTACGTCCAAAACAAGACTTGAAGAGCTATTAAAAAACGCTATGAATGAAGCTAAAATGTCTGAAGAAGAGGGTCGAAAATTCGTCAATTCAATTCTCGAACAATCGGAAGCTGCAGAGAAAAACATGGAAAAAAGTATTTCTACTCAAGTAAAAAAAATGCTGGTTGAAATGCATATTCCCACAAGAGAAGAAATAGATTCACAGATAGCAATTATCGAAGAACTGAACACAAAAATAGATAAATTAAGAGAAGAGATTGCTAGAAAAAATTAATAGTATGAATAAAATATACAGACATACAAACAGATATGTCGAGATTATCGAAGTAATAGGCACTCACGGCTTTGCAGAAATAATCAAACGATCAAAATTACCCGGCAACATTAGATTGCGCAGGATTCATTTTTTACCAAGTATTAACTCGGATATTTACAAATTCACTTATAGCGAAAGAATCAGGATGATTCTTGGTAAGCTCGGGCCAACATTTATTAAATTTGGACAAATACTTAGCAGTCGGCCTGACATTTTTCCTGCTGAGCTTATCATTGAACTTGAAAAACTACAGGATTCTGTTCCTCCCTTTTCTGAAGATAAAGCCTTGGCTATTGTAGAAAAGGAGTTAAATAAACCTGTTCGTGGGCTATTCAAAGATTTTGACTTAACTCCACTCGCCAGCGCATCCATTTCTCAGGTACATAAAGCTATACTTTTCAGTGGCGAAGAAGTTGTTGTAAAGATTCAGAAACCTGATATTGCGAAGATCATCGAAATCGATTTGGAAATAATGCTTTTTATAGCAAATACTATTGATAAATATGTATCTGAGTTAAAACCTTACAATCTCCCCGGTATTGTGAGAGAATTTGAGAAAGCTATATGGAAAGAGCTTGATTTCACTATCGAAGCCTCGAACATGGAAAGGTTTAAAACAATTTTCCTAAACAGTAATGAAATCCATATTCCGAAATGTTACAGAAAATTGTCCACAAGCAAGATTCTGACGATAGAATTTATTGATGGTATAAAAGTTTCTGAAATTGATAAACTGAATAAAAATAATGTTTCATTAAAAACAATTGCAAGTAACGGAATAGATGCTATACTTAAGCAAATTTTCGAAGATGGGTATTTTCATGCAGATCTGCATCCGGGGAATATAATGGTTCTGCCTGGTAATGTAATTTCATTTATTGATTTTGGAATTGTAGGGAAATTTTCAAAAAGGTCTCAGGAACTTCTGGTCTCTGGGCTAATTGCAATTTCAGATAGAAACATAGAAAGAACAGCGAAAACCATACTGGAATTTTCTGAAGGCGGTAAAGACATAGATTCGGATAATTTTGAATTACAAGTTGAGGAGATTTTCGATAAACATTTCGTATCTAAACTCGAAAAACTTGATCTTATTGAAATTTTTAAAGACGTACATAAGTTATTTTCCGTAAATAGACTTGTTATGCCGGAAAATTTTTATCTGCTTCTAAAAACTCTAGCCATGGCTCAATCTTTCGGATTAAAACTTGACCCGGATTTAAATATAATCGAACACATGAAACCATTTGCGAAGAAATTCATAAATCGAAATATGAATCTAGAATACAAGGCGAAAGAGATTTACGGCTTAAGCAACGACATATGGGATTTAGTAAAAGTATTACCTTACGAATCAACTGAGATACTGAAAATATTAAAGAAAGGTAAGATCAAGATAGAAATACAACACACCGGATTTGAAAATATGCTTACGACACATGAAAGATTAAGCAACAGACTTGCATATTCGTTAGTATTGGCTTCACTAGTAATCGGATCAGCTTTAGTTATTCAATCAGGAATACCACCTTTCTGGAACGGGATGCCGATTATCGGTTTAGCAGGTTTTGTTAGCGCAGTGTTTCTGGGATTTTGGTTATTGATCTCTATTATGAAGCATGGAAAGATGTAATTATAATTTTGGATCTTAAAATGTATTTTACCAAAAAAACATACGAGATCTATATAGAATTTGACAATTACAGAAAAAATATGTTTATTTAGATTTAGAATAGCTTATATTTGAAAAAAAATCAGGATAGCATTATGAACAAAAGTGAAGAAAAAAAAGATAAAATACTCCGAATTGCTCAAATTCTTTTTGCAAAATACGGGTTGTTTAAAACGAGCGTAGATGATATTGCAAAAATGGGTAAAATGGGGAAGAGTTCAATTTATTATTATTTTGAAAGCAAAGAGGAGATATTTAAAAGTGTTCTTGAAAAGGAGATGACCACGCTTCTTGAAAAAGTAAAATCAGCTATAGATGAGGCGAAAACACCAAGCGGCAAACTGAAAGGTTATATAATATCAAGAATGAAAAATGTAAAAGAACTGGCGATTATCTACAGCACGCTCAGAGATGAGTATATGATTCATTACGCATTTATACAAAAATTCAGAGAAAATTTCGACAGAGAAGAAATAGGTATAATCAGGGATATTCTCGCAGAAGGAGTAAAGAAGAAAGTATTTGAAGTAAAAAATATCGAATTGACGAGTTATGCAATAGGAACAGCAGTCAAAGGATTAGAGTATGACTGGGCAATAAAATTAAAGGAAGAAGACATAGAGAATAACTTAAACTGTTTACTGGATGTATTGTTTTATGGGATCATGAATCCGGCTATGAATAGTTAGATGCATCCAAAAAAGGTATATATGGAGAGTGCCCGATTTTTTTCGTTGATAAGAAACACCCAAAGGAAGCGTTTCTGGTCTTACCCGATCCGGAATGATATTTCATAGCGGTCATCCATCGCAAGCTCTTTATAAAGCGGATAAAGCCAATTAAAATAATATTCTTTTTTTAGATCGAATAGAACTTTTATTTTTGAAATCATAAGAACTCCGTTATCTGATAATTTCTTCAGAAACCATTTGTCCGTCTTTCAGTTTAACTTCCATATAGCCTGCAAGAGCATTCATTTCTGAACCGTTGATATATATTGTTCTTTCAGGATCTGTTTCAGGCTTGGAATCATATCCGAGCAGGTTTTGGATCTGAGAACTGACGTCAAAATGGCACCTGACATCTTTACTGCCTGAATTGTCTTCATCAACCGGATTTATCCTGAAGCAAAAATAAGGTACATTATATATTTCTTTTTCAAACCATCCATGACCTTTTTTATTTCCGGCTTCGCCTAATAGCTCCCCGTGATCAGATGTGAAAATAAGCCAGGTCTCTTTCAGGCTGTTCTTTTTCAGATAATCATAAATGTTATAGATGACATAATCCGTATAAAGCACAGAATTATTGTAGGGATCGAAGAATTTTCCGAATTCTTCAGGATATTTATTGTATACCGGAGAATGAGAGCCTCTTTGATGAAGCACGACAAAACTGCTTTTGCTAAGATCTATATTTTTCATCATCGGGATCAGATCACCGTCATACTGAGTCGTGTTCCCAATATATTTTTCAAAATCGGATTTTGATGCGAAAAAGTCTATATACTGTCTGAAAAGCATATCGTCTATTATCTCGAGCTGGCTTAATGACTGCTTTGAAATAAAGGAAGTAGAAAAACCGTTCTCTTTTGCCAACCTGAAAAGATTATTCGCACTGCTTATATAATTTTTACCGCCGGGGTACTTTGATCGGTTGATAAGAGCAGTAAAAGCCGTCTGGGTCATAGTCCCTCCGGCATAGATCATCCGTTTCTCAAATGGTTCTGAA
Source organism: bacterium (assembly GCA_029559475.1). Taxonomy (GTDB): domain Bacteria; phylum UBA4055; class UBA4055; order UBA4055; family UBA4055; genus UBA12480. The sequence goes on from JAKQBN010000008.1 coordinate 3,910, forward strand.
GAGTACAGGGAATCAAGCAGTGGTGATGTTTTAATATTGTAACCAAGCACTGACATTCTGTCGCCTCTGAATGATTCTCCGATTATAAGAACTATGTTTCTGACGGGATCCTTAATTGTTATTGAAGGCTGAGGAATATCAGGAAAATCAATATAATCACCTGTAATTATCCTCGGTACTATTCCCGCTGTAAAATAATTCAGACTGCGCATATAATTCTCAAAAGAATGTCTGTTCGGACGGACATAAATGAATCTGCTCTGAACATTGTTAAGCTTCCCTGAAGTATTGTTTAAAAGGACAAATATTATGACGAGATGAATGAATACGAGAATGAAAAAAATATAAGATGAGAATCTGAAAGATATCATTTTATCCTGAAATTTTCTGTTCAGATAAATAAGCACAGTAGCGACAAGTATAACTATCAGAAGAGGAACTATCATAGCTATAAATTCAGGCAGGAGGGATTCAAAAACTTCGCCGGTGCTCTGGAATATCTGCATAAAAGCTATAGGCTGGATGAAATTCCCGAAATACTGGAAATAGAACAGATGAGCCATCACTGAAAGCATTATTAACACAATCAACGTTACTCTGAGCCATAACTTCGAGATGAGCGACAGTGCGAGGAATAAGGTTAAGGGATAAACGATATTCCTTTTATTGGGTATAAAAGCATAAGAGCTGTTGTAGAACGAATAGATCATGTCGCCAGCCATAAAGATCACGGAGCACAATAAAATATAGATCAGCGAAAAAAACGAACTTTTGTTCATAAGCAGCCACTCTTTTGCCGTGCAGATAGTATCAATATCGTGTAAAGCGATATGTCGAGAATTGCTTCGCCTACAGTAGTCTTTTTTATCTTTTTCATAAGTTCAGAATTAATAATCACCCGGTTAGTAATGTATGGAGTTGCATCCATTTTAGTCACACAGTATTTGCAGTTCTGGTTGCATTCTATTGTGGATGTAAAATAACAGAGGAAAAATTTGCGCTTATTATTTTTCAAGTATGAGTTTCTCAAATTCAGTCTTTTAATCCTTTTGTAAAAATATCAACGAAAATATCAGAATCTTCGTAATTGTGGCTATTTTTACCTGTCACATCATCCATTACAAGCTGTATTACTAGTCCCCTAGTAAAATTTGTAATAAAATAAGCAAGCTGATCGATATGGTTTTTGAATTTAGAAGAGAATTGTCCTGAATTTATTCCGTTAATTAGTATGTTCCTGACCAATTCAATTTCGATTGTATCAATTTCATTCTTTAAGCGATAATTATTAAATAAGGCTTCCTTTAATTCTCCTCTAACAAGTGAATATAACAGGATCTTTTTCTTTGATTCGTTCAAAGCCATTCTTATATAAGTTTTCAGCTCCGAAACTGAGTTTGTATCTTTGTTTATTTCTTTCATAATTGAATTCATAAGGCTACGACCTTCACTGATGAGTATTAGTTCCAGAATTTCTTCTTTATTATTGAAATACTGATAGATCGTTGTTTTGCTTTTTCTTGTACCTGTGGCAATTTCATCCATAGTGGTTTTCTTCAAACCATACCTAATAAAAAGCTCCTTTGCGACATTCATGATATCGTCTTTAATTTCATTTGTTTTGTTATTTGTTGTATCACTCATTATAATTCCCTTTTTTATTATTTGTACGAAAATACTAATATCGGATAAATGTATAAAAGTTTGAATAATAAGTCAATAATAAAAACCGGCACTACAGAACAAAAAATAAAATATTGACTATAACAGCCGTTTTAAATATATTTAGCGTGCATTAATTATAATGAAAATTGAGGTTGGAATTATGAAAAATAAAATTATGGCTGTAATACTGGCAGCACTGTTCATCCTGAATGCCGAGATCGTACAGAAAGGTACTCTCGACAAACCCATGTTTTTCAACGGTAAAACGCAGATTTTCGGAGAAGAAATTGACGGGAATATCAAAGCTTTCTGGGACAGCGTTAAGGTAAGAGGAGAATATAATTACAATAAAGGCGTGATGGACGGACTTCAGAAAGAATTTTATTCCAGCGGTAAATTATCAGCCGAATGGAGCATGAAGAACGGTAAAAGATCAGGATCGGGAAAAGAATATTATGAGGATGGGACGGTTTCTTTCCAGCGCGAACTGAACGGTTCCGGAGATGGTTTAGGAACCGAATATTATAAAAACGGAATGAAAAAGAGAGAAAGAGCATACAAGAACAGCGAACAGGTTTATGTGAGTGATCTTAATCATGATATCAGGGGAAACAGGTATAAACGTACCGCGGAAGAGCTTTTTTATGAAGCTCAGGAATACGGTTTTCTTGGGATGTACGGCCATGCTATTGATAATTTTACAGAATACCTTAATAAATACCCGAAAGACACAAGGGCTGCCGACGCGAAATTTCTTATCGCATTTACCTATCATAATAATCTAAAAGAAGAAGAACTAGCAAGAAAGAATTACGAGGAATTTCTTAAGATGTTCCCTGAAAGCCCGTTAAGCGTGTCCGCAGAATTTGAACTGGAAAATATCGGGAAGGAAATTGAGAGTCTCGATCAGTTCAAAGGAAAGAACTGAGATTATGGAAGAACTCGAAAGAATTAAACTACTCGAGCAATCGAAAGAGAAGATCTACTCGAATATCAGGAAAAGGATAATCGGGCAGCAGGAAATTATAGACGATCTTCTGATAGCCATATTCGCGGGCGGACACGTGCTTCTTACAGGCGTTCCCGGCCTTGCGAAGACCCTGATGATCACAACGCTTGCCGAAAGTATGTCGCTCGACTTTAAAAGGATCCAGTTCACGCCTGACCTTATGCCTACCGACATAATCGGAACGGAAATTCTGGAATCGAACAGAACTACGGGCGAAAAGGAACTGAAGTTCATAAAAGGACCCGTATTCTCAAACATCATTCTCGCAGATGAGATCAACAGAACCCCTCCGAAAACGCAGTCGGCGCTTTTACAGGCTATGCAGGAAAAAGAAGTTTCGGTAGGCAACACGACTTTCAAGCTTCAGGAGCCTTTTTTCGTAATGGCGACTCAGAATCCGATCGAGCAGGAGGGAACTTATCCTCTTCCCGAAGCTCAGCTTGACAGATTTCTGTTCAACCTCGTGATCGGTTATCCAGATTATCAGTCAGAAATAGAGATCACAGGCTTAACTCAGGCAGATCAGGAAACAGCATCAGAAAAAGTGATCGATTCGAATGATATTATCGCCGCACGGCAAATAATCGGAAAGATCCCGGTGACCAAGGCGATCATCGAATATGCGGTCAGGATCGTCAGAGCTACAAGGCCGGAAGACAGTTCTGCGTCACAGTTCGTCAAAGAATCAGTAAGCTGGGGCGCGGGTCCGAGAGCCGGACAGAATCTGGTGGCGGCAGCGAAGATCAATGCGGTCTTCAGCGGAAGAAAAACACCCGAGTATCAGGACGTTAACCGGATAGCAAAGCAGGTTCTTAGGCATAGAGTGATACCGAATTTTAGAGCCGAAGCTGAAGGCGTTACACCTGATATGATCGTAGATGAAATTATTAAAAAATCAAGATAAGGATGGCGGAAAATGCGTATAAAAGACAGGGATTTCACCGAACTGTATTCCGAGCAGGATCTGAAAAAAATAATCAGCAAATGCGTATCGGATGTTAAGAACTCGATAAGCAATACGGAAAATCTTGTGCTTGTCGGAGTACTGAACGGAGGGGTTCCCCTTCTCAACGAGATCGCTTTCTCCATGCCAGAAAACATTACTTTAGATTACGTAAAAGCCGTAAGCTACGGAAATAATACGTTTTCATCGGGAGAGATAATACTGCTGCTCGACACTCAGGTTGAGATCAACGGCAGGGATGTCGTACTTGTTGATGACATTATTGACAGCGGCAGAACGATGCAGTTTCTAAAAGATCACATGAGAAAAAAGGGAGCCAGATCCGTAAAAGTCTGCAGCCTTTTCTACAAAAAGAACGAAATGTCCATCGAACCTGATTTTTACGGCGAGATGATAAACGAGAAATTCATTATAGGATTCGGCCTTGATTACGCACAGAAGGGAAGAAACCTGAAGAATATACTTAAATTAAACGACTGATCAAGGAACGGCAGATAAATGACAGATGAAAAACAGCCCGATAAAAATAGCGCTGAAGAAAAAGAAAAACAAAAAAAATCAATAAAGTTCATAGGTGATAACCAGAAACCGGGCAGACGGCCTGACGGGAAGAAGGGTTTTAAGCAGGACGATGAAGGAATGTTCTGGAAAAAAGGTTCGAAAACATTTCTGATATGGCTGATAGTCATTGCAGGAGCGCTGCTTCTGATCAATTATTTTGAACAGGACAATAAAGCGGCTGAACTCGACTACAACGAATTCACAACTTATCTTGATAACGTTAAAAAGATCGAGATCACGAACATAGATTCGAACGCCGAGATAACCGGAGAGTTCATCAAGCCGCAGCAGATACATTCAAGGCAGAACAGGGAATATTCCAAATTCATGCTCATAGTTCCTTCAGTGACAAAAGAGACTGCTGATGAATGGTCATCAAGAGGCATCTCGGTTAAAATGCGCAGGGAGCAGTACGGCGTATCGGATTTTCTCATATCGATGATACCGTGGATCCTGATACTGGTTCTCTGGTTCTATCTTCTGAAAAGAATGCAGGGAGGAGGACAGGGTGGAGACGGCAAAGGCATTTTCTCTTTCGGACGAAGCAGGGCAAAACTTGTCGATAATGCGAAAAATAAGATCACATTTATTGACGTTGCAGGAGCCGATGAGGCAAAAGAAGAATTAAAAGAAGTAATTGATTTCTTAAAAGAACCGGCAAAATTTACCGAAATGGGCGCAAAAGTTCCCAAAGGTGTACTTCTGACAGGACCGCCCGGAACAGGCAAGACGCTTCTCGCTAAAGCGGTGGCCGGAGAGGCAGGAGTACCTTTCTTCAGCATCAGCGGAGCCGATTTCGTCGAGATGTTCGTCGGTGTCGGAGCTTCGAGGGTAAGGGATCTTTTTCTACAGAGCAAAAAAAATTCACCCTGCATTCTTTTCATTGATGAGCTCGATGCTGTAGGCCGGCACAGAGGTACAGGTATCGGCGGCGGAAATGACGAGCGTGAACAAACTTTAAATCAGCTTCTTGTCGAGATGGACGGATTTGATACGGAAGACAACGTGATCGTAATAGCAGCTACGAACAGACCGGACGTTCTCGATCCCGCGCTTTTAAGACCGGGCAGATTCGACAGACACGTAGTTGTTGATAATCCTGATGTGAAAGCAAGAGAGGAGATCCTTAAGGTTCACGCGAAAAAAGTGAAGATGGAAAAAGACATCGATCTTTCAATAATTGCCAAAGGAACTCCCGGAATGTCGGGTGCGGATCTTGCAAGCATAATCAACGAATCGGCTTTATTTGCAGCGAGAAGAGGCAGAAAAGAGATAATATTAGATGATGTTGAAGAGGCTAAAGATAAGGTCATGATGGGAGTCGAACGTAAATCGGCCGTGATAAATGAAAATGAGAAAAGGATCACAGCATATCACGAAGCCGGACACGTGCTGATCGCAAAGATGACCGAAGGAAGCGATCCGGTGCATAAAGTGACCATAATACCGAGGGGAAGGGCTATGGGACTTACGCACTATCTTCCTATCGAAGAAAAGCATTCATACTCAAAAACATACATCTACGCCAAACTTCTCCATCTTTTCGGAGGAAGAGTGGCAGAAGAGCTTATATTCAACGATATTACGACAGGCGCATCCAACGATATCGAGAGGGCAACGGATATTGCGAGAAAAATGGTCTGTGAATGGGGAATGAGCGAGGATATCGGACCTATTCATTACGGAGTAAAGAACGACAATCCTTTTTTGGGAAAAGAGCTGACAAGAACAACATCAATATCTGAAGAGATCGGGAAAAAGATCGATGCCGCCGTCCAGAATATAATTTTTAAAGCGCTTGAAAAAACCAGAGAGGTACTTTCCCAGAACGTCGATACGCTGCATAAGATCGCAGAAGCGCTTCTCGAAAAGGAAACACTAACCGGCAGCCAGATCGATGATATCGTGGCTATGAATGCGAAGAACGCAAAAATCAACGGACACGACCTGATCAATGATATTTAAAGCGCGCGACAAATATTTCGACCTTGATAAAAAGCCGCTGATCATGGGAGTTCTAAATATGACCCCAGATTCTTTTTCAGACGGAGGTAAATTTCTAGAACCAGAGAAAGCTTTTTTTCAGTGCGAGAAAATGATACGCGAAGGCGCGGACATCATTGATATAGGGGGAGAATCGTCAAGGCCGGGTTCCGAACCGGTATCTTCTCAGGAAGAATCGGACAGGATACTTGAGACTCTTCGTTCTTTAAAACAGGATTTCGATATCTGCATCAGCGCGGACACCTATAAGCCTGAAGTAGCCCGTTCGGCTCTGCTTGAAGGAGCCGGCATGATCAACAATATATTCGGCATAAAGAACGATCCTGATATGCTCAAAACGGTTTCCGAATTTAAAGCAGGCTACTGCATTATGCACATAAAGGGGATACCGGGAATGATGCAGAAAGATACTGAGTACGAAGATATAATAAATGAGGTTTCGTCCTGGCTGAAAAATTCTGTAGAAGCCGCTGAAAATGCAGGCATAACAAAAGAATATATCACCATCGATCCAGGTATCGGATTCGGTAAAGATATGGAGGGTAATCTGAAGATCCTTAAGGAACTGAAATCGTTTGCCGCACTTCAGTTACCTGTACTTATCGGAACGTCAAGAAAGAGTTTTATAGGAAAGATCCTGAATGAAGAATCCGAAGGCAGGCTTTTCGGCACCATAGCCTCGAACGTGGCGGCTTTAATGAACGGAGCACGCATCTTTCGCGTTCACGATGTAAAAGAGAACAGGCAGGCAATAGATACAGCATTCGCAATTATGAATTCCGGCAAGTAAATTATGACTGACGATGAATTTAAAGTATCAATAATCATAAACGCGAACAACGCGGAAGAAACTCTTTTCAGATGTCTTGATGCGGTGATGGCTATCGATTATCCGAAAGATCTTTATGAAGTCCTTCTTATAGATAACGGATCGACAGACAGAACGTTCAGAATCGCCTCGGGTTACAGTATAAGGCTGATCGGAACAAGAAAACGGTTAAAAAATTCCGATTCTATGATGACAGGCGCACGGCATTCCGGGTTTGAAAACCTTCTTTTTCTGGATCAGAAGACAATAGTAAAGAAAGATATCCTAAATAAACTTAAAGAACTGAATAATTCGCCGCTCATTTCCGGCGAACTTAACGTAGATAAATACAGATCAGGCCACGATACTTTTATGTTCCTTATAAGTTCAAGGTTGTACAGCCCGCACTTTCCGCAGAGCGCTTACGGAAAGGAATTATGGATAACGAAGAAAAATTTTAAAAAGGTCAGCAAGAATAAAGCGCTTCTTTTCATAAGCAAAGATTTTTTTAATAAACTTCATGAAACCGGATTTGATTATAATAACGGAAACGACGACTTATTCAGGAAGATCATATTCGATCACAACATGAGAATACTTTCTCACACCGAAATCGATGTGGAGTATATCGGCGAATTAAAAGTAAAGACGAACAGGGAGATCGTCGAGAACGGTTACCGGTGGGGTAAAAGATATCTTTCAAATTTCAATGCCTTTTCATTCATATACTATATGATCCATATAGCTATACTTGTGATCGTGATTATGTATACGAACATAGCTTTTCTTGTTTTTGTAGCTCTTTATCTTTCCTTTCTTCTTTATCTTTCAAGGTCGAAAAAAGATTTCTGGATCCTGTTTAAAGTAGCACCGGCAGAGATAATCAGGTTTTACAGTGGAACGATTAAATATATAACGAACAGATCATGAAAAACAATACACTGTTTAACGTAGCCGTTTTCGTTTTTTTTCTAGCTGTTTACGTAATTTTCTCGAATCAGAGGATAACTACGTCGATGGATGTCGATGTTCTCAGGTATGCATCAGAATACGTTGAGACCGGAAATTACGGCTCTGAATATAAGATAGCTTCAGGTGTAGCATACAGCCCGAAAACAGGCATGTTCTATCCTCAGGAAGGTATCGGGATAGTTGTCCCTCTTTCAGTGTTCGTATATCTGTCTAATATTATAAATCCTGAATCGCAGTTCGTCATTTTCACGTTCAATCAGTTTTTTTCTGCGCTGGCGGTTCTATTTGTGTTCCTTATACTTTCTATGTTCATGCCTAAAAAGAAAGCTTTTTTTTATACAGCTTTATTCGGTCTCGGTACACCGCTTTTCGTTCATTCAAAATATCTGCTGCCTGAGCCGGTCACTCTTTTCTCTATAATCTCCGCATTGTATTTTATGCTCAAATTCAGGAGAACAGGAAAACCTGTATTGGTATTCTTATCAGGGCTCTCAGCCGGATATTCGCTTCTTACAAGGCCGGATGCACCAATATTCGCAGGCATATTCTTTATTCTGGCCGTATATGTTTCTTTCAGAACTGATAAGATCAGATTAATGAAAAACAGCCTTTTTCTTATCGCAGGATATAGTATTTTCACCTTTGTGTTTTTCGTGTCAAATTACCAGAGATACGGTTCAGTACTAGAAACCGGCTATACACTTGACCGAAAAACTGTAATATCGTCTCTAGAGCGTGATATTCCTCTTATTTACGATAAGGCTGTAAAGGCTTATCAGGCAGATCAGAGTTCAGAAGAAACAGCGCTTTATGTAAATAAATACCAGTCAATGCAGAAATTCTTGGAGGACCAAAATAAGATAATCAAGGATATCGGAGACAAGAATACAAATTTCTACTCAAGCGGACCAGCAAACTTTTTTTACGGATTATATCTGATCTTTATTTCACCGAACAGGTCGATATTGTTTATTTCTCCGTTTTTGATCATGCTGATCATAGGAATACCTTTAATATTAAAAAAGTATAAAATCGAGTTTATTCTCGTTTCGACGATATTTTCAGGATATTTAATTCTGTATGCGCTCAGAGCTCCGCTGAGCTATGCCGGAAGCGGGGCATGGGGTATCAGATATATGCTTCCCGTTTATCCACTTATTTTTCTTTCAGTGATTTTTTTTGACCGATCTGAATTGTTTAGAAATAAGGCTGTAAAGTACACATTCTACGCACTCTGCGTGATATCGTTCATTTTCCAGATAATCGGATCGAGTGTAAATTATCAGTCGGTTCAGATGCCTCTTGAATACAAATGCAAAAAGATCTATGGCGAAGCCGATATGACATGGGCGCATGAATCAAGATTGAGCATGATGACGGATTTTTCAAGCTCACTTCTGCTTAATAACTCAAGGATTTTAACCGGAAGTCTTACAGATGAACAGAGTGAGTACGGAGTAGAGACCGGACCGAACGACTGGTTCTTCTGGCAGGTCATAAAAGGCGAAGGACAGCTTGTTAATGGGAAAGAACGTTCAATGGGAAATTTTAAGGTTCTATTGTTCCTTCTTATTGTTTCCGCGGCAGGATCGCTTTATTACATTTTCAAATCAGATATTATGAAACCGATAAAAAAATGATGCAAAGCGGAATAGTAAAGATAGAGAATTATAAAAAAGTTCTTGAAAGCGAATCTTTCTCTGAGCTGGAATCATATTCCGATAATTTCACAAAACTTCAAAGAGAATTATTTCCCGAATTCTCAAAACGCTGGGTTAAGGATTCATTTCATCAATGGAGCAGGCAGTACGAATATCCGTTCGTAGCTGACGCGATCTCTGATCTTTCAGCGGGTGCAGGCAGAATTCTTGATGCTGGTTCAGGAATTACATTTTTTCCATATTATCTGAAAGAAAAATACGCAGACATTCAGATCGAGTGCTGCGACTATGATCCTAAACTGAAAGAGCAGTTTGAAAGAGTAAATTCAAAGCTAGATAAGAACATCCAATATTTTAATGCAGATATAAGGAATATCGAAAAGCCTGATAAATTTTATGACATGATCTATTGTATTTCAGTTCTTGAACATACGGATGATTATGACGGTATTCTTAAAGAACTGGCAAGGATCACTTCTAAAGACGGTCATCTGATCCTTACATTTGACATTTCAATGGACGGGTCGGCAGATATCTCGATAGAAAAGGCTATTGAACTATTAGCCGTGATCGAAAAATATTACATTCAGGTTACAGGTAAAGTATCACTCTCGGGATCTGACTTGAAAAACTCCGATCTTCTAACTACAAATTATATAAACACGATCAATAAAAAACTCCTTCCCTGGAGATATCCATATTTGATGTTCTTCAAATCACTTTCAAAAGGAAAATTATCAAAATATTTGCTCAGAAATCTTACCTGTTACTGCGGAGTTTTTAAGAAAAAACCGGAGGCGTAGATGAATAAGAAAGTCATTATAGTCGGAGCGGGACCGGGCGGGCTGTCTGCCGGAATGCTTCTTGCTTCGAAAGGCTACAATGTTCATATTTATGAAAAAAAGAATGAAGTAGGCGGCAGAAACTCTTTTTTCAGACTGGGAAATTATACATTCGATATAGGACCTACATTTTTTATGATGAAAGATGTGCTGGAAGCCGTATTCGAAAAAAGCGGGAAGAAGCTGGAGGATTTTGTTGAATCTGTAAGGCTCGATCCTATGTATCGTCTGAAATTCGCCGACGGGAGGGAACTTTATCCTTCTCCCGACAAGGCTAAGATGAAAGAAACTATGGAAAAATTCTTTCCGGGCAGCTTTGACGGCTATCTGAAATATCTTGAAAAAGAGAAGATAAAGTATGACAAGCTTATTCCATGCCTATCGATACCGTACGGAAAACTTAGTGATTTCTTTTCTATGCACCTAATAAAGGCTTTGCCGTACCTGGACGCCCATACAAGTCTGTACGGAGTTCTTTCGAGATACTTTGATGATCCGGACACAAGAATAGCTTTTACATTCCAGGCCAAATACATCGGCATGTCGCCATGGACGGCTCCGGGCACTTTCAGCATAATATCATTTATAGAACACGGCGGCGGGATATATCATATTACCGGCGGACTCAACAAACTTTCTCACGGTATGGCTGAGGCCTTCAAACAGCTTGGCGGAAACATACATCTCTCTTCTCCTGTAAAAAAACTTATTGTTGAGAACGGGAAGGCAACGGGCGTTGAGCTCGACGGCGGAAAGACCGACATGGCGGATTATATAGTAGTAAACGAGGATTTCGCATATGCCATGACCGAGATAGTCCCGAAAGAAAACAGAAAAAAATGGACGGACGAAAATCTTGCTTCGAAAGGTTATTCGTGCTCGACTTTCATGCTCTATCTCGGAGTGAAGAAAGAATATAAAGATATAGCTCATCACAGCATAATATTCGCTAAAGACTATAAGAAAAATGTTGATGAAATAACGGAAGAAATGAAGCTGTCGGATGATTTTTCTTTCTATGTTCAGAATGCTTCCGTTACGGACAAAACACTAGCTCCGGAAGGTAAAAGCGCGATCTATGTCCTCGTGCCTGTACCTAACAATAAAAGCGGAATAGACTGGGAAAAAGAAAAGTCAGCTTTCAGGAACAGGATACTTGAAGCTCTTGAAATTAGAGGCGGATACGAAGGTATAAGGCAAAATATTGAAGAAGAGAAGATCGTTACGCCTGCGGACTGGGAAAATGAGCACTCAGTCTATTTGGGTGCGACTTTTAATCTTGCCCACAATGTCGGCCAGATGCTGTACTTCCGCCCGCATAACGAATTCGAAGAATTTAAGAGCTGCTATCTGGTGGGAGGCGGTACACATCCGGGAAGCGGACTTCCAACCATATATGAGTCAGGCAGAATATCGGCTGAGCTGATAATGAAAAAGGACGGAATAAAACCTTAATGAGAGTTTTGATTACGATAATTCTCGCTTGCATGATCGCAGCTGCATGTCAAACGGCTGTCCCTGACAGCGCAGAGGTTTATGTGATTATCTCCGGATTCAAAAGCGATCTAGGATACTGCAGACTGCTCTTTTACAAGAGCAGTAAAGGTTTTCCCGAGGATCCTGACAATGCGTTTATAATTAAGAGCGGAAAGATCGTGGACAAAAAAGCAGGATTTACTTTTAAAGCTGGACTGGGAACTTACGCAATCTCGATACTGCACGACGAAAACTCGAACGAGAAGCTGGACAAAACCTGGTACGGGAAACCCAAAGAGGGTTTCGGCATATCGAATAACCCAAAGGTCAGGTTCGGGCCGCCGTCATTCGATGAATCAGCTTTGTTATTAGAAAAAGGGAAAAACAGCATCACAATTCGAATGATCTATCTTTAGTTAAGGACAGTGTATGAATATATTTACTTTTTTAAAGCTGATACGCATGATATACGGCAATAGGCCGGATATAGACAAGATACAGAAAATGGGACTTCTGGCAGTAAAGATCGGTCAGGTTCACGCTCTCAGGATAGATTTTCTGGACGAAAAAACCTGTATCGAACTTTCAAAGCTCTACCGTGCCAATACTCCCATTAAGACCGAGGATGCTCTTAAAAATATCGACAGGTCGAAGTATTCGCACATTGATGAAGTACCCTTGGCAACAGCATCGGTAGGTCAGGTTTATAAAGCCAGGCTCGTTTCAGGCGAGGATGTAGTTATAAAGATCATAAAAGCCGATTTCAAAAAAAGATTCGAAAAGGACGTGAAAGCTGTAAAGAGGCTGTTCAGGTTTGTGATATTTTTTTACCCGAAGCTTGCGAGGGTGTTTGATCCGATAGGCATTCTTGAGCATATCGAAGAATATACTTTAAGAGAAATGAATCTTTTGAACGAGATCGAAGGGCACGATATACTTAGGAAAATTTATGAAGAGAACAAAGGTAAATACGATCTATCGATGATGTCGTTCCCTAAAATATACAAAGAACTCTCATCGGAAAATGTCATGGTCTCGGAATTTATACCCGGAAAGACTTTTGATGAAATATTAGATACCGAAATGAAATATGAAGATCTTCTTCTGCTATTCAAACTTCACGGATTCTTCATGTTCAATATAGGCACATTTCACGGTGACATTCATCCCGGCAATCTGATGGTCTGCTGCGGAAAGATATATTTTGTTGATACAGGCGCTATAGGATATGTCAGCAAAAGGCTCAGCCGCGGACTTTTAAATTTCTTTGACGCTTTATCTCAGTATGATTACGATATGTGCGCACAGAGGCTTAATGAAATGGCCGAAACTTCCATTTCCGGCGAAAAATATGAGAAATTCAGAAAGAAATTCCATGTGCTTTATGCGGACTTTAATGGAAAGAGCGTGAAAGAAGTGTCTCTAACTAAGAAAATGATGGAAACTATCAAGCTCGGGGTCAACTGCGGAATGGGATTTGAAAAAGGCATGTTCTCAATCATTAAAAGCCTGATGTTTTTGGACGGCATGGTGCTTAGGTGCAAGCCTGACGCGGTACTATTGGAAGATATGAGGCAGTTCGTTTCAGAGTTCAAAAAAGCGGAGGTAAAATGAGCAAAAGAGCAATAACGGGTCTTATTCTTGGAGCTGTGCTTGGAGTATTCTGCATCTTCGGTGTCAACTTCAGGATGGGCGATCAGGTGGCCGGGCTATTTTTGTTTGCAACCTGGTTCAACAGAGTGGTCATGGGCTTAATGATCGGGTTCTATACTCCTGCATCGAAAAATCTTCTTAATTCAGCTCTCAGGGGAGGAATTCTTGGTCTGATAGTGAGTTTCTCGCTTTATTCAGCTACGGATTTTCTGGATACTCCGGGATTTATAGCAGGGATATTTTACGGTATAATTATTGATTTAATATGCACTAAGTACAGGGAAATTAAATGAAAATAATCGATCTGAGAAGCGACACGGTCACAAGACCGTCCGAAGCGATGCGTAAAGCGATGTACAAAGCTGAAGTGGGTGACGATGTTTACGGTGATGATCCGACAGTAAACAGGCTTGAAGGGCTCGGGGCTGAGATGCTTGGAACGGAAGCGGCTATCTTTGCAACAAGCGGAACTCAGGCAAATCTTCTGGCACTTTTGGCACACTGCGAAAGGGGAGATGAATATATAGTCGGTCAACACGCTCACACATATAAGTATGAGGGCGGAGGAGCGGCAGTTCTGGGCTCTATCCAGCCGCAGCCTTTAGAGATGAACGAGAACGGAATGATAGATCTAAAGGTCGCAAAGACTTTCATAAAAGACGATGATGATTTTCACTACTCTAAAACAAGACTGCTCTGCCTCGAGAATACTTACGGCGGAAGAGTAGTGCCTATGGAATATTTAAAAGAGGCACATACTTTCGCAGGGAAGCACAAACTGAAACTCCACCTTGATGGTGCGCGCGTTTTCAATGCGGCTGTTAAGCTGAATATTGATGTCAAGGGAATAACTAAACACTTCGATTCAGTTCAGGTCTGTCTTTCAAAAGGTCTCGGAGCGCCGGTGGGTTCGCTGCTTTGTTCATCAAAGGAAGTCATAGATAAAGCAAGACGCTGGAGAAAAGTTCTGGGCGGAGGAATGCGACAGGCTGGTATCATAGCCGCAGGCGGAATTTATGCGCTTGAACATAATGTTCATAGGCTTTCAGAGGATCATAAAAATGCAAAACTTCTCGCAGAAGGTCTGAGCAAAATAGACGGAATAAAGCTCGATCTGAGCGCAGTCGAAACCAACATGGTTTTCATCGAGCTCACTAAGAATGTAAAAAACGACATTCAGGCTTTCATGCAAGACAGAAATATCTTAATATCAGGTCATAAGAACATCAGACTTGTCACGCATCTCGATGTAGATGAGAAGGATATAAAGAGAGTTGTAGCTGCGTTTAATGAGTTCTTTAAATAATAAAAATGATAATGCTGAAATAATATGAAAGATTACGCAGAAATAGCTAAGACCATCAGAAGAGATATCATTGAGATGATCTTCGCAGCTGGATCAGGTCATGCGGGAGGATCACTGAGTCTGGCTGATATTTTTGCCGTGCTGTACTTCGGAGAAATGAATCACGATCCTTCCAGACTTCAGTGGGAAGAAAGGGACAGACTTATTCTGTCAAAAGGACATGCCGCGCCTGTGCTGTATTCAGCACTGGCGAGAAGCGGATATTTCGATCCGGATAATCTGAAAACGCTGCGAAAAACCGATTCTTTTCTCGAAGGCCATCCGGCTATGAAGACACCCGGCGTTGAAGTCGGAACAGGTTCGCTCGGTCAGGGACTTTCAATAGGCTGCGGACTCGCGGTTTATTTCAAAAAAAGACAGACTTCACAGCGTGTTTTTGTGATCTTAGGAGACGGCGAGCTTCAGGAAGGGCAGAACTGGGAAGCCTTCATGTTCGCCGGTCATAACAAGCTGAATAATCTGACCGCCGTGATCGACTTAAACGACCTTCAGATAGACGGGAATGTATCGGAAGTCAATACGATCGAACCTATAGCAGATAAAATGAAAGCTTTCAACTGGAATTATGAAGCGATTGACGGACATAACATTGATCAGATCCAGAATGCATTTAAAAATGCAAGGCTTTCAGAAAAGCCTTTTGCGGTCATTGCCAAGACGGTAAAGGGCCGTGGGGTTTCATACATGGAGAACAGGGCGGAATGGCACGGAAAACCGCTGAATAAAGAAGATCATGATAAAGCTATGAAAGAACTATTATGACAGATATTAAAGAAGAAAAGACCGCCAACAGGTTCGGCTACAGTGATGCGCTTCTTGACCTTATCGAAATAGATAAGAATATCATAGCTCTCGACGCAGATCTGGCAAAATCAACCACAACTTTCAGGATAAAAGAAAAATATCCCGACAATTTTATAGATGTGGGGATAGCAGAACAGAACCTGATCGGGATAGCCGCTGGATTATCACTGAACGGGCACATTCCTTTTGTTTCAACCTACGCTGCTTTTGTAGCAGGGCGAGCTTTCGACCAGATAAGAACGACAGTATGCTATTCAAATTTAAATGTGAAACTTGCGGGAATGCATGTCGGCATTACCGTAGGCGCGGACGGTCCGACCCATCAGATGCTCGAGGACATCGCTCTTATGCGCGTACTTCCGAACATGATAATTCTAAATCCTTGCGATGTGAATGAAGCCTATAATGCTACAGTTCAGGCGTATAAACATAAAGGACCTGTTTATATCAGATTCGTCAGAGAAGCAACGCCTATACTGACTTCTCGCGAAGACGAATTCGTAATCGGTAAAGCAAAGATCCTCAGGCAGGGAAAAGATATAACCGTTGTTTCATCGGGACAGATATTATCTAATGTTATTGAAGCATGCAAGATGCTAGAAAAAGAAGGTTTTGATATTGAGCTGATTAATGTTCATACGATTAAACCGCTTGATGTTAAATGTATAGCTGATTCAGTCAGAAAAACAGGAAAGCTTTTCGTAGTTGACGAGCATCAGATCCACGGAGGATTGGGAACTGCCGTTTTTGAAGCTCTGATGCTGGAGAACATTCAGGTTAGATCAGGTATTATCGCTGTAAATGATACATTCCTTACTTCAGGTTCGCCGGATGAACTTCTGGAGAAATATGGTTTTTCGTCAGTTGCTGTTAAATATAAAATTCAATCATTTTATTAATTAATAAAAGATAAATATTACTTTACTTTGTGCGGAATGATGCTTAAATTTTAGAATTATGGAGGTTCCCTGATGACAGCAGGTATCAAAGCAATAGAGTATTATCTCCCGGAAAAAGTTCTTTCAAACGATGAACTATCGTCGGTTTTTCCTGATTGGACACCCGAGAAGATATTTGAAAAAACCGGAATCAGGAACAGGCATATATGTCAAGATGATGAATGCGCCTCTGACCTGGCTGTAAAAGCCGCAGAAAAACTGTTTATTTCGGGAGCGATAAGTAGAAAAGATATTGATTTTTTAATTCTTGCCACGCAGACACCGGATTATATATTGCCGACTACCGCCTGTATGATTCAGGACAGGCTCGGATTGCCTAAAACCTGCGGGGCTTTTGATTTTAATCTGGGATGTTCAGCTTTCGTGTACGGTCTTGCAGTATCAAAAGGACTTATAAGCGCAGGCATAGCCAGAAATATTCTTTTTATTACTTCAGAAACATACTCAAAACATATAAATCCATTGGATAAAAGTACAAGAACAATATTCGGAGACGGTGCAGCAGCGGTTCTAGTATCTGAAGGAGGTCATATTTTAGGCGAGTTCGATCTATGTACGGACGGAAGCGGTTACGATAAGCTGATCATACACTCAGGCGGAGCACGGAAAGCAGGATCCAAAGATGATCTGTATATGTCAGGTACGGATATATTCAATTTTACCATATCGGCAGTTCCAGAAAGTGTTGGCACAGCTTTAAGAAAAAACGGTCTGAATATCTCCGATATAGATGTTTTCGTTTTTCACCAGGCGAATAAATTCATGCTTGACTACCTTCGTAAAAAGATCGGAATACTGGAAGATAAATTCATTATAGATATTGAGGATACAGGCAATACAGTATCGTCTACCATACCGATAGTTCTGAAAAGATCAGAAGAAAAATGTTTGATAAAGAAAGGATACAAAGTTCTGATATGCGGTTTCGGTGTCGGTCTGTCGTGGGGTTCGGCCGTGATCGAATGGTAGCTTATAATATTAAGAGGGATCAAATGCTAAATCCTATGGATATGACAGGAAAGCTGATAATTGTGACCGGAGCATCTGACGGAATAGGCCGGGCAGCAGCTTTACATCTAGCTATGCTTGGAGCAAAGACAGTACTGATAAGCAGAGATGTTAATAAACTCAAGTTAATATCGGAAGCATTAGGAAAGAATCCTCATAAAATCTATCCCTATGATCTTACTGATTTGGAGGGTATTGAGGATCTGATAAGAACAATATCCGAAGAGAACGGCAAAATAGACGGGATGGTACATTGCGCAGGAGTATCACCGATGATGCCTTTAAAAAGCACAAAATACGATCTTTTCCACAATACTATGCTGATCAATTTTTACGCTTTCGCGGAACTGGTAAGATGCGCAGGAAAAGCAGCGAACTGCAATGACGGGGCGAGTTTTCTGGCTGTATCGTCAGTTTCTTCGGTCAAAGGTAATAAAGCACAAAGCGCTTATGCAGCTTCGAAGGCAGCAGTCTCGGGAGTTATAAAGCCTATGGCAAAGGAACTGTCATCAAGAGGGATCAGAGTAAATTCCGTACTGTTCGGAATCATCAAAACAGGTATGTACGAAAAGTTTTTGGAACAGGGTGGAGATATGTCCTTATGGAACGGGCAGTATCTTGGACTAGGGTCTCCTGAAGATGCCGCGAATGTAATATCATTCCTGTTAAGCGATGCTTCAAAACTGATAACCGGGACAGATCTGATCGCTGACGGTGGATATTTATCATAAATTTAACTGAAGGATAAAATGGAAACATCAGACAAGATCAGGCTTCTTGAAGAAATGTTGGAGCTGAAGAACGGTACTTTAAATGAAAGCACTGCGCTAAAAAGTATCCCGGGCTGGGATTCTATGGCGGCACTATCTCTGATAGCTTTATGCGACGAAAAATTTCACAAAAAACTTAGTGGCGATAAAATACTCAGTTTCATTACTGTTAAAGATATTACTGATTTTATGGGCTGAAAACCTCGCTATGATCGAACTTAAGAAAGCTTATCCCGATGACATCGGAAGAATAATTCCACTTCTTTATGACGAATTCGGCCTCGAGAAAATGAGTGGAAGAAGACTGGAAAGACAGAAAGAGTCTTTTAGAAAACTGTTCGGAATACACTGGAATTCAAAGCAGGATCATATCGGCTATATTCTGGAAGAAGATAAAAAAATAAGCGGTTTTATAGCTTATATTTTCTCCGAGAGAATGATCTTGGATAAAATATACAAATTCTGCAATATGTCAGCCTGGGCTGTTCGCAAAGGATCAAGATCATCCGCTCTTTCTCTGACTATGCCTGTAAAAGAACTGATAGAAGAAGGATATACCATAACGAATCTTTCTCCATCGCCGTCTGCTTATGATGTTTTCAGAAAGCTTCACGGGTTTAGAGATCTTGAAACTCATTATATATTGATCCCCTATATTCCCAGCGTATCCAGAAGATCATCGGTGAGCGTAAGTATTAATGAAGAAGTAGAACTGTCAGGGGTAAGTGATTTCGTAAGAAAAAATTATGAAGATTCTGCGCCTTACGGAGCTCAGATGCTTCATATTAGAACAAGCTCCGACAGCTGCAGTGTAATTTTTAAAAAAACATACTATAAAAGGTATATTCCTGCATCTGGTATTTTGTTCGTAAGCGATCCTGAAGTGTTTATAAAAAACATACAGCTTCTTCGCAGTGTGATAAACAGAAAGTCCGGCACAGCAGTTATGATTACGGATTCAAGATTTATAAACGGAAAAAATATCAACTTCAGCTATGTAAAGAAAATGCACAATCCGAAGCTTTTTTGGTCAGAACGGTTTGAAAAAGATCGGATAGACAATCTTTACTCTGAAAACCTTTTATAAAATCCCTGCTCTTATTAAGTTCTCTTTTATGTACCTTTTTAAAAGCTTTATATGAAGTTTGCATTCGCATTTTTTTTTGAATGTATTAAGATCGTCCTTAGGCTCAACTTCTATCCTTCTTAATTCGTACAGGTATTTTATTCTGTTAGAAATCCCGTATCTTGTCGAAAAAGCCGCGTCATACCCGCATTCCTTCAGTTTCTTTACTGAGAATTGAGAGTAATCGTTGATCTGTCCGAAAGGATAGCTGAAATATCTGACAGGTTTTGCTGTGCGTAAATAAATTTCATTTTTAGAATCAATAAATTCAGATATCACTTCAGATTCGGATAATCCGGAAAGCCGTTTATGGGATCTTCCATGTGATCCGATCTCAACAAGATTTTCATTACTGATTTCAGTTATACTGTTCCAGCCCATTATCCTGATCTTTTCCTTCGTATCCCATACATTATATTTACCTACATGGTCAGATGGAACGAAAAGAAGGGCAGGCAGGTTCAATTCTTTTAAAACAGGATAGAACAGTTCAATAAAACTAGTGTAAGCGTCGTCGATCGTAATTAGTACATTTTCTTTTTCGCTATCAAGCTGCTTTATGTAATCTTCCGCATTTAAAACTGTAAAATTATCTTTAATATAAACTATCTGACGCTTAAGTTCGTCCAAGGACACAGTATTAAAACCGGCCTTCTCGCCAATATTGTGATACATGAGAATCATATCGAACTTTTCATCGATTCCACGGCTTCTTTTAGCTTAGATACATCTTTTGCTCCGGCAGTTGCCAGATGATCCGCACCTCCGCCTCCTCCGCCCAGCATTTTAGCCACTTGACCGACTATCTGGCCCGCTTTGATCGTGCCTTTCAGATCATCGGTTACTGCGCAGACTAGAGAAGCTTTGTTATCTATTTCAGCACCGAGCAGAATAATGCTCATCTGAAGCTGATTTCTCAAATTCTCAGCCATGTTCTTTAATATCCGTGAATCTGAAACCTGAACTATCGAAGATATAATTGTTATGCCGTTCACAACTTTTTTCTGTGAGATCAGCTCGTTCATCTGGGTCATAGCCAGTTTCTCATTCAGCTCGTTCACCGTTTTATCCAGTTCTTTTCTGTCAAGAGAATTTTTTTCAAGACGCGAAAGTATGTCATTCTCTTTGACCGACTGCATTTTAATTATCGTTTCGATGATGCTTCTCTGTTCAGCAGCTCTTACGACAGCATAATGACCGCAAACAGCTTCGATCCTGCGTATCCCTGCTGCGATGCTGGTTTCAGAAATAATCCTGAAATATCCGAGGTCGCCCGTTCTGGACGCATGTGTACCTCCGCACAGTTCTGCCGAAACATCGCCCATCCTAACTACTCTAACTATCTCGCCGTACTTTTCGCCGAATAGAGCAGTAACACCTGTTTTCTTTGCCTCTGCAAGCGGCATGATCTCGGTTGTAATAGAAAGGTTCATTCTTATATAATAATTAACTATTTCTTCTACTTTGCGGATATTTTCTTCAGACATCTTTTCGTAGTGCGAATAATCGAACCTCATAATGTCGTTCGCTACAAATGATCCCGACTGAGCTATATGATCCCCATAGATCTTTCTGATCGCCGACTGAAGAAGATGGGTAGAGCTGTGGTGGATCCTGCATTCGTCGCGGAAATTTTTATCAACTGACTGCATTAGAACAGTATCGTCTGAAATATTCAGATTTGCAGGTTTATCGGCTTTTATAACAAAATAGTTTCCGTCTTTTTGAACATCCAGAACTGAAAGATTCTGTCCGTTTATCTCAACAAAACCTCTATCTGCTATCTGTCCGCCAGATTCAGCATAAAATACCGACTCATCGGGAACCAGATAAATGTTTTTTTCGTCTGCTCTGTATTTAATGATATTTGAGCTTTCTTCAAGTATTTCGTAACCTTTAAATTCAGTCTCTGTACAATCAGACAGAACGATCCATTCGATATCTTTACTGTCTTTGAACTTCTGGTTTGATCGGGACTGATCCTTCTGTTTTTTCATACAAGCTTCGAATCCGGCTGTATTGAGCTTATATCCTATCTCTTCAGCCATCTGAGCGGTCAGATCGACAGGGAATCCGAAAGTATCGTAAAGTTTAAATATCGTATCTCCGTCGATTATTCTGTCAGATGATTTTTTAGCTTCCACGAATTCATTAAAAAGTTCAATTCCTTTGTTCAGAGTGGTCAGGAACATTTTCTCTTCGGCTTGAATAATGCTTTGAGCGTGCTTGAGATATTTTCTGATCTCAGGGAATTCATCCCCCATGACATCGGCTACAGCCGGAGCGATCTTATAAAGGACAGGTTCATTCATACCGAGCTTGGTTCCGTATCTGACAGCCCTTCTAAGTATTCGTCTTAGAACGTATCCTCTTCCTTCATTCGAAGGCATTCCGCCGTCCGAGATCGCGAAAAGCAGAGTTCTTATATGATCAGCTATGACCCTGTGTGGTATCCCGCTGTCGTCCGTCTGATATTTCGCACCTGTCACGATCTCTATCTCTGTAATAATGTCCCTGAAATGATCGATATGATAATTTGAATTCTGCTTCTGAAGCACCTGACAAATTCTTTCGAAACCCATCCCCGTATCAACATGTTTGCTCGGTAGAGGAGTCAGGATTCCTTTATCATCTTTGTTATACTGAATAAAAACGAGGTTCCATATCTCGAAAATTCTGGAGCAGTCTCCGTTAGCCTCGCATTTGTGGCCGGGGACATTCTGCTTGTCGCAGAACTCGATGCCTCTGTCATAATGGATCTCGGTACACGGACCGCAGGGTCCTGTCTCACCCATCTGCCAGAAATTATCTTTATCGCCGTGCCTTGATATATGCGAATGATCTATGTCCGTCACGGTCTTCCAAAGCTGTTCCGACTCATCATCATCTTTATAAACTGTCGCATAGAGCTTTGATTTGTCGAGTATCCAGACTTCAGTCAAAAGCTCCCATGCCCATGAGATAGCTTCTTTTTTATAATAATCCCCGAATGACCAGTTTCCGAGCATCTCAAAAAAGGAATGATGGAATCCGTCCTTTCCGACTTCGTCAAGATCGTTATGTTTTCCGCCCGCCCTTATGCATTTCTGGCTGTTCACAGCGCGGGTGTAATCCCTTTTTCCTGTGCCGAGAAAGATGTCCTTGAACTGATTCATTCCCGCGTTCGTAAAAAGAAGCGTAGGGTCAGTATATGGTATTACAGGCGATGCCATTACCTTTGTATGGCCTTTATTTATAAAGAACTGAATAAAATCTTCTCTTATTTCCTTTGAACTCTTCATCGTTTCCCCGTATATAAAATTATAGATCTATAACGCTTATCTTCAATATTTTTCCGCCTCTTTTAGCTTCTGTGCCGATAAACCAGAAATCGTCAAAGTCAGTTACCTCTCTCTCTTTAGATAATATTCTTCTAACAACGATATCGTGTTTCGAGCCTATCTGAGATAGGGAGTTAGAAAAACTGAGTCCCCAGTCAGATGAGAAAAGAGCTCTGTCATGTATAGGAGTCTGAGATCTGTTCGCGAATTTTATCAGCTTGACCAAAACCGGAGCATATCTAGATTCTCTCAGTTCTGCCAGCTTTTTCCTGAATTCATTAAGCTTGTCCTTATATTCTTCCAGTCCCAAGGCATATGTAATCACCCTTATTTCGATATCGTCTGGTATGTCTTTAAATAATTCCAGTTCGGAAGGAAAGAAATACGGATCGACTAGCTTTATATATTTTTCAGCCATGCTTTCAAGGGAGAACAGAAGAATATTTTTACCCTGATCGGGATTCTTCATCTCTATCGTGAAATTATCGGGCAGCTTTTCATTAAGCAGTTTATACCTGTAATAAAAATTCGTAATTCTGTCTATCAGTTTATCAGTATCGGCTTCTTTAAGATCGAGCGTGCTGCTCAGGTTTATGTTGTCCTTGATTATGTTTCTGTATATTTTCTTTTCAAGTTCAAGTTTGTTTGAAAATTCCTCGATCTTGTCGTGATAATCGGACAACAGCTGATCCTTAACTTTTTCCACGCTTTCTCTCACTCTGTCGTCAATAAGTTTCTGTACGCCTCTGACAGCCATGAGTTTTTCTATCGTAATGTCTTTTTCATCTATATTTTCAATATTCTGACCTTTAGCCTTGGGAATGTGTTTGCTGATATTAATATCTTTTTTGATCCTGAGCCTTTTTTCGATGATATCTTTGTGCGCAGGATAAATGTCCGAAAGGTAAATGATCTTCTTTTCAATGATGTTATCGTAAATCTCAATGAAACCATCGCATTCCATTTCAGCTTCATATTTTATCAGCGATATGAAATCCATTATGAAATTGATGTCGTCGATCTTTTCGGAGATAACTCTCTGATAAAAAAATTCTGCTTCCTGTGATGTGTCGTTAGCTTTCAGACGTTCGGATGCTCTTTTTAAAAGCCTGTCCCTGATCATCAGATTCAGTCTGTAAACGAAATCGGGTTTCAGATTTTTGGTAATATAATCTTCCCATGCTATGCTGAATTTGCATTTGTCTTTCTTCTTGCCGTACTCGTGATAAATGAAGCTTATCGAAAAACCGCTGTTCTGCGATAGATATAAGTTCTCATACGGAAAAGAGAGCATGAACTCCTTTTCAAGAAGCGATTTTGATCCGTAAAAAACGAGCTCGTTCTCTTCGAGAAGCAGTATTCCTGTTTTCGGAAGAAGAGTATTACTTTCAAAATAAATGACCGAGTTTATGAACTCTCCGTAGATGATCCTGCCCGCTCTAAAAAGCGTGTTAACATAACTCGGATCGCCCTTCAGCTTTGAGTAGTGCTGTATCTCAGATCTTTTTGACACTTTGATCTCCCTTTCTTAAAGGTTTGTTTCTTTTATCCTGATTATTCGGCTGGGCATTCTTTTTTTCAGCCGGGATGATCTTTGCTTTTTCATCACCGTCATCGTAGTTCAGAAAATTTCCTTTTGGACAAACAGCGCAACCGTTTTCGCTTCTTGAATTCTCGTCACGCATATTTTTTATTATTCTGAATTCCTTTTCGAGTTTCTTAACCAATTCCTTTTTCGGAATAATGAGCACTTCACCGCCTTCGTAATCAAGAGTAACTGTCTCATTAAATACATCAATGAAAGAGATCGTAGCTTTACCATTATCGGTCATGATCATCGAACCGGTATCGGGTATTCCTTCTTTTTGAGCCAGATAGAAATCGTGCTCGTATTTTAGGCAGCATTGAAGCTTTCCGCAGGCACCTGAGAATTTTTCGGGCTTGACGAAAAGGTTCTGGTCTCTGGCCATCGACACGTTTATCGAAACGAAGTTCGTCAGGAACTGAGAGCAGCACAGCTCTCTTCCGCATATACCGATCCCTCCGATCTTTTGAGCCTCATCACGAACGCCGATCTGGCGCAGTTCTATCCTTGTTCTGTACTCACCCGCGAAAACTTTTACAAGCTCCCTGAAATCCACTCTGCCGTCCGCCGTAAAATAAAATACAAGCTTTTTCCTGTCGAATTTGTATTCGATATCGATGAATTTCATTTCCAGCCCGAAATTTGCGGCCTGTTTACGTGCGTTAACCAGAATCTGGTCCTCAATTTTTCTGTTCTCTTCCAGTCTGCGGACATCTATCTGATTGCTCTTCCGGATAATATCGCCCATGATCTCGATATTCTCGCGCTTAAGCTGCTTCACGATAATGCCGCTTACGATACCCATATCCTCGCCTGATTCATAATCCACGATAATATATTCTCCTACTTTTAAAGGTATAGCTTTCGGATTAAGGAAATAGTGCTTTCTGACTCCCTTGAAATTTGTTTCGATTAGAAACTCTTTTCTGTCCTCTGTTGTGAGTTCCGTTGTGTCGGTAGTCGGAGAGATTATATCGTTTATAATGTTTTCGTCTATCTGGTTTTCCACTTTTTAAATTCCTCTCTAAAGTTTAAATATAAATTTATCAATAATAGCCTCGGGCTGATATTGCGTCTGTACATAATCCCGAACCTTTCAAAGTCAGACATTATTGCCGCTTTTATAGCCAGCGATTCTTTTCTCTCATCACCGAAAGTTGAATTCAACAGCGCAGTAAGAGTTTTTCTGAGTACAAAATCTATCTCCGTATCCGAAAGCTCTTTAATATCATCAATAAATGAATCTATCATTTTTATCGTCTTAGGCGGCAGAGAATCATAGAAGATCGTATAAAGGTTTTTGTGAAGTTCGACCAGCTTTGCACCGGAATCGGTCAGAAGCTTTGTAAGAGTATCTATGCTCCCGAAAGAATCCGCGACTAGATCCGGAACAAGCTCTTCTTCAACGTCAGGATGATATCTTTTTATATATTCTTCAACGTCAGTTCCGGAAAGCGCCGGGAACGGGATATTCATGCATCTTGATCTGATGGTATCGAGCACGAAAGACGGAGTTTCGGATATAAGTATAAAGAAAAGGTCTGCCGGCGGTTCTTCAAGTATTTTCAGCAGAGAATTCTGAGCTTCCTTATTCATAGTTTCAGCAGGATAGATGACGACGAATTTCTTTGAACGATTGATCGAATTGTATCTTGCGAAATGTTTTATTTCGTCGATCTGGCCCAGTGTTATGAACCTGCCTGATTTAAAGCTGAATTTGTAATAACCTTTGTATTTTAATTTTTCTTTCAGCCCGGATCTGATCATGTCCGCTTTTTCTTTAAGAACCTTATCTGTATCACCAGCCTTATTTATGGTCGGGAAAATATACAGAAGGTCATCTGATGAGAATGAACTCAGATCTCTGCACGGTCTGCACTCACCGCAGTATCCGTCTTTAACTTTGCCGGTCTGGCAGTTTACGATCCTGATAAGCTCAAGTGCAACAGCTTCCTTGCCGACCCCGGCCTGGCCGCTGAATAAGTATGCATGATGAAGTTTATTGCCCGTAACCGCTCTCGACAGATTCTCAGTGATCTTTTTCTGACCTATAACATCTTTGAATAAATTCATTATTCTCTTTTGTGCTTATATTTTTAAACATCCGGCTTTTTGTCGGACGCGCGTGTCAATATATGTAAATTTTATATTATAGTCAAAGTAAATAAATTTGAAAAACAGATGCAGAATTTTGCGGATATTTCTGAATTAACTTATAATTTTTCAACGAATTCAGCTTCTTTTATAATCGTCCTGATATCTGATTATGTCATCTTCTCCGAAATATGTTCCGGTCTGTATCTCAATGAAGACAAGGATCTCTTTTTCTTTATTCTCGACCCTGTGTTTCTGATTCTTTTTTATCTTTACGCTATGACCGTAAGGAACTGTTTTCTCTTTATCATCGATCGTCACAACGGCTTCGCCTTTAACCACGATCCATAATTCGTCTCTTTTTTTGTGCGACTGATAGCTCAATCTATGTCCGGGATTAACTACTATCCTTTTAACTTTATAGGCTGGGCTTTCCTCCATTATAAAAAAACTACCCCACGGTCTTTCTTCAACATACATAATGAACTCCGTTTTAATAAAGCTGACAAAATAATAATATTCTTAAAAAATCTCAAGCTGAAAAATTTGCTCTGTCATTTCAGCCGGCGGGAACGGATAAGTTTTCCCGGTTTATCAGCCGGCAGCAATGTTTTCCAGTCGGTGCTTGCCTGTATATAAAAGAATTTCAGGGCAGAATCAAGAGGAACAGTATATGTAAGATCCCAGGTCGATGCAATGCAGGTAAAACCTGAGTAAGGCGAGTCTGATGCGAATATTTTATAAGTATTATATCCGTTTAATGCATCCCAGCTCAAAGTGAGACCTAATTCAGAGACGCTTGTCAGTACATTTTGAGGAAACTCGTATTTTTGATAGAATTCGTGCGATCCGATGTCAGGTGCAGTTCCGTAATAATATACCGTTTTACCTTCCGAAAATGAATGAATGCCGTCGATAACGATACCTGCGTTAATACAGGGCGATGAGCTGTTGAGGTTGAAATTGCCATCACCAGAAGAAACAAAGTCTGGATAATTTGAAATATTGCCGGAGCCTGATACATTTGATGTATCTATCAGACAGTTGTTAAAAAAATTAACGTTTGATGTACCGATAATTGTACTGAAGTCAATCTGTTCTGACCAGTAGATGTTGTTAATAATGTTCGCCGGGGCAGGAACGGAAGAATAGTGCGTGAAAAATCCTTCATCAGAATTGCAGATCGTATTGTTGACAACATTGACAGTGTCTGATGCGTCCATTATCTTTATTCCGGCCCTCATTTTCCCAGAGTACCACGGGTCTGGATATATTGTGTTGTACATTATATTGCCTTCTGACCCTCTGATCTCAATTCCTGTAATATTCGTACTTAAATAATCACGGCTGACGATGTTATTCAAGGATATATCGACAGGCTGAGCGCTGTTTTCGACGTAAATTCCCGTTTTGTAGTAAGGCGTATCTTTAGTCGCAGTATCAACGTCGAAGTTAACTGCATTATTTGTGATCCTTCCTCCGGAACCGGATTTCATGCATACGCCTATATCAGCGCCTTTTATGACATTATTCTCGATATCAGCTGTAATATTAGATACTTCTATTCCTGTTTTTCCATCCGATTTTAGGAGTTTTGAAGCTGTATCCGCATCAAAACCTATTGTGTTGTTGCTGATTCTTTTTGATGTCTTAGGATCAGAGAAAGCATTCTTAAAAGTACCGGCAACTTTTATTCCCGTGATCATTTTGCCGATGAGTTTTGAGTTTTCTATTACGAGAACATCAGGATCGGTCACTTCAATTCCGGCCGGAAAAAGACTTTTGGAATCCGAAACATAAACCATGCTGTCCATTTCAACGGACACCGGCATACCGGGCGTTGAAACCCTCATGCTGATATTATAAAGTTTAGTGTTTTTCAGCTTTAGTTTTTCAGTTACAGTAATGCGGTGGGGATTCAATTCAACTGAATTTTTTACCCTCAACGGTTCGATCGAACACATTCCGCTGAATTTACTTTCAGGTGAGGAAAGTGATCTTACTGTGACCTCTGAAATCTGATCAGACTTTATGAACATTTGCGAATTAGCTCCGAGCCTTATAGAATCTATTGAAGCGGATCCGCCTATGACCTCAAGTATTCCTGCTGTATTGTCCGGAATATTGAAGTCATCAGTTATAAAAAAGTAAGGTTTTGCGGCTTCAGCTGTGCCCCCGTACGCTCCTATATTAAGTCTCGAGCCGTCGGGATCGGTCAATGCAGGATCACCCGTGTCCGAACAGGGCGAAAGCACCGACTCATGAAGATCGTATTTATCAGGATCGAACGTTTCCATTTCTGAATTCGGAGGTGGATTTATAAACAAAGGATCTGAGCTTAAATTCGTAACACCGATCGAATCATTCTGTATGTCACAGTATTTAAATATGTCGCTCAGTGCAGGATATGTTAAGTCCTCTATCCAATAGTTGCTCGGAAGTGACATTTGATCAGTATTTTTCCAGAGGATATTATTTTCGATCAAAGGATAATTTCCGTTCGAGTTAATATATATGCCTGAAACGAAATTCAGCTTTAGTTTAGAGGGTTTAATAGAATTAAATGCGACAGTCAAGTTCGTAATTTTTAAATCGGACGGATTTGAAGTCATGCCCATATTGAGATAAATTCCGGATTGCGTACCTCCGGTGTTCTTGAGAACGATCAGGTTTGCGAATCTCTGAGGGGGAATAATACCGGACATCATAGTCATCAGACTTGCATAGATCGCGCTTCCCCAGGATGCGTCGTTAGAAAAAAACCGGCATTTTGAGAATTCAGCATCTATATGGCCTTCATTCATATAATATACGGCACCACCGTTCCCTGTCATCGCAACGTTATTAAAGAAATCCGAGGAAGTAATATTCAATTCCATCGTGTTCAGACTCATATAATCATCAAAAACATAGACAGCTCCGCCGTTTGAATCGGCAGTATTTGATTCAAAAACGCATTTATCGATATTGATGAAAACCGGATCGGTCAAAAACCCGGTTATCTTGATAGCGCCACCGTCAGAGGCATAATTATTATTGAAATTCGTATTGCTGATACTGACAATACCGCCTTCGATTTTAATCGCTCCACCGTTCGTATCTCCGCTGTTATTCGTGAAACTGCAGTTTTCGATAGTGACAGTCGTATTTTTTAAACTCATTCCGGCATAACCGCTCTGAAAAAGCGGTGTCATGTTGGAAATATCCGTATAACTGAAGATATTTTCCGAAGACCGTGAGTCGATAATAATTCCGCCCCAAGTATTGGACGCTTCAATTCCAGGTAGATATGTAAACGTCACACGCGAATCTGATGTTCCGTTCGATCTGATCTCGCCGTAAACGATGAGTTTCGTTTCCATATCGAATCTGATGGTTGTGCCGGGTTCGATGGTAAGAATGTCGAGTGTGTCCACTATAAAATCAGATATAAGATCTTTATGGCCGCTCCATGTTATTTCGGCCGGAAATGCTAAAGCTGTAATGAAAAATATCAGCAGAAGTAATATTCTTTTCATAAATGACCCCGCGTTAGAAAATTATATTTCCATCAATGTTAATATAACACTGTCTGACTGATAAACAAAATAAAAAAACCCCGAAATTTCGGGGTTTTCGGGGTTTTTTCTCAAGAATCAGGTTATCTTTCCGTATTTCTTCTAATCTTTATTTTCTTTATTTTCTTATCAGTACTGATGTTCTCAGAGGAGTTATCTACTTTATTCGTATCGGTAATATTAGAATCGTACGATTTTGACGGAGCGTCAGTGGTAGCTACTACATAAAAGAATTTTTTTGTCCCTATTACTGCTGTATAGTTTGTAGCTGCTCCATGATAAACTACATTGAAAGTGCCGTAAGGATCATTTGAGCTGTAAACTTTATAATAATCAAATCCGGACACCGGGTTCCAGCTGATGTTAAAATCCGTGCCTGTCACAGAAGAAGAAACGTTTGAAGGTGCAGATAATTCCTGATACAGTTCTTCAGCTCCGATGTCGGGAGCGGTTCCGTAATAGTAAACAGCTTTACCGGCGTCGAAGGCATGGACACCCGGTATCGCCAAACCGGCATTTACGCACGGCGAACCCGAATCAAGAGTGTAATCATAAGCCCAGGAAGCATTGATCTCAGGATCGGAATATATATTGTCTGATCCTATCACTCCGGAAGGAAGACTGTCAATGAAGCAGTTGTTAAAGAATTTTACTTCGGTCGTGTCGTTTATTGTGTCATAAGTCGACTGGTCAGACCAGAAAATATTGTTTATTAAAATTATCTCTTTCGGTGATGCACCCTGTGTTACATTAAAAGCCTGCAGAGTATTGTATATGGTATTATTAAATACCTTTACAGTATCGGTCGGGGCGATCACTTTAATTCCGGTCCTTTCAGTACCAAATGTGTAACCCTCAAATCCCATAGTGTTGTAGAGTATAGATGCTTTTGAATCGCTTATCTCGATACCTGTGACACTTGCAATTGAGAAATCATCATTAATGATAGTATTTCCTGAAATCTCAGTAGCAATTGAATTTGTAGAAACTACTATAGCCTTCTTACTATATTCACCTTTCTTACTTGCAGTATCCACATCGAAATTAATAGAATTATTTGTAATCCTTCCGCTTGACCCGGATTTCATTACCACACCTTCGTCACCACCGTCAATCTCATTATTCTCAATATCGATATTCGCATTAGAAACTTCAACACCTACTCTTTTGGCAGCCTTGGCACCTTTTTTGGATGCAGTATCCACATCGAAACTGATAGAATTATTTGAAATTCTTCCGCTTGCTTTAGTTGCTTTTCCCTGTGTCGGCAATGCTGTTCCTACTCTGATACCACCTTTATAATCGACAAAACTGGAGTTTTCGATGACTATATTTTCTGTTTCCGCTATATTCACCGCAATGTCCGGTAAAATCGACATAGTATCTACTTCAGCATAGAATTTTGAGTTTTTGATTATCACAGAAGAAGGCATAATCTCTTTATCAATATTCAGCATGATGTTATATACGTTCGAGTTCACTATCTGAGCGTTCTCGCTGATAGAAACACTCTGAGTCGGGGTAAGATCGCCGGTTGTCGCATTTCTTTGAGTCTGAATGGAAACATATCCGTCAAAATCCGATTTCAAGTTCATCGGAGTAATTATAGATTTCGCGAAAATGTCCGCATTGGCAGAAGCATGAAGGAAAAGCTGGGAGTTTTGACCGAGTATTATGTCGTTGAAACTAAATTTTCCGCTTTTTCCCTGAAAATCCAGAATGACAGCGGCATTGTCACTAACGTTTACGGTAGTGTTCGAAGTAGCTACTACTGTCGAATATGTTCCTTTTGCAGCTTCTGGTGTCCCGCCGTATGCTCCTATGTTCAGTCTTGAGCCGTCAGGATCTGTCAGATTCGGGTCACCTGTGTTTATGACTGGAGAATTCAGAGTTTCGTGAAGGTCGTATCTGTCAGGATTGAATATTTCGGATTCTGATGTCAGCGGAGGTCTGATGAAGGCGGGATTAGCGCTTATATTTGTACCGCCGTCGAACATCTCAATGTCGCAGTAATTGAAAATGTTTGTCAGGAGCGGATTTGTATTGTCGTCTATCCAGAAATTGCTAACCCCGATCTGATTAGTATTTCCCCACAGGATAGTATTTTCAACAAGCGGGTAATTTCCGTTAGATTTGATATACAGACCGGAAGTATATGATTGCTCGGTTTTTGACGGGTTGATCGAATTGAATGCGATAGTATTGTTAGTGAATTTCAAGAATCCGGGATCAAGGGTGTTACCCATGTCGATGTATATTCCCGACTGAAACCATCCGCCGTTCTTGTAAACAAGCAGATTGGAAAATCTCTGCTGGAGGATAGGACCCGGAGTAAAAGGCTGAAATTTTGCGTATATAGCTGAACCCCAGTCTGCGCTGTTCGATATCATTCTGCATTTTGAAAATTCAGCATCGATCTTACCCTCGTTCTGATAATAGATAGCTCCGCCAAAACCGCTGTAATTATCCATAAACAGACATTTTGACAGATTGATCTCCATGTTGCAGACTGAAGACTGGTCATCAGTAATATAAACAGCTCCACCGTTCGACCATCCGTCATTATGATCGAAAACGCAGGATGTAATGTTTGTTATTGATGGTGATAATGATTGATTATGTATGTACAAAGCACCTCCATTAGCAGAAGAATTGTGCTTGAAAAGCGTATTCGATACAGTAACCGTTCCGCCGATTATCTTTATAGCTCCGCCTTCGTGACCTGAGCATTCATTAAATCTGCAGTTCGATACTGTCAGACTGGAATTTTCTACTGTAAGACCGGCTTTTCCGGTTTCGGCAGGAATATCGGTAAAACTGATAAAAGTATAGTTCAATATATTGCTGCCTGAAGATGAGTTTATGTATACTCCTTCCCATCTCAGATCGCCTCTGTTCAACGGCGCAAGTATTACCGGATCAGTTTCAGTACCGTTCGAAGTTATCTGTCCGTAAACCGTTATTGATGCATCAGGAGCGAACCTTACGGTCGTTCCGGCTTCGATAATCAGGTTGTCTGTCGAGCTGACCGTCACGTCGGATGTGATTTCTTTGTATTTTCTCCATATTATATCGGCCGCGAAAATATGCGCCATTAATATCATAATGAAGAACACCATTATTTTTCTCATAACTCACTCCCTATTAAAAAATTACCGATGCTTTGTTGTTTTTCATTTGATAATCCCACTTGCAACTTTCTGTAACAATAATACATTATATCCCCGTGATTACTGTGACACCAGTCACATGTTTAACTTCGCAGTAATAAAATAATACAATAATTTAAAAAAATCAAAGCAAAAATAAAAAAAAATATTGTATTTCCCGGATGTATGACCTTGATTATCGGTTCATAAAAGTATATCTTATCGTCTGTAAGGACAAGCTAAAACAACAAGGATCGAAAAATGGTCAGAACAAGATTCGCCCCGAGCCCGACAGGATATATGCATATAGGGAATTTAAGAACCGCATTATATGCTTATCTAATAGCAAAAAAATCCGACGGTAAATTTTTATTGAGGATCGAGGATACCGATCAGAAAAGGACGGTCGATGATTCTGTTGAAGTTATTTATTCAAGTCTTGCTCTTGCCGGAATAGAATATGACGAAGGGCCGGATAAGGATGGCGGTTTCGGACCTTATATTCAGAGCGAAAGAAGAAATATTTATAAAAAACACATTGAAGAACTCATTTCATCGGGGAAAGCTTTCAGATGTTTCTGCACTAAAGAAGAACTCGAAAAGGAAAGAGAAGATTTTTCTAAAAAATATCCGGCAAAACCTTTCAGGGATAAATGCAGAGATCTTTCTGCGGCTGAAATAGATGAAAATCTGTCATCAGGTAAACCTTTTATTGTAAGACAAAGGATCCCCGAGACCGGAACAACGACTTTTAACGACATGGTCTTCGGATCGATCACAGTTGAAAACAATACGCTTGACGAACAAGTTTTAATGAAAGCCGATGGTCTGCCGACGTACAATTTTGCCAATGTAATCGACGACCATCTGATGGAAATAACGCATGTCGTAAGGGGTTATGAATACCTTTCTTCAGCTCATAAGTACAACCTGCTGTATGAAAGTTTCGGATGGGATATACCTCAGTACATACATCTTCCGCATATATTAAGGGAAGACGGGAAAAAACTGAGTAAAAGGGAAGGGGATGCGTCATTTCAGGACCTTCTGGATCTGGGATATCTGCCTTCCGCGATAATAAACTATATCGCGATGCTCGGCTGGAATCCGGGAACAGAGGAAGAATTCTTTACGATGCATGATCTGATCAGTAAATTCACTCCGGAAAGAATCAATAAATCAAATGCTATATTTTCGATGGCGAAACTGACATGGCTGAACAATCTCCACATTAAAGCTATGGATTTTGAAGCTTTTCATAAAAAAGCATCCGATCACTATACCGCCGAGCTAAAAGAAATGTTAGATACCAAAAAGATCAGTAAACTGATAATGGAAAGGCTTGAGACCTTCAATCAGATACCTGAGAAAACTGATTTTTTTATCGAAGTGCCTTACATTGATCCAGCGCTTTATGATAATAAAAAAATGAAATCAGATCCAGTTTCAGCAAAAATAATGCTCGATAAAATGATTCCTTATATTGAGAAAGTTGAAACATGGAATAATGAAACTGTATTCGCGGCTTTTCAGGAATTGATAAGCGCTGAAGGATGCAAAGCAGGAACGGTTCTCTGGCCCGCGAGAATAGCTTTATCCGGAAAGCAGTCCACTCCCGGAGGAGCGAGCGAAATCGCTTATATTATAGGTAAAAACGAAACATTGAAAAGAATCAGAGATGCAATTAAACATCTTTCTTAGAATTCCAGGGAGAAAAAATGGAAGATAGAACTGCCGGAACCAAATACTTAAGACCCACATGGGATGAGTATTTTATGGAAGTCATGAACGCCGTATCAAAAAGAGCCACATGCGACAGAGGGCGCAGCGGCTGCGTCATCGCAAGAAAAGGTCAGATCCTTACTACGGGGTACGTAGGTTCCCCTATAGGAATGCCTCATTGCGACGATGTAGGTCATCAGTTCAAAAAGATGCTTCATGAGGACGGAACAATTTCCGAACACTGCGTAAGAACGGTCCATGCGGAGCAGAACGCGATCTGCCAGGCCGCTAAACTCGGTATCGCGATCGAAGGAGCAACGCTTTACTGCAGAATGACCCCTTGCAGGACATGCGCGATGCTGATAATCAACAGCGGAATAAAAAGAGTGGTAGTGGAATATAAGTATCAGAGGGGTCAGGAGTCTGAAGAAATGTTCAGACAGGCGTGTGTTGAACTTGTAATACTGAAAGACGAAGTGCAGAAATACTGATTTTTTTATATTGAGGAATAAATTGATCCCGAAAGACCAGATAAAAAAAGTACTCAGCACTGCAGATATTGTTGATGTGATAGGCGAAAGAATAGATATTAAAAGAGCCGGTTCCAACTATAAGGCCAGATGCCCTTTCCATGACGAAAAAACGCCGTCATTTATGATATCAGCATCCAAACAGATATTTAAATGTTTCGGTTGCAGCGCTTCAGGAGACGCTATTAAATTCCTGATGATGTATGACAGCCTGTCCTACCCTGACGCGATCAGGCATCTTGCTTCAAAGTACGGGATCGAGTTAACAGAGACAAATGAGAGATCGAAAGATCAGACCGGCGATGATAAAAAAGAACTTTTAAGAATATTAAATAAAATTGCAGCTGATATTTTTTATGAAAGGCTTATAAGAGAATATTCGTACGAAAATTCTCCGGTAATAAAATATCTTTCGGGTAGAGGCATTGAAAAAGAATATATTAATAAATTCAGACTTGGATATGCTCCTGACGAATGGAATTTTCTCTCATCCGACAAAAGACTGAAAGATTATAAAGATGAGATTCTCATTGAGGCCGGACTGCGAAAGAAAAACGAAAAGGGAAATGTCTATGACCAGTTCAGGAACAGACTGATGTTCCCTGTATTCGATCAGCTAGGAAACACCGTCGGTTTCAGCGGAAGGACTTTAAACGATGACATCCAGCCCAAGTATCTGAATTCGCCTGAGAGTGAGATATATAAGAAAAACCAGGTGCTTTACGGTCTTTTTCAGGCAATGGAAAGCGTCAGAAAGAAAAAAGAAATAATTCTTGTGGAAGGTAACGTCGATCTTATTTCGATGCATAAATTCGGATTCGAGAATACCGCGGCAATTTGCGGTACAGCTTTTACAGAAAATCACGCGAATCTCATCAAGCGCAATGCAGAAAAAGTTACTGTTCTTTTAGACGGAGATGATCCTGGAAGGAAATCTGCGCTGAGAACATCCGAAATACTTATTTCATGCAATATAATTCCGATGATCGTGATCCTTCCCGAAGAGGATGATCCGGACAGCTATCTGAAAAAGAACGGAGCGGCACAACTGACAGTACTGTTGAATCAACCGGTGAATATAATCGACCTTTGCATTCTGCTAAATGATAACGGTAATATAAATGATCCGAATCAGAAGGTCACAGCGGCAAAAGAAGTAATAAATATTCTGAAAAATATAAAAGACGGGATCACTCTGGATCTTTTTACAAAGGAAGCATCAAAAAAACTCGGTATAGACCTGTCGGTCATAAAAAAGGAGCTGACCGGGTCTTCGCATGACAGAAATAAAAATATTAAGCCGGTCAATCTGCGACGAGATGAATATATATGTAAGAACGACGATATTGTAGAATTCAGCATCATTTATCTTATGATAACGGACGAAACTTTAAGGAAAAAATTCCTTGCAGGTATGAATGAAGAAGATTTCGAAAATGAAGAAGCATCCGGAATGTTCAATAGGATCTACGAATTGTATGAAGAGGGAGAGGAAATAAAATTAAATAATATTTTATTTGACTTTAACGAAAAATTCAAGGATTTTATGATAGGTTTTGTATTGAAGCAGGATTCAGCCTTTTTTAGTTCCGCAGGATTCTCAGAGAACGAAACCCAGCAGAGAGTAAAGCTCGACAAGGCTTTTGAGGATAATTTCTCGAAAATAGTCCTGAGAAAGTTGAAGAAGAGGATCGATATTCTGAACGGAGAGCTGAAATTTACCAATGATCAAAACAGGCAGAATGAAATTCTGAAAGAACTGACAGAAGTAAAAAGATTACAGAAGCAGCATAACTAAAAGTAAAATGGGCATTTAAGATGAAAGAAAAAGTAGATTATTTAAAGGGCCTTCCGATAATTTCTATGCTGAAAGAAGATGAGATAAGAAAGATCGAGGATAAATTTTATATAGAAAGCATAACAAAAAATAAATATGTATTCGAGGAAGGGAACTCATGTTTCTGGATCTATTTTGTCTGCGAAGGAAGAGTAAAACTTCTTGCTCATTCGTCTGCCGGTAAGGACTTTATAATAAGAATTGTCCAGGCAAATGATCTAATCTCGGACAATAATGTTCTTTTTCATAGAGATCCGGAATGTGTTTACAGCGCTAAATCTCTCGAAAGTTCAATAGTCGCGAAGATCAATTCAAACGATTTTATGGCTTTAATGAATAAAAAGCCGGAGCTATTTAAAAGTTATTCTGAAATTATAGACGCTCATCTTTCGGAATCTTACAAGAGTTTAAAGAACATGGCGTTCGAAAAGGTCGAAAGAAGGATCGCCCGGCATCTTGTCCAGTTCGCAAAGAACACCGGTGAAAAAACTGAGATCGGAATTAAACTGGGTGTAAAGCTTTCAAGGCAGGAGATCGCGAATCTGACCGGAACAACGATCGAAACAGCTATCAGAGTTATGAGCAAATTTAAGAAATCAAAGATCATAATTGAAAAAGAAGGACATATTTATATAGTTGAAAGGCATAAGCTTGTCAATATAGCCGAAGAATTCTAATATAATTCAAGAGATCATTATGAACAGTACATCAAAAGAAACTGGCTCAAAAATTGAAAAGTTGTATAAAGAGGATAAAAGGTTTTTTGTATTCTACGCGGATTTTCTCAGACAGCACGGAGAACAGGACAAAGCACTGAAAATTCTCAAAGACAACATAAATAGTTTTACTGACTATTACACAGGCGAACTTGTTCTGGGCGAGATATTTTTCGGTCAGAAAAAATACGATCAGGCCGAAATGCTTTTCAAAGGTGCGCTGAAAAAAGATAAAACATGCGTTAAGGCCATCAAGTTCCTGTCGCAACTTGAAGAATCGAAAGGAAGAAGCGCAGAGCAGCTTGAACTTCTAAGCGATCTTTTGAAAATAGACCCGTTCGACCAGGACGCTGTAAATCTTTTAAGGTTGAGCGGAAAATTAAAAAAAGCTGAACCTGAAATCAAGCCGGTAGAAGAACCCGGACGGACTTTTGAGAAAAAAGAATTTAAACAGCAGATGGAACCAGCTGAATCATCCGTATTTGATCCTGATACGTATTTTGACAAAATAAATTCTTCTGATGACCTAAACATTCCTGACATACCGTTAGAGAGTGAAGATGATACAATTAAAA
This sequence comes from bacterium, assembly GCA_029559475.1. GTDB lineage: Bacteria > UBA4055 > UBA4055 > UBA4055 > UBA4055 > UBA12480. The sequence goes on from JAKQBN010000008.1 coordinate 42,643, forward strand.
AACATAATTTCAGTAACGAAGTTCTTAATAAAGAAAAGAGTTTTTCTGAAGATATTACGGAGAGTCTGGATTCTTTAACTAAGAGTTATATAAAAGAATCCAATACTTTTGAAACTAAAAAAACTCGAGATGATTATTCTGACATTATAAAAGTAAAACTTGAAGTAAAACCTGAAGTAAAACCTGAAGTAAAACCTGAAGTAAAACCTGAAGTAAAACCTGAAGTAAAACCTGAAGTAAAACCTGAAGTAAAACCTGAAGTAAAACCTGAAGTAAAACCTGAAGTAAAACCTGAA
>JAKQBN010000077.1 GCA_029559475.1 bacterium
AGGCTTCCGTGGCTCGTCTGAACGAAAGATCCGGAATAAAGATTTCCCTCCCTTGCGGTTTTCCATTCTGACTGCTGATCGTAATTTAAAAAGGGGTAAAGAAAAAATTCCTCGTCGAAATACGGCACGGTGAACGGATAGGCCGCGAAGGATGATATTATATAAAAAAGTATTAATAACGCAGTTCTTTTCATCGCTGAATAATATTCAATAATATTTGAAACGTCAAATTCTTTTTTTATACAAACTCTTTGACAATGCTTTAAAATGTGTGTAAATTTATGCGTTATATTTTGATAATGAAATTGCGGAAATTTATTTGATTTGTACTGAGTAAAACAGGGGGTTTAATTGGATCGTAAGAAAATATGGCTTTCATCTCCCCATATGGGCGGGGAAGAACAAAAGTTTGTAAAGGAAGCTTTCGATTCAAACTGGGTTGCTCCTTTAGGACCCAATGTAGACGAGTTCGAAAATGAAATGAGCCGGTATCTTAACATAAAATCCGCGGCGGCATTAAGCTCCGGAACGGCGGCGATACATCTCGCGCTTATAATGAACGGTATAAAGGCAGGTGATGATGTTATATGTCAGTCATTCACTTTTTCCGGCAGCGCTAATCCGATAGCCTACCAGCAGGCGAGAGCTGTTTTCATCGACAGCGAAGAGGAAAGCTGGAACATGGACCCCGTACTTCTTGAAAAAGCAATAAAGGACAGAAAGAAGCAAACGGGAAAATATCCCGGGGCGGTGATAGCTGTTCATCTCTACGGTCAGAGCGCGAAGATCGATGAAATAAAAGCAGTATGCGAAAAATATAAGATACCTCTCATTGAGGATGCTGCGGAAGCTCTCGGAGCGTCGTTCGGCAACAGAAAGCTCGGAACTTTCGGCGATATCGGAATTCTTTCGTTCAACGGAAACAAGATACTTACCACGTCAGGCGGAGGAATGCTCGTATCGGATAATGATGAATTCGTCCGAAAAGCGAGATTTTTATCCACGCAGGCCAGGGATAACGCGCCCCATTACGAGCATACGCAGATAGGCTACAACTACAGGATGAGCAATGTTCTGGCGGGGATAGGCAGGGGGCAGTTGAAGGTGCTGGACAAAAGGGTGGAAAGAAAAAGAGAGATATTCGACAGATATAAAAAAGGACTGGGAAGATTAAAAGGGATATCGTTCCAGCCCGAACTTAAAGGTTCTTACGGCAACAGGTGGCTGACCGCGGCTGTTTTAGAGCCGGGCGCAAGGGAAGAGGTACGGCTTGAGCTTTTAAAGTACAACATAGAATCGAGGCCGCTATGGAAACCTATGCATCTGCAGCCTGTCTTTAAGGACTGCGTGAGATATGTAAGCGGAGTGAGCGAAAGGCTATTTAAGGACGGCCTTTGCCTTCCTTCCGACACGAAAATGACGAACGGGGAGCAGGACGAAATAATCGGGATAATCAAAAAAATGATCAGAGGCTGAAACAATGTTCAAAGTTCTGAAAGCATCCGATAAAAGGCTCTTAGGTATACTCGCCACCCTTCTTATAACGATCTGCAGTTATTTCTCATCCGTATTTTTCGTGCGTGTTAACGTTCACTTGAATCATCTTATCTTCATTTTCGCCATGAGGATGGCGCTTTCTTTCCTTATTATGAACGACTA
>JAKQBN010000026.1 GCA_029559475.1 bacterium
ATCGTATCGGCGAATCCCCACATAAGGGATAAAAGCTCGATATCGAAGATAATGTATACGGTGATCATCTCGCTGATACCCGCGGTCTTCGCATCATACTGGTTCTTCGGATTCAAAGCTATTATGCTGGAACTCGTCGCCGTGGTATCCTGCGTAATAACCGAAGCCGCGATACAGAAATTTAGAAAAAAGCCGGTCACAATCTCAGATGGCAGCGCTATGCTCACGGGACTGCTTCTTGCTTTTAACGTTCCCGCGGACATTCCGTGGTGGATCGTTATGCTCGGATCGGTTTTCGCGATCGCCATAGCAAAACAGGCTTTTGGCGGACTCGGATTCAATATTTTCAATCCGGCGCTGATCGGAAGAGCTTTCATGCTCGCTTCATGGCCTGTTCAAATGACATCTAACAAGTTCTGGACTCAGCCGTACACGCATGAAACTATGGATGCGATATCTTCAGCTACGCCATTAAATCTTGTAAAGACCGCTATAAAAGCAAATCCTGAAATGAAAACGGTAGAGATACTCGCAGATAAAGGTATCGGTTACTGGGAGCTTTTCGTAGGAAGCGTATCAGGCTGTATAGGCGAAACTTCCTTTATGGCTCTTTTTGCCGGCGTTATCGCGCTGATAATTCTGGGTCTTGTGAACTGGAGAGTTCCTTTCTTTTATATAGCCACCGTTTTCGTGATGACCTGGCTGATGGGTTATGATCCCGTTTTCCATATACTTGCGGGCGGACTCGCTCTCGGAGCTTTCTACATGGCTACAGATATGGTAACATCGCCGCTTACGGATAAGGGCAACATAATTTTCGCTCTCGGACTCGGATTCCTGACTGTCTCTATAAGGATATGGGGCGGATATCCAGAAGGTGTTTCATATTCGATACTCATAATGAACTGCTTCGTGCCGCTTATAAATAAATATACCGTTCCGAAGAAATTCGGCTATGTTCAACCAAAGAAAGCGTAAAGGAGAAAAGAATGGGAAATATGTTCAAACTCGCAGCAATTCTCTTTATCGTAGGCGGCATAGCCGCAGGAGCGCTCGCTTTCTTCAACAGTTTTACAAAGCCGGCGATAGAGAAATTAAAAGCTGAAACAGAAACAGCCGCAAGAGAATATGTTCTCAACGGCATTGTTCCTGAAGATAAGATCAGCAGCGTAATTTACGAAAAGGACAGCGTTGAGGTGAACGGTTCTTTCGAATATTTCTATAAAGTTAAAGAAAATGAAGAATCTTTCGGTCATATAGCATACATTTTCCTGGCTAAAGGATCCGGATTCTCGGGTGTTGTTGAAACTATGGTCTGTACCGGTCCGGAGTTCAAGATAAACAGAATAAAAGTGCTTAAGCATACCGAAACTCCGGGTCTGGGCGCGGAAGCACAGACGATAAAATACGGCGATAAAGAGCCTTTCTTCGAGACATGGTTCAAAGATAAGAATTCATCAAAAGTCGTTGTAGAGAAAGACGATTCTTCTTCACCCGATAAAGTTCAGTCATTAACAGGCGCTACAATAACTACAAGAGCGGTTTGTAAAAGCATTAATGATTATACTGAACTTGTGAAGAAAGCGCTCGAGAAATCGGTTCAGGAAGAGGTCATATACATCGGCGACCCGTCAAAAGTAGTAGAGGTCGATATGGTAAAACTGCAGGCGCAGAGAGATTCGATCGAGAATGCTCAGGCTCAAATATCTGCGGGAGGTAAATAATGGAATTTAAGAAAAATTTAACGAAAGGATTCTTTAAGGATAATCCGGTATTGGTACTGGGCCTGGGGCTGTGCGCAACTCTTGCCGTGACCACGAATATGATAAACGCGCTCGGTATGGGAGCGGCTACAACTTTCGTGCTTATAGGATCGTCAGTTCTCGTTTCCGCTTTAAAAAAAGTGACGCCGAACGACATCAGGATACCGATCTTCGTCGTTATGATAGCTACGTTCGTCACAATAGTCGATCTCAGCATGAAAGCATGGATGCCCGCTTTAAGCTCATCACTGGGAATATTTATACCACTGATAGTGGTTAACTGTATAATCCTGGGAAGGGCGGAAGCTTTCGCTTTTAAAAATTCCATCTGGGATTCAGCTGTGGATGCATTCGGAATGGGAATAGGTTTTACGATAGCTCTTTCTCTAATGTCCGGTTTCAGAGAAATACTCGGCAGCGGTACTTTTTTCGGATTTCCGCTTTTCGGATCTGCTTATAAGGGACCGTTAATGATGATTCTTCCTCCCGGCGGCTTTCTGATGCTCGGTCTGATACTGGCTTTCATAAACTGGAACAGGATTCGTAAAAGCAAAGGTAACGGAGGCTCCAAATGAATATGAATCATATGATAATGATAGCTATAGGATCGATATTTTTAAATAACTTCGTTCTCAGCAGATTCTTAGGAATATGTCCCTTCGTCGGCGTATCGAAAAAACTGGACAGTGCCGTCGGAATGGGTATGGCGGTCATTTTTGTGATGACGCTGGCTTCATTCGTGACTTATCTGGTTTATTATTATATTCTGGTACCTTATCAGCTTGAATATCTTAATACGATCGCTTTCATTCTGACGATCGCGGCTCTTGTTCAGTTCATAGAGATGTTCATGAAGAAGAATATGCCGTCTTTATACTCTGCTCTCGGGATCTTTTTACCGCTGATCACAACGAACTGCGCGGTGCTGGGTGTGGCGATACTGAATATTGATACGCTCTGGCCGGACGGTTCCCATTATACTTTTATTGAATCGATATGGAACGGATTTACGGGCGGAGTCGGATTTACGATCGCCCTTGTAATTATGGCGGGTATAAGGGAAAAACTGGAGCTTGCGGATCTGCCCGAAAGCATGAAAGGGCTTCCGATAGCATTTGTAACATCGGCTCTGATAGCTATGGCCTTTTTAGGCTTCAGCGGAATGAAAATAATGTAAACTAAAGGGTTCGGAGAGATTAAATGGATATAGGACAAATTTTAACCGCATTAGTCTGGGTCGGGTTACTTGGAGCGGTATTCGGCGCAATACTTGCCTATGCTTCTAAAGTGTTCGCTGTAGAGGTAGACCCGAAAGTCGAGAAAATAAGCGGAATTCTGCCTCAGGCGAACTGCGGAGCCTGCGGATTTCCGGGATGCTCCGGTTATGCCAATGCTATTGTATCGTCGGGAGCCGAGATCAATCTCTGTTCACCCGGAGGAAAAGAGGTCGCAAATAAAATAGCCGAGATAATGGGTGTTACTGCAAAAGAATCAGTTCCGATGGTGGCTTACTGCGCCTGTAACGGAACTAAGGAGAACGCGAAGAACAGGTTTGAATACTACGGGCCGAAGAGCTGCGCCAGCGCGGTTTTTGTGTCCGGCGGGCATAAGATGTGCGATTACGGATGTCTCGGTTTCGGGGACTGCGTGGAAGCCTGTCCGTTCGGGGCTATGGGTATGGGAGAGAACGGTCTTCCGTACGTTATTGATGAGAAATGCGTAGGCTGCGGAGCCTGTGTTCGCGCATGTCCGAAAGGCGTTATGAAGCTCATGCCGAGAGGAGCCAAGGTGTATCTTGCATGTAATTCGAATGCTAAGGGTAAGGAAGTTACGGATGCGTGTGTTGTCGGCTGTATCGGTTGTAAGATATGTTCGCTGCCTAAGACTACTCCGTCAGGGGCTATTAAGATGGATGGTGATCTGCCTGTTGTTAATTATAATATTGAAGATACATTGACCGGGGCGAAATATAAGTGTCCGAAAGGCTGCTTTATTGATAAGGGCGACAGATCGAAGTCCGCTGATCAGATAGCAGCGGAAAAAGAAGCTTTTAAGGCTGAAGAGGCTAAGGCGGCTGAGGCTGCAAAGAAAGCGGCGCTTGAGAAGGCTGCGGATCAGAAAGCTTAACTGGTAAAAGAGAATATTTTAAAGGGCGGAATTTCCGCCCTTTTTAATTTGTGCGTAGGGCGTACCGCCTTGAAGTGTGTGATTATATGAATGTAAATGAAGGAGCTCTCTTACTTTCTTTTGCTTGTCCGAAAAGAAAGTAACAAAGAAAAGGACAGCCCGAAATGTCCAGTTCAGAGCTGCCTGTCATATTGCTATGTACAGAGTAAGGTAAAAGAGATCAATGATAATATGAACAGAACCGCGCACTTCCGCTGGTCTCTGAACTGATTTCAGGCAGGGAAGAAGGAAGAAAAAAAAGAAAAAGACGAAAAGGAAAAGAAAATGAGAAAGAAGATGGAATAGTGAAAGGTAAGGCAGATAGAAAATACGCACAGTTTGTATGAGCTGACCATAAAAGCGATTTATGATTAAGGCGTGAGTGATTTTTTATGTTAAGAAATAGCATTATTCCGGGATCGGAATGTATGATATTTTAATAAAAAAGCGCGAAGCCCGTAAATCAGCTTTCGGTCAGCGGTACAAACAGCTCGAATTCTATTTAGAATTATTTCAAAATACAGCTTACTGCTTTTGCGGAAAAAGCGGAACTGTTGACAACTCCTTCGATCTTGAGAACGCCGAGATCGGTAAAATAGTAATACAGATCGTAATTAAGATCTGTTGTAATAAATGAACCGGATGACTGGATCATTCTCTTTTTAATACAGTTGACAATAGTATCGTTCAGGGTTATTGTAAAGCCGTTCTTATTCAAATCAAGCGAACTTATGAACAGCTCTTCGACAGAGGAATTGTCTTTATGGTCCAGAACGGTCTGCGGTTCATCGAAGATCACGGCATCTCCGTAGGGAAAACCTGATCTGTCCCGCTTCTCGCATCCATACTGAAGAAGCAGATCATTATCGTACTCCAGCAGCTTTACATAAACTGTATCGTATTCCGGTTCAGACATCATCAAAGTGAACGCAATATCTTTGTAAAGGTAGAGATATCTGTTCGTAATTTCATCGATCTGGTACGGCAGATAATCCTTTATTTCAGCAGAATCGGTAAAGGATCCGCTTCCCCGGGTGATTTCATAAACCCATTTATTCCCCGTCTTTAAAGGAAGTTTCCCGACATAGATCTCGTCAAATTCGTCATCAGATGCCGGAACGCAGCCGGATAAACAATAGGTTACGAACGCAAATAAGGCGGATCTAATTAAAAATTTAATCATAGAGTATTGTTTAATGCGGAAATTTCATCTATCAGAACTTCAAGTACATTCGCTTCGGGGATCTTGCGTATGATCTCGCCTTTGCGGAAAAGCAGAAATTCGCCTATCCCGCCTGCAACCCCTATATCGGCTTCTCTGGCTTCGCCGGGTCCGTTCACGGCGCATCCCATTACAGCGACATTTATGCAGCCTCTTACTTTGATCTTGTCAAGCTCCGGTTCCAGCATTGCGACCAATTTCTCAAGGTTGACTTTCGTTCTTCCGCAGGTCGGGCACGAAATTAGGTTCACGCCGTTGATCTGATATCCCAAAGAACGCAGGATGATTCTACCCGCTTTTATCTCCTGCTTTACGTCTCCTGTCAGAGATACTCTGATCGTATCTCCGATACCCTCATATAGAAGAATGCCCAGACCGACCGATGATTTTATCGAACCCGAAAAAACACTGCCGGCTTCAGTAACTCCGAGATGCAGAGGATAATCGTACATACTGCTTATCTTTTTATAGGATTCTACCATCAGAGGCACATCTGATGACTTCATCGAAAGAACGATGTCCGTAAAATTCTCTTCTTCGCAGTAGCAGATGTATTTGACCATGCTCTCGACCATTCCATCAGCTGTAACTTTGTCATATTTTTTTAAAATGTCTCTTTCCAGCGATCCGGAATTAACGCCTATCCTGACCGGAACGCCCTGCTTTTTGCATACCTGAAGCACTTCACGCGTTTTTTCCCTTCCGCCGATGTTCCCGGGATTGATCCTGATCTTATCCGCACCGTATTCTGCGGCAAGCATAGCCAGTTCGTAGTCGAAATGGATATCTGCAACGAGCGGTATGTGAATATGCTTTTTTATTTCCTTAAAAGATTCTGCCGATCTCTTATCCGGAACTGTCGATCTTACAATGTCGCAGCCGGCATCCTCAAGCTCAAGGATCTGTTTAACCGTTGCTTCGGTATTTTCAGTAAAAGTGTTCGTCATTGACTGAACGGCTATCGGATTCATTCCTCCGATCACGACCGATCCGATCCTGACCTTTTTTGTTTTTCTTCTCATAATTTATTCCAGTCCGTAAACGTTTTTTAAATATGTTCCGATCTTATCTGACTGCTTAACCCGCTGAACTCCTCTCACAGTCGCTTTCAGGTATGAACTGTATCCGCTGTAATTTTTCAGATCATCAAGAGCACTTTCCCCGTTGAATTCGATCCTGACCGCGCCGCTCTGACCGAGCTTGGCCTCGATAATATTTTCAGCCTTTATATCGAGATCCTTTCCCGGAACGAGCATGATCTCCGAAACCTGAAGCGTATCGGAATAGTAATAAATGTAGCATGAATCGGAAGCTATAATTCTCATTGAAAAATATTCAGCATCCTCATCTCCCACCATAAAAGAATCTCTTACTGCAACGCTTATCTTATCCTGCGGATCGCCTTCGATCGTGATGATCTTAACCATAGATTCGCTTTTTTCGCTTTTCTCATCCTCATTCAAAAGCACATACATGTGGCGGATGAACATGAAAAGCAGCAGACCTATAACAAGTCCGATAAAAAATTTTCTGTGAATGTAAACGAAAAGCAGGATCTTTCTAATGAACTCGGCAGCGGGATTATTTTTCTTTTTCCCGTTCTCGGACTCGGTAAGCATTTCTAAGATCATGTCCTTCTGCTTCTTTTTTTCTTCATCTTCGGGGATATCTACGTTCAAGAGTCCGGCGTACTTTTTTAAAAAAAGATCGTAATATGATTCAGGAAGTGATTTAATGTCATTGTTTTCTATCGCTTCGATAAAACTGCCGCGGATCTTTATTTTTTTTGAAACATCCGCAACGGATAATCCAATCTCAGTTCTTTTATCCTTCAGTATTTTGCCGATATTATTTTCCAACAAACCGTTTCCGTATTTAACATCTATGGAATATAAAAAGAATCGGCTGTAATGTCAAAAGTAAAAGGCGATACAATTATTTTGGAACCGCATTTAAACTATGTTGTATAAATCATTGTTTTACCTGATTTCTCAAGTAAAACGCGTTAAGTAAAAGCTTGACAAAGATATGGAAAATTCATATTTTTGGCAGTTTGTAAAAAGTAATTAAATTGAGGAGTGTGTTGTGTATAAGTTTTCGGTAATTCTTGCAGTAATTTTAATATATGCCTGCTTTATAATTCCTGAAAGTACTCTCTATTCGCAAGATGACAGTTTTATTGAGTCTGAAATGGTGAAAGTCCAGGAAGAATTTCAAACGGATAAAACATATCCAAGCGAATTTATTACTCCCCAGGAAGAAACACCACTAGCGCAGGATGAGATCGTAAAAGAGCTAATGAAACCCGGCAACGAAAATCTTCTTGAACAACTTAAAGAGCAGGGTAAAATTGATGCTCTTAAGGAAATTGAAACAAAAATATCCGAGAAAAAGACAGAAGAGCAGATAAAAGAAGAAAATGAGAAAATAGAGCAGCAAAAAAAGAAGGAAGCGGAAGAAGAAGAAAAGAAAATAAGAACTGCAAGAGCTTCTCTTGACGGATTACTGTTTGAAGATAATTATGCATATTATCAATCAATTAAAGATTTTTATGGTTATGATATATTTTTGAAATTCGCATCAAAATCAAAAGAAACGGGGCTTTTATCAAATTCAAATTACGTTGTAGGGCCGGGAGATGAATTAATTCTGACTTTATGGGGAGATACGGAATTTCAAAGAACATTACGTGTCGGGAATGACGGGGCAGTATATCTTAAAGATGTTGGTGTAATTAGTTTACACGGCTATAAACTGGGAGACCTTAACAATATTTTGAAGAAAACTCTCTCAAAAAGATATAATACTATCGATCCGCCAGGCGGACGTCCGACGACTTTCTTTGATATAACTTTGAGTAAATTGAAATCAATAAATGTGCATGTAAACGGCGAAGTCGTTGTTCCAGGATCATATAATTTGAGCGCTTATTCAACAGCTCTAGACGCTCTAAAAGAAGCAAAGGGTGTAACGGCGAAAGGAACTCTAAGGAATATTATAATTCTTAGAGAAGGCAAAATATTAACAGAGTTGGATATATACGATTACCTTATGACCGGGAAAAATGTAAGTGACATAAATCTTAAGAACGGTGATAATATTTTTGTAGGACCAAGATTAAATACAATACAACTAAACGGAGAAGTACTAAAGCCCTTAAAATACGAGATTAAAGACAATGAAACATTATCTGATCTGATAAAATTTTCCGGAGGTCTACTGCCTACTGCAGGTATTGACAGGGTGAAAATTGAAAGGCTTTTACCTTTTGAGCAGAGAACGAATCCTGTGGTTAGCACAAAAATATACGACCTTGAATTTACCAGAATAGGAAATGACGGTAAAGTTGAAATTCAACCTATCAAACTATATAGCCATGACAACGTAACAGTATTTTCAATTCCAAGATTACTTTCAGATTATGTAGCAATAGGCGGAGCAGTCTACAGGAAAGGCAGATATGCATACACAAAAGATATGACAATAAATGATCTTCTTTTAAAATGCGGCGGAGTATTATCAGACGCGTTTCTGCATAGAGTTGAACTTATAAGAACAAAACCAAATGCATCTACAGAATTCGTCAGTCTTGATTTAGAGAACGGAGATGTAAATTTCAATCTAAATCAGAAAGACAGCATATTCATTCACTCTGAATGGAATCTGAAATCAAAAAAAGTAGTATCTATAAGCGGATATATAGCAAGGCCGGGTTTTTATTATCTCAGCGACAGTACCAGAATTTCTGATCTGATATTTTCAAAAGGCGGTATAGAAGACGATAAGCAGAAGAATATGACATATATGAAGAGGGCTGATCTGACGAGATACAATGAAGACGGGCTCACAACGAGAATAATTCCAATAGATTTGAATAAAGTAATGGCAGGCGATAAATCAGAAGACGTATTTCTTGAAGATAGAGATCAGTTAAGAATATACGGTATAGGTGTTGTTTTCACAGAACCCAAGGTTAAGATCACAGGATACGTAAAATATGAAGGTGAATATCCATTAAGTAAAAATATGACCGTGGAAGATCTGGTTTTTAAGGCGCATGGATTTAAAGAAGGAGCTTATAAATATAAAGGGGTAGTTTTCAGGTTAAAGAAAAACAGGTTCGAAACAGATTCTCTTTCCCAGGTTTTTGATGTAGAACTAGACTCAGATTTTCTTGAAACAGGGATTATATCAGAGAAAAAGTTTTTCTTACAAGATAATGATCATGTTGTAATAAGAAAACATCCTGATTATGAACATTTAAGAAAAGTTACTATTTCCGGTGAAGTTAAATTTCCCGGAGTGTATTCTTTAACTTATCGAGATGAGACTCTTAAGGATATAATTGACAGAGCGGGGGGATTAACTCATGAAGCATTTCTGGAAGGTACGGTTTTTCAGAGAGATACTACACAAATTATAACTGATTTTAAAAAAGCTACAAGTTCTTCAAGAGTTAAGATAGTAATGAAAGACAAGGATGATGTACACATTCCTAAAAGACCTGGAGTAGTATCAGTAGAAGGTTTTGTTTACAGGCCTCAAAAATTAGCTTACAGGAACGACTGGACACTTGCAGATTACGTTGAAGCAGCAGGAGGACCAATTAAAAGCATGGAATTTGAGGTTGGAGAAACAGTTATTTATTACCCGGGCGGAAACGCGAAAGTTGACGGTTGGCTTTTTTCTCCAGATGTAAAAGAAGGATCTAAAATTATCGTAGAAAGAGTTCAAAAAGAACCTGACAGCAAGTGGAGAGAAGAGGTCAGATCTTGGCTCGGAATCGTTACGTCAACGATTACTATACTGCTGCTAATCAGTAAAATTTAATTAGGTTTAAATTTTGAAAATTCTTGTAACAGGGACGGCCGGATTCATCGGTTATCATCTAGCGGAAAGACTGATCTCTGAAGGTGCGGATGTAACCGGAATCGACAGTATTAATGATTATTATGATATGAATGTTAAATTCGGAAGGCTGAAAAGAACAGGAATATCTGCAGACGACATAAGCTATTCGAAGACTTTAGTAAGCAGAAAACACAAAAACTACAAATTCGTTCAGCTAAATCTTGAAGATAAAGAAAACCTGGACAAATTGTTCAGAGAAGAAAAATTCGATGCAGTATGCAATCTAGCCGCACAGGCAGGAGTGCGATACAGCCTTACGAATCCTGATGTTTATATCAATTCGAATATTACCGGTTTCCTCAACATCTTAGAAGCCTGCAGGCATAA
>JAKQBN010000027.1 GCA_029559475.1 bacterium
ACTTCGCGCGTTGTGAACGGAACAGGTGTAGTTCTTAATACAGGCTTAGGCAGAGCTCCTTTATCAGAGAATGCGATAAAGAACGTCGAAAGCATACTTCATGGCTACTGCTCTCTTGAAGTTGATATCACAAGCGGAAAAAGGGGAAGAAGAGAGGATAAGATATCTGAGCTTATTGCGCTGATTACAGGAGCTGAAGCGGCAACAGTGGTAAATAATAACGCTGCGGCAGTTATGATATGTATAAATTCGATCGCCGCACGAAAAGAAGTTATAATTTCGAGAGGCGAACTCGTGGAGATCGGCGGTTCTTTCAGGATGCCTGATATAATTATGAAATCAGGCTCGAAGATGATAGAGGTCGGAGCAACGAACAAAACCAAGATCTCAGATTTTGAAAAAGCGATCACTCCAAGAACCGGTGCGCTTTTAAAAGTTCATACATCGAATTACAGAATTAAGGGATTTGTCGAGGAGATAGAATTAAAAGACCTTTCCGCTCTGTCAAAAAAACATAAATTACCTTTATATTACGATCTCGGCGGAGGAATTTTCGAGGACCTTGAAAAATACGGCCTGCCGCATGAACCCACTGTTCAGGAAGCCGTAAAAGAAGGAGCCGATCTTTTCTCGTTCAGCGGAGATAAGGTTCTCGGAGGCCCTCAGTGCGGAATAATCGCAGGTAGAAGAGATCTCGTTGAAAAAGTTAAGAAAAATCCTCTTATGAGAGTTCTGAGAACTGATAAGATCAGGCTTTCGCTTCTGGAGGAAACTCTTAAATATTTTTTAACCGAAGATCCTGTTAAAAGCGGCCATTTAGCACTGAAAATGTTGTCTGAAGAGAGAGAATCTCTCAGAGTCAAAGCAGAGAAATTAAAAAAGCAGCTGGACAAAATTATACCGGCGAAATGGTCTTCCGAGATCGAAGAAATTCTTGATCAGGCAGGATCGGGAACCCTTCCAACAGAGGGTCTGAAAGGTATCGCATTGTCTTTTAGGCAGAACGATATCAGCGTAAGCAGACTTTCTGATGAAATGAGGACGGTCTCAGATGTTCCCGTATTCGGTTATATTAATGAAGAAAAGTATTATTTAAGCATGCGCACGATATTCGAAAACGATTTTGAGGACATTTGCAGCAACTTTAAAAAGATCATTTCAAAGCATCATATCAAATAATTGAAAACCCTACTTGAAATACTGAACCTTTCAACTGAACACCTTCAGAAAAAGAGTGTTGACGAGCCCAGACTCAGTTCTGAACTCATTATCTCGCATGTGCTTAAACTAAAAAGGCTGGACATCTATCTTCAGTTCGACAGGATTCTTAAAGATGACGAAATTCAGAAGATAAGAGAACTGCTTAAAAGAAGATCAGCGCATGAACCTATCCAGTACATTCTGGGTGAAACGGAATTTTACGGATTGAAATTCATTGTGAATTCTTCTGTTCTAATTCCCAGGCATGACACCGAGATCCTTGTAGATACGGCCGCAGAAAGCATAAAAAATGATCACTTAAGGTTGTTCGAGATAGGAACAGGATCGGGGTGTATCTCAGTCTCTTTAGCTAAAAAATGCCCGAACATTAGTATTACAGCCTGCGACTTTTCTTATAAAGCGCTGGAACTTGCAGCTTTGAATGCGGAGCTGAACGGAATAGCGGACAAGATCAGATTTATCAAGCTGGACATACTTAAAAGTATTCCGGATTCAAAGTACGATGTTATTATATCAAATCCGCCTTATATTTCAAAAACGGTGATCGAATCGCTCGATAAACAGATTAAGGATTTCGAACCTTTAGATGCGCTCACAGACTGTAATGACGGGCTCACATTTTATAAAAGGATAAATGAAATCATTCCGGATTTATTAAAACCGGCAGGATCGGTATTTCTGGAGATCGGCTACGATCAGGCAGATAAAGTAAGATCTATATATGAAAAATCCCTCAAGGATATAAGGATCTTAAGGGATTTTTCAAAAAATGACAGAGTTTTTACCGGGAAAACTTAAACTCCTGCCTTATCGAGTGGTATATTTAGCTCTTCGGTTCCTTTAACAGCGAACCTTCCGTTCCTCAAAATATCAATATGCTTTCCGTCAGATCTTATGCCGGAAATGAATTCGATATCCTCATAGGGCAGAGTTATGTCAGTGTGAACGCCTGTATATGCTTTCGAGTGATCCTTTTTCCTGTTCAGGGTCATTTCATTGTCCCGGGCTGTGATCTCTTTGTTGTCGATCGGATTGAATGTAGCCTTGTCTTCCTCGTGAGAGAAACATGTGTCGCCGATAGCGAAATGAGGTCCCATCTTTTCGATTATGAGCACCGGAAGAACTTCAAGAATATTGTATTTCTTAGCCACTGTATAAGCTAATGTGTTCGTGCCGATAGCGAATTCACCGATAGGCAGGGTCTTGTGCGGAAAGATCAGATTTTCTTCGATGAATTTCCTGTTATCCGCTTTATTCTTGAAATTTGCGCAGCTGTAGTCGGAAATGAATCCGTCTTTGAAATCAAGACGCAGTTCTTTGAATTTTAAACCGTTCAGGAAAGTTTCTTTGATGTGCAAAGTTCCATTCGTTCCTTTCAGCTGAGGGCTTGTAAAAACTTCGCCTACCGGAATATTCACATCCGCTCCGCAGTTGCAGTAATTCGTATGTTTCTTAGGATTTATCAGGGCCTGATTCTTGATTATAATGTCGGTAAGGTTGCCGTTCGTACCCTTAACATGGATCCTATCAGCTTTATCCATTGCATCGATTATGTTTTTCTGGATCTTTTCGTATTTTGAGCTTTCGAGCATATTGACTTCAAGTATGTCTTCGAATATCTTTTCGAATTCACTGCCGATCTCGGGTGACGGGAAAGCTATGATGCAGAAGCTGTTCTCGGTCCTCGGCATATATTTGTTTCTCAGCTGCATGCTTTTGTTCATGAACTGCTGGAATTCTTTCTGCTGTTCAGCTGAGTATGAAATAGCGGATTTCTTGTTTACAGGCGAGAACGGTTTTTCCCCGAAACTTTCAACAAGGATCACGCCTGAGAACGCCGATGTATCATCCTTTAGAGTTTTGTATATTTTGTCGGTAAGTTCCAGTTTTTTCTCCGCGAAATCTTTATCAAAATATACGGCGTTAAAGAATTTCAGATCGTGGGAGACCTGCTTGTTAACAGGAGTTGATGACGGGCAGCCTACAATAGAATCAAGTCCGAGATCCTTCTGGAGAAAATGTATTAGTCTTTTTATCAGTTCTTCCTGACCTGCGCTGAATCTTATCATTACAGAAGATTTAATGCTCAGATCCTTGCCTCCATTAACAAATCCCTGCTCATAAGCCTTAGAGATCTGTTTTGCGAGAATGTCGAGCTTTTTCTTCGAATAGCTTTTAAAGAATTCAGCTGTCTTAATCTCGTTCTTTGTAATGTTAATATTGTATC
>JAKQBN010000031.1 GCA_029559475.1 bacterium
CTTCATTGCTCCTTGAAGTATTTTGCATTTTGGTTACGAATAGGTTATATTACATGACGTCTGGGGGATTAGCTCAGTTGGCTAGAGCATCAGGCTGGCAGTCTGAGGGTCATGGGTTCGAATCCCATATTCTCCACTAAAATGATAAATCGGTTATCCGATTATTTTTCAGCGAGTTCTTTGATGCGCTCAGTTTTCCAGCCGTCCCATGCGAGATAGCCCGAGAGCAGACCCATAAAGATTAAAAAAAAGATATGCTTGAAAATTATTTTGGTTATCGGGTATCCGTAATAATCCGTCATAACTGCAGGCAGCCAGACACCCTGCTGCAGCATTCCGTGGGATAGGATCGTGAGCCACATGGCTTTTTTATTATTCTTATCAGGTAATTTTAAGAGTTCTTTGTTCGCTTTCCACATCAAAGGCAGAGAAGCAAAAAATGCCAGCAGAACAACTATAGCGCAGATAATTAAATTAAAGGTCATCTTAGATGTTGCTTCGTTTTCGAAATAACTGTAGGCTACGCGAAATATCAAACCGAATGCGAATAGAGTTGTCAGAAGAGCAGACTGATCTTTTACAAATTTCTTTTTATCATCTGCTTTAACAGATAGAAGGATTCTTTCATTCAAAGGTGTTTTATTCATTTAATTATCCTAAAGTGATATTAATCAGTCAATTTTTCAATATCGTCAAGGTCTTTATGCCTGCCGCTGGCGATTTTGTTTTGTATAAGATCTTCTTTAGAAATAATGCTGACTTCTATTCCGTCGATAGTTACTATTTGCCTATTTTTAAAGCATTTATCAAATTCAACTCCTGAGATCTGACTTAGAATTTCAAGTCTTACCGGCGGAAAACCTATCCTGACCATCTGCCCTTCTTCGGAGAAGAGTTTATATGTATTTGGATCAAAATCTATTCCGAAGTCTTTTAATGCATAAATAATGTTATTTAAATTATCAATTTCTTTAACATCAGCCCAGATATCCATATCGGCAGTAGCTCTAGGATAACCGTAATATCCTACGGCATAGCCGCCAATAAGAAGATATTTAACTCCATGGCTGTTTAACAATTTCAAGAAATCTTTGAAGTCTTGGGGGATCGTCCCTGTAGCCATACACAATTTTCCTGTTGATTTCTAAAGCTTCGAGTCTCTCAGCGGGTGATTTTCTTGCCCAATATTCTTTTTCGTCATCACTATTGAAAGGTGTTATTTTTATAACTGATTTATTAAGTTTTAATTCATCCTGCATCTATAGTTCCTTTCTCATTCTCGAGATCGGGAAGCCGAGTTCCTCGCGGTACTTCTGAACAGTGCGTCTCGCGGCCGTATATCCCTCTTCCGCCAGAATGTCGGATATTTCCTGGTCGGACAGCGGTTTTCTTTTATCCTCAAGAAAGATCATGTCGCCGATCCTGTCTTTGATGACCGTTGTTGATACATCTTCACCTCTTGATGTTGCCGAACGTTCGGAAAAAAAGTATTTAAGTTCGAATATCCCGAAATCAGTATCGGCATATTTGTCTTTTACGGATCTTGATATAGTGGCAATATCCATCCCGATATCATCTGCGACATCTTTAAGGATCATCGGCTTAAGCCTGTCGGGGCCGTATAGAAAAAATTCCCTCTGAATCTTGACGATAGATTCCATGACATGCTTTAAAGTGTTCCTGCGCTGATGAACAGCATTTATGAACCATTTTGCGGATTCTATCTTTTTCTTAACATAATCCTTTGCGCCGGTCTTGGGATTCTTGGAAAGATAAATACTTTCGAACTGTTTGTTAATGCTCAGATTCGGTATTGAGGCATTATTAAGAATGACTTCGAATTTTCCTTCGACTTCTTTGACGATAAAATCTGGAGTTATGGAAAGGCTTTGAGGTTCAGTATTCTCCCACAGTTCAGCAGACTTTGATCCGCCAGGCTTCGGGTTCAATGATTTTATTTCCTCGATTATCTCCTGCATCTGTTCATGCTCTATGCCGGTTTTTTTCATTATCTGTGCGTATCGTTTATTCACAAGATCATCATAATGATCTTTTAATACAATGTATGTATCCTCAAGGTAAAGTTCTCTTGATCTGAGCTGAACGATCAGGCATTCTCTCGTGTCCCTCGAAGCGATTCCGACAGGTTCGAACCGCTGTATGGTCTTTAATACCCTCAAGATAGTTCTTTCTGTTGCTTCGGGAAATTCGTTCTTGACCATTTCAAGTTCGACTTTGAAAAATCCGTCTTCATCAAGGTTATCTACAATGTAAGTCGCGATCTCGGAATCGAGTTCGTTCAAGAAATTCTCGCTGATCTGATCGTACAGAGAATCGCGCAGTGTCCTCTGATACGCCTGTCCGAATTCCCTGTCGCCTGAATCCTCGTCATCTCCGCTGCCTTCATCTGAATATTCTGAATCGTAATTCGAAAACGTTTTTATCAGATCTTTAAATTCCTTTTCCTTCTTTTCCTCAATCTGCTCCTTTCGGGCCTGAACTATATCTTCATTCTCTATTCCGTCCGAAGCTTCTAAAAACGGATTCTCCTCTAATTCTTCCTGAATCTTTTCCTCAAGCTGAAGAACGGGCAGTTCGAGCAGAGTGGAATTTAAAATGACCACGTTTTTTAAAGCGGTCTTTGTCTCAAGCTTAGTGCCCAGAGTCTGTTTCGGCATTTTCAACCTCCATTTCTGTTTCGGGACGATGAAGTTTAAAATTTTCTCCGAGATACATTTTTCTGGCCGTAGGATCTTTTGCCAGAAATTCGGAGGAGCCTTCGATCATGATCTTTCCGTCAAAAAGTATATAGGCACGGTCGGTTATTTTTAATGTTTCATAAACGTTATGGTCGGTGATAAGTACACCTATCCCCTTTTTCTTAAGGCCGACAACAATAGCCTGGATCGACTCGATCGTGACAGGATCGACACCTGCGAATGGTTCGTCGAGAAGAATATAATCGGGATTTGTGACGAGCGACCGGGTTATTTCCACCCTTCTTCTCTCCCCTCCGCTAAGTGAATAGCCGCTGCTTTTTCTTATGTGTTTGATCTTGAGTTCATCAAGAAGGACTTCAAGCCTTTCGTGTCTTTTTTTTGAATTTTTTTCTACTCTCTGAAGGATAGCCATAATATTATCCTCGACGGATAATTTTCGGAACACTGAAGCTTCCTGCGGAAGATAGCCCAGCCCGTTGCGCGCCCTTTTATACATGGGCATTTTCGCGACATCGACGCCGTTGAGGAAGACCTTACCGCCGTTGGGCTTGATCATGCCGGTAAGCATATAGAAAGTCGTAGTTTTTCCGGCTCCGTTCGGTCCCAATAAACCTACGATCTCTCCCTTTCTGAGTTCGATAGTGACAGACTTTACGACCTCTTTCCTGCCGTAAAATTTCTGCAGTCCTTCTGCTCTTAGCACCTGTTCCATATTCACTTCTTCTTTTTCAGCCCTTCGCGTTTGATCTTATCGGGATAGTAGATACCCTCGCATCCGGAAATTATCGAAGCGTTGTCAATGTCCCCGTTCTTGAAATTTATTATAATTTCATCTCCGAGAAGGTAATTGGACGCTTCCGAGGTTTTCTTTTTCTCCCTTCTGATAAAATACAAACCTTCTGCCTCTTTTGAAACAATTATTTTCGAAATTTCTTTGTCGGAAAACCACAGATTCATCAGTTTTCCCTTTAGAAAATCGAGTTCGTCCGGATTTTCTTTATCGGGTTTTGATTCAAAATAGGGATTTCCGTAAACCGTTCCCTCTTTCGGATATGTTTCCTTTTCATCCATTACCAAAGATACCGAATCGCCGGTTACAGTATGATATTCATAAGTGATAATCGGTCTGTCAAAGAATTTTACAGTTCCTGTCTTCTGATCATAAGATGCGTGTTTTGTGTCTATGTTTAGTTTATTTTGTTTTATATTGACCTTTCCGTAAGCGTCTCCCCGTGCAAGTTCTTCATTATATTTTATTCTGTCCGCCTTAAAATATATCGTGTCCTGCTCAAGTCTGTCGATCTGAGTGAAGCTGCATTTTCCGATGGTTTCCACATCTAGGTTTTCGAACAAAAACTTTCCTCTTTCTGCAGAAAAAAAAGCGTCTTTTTTTACAGGCAGTTTCTGAACTATCTTTGAAATTTTAGCCGGATCGGCCTTACGAAAGTCCATGTACGGATCAATAAATTCGTGAGATTCGACATTAAATCTGCTGTCGAAAGAAAGAAGTTCTTTTCGGACATCATAACGGAATTCCCGTGTTTTGAGTCTCGCGTATCTTAGCGAATCGATATAAAGCACGCTGTCCACATCGTTTGAAGTCACGATATCATTTTTCGTGTCGTATTCCAGCCTTTTGCACCAGAGCGCCGACATATAACTGTAATATTTAACAATTACCGAATCATACACCGAAACGCTGTTGTTTATTTCATTCATCGAGGCGTTCTTACCCGTGATCAGAAAATCTTTTTCTGTAATTCTTATGTCCCCGGAAAGATAGGCTAATTTACCGTTCGGCGTTTTCGACAGGGTCGCGTTCGAGCATTTGATGGTTCTTGAAGTATCGCTGAACAGAATGTTCCTGAACAGCCTCGCGTTCGTCATATCTCTGTCGATAACTGCGCTGTCGCATTTCACTCTGTAAATATCGTATTCGATATCGATATTGCCGTAGATGGTCTTTCCGCCCAAAGGATTCTGTTTGAGAATATCCGCACTGTTGATCTTTAAAAGGGTCGCCGAGTTGAGCTGCACCAAAACCAGTATCAGTATTTTGAAACAGTACCGATTCATTTGTTCATTCTGCTGATTATATAAGCGCCCATGGGAACGGTATGTTTCTCGACAGTATGATCGAAATCCACGAGCTGTGAGATCAGTTCAGCGTCGCCGCCTGAAAGAACAATATGCAGCTTAGCAGACAGTCTTTCGGAGATCTCTTTTATAAAATCATTACATACTCCGGCGATTCCGTTCTGAACTCCGGACATGATGCATTCTTTGGTTGAGCGTCCTATGAATACTCCGCTGTCCAATTTCTCATTAAGTTCCGGGAGGAGTGCGGTTTTTTTTGCCAGCGCTTCGAACTGAAGCCTTATTCCGGGCAGGATCATTCCGCCCTCGAATTCGCCGCGTCCGCTGATTATTTCGAAAGTTACGGCAGAGCCAAGATCGATCACGACGGCGTTCTTTTTAAAATTTTTTACTGCATAAGCGACATTGCACAGCCTGTCTATCCCGAGTTCCGTAATGTCTGTATATCTGCTTTTCAGATCTTTATAATGTTCATGTCTGATTATAAAAGGATCAGATCCAGATGCTTTTCTGACCGCATCAGATGTGAGATCTGTTTTTTCAGGAACTACGGATGCAATAATTATCTCCGGAGCCGGTTTGCCGGATACTGTTTTTTTCAGCGTCTTTACATCAAAGAGCGCGCTGTTTGTTACGCATCCGTTTTTTAATTCATATATCTTTGAAGATGTGTTACCAATGTCGACAACTAACGTCATTTATCAGTCCGCCTTTTCAATTTTAACATCTTTCCAGATGGTTTCAAGCTTGTAATAATCTCTTGTTTCAGGATCGAAGATATGAACGACTACATCCACGAAGTCAATAAGGACCCACTTGAGGTTTGTTGTCCCCTCGTAGCCGATAGGCTTGACGCCTTCGCGGGAAAGCTCTTTCCTTATATGATCTGCTAGAGCGCGTACATGCTGGTCGACCGATCCTGTTATTATTACGAAATAATCGAAACTCGAAGTAATTCCTTTCAGATCGATTATCATGATGTCAAAACCCTTTTTATCGAGGGCCAGTTCCGTGATCCTTTTTGCCAGTGCGTAACCTTCCATTATGCTCCCTTATTTATAAGATAATTTATATACAGATAAACTGCCGGAGACACGAAAATAAGGCTGTCGAACCTGTCCAGTATTCCGCCGTGTCCCGGTATTATGTTAGATGAATCCTTTACGCCGAAATCCCTTTTCAGCATGGATTCGAATAGATCGCCGATCTGCCCGAATACCGAAATAACAACGGACAGAATAATAGCCTGTTCAAGAGTGAATATAATGCTGATGCCCGTGAACCGCCAGATAAGAAATCCCGCAAGGGCTCCGAATATCAGTCCGGAAACCGAGCCTTCAATTGTTTTTTTCGGGCTTATTCTTTCAAGCAGTTTATGTGTTCTGAAAAGTTTAGAGCATCCCAATCCTCCGAAATAGGCGAATGAGTCTGTCGCTATGATCACTCCGTAAATGAAAATGAAGGTCATCGGAGTCGTGTCGCTCACAGCGCCTAATAGAGTAGCGGGGAAGAGACCGCAGTAAATTATCATAAGCGTATAACCTGAGGAAATGTTAGATGATCTGTCCCGGCCTCTGAATATCTCTGTCCCGAATAAAATGAACGATATGAGCAGAACGTATTCGGCGGAAAGTTCGAAGCCGCCAGCAAAAAAAACTATGGGAACCAGTGATGTCAGATAGATCGACAGCGGATTTAAATGAACATGCCTTCCTTTATAAAAACTGTATATCTCTTTCGCGCCGAGAAAAGAGATGATAAATAAAAATGAAGCGAAATAACTCATTCCGAGGAACGGAGTGTACAAGATCACGGGTGCGGCGATCACCGCGACGATTATCCTTACTGTCATGTTGTTCATAACTGTCCTTTTTGTATCAGTTCTTTTGCAGACCGTCATTCGTCTTTCAGGCTGTCTTGCGCAACTGTAGATTTCGTAAGAGACGAGATCAGCAGACGTATCTTCGCTCCCTGATAAACTATCTCGCCGGGAGCAGGTTTCTGATCTATGACCGTATTCGGCAGAAGTTCCGTATTCTTGTAGTACACAATCTCAGATATTTTGAATCCGCCCCGTTTTAAAGTTTCAGCGGCGTTCTTGAGAACCTGTCCTTTTACGTCAGGGATTATGTATTCCGAAGGATGCTTGCCCACGCTTACTACAATGAAGATCCTGTCCCCGATGTCCACAGTATCATTCACAACTAATGACTGACCCATTACCACGCCGTCAGGATACTGCTCGCTGAATTCATATAAGACCGTGTCGGGTACAAGTTTCGCCTCGGCGATCTTATAAAGCGCGTCCTGGGGCGACATTCCGATAAGCTCGGGAACAATTGCCGGCTGTGCGCCTTTAGATACCGTCACATATACTTTTCTGCCGCGCTTGCACTCAGATCCGGCTTTCGGATGCTGATCAAGTATCGTACCAGCGGGTTTATTGAAATCCACTTTTTTCGTTATCTCGTCAGACAGAAAAAAGCTGTCAGTTTCAAGAATCGTTCTGGCCGAATCAATGCTCATTCCGATAACAGAAGGGATCTCGAATTCCTGACCTGCCCGTGTATATTCCGGCATAATTATAGTATCAAGATACATAACGACCGAGAACATTATTATTCCGAGAACGAACATCGAGACCAGAATTGAAATATAATAGGTTTTAACGAACGTATAAACCGCTTTAACGAACTTCATTTTTATTCCTGTAGAATTCAAATTTCTCCGAATCGAAATATTTTTCGAGATATGCTTTGTTTATTTTTATTTCCTTAAACGGATCATCAGTCGAATCACGAGGAGCTAAGGATATTTTTTTCGCCGTATCGAATCCTTCAGCCGTCCGTCCAAATACGGTATATTTTCCATCGAGATGAGGGAGTTCTTTCATGCATACATAAAATTCGAATTTATCAGATCTTTTTTCCGGGTTGACATCATCGCCCATCCTCGCTGCCGCAAGCGCTCCTTTAAAATGGATCTTATGGATCTCGGGAGGTATTGTCGCTTCCTCTACCGTAGAGTCTCTTCCCGCCTGTATAACAAAATCCGGAATTACCCTGTGAAAGATCTTTCCGTTATAAAAACCTGACGAAACAAGGTCTTTAAAATTCTTTACATGACCCGGAGCGGCATCATCGAAGAACGTGAACCTGATTGTTCCGGAATCAGTCTCGAATACAGCTGAACTGACTGTATATTTCAGGCTGACGCATTTTCCGCACTGTGCTGAAGTCATGAAATAGAAAATAAATAATATGAACGGGACCGCTTTTATCATGGAGTAAAAATACGAATTTTAAGCGATTATATCAATAAGTTTAATTGAAGAATTTATTTTAAATACAGCATTTTTTTCGAGTCCTTCATAACTCCGTTCACCTTCAATCTGTAATAGTAAAGACCGCTGTTAAGACCGGACGCATCGAACATTATGGAATGTCTGCCCGCCTCCATTTCATTTACGGCAAGCTTTTTTACAAGCTGTCCCGCAATGTTAAATACGCTAAGTTCAACTATGCCTGCCCGTTTTAAAGAAAACAGGATATTTGTTACAGGATTGAAAGGGTTAGGATAGTTCTGGTATAGTTCCGTCGTTAAAGGTAAAGCACTTACATCATCTTCTATAGAAGACGGATCGTACTCATAACAGCCGATGTCCGGAACCGCATCTCTTGTAAAGCCCGCAAGGTCATAGGCAGGTACGTCAGAATTCCATATCCCTGCATTGCGCAAGGGCGAATACTCCTGTATCCACCAGTGTCCTTTATCGGGATCGGAAAAGTAAGGTGAATCAGGATCGCCGGAATTGTTGGAAGAAAGCACAATATTGTTCTCGCCGTAATAGGTAATGCCGATCCCGCCTTCTACAGCGCAGTTATTAATATCCGGTATAGTAGCTTCATCCAGAATATAAAAATCATCGGAATCATTGCAGTAGAAAACGGAATTCGTAATGTCTGCAAAGTGGGGTGAATATCCGAAATTGAACAGATCTATACCGCCGGTGCCTGATACGGAAGTATTTTTCGCAAAAGTGCAGTTGTTAATTACTGTTACATAACGATAGCTAATTATTGCTCCTCCGTATTTAGCACTATTGTTATAAAACAGACAGTTTTCAAATACAACATCATAACCCCATGTATCCATAAATACAGCACCGCCGTTAATCGAGGCATAATTATCCCTGAATATGCAGTTACGGTAAATTGATGAAGCCCTATAAACATACACACCTCCACCAAAACGGTTCGGATCTAGTGTACCGTTTGCATTTCCGTGGCAGATAGTTACTACGTCTAAGATTTGAACAGCTCTCATTACATGATAACAATTGTCTGAGTTATTTCCTTCTATTCCTATGTCACCAGTAAATACAGTTTCATTATTTTTAATGTCTCTTTGCGATATATCAGTCTCTGTTACTAAAAAGCCTCCGTATATAAAGTTATGATGAGCACTGATAGACATATCCCTCTCATCTTCAGGATCGTCGACCAGACGATTAGGCTTATAAATACCTTTAGCAATCCAAAAGTCAGCATCTTCAATACTGTCCAGGATATCCTGAAGTTACTCAGCACTTCCGGCATTTTCCCAGGAGCTGCCGTCTCTTGTTCCTGATTCTTCAGGTGTGACGTAAATAATGCCGGCGCAATATATCTGAAATATAGTAACAAGAATTGTAAGGATGATCATTTGTCTTATTTTCATTTTACACCATCTTCATTTAAATCGAACATAGGTATCGCACATATCGGAATAATTCTTATATTCAATTATTCTTGGAATATTTTCCGGCTTTTTCAGCTATCTCGTCAATCGTCATATTTTCAAAAAGATCTTTCCGCCACTTTGTATAGTCAAACTTTTCTCTGTTAATAAGAACAATAAATCTTTCTACTTCGACTGTGTCCAGCTTAGATTTAAGAGCCTGAAATCCTTCCTGCTTTATCATTGTATCGGTTTTCATCTAATCCTCCATTTTCGCAATAAACTCTATCGGGTCAATTATTTTCGGGTCTCCGTATAGTTTTGCTCCTTTCAATATCCCCTTGTCAACCGTAATAAAATAGTCAGCGCATGAATTCTTCGCAGCAGCCAAATGCAGAGAATCTTTTTTGCTGAATCCGTACTTGTTTATTCTGTGAGCTTCTTCAACAATGGAATCAGTTTTACTTACTGTAATTGCACATAAAGATTTCCATGTTTTAATTTCATCTTTTATAGTCTGATCGGGATTCTCACTATTCTCATAATCAAGCATAAAAGACCATACAAGTAATAATAGACCCTCTCTAACTAATTGCTGTATTGCAAGTTTTGCCTGTGTTTCCAGGTAAATGCTTAAAAAACTCTGATCGTCATAAGGTCTGTTAAAACAGCAATTATCAAGGTATATTTTAAGTTTTCTCATAGTTTCTCTCCATATTCACTTTCAATATACAAAAGAAGAGCTTTCAAATCAATTTAAATAAATAATCACTTTATAAACATAAATTAATTGTTTATATTATTCGCGGGGTATAAAACTGAACCGCTTGGGGATATTATGAGCGAGAAAATAATTCTGTCTCTCGGCAGCAATATGGGAGACAGGCTGTCGAATCTGAAAAAGGCATGCGAAAGGCTTAGATCGAACGGTTTTGAAATAGAAAAGATTTCGTCCGTTTATGAGACCGAACCTGTAGGGATGCTCGATCAGAATTATTTTTATAATATCGCGGTTTCGGGATCTTTCGGAGAGGAACCTGATGATCTTTTAAACATTATCAACAGGATCGAATCGGAACTGGGCAGGGAGAGAGTGATAAAATACGGGCCGAGGACGATAGATATCGATATTATATTCTTCGGAGAGCGGGAGATACACAGCCTTGACCTTATGGTCCCGCATCCTGAGTACAGGTACAGGAAATTCGTGCTGGAGCCGGTACTTGAGATCGAACCTGATATTGCGGATGTTTCGGACGGTAGAAAGCTGAAAACAATATTAAGCGAGTGCGTAGATAATTCAAAAGTGATAAAAAAAGATGAAATTCAATCTTAATCAGATATACATAGCCGTCGAAGGAGCAACGGGTAGCGGCAAGAATCAGCTGGCTAAAAAGCTGTCGGAAAAGCTCAGCGCGAATCTGATCAATGACAAAGGGTATTTTCAGAATCCTTTCCTTGCGGATTTTTATCAGAACCCGGAAAAGTTCGCCCTTCCACTGCAGTTGTTTTTCCTGACAATGAGGTATCAGCAGCAGGTCGAGATACCATTCGGCGATCTGTTCAGAAACAATATCGTGGCGAACTACATATTTAACAAAGATCAGATCTACGCGTCATACAATCTTGACGATAAAAACTTCACCCTGTACAATCAGATACTCAAAGTAATGAACCCGAACATTCACACGCCCGATCTGGTGATCTATCTTCACGCTCCCGATCCGGCAATGCTTTTCGATAATATCAGGAAGAGAAAAAGAGTGTTCGAAAAAGAAATAAACGAAGCGTATATCGAAGGCCTGAACAAAGGCTACATATATTTCTTCGACCATTTCAGGGAGTGTCCGCTGCTGATAGTTAATATCGACGGACTGAATCCTGATAATAAAGAACATATAAAATTGATACTGAAGGAGATCGAAAACGGGATCGACGACAGTAAATATCTAAAAATCTAAAAAGAGAGAAAATGGACAACTGGATGCAGACATGGGGAGCGCTGGTATTTGCGGGAGTAATATATGTAGCTTATCAGCTCGGAAAATTGAGGGGAAGATGGGAAGTTCTTTCGGGGAAATTCAATCGTAAAAGACAGCAGCCCGGAAGAGAGAATGTTGAGAAAGCCGATTACGAAGAAATAAAATAAGGCGGGATCATGGATTATAAAGAGCTTGTTTTCGCTTTGAACCGGATAGGTATAGCTTTGGGATCCGAGACAAAGCTGCAGAATCTTTTTAATCTGATCGTGGATGAGATAATAAATTTCGCGGACTGTGATGCCTGCTCGCTTTATATAAAAGATCCCGTGAAGAATGAACTTGTTTTCCAGGCTACGAAAACACTTTCGCTGAAACACAGGAAAGGAACAGAGAGCGTATTCAAGTCTTTCTCAGTTCCGATAGAACTAAAATCGATAGCCGGCTACACAGCCATAAAAGGAGAGACGGTCAATCTCGAGGACTGCTATAATATTCCTAAGGAAACCTCTTACGATTTTAACGAATCATACGATCAGAAAACAGGTTATAAAACAGTTTCTATGCTTTCCGTTCCCATGAAGGACAATGAAGGCGATGTGCTTGGAGTAATTCAGCTTATCAACAAATTCGATAAAAAGGGGAAGATAGTTCCGTTCTCGAAAGAATTCGAAGAGATCATACTTTCACTGGCGAGCCAGGCTGCAGTCGCTCTTATAAACGCGCGCCTTCTCGAAGCCAACAGAAATCTGTATAAAGCTCTCGTAGAAGCTTTTTCAGAAGCTATCGAAGCCAGAAGCCCGCATACTGCCGGTCATTCAAAAAGAGTGGCATATATTTCGAACCTGATCGCCGTGCATATAAACAAGAAAGACGACGGTTATTTCGGGAACATATTCTTTTCAGAGGAAAAGCTTGAGGAGCTTAAATACGCTGCACTTCTTCATGACGTAGGCAAGGTCGCCGTTCCGGAAAGCGTTCTTGACAAAAGGAACAAGCTCGAAGAAGATGAGGTTGCAATTATAAAGAACAGGTTCGAGATAATAAAATTCTCTACGGATTTTAACATACACGATGATAAAGTGAAAAACGAATTTTTGAAGCAGATCGAAGCAGATCTCAAATTCATTCTTGAAAAGAATACTCCGGGATTTTGTTCCGAAGACGATAAAAAGAAGATCATAGAAATAGGAAACAAAATTTTCATTGATTTCGACGGAGTTGAGCATCCGTATCTTGAAGAAGATGAGATCTATATGCTGACGAACTTCGTGAAAGGGAATTTCTCACCTGAAGAATGGGAAAAAATGAAGAGGCACGTAAACAACACACTCGACATTTTGGAGACTGTTCCATTCACGGATGAGCTTAAGGACATTCCAAGAATAGCCGGTGCGCATCACGAGATGTTAAACGGTAGCGGATATCCGTTCAGCGTTCAAGGCGACGGAATTATGCTTCAGTCGAGAATACTGGCGGTCGCAGATGTTTTTGAAGCTCTTACGGCTTCTGACAGACCTTATAAAAAAGCCATGCCGATAGAAAAAGCCGTACAGGTGATAGGTTTTATGGCCAAGGACGGCGAGCTGGACAAAGAACTGGTCGGGATGTTCATTTCAGACGGACTTTATCAGAAATATCTGGAAGCCAGAGATAACGGTCAGATAAATGTTTAAAAATATTACCGTAATATTTATATCTGTTATTTTATTTTCCTGCGCATCAACTTCAGATAAGGGAAAACCGCTTGGGACCGGAAAGCCTAAATTCGCATCGCTCGAACTTGAAGAAATATCCTATCATCTCAGCTCGGAAGACGGATCCTACAGTTTCGGCAAACCATTAAAACTATACCTCAAAATGAAGAACAACTCGCAGTCCAGAAAAACCTTCACATTCTCAAAAAATAAATTTTTTATCCTTACTGTAAGCAGCGAACTGAGCAGAATGCTAAAATCAACTGATATCCCGTCATCCGGCTATATGCAGGGCAACAGTTTCGAACTCTATCCGGAGGAAGAAAAGGCTTTCGAGATAACGACTGATACATCAGATGAATTTTTCGCTAAAGAAAACACTCTATTCTGCCAGATCAGACTGTTCTTTCTGCCCAAGCAGTTCAGAAGAAATGCGCTTTCAATATATATAGAGAAAAAATGAAGTAATGCTTTCGGGAGTGATAAATGATAGTTAAGCATTTTTTTGTAAAAAAAATAGCACACAGTTCATATATGCTTCTCGGTAAAAGGTCTGCTATTGTGATCGATCCTGTCAGAGAAGTTGACGAATACATTGAAGAAGCACGGAATTACGGCATTTCAATAACACATGTTCTGGAAACTCATCTTCATGCGGATTTTATTTCGGGACACATGGAGCTCGCCGCAAGAACAGGCGCAGAGATATATGCGCCATTGAAAGGAAAGTGCAAGTTCAAACATACAGCCGTAAAAGAAGGGGACGAGATCAAAGTCGAGGACATATTGATTAAAGCTGTCGAAACACCCGGCCATACTCCCGAGCATTTAAGTTATGTTGTATCAGATATATCAAGAGGGAATGATCCCTTCGGCGTATTTTGCGGGGACACGCTTTTCGTGGGAGATGTGGGAAGACCTGATCTTTTTCCGGACATTTCAGAAGAACTTGCAGGTCAGCTTTATGACAGCTTATTCGGCAAGCTGATGAAGCTCCCCGATTTCTGCGAAGTCTATCCGGCTCACGGAGCAGGTTCGCTGTGCGGCAGAGCTATGGGCGCAAAATGGAGATCTACGATCGGATATGAAAGGAAATACAATGCGGCTCTTCAGCTTAAAAATAAAAAAGAATTTATAAAGTCGCTGACTACAAATATGCCGCCCGCGCCTGACCATTTTTCAAAATGCAGCGATATAAACAGGACCGGTCCTGCTTTGCTGAAGAACCTGCCTGAGCCGGAAATTCTTGATGTAAAAGAATTCAAAAAAAGGTCAGATAATAAAAATACTTTAATTCTTGATACCAGAACATATAACTCTTTCGGAGGGCAGCACATTCCCGGTTCGATCAATATTGATCTGGAAGGAAATTTTCCCACATTTGCAGGCTGGGTGATCCCGCAGGACAAAAAAGTACTGCTCGTTATTGACAGCCATGAAAAATGTTCAGACATAGTAAAATGGTTAAACCGCGTAGGAATAAATAAGGTTGAAGGTTACCTTGCAGGCGGTATGTTCGAGTGGGCCAGGAGCGGAATGGAAACGGCTCATGTACACCAGCTTTCAGCAAAAGAACTTTATACAGAAATGAATGGTAAAAGAAAAAATTTCGTACTTATTGACTCAAGAGCTGAAGGCGAATTCATTAGACAGAATATCAAGGGATCGATAAACATTCCCGCTCCCGATATGAGAACGAGATATAAAGAACTTGATAAAAAACTTACTTACGCACTGATATGCAGTACAGGGCACAGGTCAAGCCTTGCAGCAAGTATATTAAAAGCCAAAGGATTTAATAACATTCTTAACGCAGCCGGAGGCATCACAGGCTACGCCAATGCCGGATATGTACCTGAATGCCGGGTGTGCATCAATCTTCACGGTTCAAGATATCATAACGATTAATTTATAGTTGAGGCTGATATGATGAGCTATTTAACACAGATACGCTGGTCTCCCTATGCAGTAGGCGCAGGCATAGGAATTCTCAGCTGGTTCACTTTCATATTTTTGAAAAAGCCCATCGGATGCTCGACAGCGTTCGCAAGGGCATCGGGCATGATAGGCAAACTCTTCAGCAGGAAAACAATTAACGGGAAGCAGTATTTTAAAGAATATCCGCCTGTAATAGATTGGGAGATCATGTTCGTAATCGGGATCGTGATAGGCGCATTCATTTCGGCTTATATTTCCGGCGATTTTAATATTATCACTGTTCCGAGATTATGGGCTCGGGAATTCGGAGACAGTTTTATCTTCAGGATCATAATATCAATTATCGGAGGAATTTTTCTGGGCTTCGGAGCGAGACTTGCCGGAGGGTGTACCAGCGGACACGGAATTTCAGGAGCGATGCAAATGGCTGTGAGCAGCTGGGTATCTGCCATATTTTTCTTTATCGGCGGCGGAGTTACGGCTTATCTGATGTTCAGTCTATAAAAAGGGAAAGACTATGAATAATAAAAAAATTTTAATACTGAGTCTGGTTTTCGGAATAATATTCGGTTTTCTGCTTCAGAAAGGCGGAGCCACAAAGTATGATGTGATAGTTGCCCAGCTGCTATTCAACGATAATACAGTAGTAAAGATCATGCTTACCGCCGTCATTACAGGAATGACAGGGATCTATATATTAAAAGAGTTTAAACTGGTTTCTTTGTATCCCAAGCAGGGATCATTCGGGATAAACGCTGTCGGAGGGCTCATCTTCGGTGTAGGTTTCGCTGTGCTCGGATATTGCCCCGGAACTATTGCCGGTGCGATCGGCAACGGATATATAGATGCGGCAATCGGCGGAACTGCCGGAATACTTGCAGGATCATACTTATACGCTTTGCTCTATCCGAAAGCGTTTATTAAGCTGAATAATTTCGGCAATTACGGAAATAAAACACTGCCTGAATTGCTCAGAGTTAATGACTGGGTGATGATATTCTTTACCGTTTGTATAGTTTTCAGCATTTTTATGATCCTTGAAGCGCACGGATATTAGGATGGATATATTATGAAATTAAGAAAATTATTCTACAATACCGTTCTCAAGATATATAACAAACGGCTTTCATTCGAGTCGCTTTATTCTGAAGTGCTTGAAGGTCTGGAGGACAGGGAAAAGCGAAGGCTGATCAATCTGGTCAACCAGTTTTTCAGGAATTTTAATTATCTCGAACAGTATTTTATTGAAAATATCGATAAGAATATTGATGATCAGGAATTAAAGATCAGTATGCTTATCCTGTGCGCAGGAACGGAGTATTTTTATCTCGACAGCTCAACGGATTATTCGGTAGTGAACGATTTCGTGGAGATAGCGAAGGAGGAGCTGGGACAGGGCAAAGCCAAATATATTAACGCGATCCTGAGAAAGATGACTAAACTGACTTTGTCCGATGAGGATAAAGTTTCAAAGAAAGCGCTTTATCTGTCTCATCCGCAGTGGGTCGTTGACAGGCTTATAGAAAGCTACGGTAAGGAAACGTCAGAGGAAATGCTGAAATTCAATCAGTCGGTTCCGCCTGTTTATGTCAGGGCTAACCGGATAAAAAACAGCAGACAAGAGCTTAAGGTTCAATTGGAAGGCGAAGGAATAATTTCTTCCGATGTAGAACACTTTGAAGATTTTCTTAAGGTAGAAAAGGGCAATGTTCTTTCTTCACAATCATTTGAAGAAGGCAGGTTCTATATCCAGGACCCGTCGCATTCGCTGCCGGTTCTCGTGCTTGAGCCGAAGAAGAACGAAAAGATACTCGATCTGTGCTGTGCGCCGGGCGGAAAGTCAACATATATTCAGGAGCTGACCGGCAATAAGGTCAAACTTCACCTGAACGATATTTCAATGAAGAAAAGAGTTCTGATAAAAATGAATTTTAAACGGCTGGGGCTTGAATTCAATAAGCTGACCTTTCAGGAAGCCCAGAAATTTCAGGTGTTCGAGGAATTCGACAAGGTACTTATCGACGCTCCGTGCACAGGCAGCGGCAATTTCAGGCGTCATCCCGAGAGCAGGTGGAATAAGGATGAGGAGATGCTTTCTCAGCTTAATAAGCTCCAGCTTGACATTTTAAAAAGAGCGTCGAATTTCGTCAAGAAGAACGGGATAATGGTATATTCTACCTGCTCCATTTTTAACTGCGAAAATATGGATATCGTGCAGAAATTCATAGCAGATGACGATCATTTTATGCTCGATAAAGCTGATAACTCAAGTCTGGATATTTTCAAAAACGCGGACGGCAGCTATGCCGTTAATCCCGGCATTCATCATCACGAGGGTTCTTTCGCTGTCAGAATGAGAAGGGTTAGGTAAAGATAGTAACGGGTTCGCTTTTATCTGAATTATGAAAATCATGTATGAAGGTCTGTGATCAAGACTTTGCTTTCAGCACCATCAGAAGCAGCGTGTACGCGCCGGCTGTCAAAGCCGCAGAGATCAAAAGGCTAAGATAAAAATTGATCTGCATTTTCAAAAACACAGGCAGAGCTATGAACAGCACTAACGACGGGATCACCAGCCAGAAGATATCCTTCGATACTTCTGAAATCTTGGCAACGTCGCCCGTGTCGATATACATCCAGACGAACGCGAGAACCGATAACAGCGGCAGGGACGCCAGAAGCGCTCCCGCGGTCGAATTCCGCTTCGATATCTCTGATACAGCTACGATTATAACAGCCGATATGACAACTTTTACGACGTAATAGATCATGATTAAAATCTATGAAATAAATTTAATAAAGTCAACGGAGGACTATTTATACTGTTTTTTTTCAACGCCATGCTTATCAGTCCCGAAGAAAGCGAACCAGAGAGTTCCCGCAATGCCGAATCCGAAAGCTGTGAGTAAATTTACCGATGGACTTATCATCCCCGTAAATTGCATGAATCTAATATTGAATTATTTAATATTTTTAATGTCTGCATTATTTATTGGTCTTTTTGTTCCGCTTACAGCAACGACATAATAGAACTTCTTACTTTCTGAGTGTGCTATAGTCCAGCTTGTACCATCGAAGATACCTGAAGCCGATACATCTTGAAAACTGCCGTAAGGATCATCGGAAGCATACACCTTATATGAAGTTGCTCCGTGAACAGCATCCCAGATGATCTTAATGTCTAATCCGATTATCTCTGTAACGATATTTTGCGGGATGCTCAAGTTGTCGCTTGTTATAATAAGCTGACTGAAATCAGTTATTCCGGAGAAATTAACCGTATTTGTAGCTGCGTCAACACTAACTGCGGTCAGGTTATAAGTCCAGCTGCTGTCCGAAGTGCTTGCACGGGTATAGAGTTTAATTTTGGCAGGATTAGACTCATCATTGGAAGTAAGATCTTCACTGAGAGTTAATGATATATCTGCCGAGAGCATGCCGGTACCGAATTTATGTACTACCCAGTATTGAGAATCGAAAATTGTGACCGGATAAGGATTAATATTCGGAGGCAGATTGATTTTTGACACCACGAGCGTATCTGTTCCTGTCTTTGAAGTAACATTCATCGAAACTCCGGTTCCGGTAAAATCAACAATTCCAGTGGTGCTCACGATCTGCGAATTAACATGTCCGTCCCCGAACGGAATAGTAGAATTTACCCAATCGGTATCATCCATATTTGTCAGTGTGCCCAAGTTCCCGCTAATTAAATCACTTGCAGTAGTACCTGATCCTTCATTAAATTGCCAATAGCTCACAAGCCCTGTTTCCGATCCGTCTAAAGGTAAATGAATATTTTCCCTAATCTCCTGCAGGCTTCGTACCGTATTCCAAAGTCTTACTTCCTCAATCTTACCGTCAAAGTATCTGGAATTAAAATCAACTCCAATCCTCAGAGGATCGCTGTTTGAATTTACCGTTAAAGGTGTGCCTGTTAAAGTTTGCTCAACTCCGTTCAAATATAACCTTCTTGTTCCGTTATTGTTAACCGCAGCTATATGATACCATTTTCCTTCTTCAAGGATACCGTTCGAAGTTGATAATTCGTCAAAGGTTAAACCTGTATAAGGAGATATGCTGCTTAGCCTCAGGGAATATCCGTTCGCGCTTGAAGTCTGATATTTTGAAACAATACCCGCCATAGTCGCGAATACGGAAGGCTTGATCCACGCTTCGATTGTATAATTGTTTGTAAGATCGAGACTGCTATCATCAGCGATTGTTGCATAATCATTCACTCCGTCAAAATCCAAAGCAGTAACGGGTGCATTACCTATGCCGGCGCCTATACCTGTAAGAGTGATATATTTAGTTTCGCAATCTGTAGAAGAGTGAGTGATTGTCCCGTTGTATTCAATATTCTCAATTGGAGAAAATTTAACAAAAATGGTGTCAGATACAATTCCGTTGACCGGTGTAATTGATAAACTGTTAGAATAACCGGTGTTTTGCGACAACGATATATTAAATTCTGAGGAGACGGTTAAATTAAGATCTGACTTCAAATCTTGAGCGACTACATAATATTTTTTTACGGGAGAATTACCAAGAAGAACATTTCCGAAAGAAATGTCAGAAATTCCAGCCTGTTTATAATATTTAATATTGCCGTCTTTTTCACCGATAAGCACGTCAAGTAATCCGTCCCCGTCAAGATCGGTAAATGCAGGAGATGAGTAATATCCTACGTCAATTCCGTTGAAAGATTGAGTAACAAGCGTAAATGAGGTTGAATTTGCTGCGACTTGTTCATAGTGGTTAATATTACCGTCAAGCTCACCTACAAGCATGTCAAGTAATCCGTCACCGTCAAGATCGGTAAATGCAGGAGATGAGTAATATCCTACGTCAATTCCGTTGAAAGATTGAGTAACAAGCGTAAATGAGGTTGAATTTGCTGCGACTTGTTCATAGGGGTTAATATTACCGTTAAACTCACCTACAAGCATGTCAAGTAATCCGTCCCCGTCAAGATCGGTAAATGCAGGTGAAGAGTAACCTCCTACATCTATTCCGTTAAAAGATTGAGTAACAAGCGTAAATGAGGTTGAGTTCGGTGAACTTTGCTCATAATGGTTTATATTGCCTTCATTGTCACCGATTAGCATATCAAGTAATCCGTCACCGTCAAGATCGGTAAAAGCGGGGGCTGAGTAAGCTCCTACATCAATTCCGTTGAAAGATGCTGTAACAAGAGAAAATAAAGTTGAATTTGCTGCGACTTGTTCATAATGATTTATATTGCCGTCATACTCACCGATAAGCATGTCAAGTAATCCGTCCCCGTCAAGATCGGTAAATGCAGGTGAAGAGTAACCTCCTACATCTATTCCGTGGAAAGATGCTGAGATCGATTCGAAATTATTCAGGTCTGTTAAAGTTATGGATGGTGGTAGATATTCTCTCGAAACGATAAACTGACCGAAACCGGAAATACCGTTGAAAGTTGCAGAATTTACGGCAAAATTAACACTAGATGCATCTTTTAGATACAGCCATTCTGTGTCTAAATTGCTGTTTCTTTCGTAAAGCGTTATCTTAGACGGATGTGAAGCATACCAATCTTCAATATCCTCGCTTACTTTATAGTTCACATCAGCAGAAATTGCACCTCCGCCGAAGCTGTTTATCACCCAGTATTGCGAATCGTATGTTTCATCTATACCGGTCGGCAGAATATTCGGGGGGATATCAATCTTCGAAACTATAAGCGTATCTGTCCCTGTCTTTGAAGTAACATTCATCGAAATTCCCGTTCCTGTAAAATCAACACTTCCAGTAGTACTGATAATTTTCAAATCTGACGAACCCGTGCCAAACGGTATTTTTGAAGATACCCAGTCCGAGTCATCCATATTGTAAAGAGTGCCGCTCGCTCCTCCGACAGCGTCCGACAGCGCAGTTCCGGATCCTTCATTGAACTGCCAGTTGTTTAAAAGTCCCGTTTCCGTTCCAGTTAAGGATAAGTGCATATTTTTTCGTATTTCGTCAGCTGTTCTCGCAGTATTCCATATCCTGACCTCATCAAGTTTTCCCGATAATGCTTCAGCAGAAGTGCTTAGGTAGAAAGTTCCATCGGAGGCGTATAAACCACCGGCAGGTACAGTTGTTTTCATGAGCCTGCCGTTATAATACAATTTCATCGTTGTGCCGTCATAAGTCCCCGCAACATGGAACCATCCGCCTGTAGTCAGAATATTATCGATCACGATACTATATAAGCTACCGTCCGTTTTCCTAATATAAAAATGAAGCTGATTTGTACCGCTTGCGCCGTCATATCTTAAAACTGCAACTTCGGGAACTATTGATACATATCTCTGTATCTTTCCCGCTGAAAGTTCGTTATGATATACCCATGCCTCTATTGTGACCGCTGTCATCGAAGTACTTATCCCCGAACCGGAAACGTAGTCGTTCACGCCGTCGAATTCGAGACATTTGCCGGGAATAGTGTCAACAGCAAAAACCTGCAGAATTGCCGCCAGCAGGAAAGTAATTAAATAGCCCGAGAGTTTCATGATAGGCTCCGAATTATTAGATAAATTATAATGAATTATAATAAATGCTCAGAATATAATCAATAAATAAAATTTAATATCTGAAATTGATCCAGAATGCTATCCCGACTTAGCCTATAAGCATCATCATGCGGCTACTATTCTTCGCCATGCTTATCAGTCCCGAAGAAAGCGAACCAGAGAGTTCCTGCGACACCGAATCCGAAAGCTGTGAGTAAATTTACCGTTGGACTTATCATCCACAAAAAAGCACCGGAAAAGGCTGAGACGGAGACTACGGAATCTCTTACAAGATAATACAGACCGAACATACTTGCCTTTCTGTTTTCAGGCGCAAGTTCCATAATTAGTGTTTTTCTCGTAGGCTCACCAAATTCCTTTAAACCGCGGAGGAAAAAAGCGAGAATCAGCATCGTAAACGAATTCGTAAAAAGTAAAGCTAACGGGAAAAAAGTAAAAAAGACAAATGTCATTAAGACAAAAGGTTTCTTTTCTGTATTATCGGCAAAATAAGCTACGGGAATATAAACGACCATAGCCGTGACCATTTCGACCGTAGTCAGAATTCCGAATTCGAAGGCCGATACAGGATTCGTTATCGTCTGCATGCACCATACAACAACAAAAGCATAAGGGATTTGTTCGCAGAACCTGACGAGAATATCTGAAACAAGAAGTCTTTTTAAGGAGACCGGCATTTCCTTCCATAATTTTAAAGGATTTTTTGTTGCTGAATTTTTAAGACTCTCCGTTTTGTCGTTTTTATGATCCGTTATCATGATCTGCTGTAATACTGTAGCGACAAGCGCAAGAATAAGAGCAACGGAAAACCCTATTTTTATACCGGTTTTTATGCCTAAAGCGGTAATAAACGCCCCGCCGATGAGGGGTCCGAGGAACATCGGGATCCGCCTGACAAGAGAGTGTACCGACATACCCATAGTTCGCTTATTCTTGGGCAGAACATCAGAAATGATCGTAACTGTCGCAGGCAGTGAAATCGCTGTCCATGATAAAAAAAGAAAAGAAGCCGCTATAACAGCCTGCCATTCGGGAATAATTATCACGATAATAAAGCCGGTCATGGCTAAAATGTTAAAAATCAAAAGGGATTTTTTTGTACCGACCTTCTCGACAAGATAACCGCCGGGAAAAGAGTACAGAGCTGAAAGAAGATTGTCAAGCCCGTTAAGTAATCCCACCGACCAGAGACCGCCTCCGAGAGCTAATAGGTACATCGGCAGGAATCTTTCAGCCATTTTCTCGCCGAGGCCGACGAGAATGACCATAGAGAGTAAACCCAGGATACTTTTCTTTAATCCTAAAAATGCTGATGTTTTTCTTATCCTGCTCAAAATCTACTCTTTCGCAGTTTGCAATCTGCACCATGCGTATAATGCGTCATAAACATAAAACTGATGCTCAAGATTTTCGAGGTCTTCAGGATATCTTAGACTATAGCCTACCGCAATAGCCTCAACTCCGGCAGCGATAGGATCCTTGTCGAACGAGTCAGTGTCGGCGGCATTAATAATTTTTGACATTCTGAGCAGAGCTTCATCTTTCAACTCATATTTTTTTATTATGCTTACAAAGGAACATTCATCTCCATGATGTCCAAGCTCAGCGTTGGGGATATCAAACGGTATCGCACCTGAAGATCTTGCTGTTTCTTCGACACTGCATTTCGGCACGAATATGAATTCAGCCTCAGAGTCAACGAATCGTGATATAAGCCACGGGCAGGCGACTCTGTCAACATGTACGTGCGATCTTGTAATCCATTTCATATATTTTCCTAATTTTATTTCCTCAAAAATCCGTATTCAATTTTCTAAAATCTCAACAATTCTCTTACCGAATTCTGTCAACTTATACATTTGCATACTGCTTCTTGGTTTTTCAGGTATTGTCATTTCAATCAATTTGTGTTCTAAGGCGGGTTGCAGATAATTGATCCTGAAATTCTCTCTGTCTGCCAGTTGTAATTTATCCTGTAAATCCTGCCTGTTGTGCTCGCCTGTCATTACAGATAATAATCTTCTGACTTGCGGGGTCACTTGCGGGGTCACTTGCGGGGTCACTTCACCTTGTTTTGTTTTATAAAGAACTACCTGCAAGCCTCCGTCCATCTCATTGATATCCGGATCAGGAAGCTTTGCTTCTTTACAGGAATTGATTATTTTTAGAATACCGCGACCCCATGTGTCAATGTAACCAGCCTTGAAACACGCATCAGCTAAATTCGGATTTCTCGGGCGTGAGTTATGTTCTTTTCTCAGGTTTTCAAGGGATAAACCCTGTGGAAGTGTGCCTTCGTTCCATATAGACAGTCTGTCGTCAAAGACCCGAATCTGTACAGGTGCTCCCATATAAGTCCTGTGAACAAGGGCATTTAGCAGCATTTCTCTTAAGGCGGCAAAAGGATATTCGTATTTTTCTATTCGCTGTAAGCCTTCAAAGGCTACGGGTCTGGTTAAAAACTTATAACTCAATTGAACAAAAACTTCATTAAGAATATAAACAAGATTACCTTCAACTATCTCGTGAAATTTAAGGTCTGATGAATCTTTACCGAATCTGCCGATCTTTACCTGAATATTTGGAAAAAATCTGTTCGGGTCTTTTCCGAAAAGAATTATAGCAGCTCTTTTGATCTTTCCGTGTTCAGTCAAACGGAGTTTATCAAGTATCTGAGTTGCGCTTA
The DNA here is from genome assembly GCA_029559475.1 of bacterium. Classification (GTDB taxonomy): domain Bacteria; phylum UBA4055; class UBA4055; order UBA4055; family UBA4055; genus UBA12480. Next base: position 24,382 of record JAKQBN010000031.1, read on the forward strand.
ATCCGTCGGTGTCAGGCATCCTGCCTTTTTCCTTGCTGTCTTCAACAAATTTTGCAATGCTCTTTTCGTCAATATCTTGAATTCCTGCTCTATCCTCAATAACATCATCCCATGTCTTACCGGCTTTTTTTAAAAGAAATTCGTTAAGCTCAACACCTGTCAATTCCAGGTTTGTGCTGCCAGTCCTATAATAATACCTGCCTCTAAAAGAAACAGGAACCGAATACGGATCAACCTGAATTGAAATATATTTCTTCCCGTTTTCATCGTGAAGCTGAATATCGCAAATTATCCCCATCGAATTGCGGATTTTTTGAGGAATATTTTCCATCAAGCTTTTATAATCTTCAATATCAACAGCATTTCCGCCATCATCTTTGCCGATAAAAATAGTACCGCCGATCGCATTTGCAAATCCGCAGACCCATTTCAGATATTCATCTTGCCAGCTTTGCTTATATTCTATATTTTGTTTTTCAGGCATAAAATAATTCCTCATACGGTCTTCATTTCCTCAAAAATCCGTATTCATAGACCTTTGGTTCGATCTTCTTAGCCAGTATTTTCAGCTTGTCACGAAGGTCGCCGATCAGTTTCATATAAATTTCGTCATTGCTTTTATTGTGCATCTTGCCTTTTTCGTCCCTGCCCTGAAAGTGTTCACGAATGTCGTATAATGAAGCATTTACGTTGCATTTAGGCTGCTTGTGATAATATCTCCAAAGCTCTCTGCCCGTATCAAAAACGGCTTTAGCCGCATCTGAGAATTCCAATGGTGTAGTTCTATCATGCTTAGCATCAAAAAG
>JAKQBN010000042.1 GCA_029559475.1 bacterium
AATGGTATAGAAAGTCAGATTCCTTATTCTGTCGCCGACAAGCTCGTCAAAATTCCGTCTGCCTTCAAGAAATTCTAAAACCGGCTTAAAAAGATAAACAGCGGTCAATATGCATGGGAGTATAAAGAAAGCCGAGATCCTCAGGAAAGAATAAAAGATCTCGGCATAACGACCGGAGAAGATCGCGAGAATGATATTCAAAACAAGCATAATTGCGGCATATAGCGAAACTGACCCTAAATATAGGTTCCGCGTTCTGTTCCTGAAAAATTCTTTTAGTATTTTCTTAATCATCAAGGTATATTTTTATTATCGACAAGTATAGCATTCGAGCTCGGAACAGTTGCCTGTCCGGCAGTAAAAATATTTCTTATAAGAGAGATGCCGTTTCCTGTAATATCAGCCGATCCGAAAGAGCAGAAAGCCGCCGAAAATCCGTTGGCCATAACTTTAATATGCTCAGTAACATCGATCCCTCTCATTCTTGTATTACCGCCTCTAACTTCTATGCTGTCTTCAAATATTGTCTGGGAACCGGTAGTTTCATCCCATGCTCCAAAAAAAAGCGCTCCTTCAGCAGTGATCTGGTAGGGATTCGGATCAGGGAAATCGTATTCGCCCTCAGCAAATATATAAACATGAGAATCAATGTTAAAGTCGGTAACAGCGAAATTAGAGCTGTCTACAAAGGTAAAAGAGGTCGAATCGTAAGGATATCTAACTGCCGGACAGATATATTCAGTTGTTTCGGGTTTATAAGAAAGCACGAGATCATACATATCTTTCTCATTAACAACATCCAAATATACTGTATCGTTATTGTTTCCTACCAGTATGTTGTTGATCCCAACCGGTAAGTTTCTCATTACGGCAAGACCTGATGAATCCGTGTGAACCGTATCAACACCGTTTATCATTATTCTGATGCCATTTCTATCGGTTCCGGGCGTTACCGTTGTGCTTGATCCGACATTGATGATCGGATTTATAACGAAAACAGCACTCGTTGTTTCTCCGTAGAATCCGGGAGTTTCAGGTCCCAGAGGATCATCATTCGGCTTGGTACCGTCGTCATCGCTGCATGATATAATCAGACCCAGTGATATTACGGCGAAAATATATAACATTGATTTATTCGTAAAATACTTTTTCATTTCAGCCTCCTTTAAGGAATTCTCAAGCTGTTTTTAATATTAAATTCACTACTCCCTGTCCTGTTTTACCTTCTCGATCAGAATTTCAAGTATCTTGATCGCCGAGTCCGCTATGACCGTACCCGGACCGAAGATCGCTGCTGCACCTGCCTTATACAGATAATCATAATCCTGAACCGGTATTACTCCGCCGACTATGATCATAATATCTTCCCTTCCGAGCTTTTTAAGCTCTTCGATGACATCCGGAACGAGTGTTTTATGACCTGCGGCGAGTGAAGAAACGCCGAGTATGTGAACGTCGTTCTCAACAGCTTCTTTCGCCGATTCTTCAGGAGTCTGGAACAATGGACCCATATCGACATCGAAACCGAGATCGGCAAAGCTGGTCGCGATAACTTTAGCGCCTCTGTCGTGGCCGTCCTGACCCATTTTAGAGATCATTATACGGGGTCTTCTGCCCTCGAGTTTTTCAAATTCAGCCACGAGTTTTGCGGCCTTATCGAATGTACTGTTATTTTTCGCCACGCCTGAATATACTCCCGAAATAGTTTTAACAACTGCTTTGTGTCTTCCGAAATGTTTTTCGCAGGCATCCGAGATCTCGCCGAGCGTAGATCTTACTTTAGCCGCCTCAACGCATAATTCGAGAAGGTTGCCTTTTCCTGTTCTTGCGCATTCCGATATTGCTTCAAGCGACTTTTTAACAGCCGCTGGATCTCTTTCAGCTTTAAGTTTGTTCAGTCTTTTTATCTGAGCGTCTCGGACCGCGGTATTATCTACTTCAAGAACATCGATAGGATCCTGTTTAGCGAGCCTGTATTTGTTCACCCCGACTATGATATCTTCTTTCGTGTCTATTTTAGCCTGTTTTCTCGCCGCTGCCTCCTCGATCCTCATTTTCGGAATACCGCTTTCGATAGCCTTAGCCATTCCGCCGAGCTTTTCAACTTCTTCTATGCGCGCCCATGCCTTATCGACAAGTTCCTTGGTCAGCATTTCGACAAAATACGAACCGCCCCAGGGATCGACCGCTTTAGTAATTCCCGTTTCCTCCTGCAGATATATCTGCGTATTCCTTGCGATCCTGGCCGAGAAATCTGTCGGAAGAGCTATCGCTTCATCGAGTGCGTTCGTGTGAAGAGATGAAGTGTGTCCGAACGCTGCAGCAAGGGCTTCATTGCAGGTACGGATCACGTTATTAAAAGGATCCTGTTCAGTAAGGCTCCAGCCGGAAGTCTGAGAATGGGTTTTCAGTTTTAAGGATTTAGGGTTCTTAGGCTTGAATTCATTTACAATCTTTGACCACAGAAGCCTACCCGCTCTCATTTTTGCGATCTCCATATAATGGTTCATTCCCACGCCCCAGAAGAACGAAAGTCTCGGCGCGAATGCGTCGATATTAAGACCCGCATTTACTCCTGCCCTCAGATATTCCCAGCCGTCTGCGAGAGTATATGCGAGTTCGATATCAGCTGTAGCTCCCGCTTCCTGCATGTGGTAGCCGGATATTGAGATCGAATTGAAAAGAGGCATATTCTTCGATGTATATTCGAAAATGTCCGAAATTATCTTCATTGACGGTTTCGGCGGATAGATATAAGTGTTTCTTACCATGAACTCTTTTAAAATATCGTTCTGGATAGTTCCTGAAAGTTCATCCAGCTTAGCTCCCTGCTCGAGCGCAGTAACAATGTAGAATGCCATTACGGGCAGAACCGCGCCGTTCATAGTCATCGAAACCGACATTTTATTTAACGGTATATGATCGAACAGGATCTTCATGTCCTGCACGGAATCTATCGCCACGCCCGCTTTTCCGACATCGCCTTTCACCCTCGGATGATCCGAATCGTAACCTCTGTGAGTAGCCAGATCGAACGCTACCGAAAGACCTTTCTGACCTGCGGCAAGGTTCCTTCTATAGAAGGCGTTAGATTCTTCCGCGGTCGAAAATCCTGCGTACTGCCGTACTGTCCACGGCGCCGTAGCTCCCATAGTCGAGAAAGGGCCTCTAAGGTACGGTGTAACTCCGGCATCATAATCAAGAAAGTCAAAGTCCTTCACTTCATTTTTTGTATAAAAAGGATCGACAGTTATCTGTTCAGGCGATATATAAGGTTTTTTTGAAGATTTCTTCTGAACCATTACGGTTTTTTTCAGCGCCTGATCGTAATCTATTTTTGAAAAATCGGGTTTCATTTTATCACCTGCTGTTTAGTTTAACTTCTTAATACCGAGTTTAGCCTGAATGCCCCTTATAGTTTCTAAAGAATCGGATTTTACGTGAATAAATTCATCCACGCCCGATTTTTTAAGATCCTCAATAATGTCTTTAGGATATCCTGCGAGAATAACGACGACGCCCGGGCTCACTGACTTGATCTTCGCGGCTATTTCAGGAGCGAATACAGGATATTCCTCATCGCTTGAGCAGACAACGATTATCTCCGCTTTTGAATCGTATGCTGATTTAACTGCATCATCCGCGGTTTTAAAGCCGTTGTTGTCTATTATCGAAAATCCGCCTGCAGCAAGATATGAGGAAGCGAACGAAGCTCTTGCTTTTCTCATAGTAAGATTGCCTATCGTAGCCATAAAAGCTGTGACTTTTTTGCCTTTTGTCTCATTGAATTTCTCGGTCATCATTCTTAATTCTTCGAACTGCTCTGAGAGTCTGTAAGGTCTTATCTTCTCGACTGTAAGCTTTGAGTCTGTATAAAGCTCTTCTTTAAAGATCTTCAGCGTCTGTTCAGGTCTTATATTATCGCAGGAGCATTTTAATACTTCTGCAGGGTTCGGAACATGATTGGTTCCGACAAGGCTGTCTCTTCTGTTTGAAAAATTCGAAAGTCTTTTTACTTTCAGCTCGGCAAGTTCTTTCTGGATATCGCCTCTTTTCAATGCTTCATAAATTCCGCCTTCAGCCTCGATCTTCTGGAACAGTTTCCATGCTTGTTTCGCGATAAGATCAGTCGCTTTCTCGATGTAATAAGAACCTTTTGAAGGATCTATGAATTTGTCCAGGTGGGATTCGTCTCTTAAGATCAGCTGAGTGTTACGTGCGATCCTTGATGAAAAGCTGTCAGATTCGCCGATGCACACATCATACGGAAGCACCGTAAGCGAGTTACAGCCGCCGATCACGGCAGACATCGCTTCAGTAGTTGTTCTGAGCATATTTACATACGGATCATAGACGGTCTTATTAAACAGGCCGGTTTTCGCATGAATTTCAGCCGGTTTGATCGCTTTATTATCGTAAGCGCTGCCTAAATTGGACCATAACATCCTCAAAGCTCTGAGACCGGCTATCTCTAAGAGGTAATACTGCCCTACAGCGTATGATAATTCTATTTTGTCTGAAAATTCGCTGAAAGATAATTTTTTCGCTGCATTTTCTTTGTAAAAAACCGCCGATGATAAAAGATAAGCTATTTTCTGAACTATCGTAGCTCCCGAATCATGGAAATGTCCGTTGGATATCACAAGACCTTTAAAGTGCGGATATTTTCCGCAATCTTCGAAGATCTCTTTCATTTCAGCGATCCTTTTCTTTTCGCCTTTTGCGAAACTTCCGTTCAGGGCGAGTTCTTTTAAAGGATCGTTATCTATTGAACCTTTAGTCTTTTCATCTAATGAACCTCTGATCATTTCGAAGATCTCTTTTGAAGCTACTCCGGCTTCTATATTCACACCGGTCTTTTTAAGGTCGATGTTCTTAAGAATTTTATTCAGATCCGCTTTTGAGTTTATTACAATACCGCGGCATTTTTCGTATGAACATTCGCATTTGCAGGTTCCGCCGGATTTTCCGCTTGTTAGTCCGCAGCTTAATTTAAGATCGATAGCTTCAGCTCCGCTTTTAAGAGCTTCTCCGATCAGAACAGAAGCTTTTTTCGGATCAGCGTTTGCGATCTGCTGCCTGACCGTCCAATCGTTCTCTTTCGAGACCTGTTTATTGCTTCTCAGATACGGGAATTTACCCGGCTGATCGTCCGGAATAGTTATGTTCTCGATATCTAAACCCTTGTAATAGGGTTCCATCTCAAATCCCTCATAGGTCTTCCACCAGATCTTATCGTAAGGTTTCCCTTTAAGATCTTTCAGGACTTCCTCCATCCACTTGCTCTTGGTGCTTTCGGACGGAAAATCTTTAAATTTCTTCAATTTCAAGCTCCCGCTTTTTATTTAAACAAATATTTTGAAATCTACTGCTTCCTGCAGTTCTGTAATATAAATAATGCGGAAAGAAAAATAAATACTTAAAGTTAATAAAATATTATAAAGTTAATTATAGTGAGCTCAGATAATTATCGTAACTTTCGAGTTCTTCAAGAGTGATCATTCCGTTCACTATTTCGTTATCCGAGCTGAAGATCTCCGAACTGTCCGAACTCCACTTTTCTTTATCATACAGATCGTTAGAATATATCACATCATCATAG
>JAKQBN010000071.1 GCA_029559475.1 bacterium
GGCATATTAATATCAGAGATATGATCGACGATCTTTCTGTTCGTCTCTTCAGGCACGCGCTGATCGAAACACCTGTTACCTGCCTCCATGTGGAATATCGGAATATGCCTTTTTTTGGCAGGTATCGCGCAAAGGCAGGAATTTGTGTCGCCGAGTACGAGAAATGCCTCCGGTTTTACTTTTTCTAGAACCTTATCAATCTCGATTATTATATGGCCTATGGTCTCTGAAGCGCTGCCCTTTGCGGCATTGAGAAAGAAATCAGGCTTTTTTAAGCCCAGATCCTTAAAAAACACCTCGTTAAGCTCGTAATCGTAATTCTGACCGGTGTGGACGAGAATGTGCTCTACCGCTTTTGAACTGTCAAGCTTTTTTATAACTTCCGACAGCCTGATTATTTCGGGTCTCGTGCCCACGACCGTCATTACTTTTAGTCTTTTCATTTAAACCTCTAAAAAATATGTGTCCGGCCTTTCAGGGTCGTATTTTTCGTTGGCCCACATAACTGTGACCATATCCGAATCGCCCAGATTAGTTATGTTGTGCGTATATCCCGGCGGTATGTCAACAGCTTCGAGTTTTTCTCCGGATACGAAATACTCTACTACCTCTTCAGAATTGATGTTCCTGAACCTGATCACCCCTTTGCCCGATACCACGAGGAATTTTTCCGTCTTCGTATGGTGCCAGTGATTGCCTTTCGTGATCCCCGGCTTTGATATATTGACCGATACCTGCCCTCTTTTCTCTGTCTTTATAAACTCGGTGAACGAACCTCTGTTGTCTGTATTCATCTTGAGAGCATAAGAGAACTGATCTTTAGGCAGATAGCTCAGATATGTTGAATATAATTTTTTTTCGAAGCTGTCCGAAAGGTCAGGTATAGTAAGCTCGGTTCTCATATCTCTGAATTTATATAAAAGGTCCACTATCTCGCCTAAAGTTTTGCAGTATGTAATATCTATTTCGTGGAAGTATTTATCCTTGTCGCCATATTTGTAATCGGGGATCTTTATGAATTTTTCGACGATATCGTCTATGTAAACGAGATTTACAGTATTGTTCCTGTCAGAAACTGTTATAGGCAGTCCGTTAGCTATGTTGTGGCAGAATGTCGACACGCCAGAATTGTAGTTCGGTCTGCACCATTTTCCGAACACGTTCTTCAGCCTGAAAATATAGACTTTCACGTCGTTGTCCATACCGTATTTTATTACAGCTTCCTCGGCTCTTTTCTTGCTGATCCCGTAGGCGTTGTCAGATTCGGCCTGAATTGATGAGGTAAGAACGATGGGGATTAACCTTTTATTCTTTTCGCAAATATTAATTACGCTTTCGATCGTGCCCAGATTGCCGGTTATGAATTCGCTGTCTTCCTTCGGCCTGTTCACTCCTGCAAGATGATATACGATATCGGCTTCATTAATGAATTGTTCGAGATCCGATTCAGGATTATCTATGTCGTACAAAAACAGTTCGCAGTCTTTTCTTTCCTTAAAAGCGGCTGTAAGGTTCTTTCCGATAAATCCTTTCGCCCCGGTGATCAGAATATTTTTCATACCAGCCCCCGTTAATTTTTATACTTTTTCAAGTATCGTCACTATCCTTTCGGCAGCATGCCCGTCCCAGAATTTCGGTATGCACCCTTTTTTTATATTCCCGTCGAGAATATCGCTGATGTGCTTCATAATGAGCTTCTTGTTCAAATCTTTTATGAGGATGTTCGTACCCTGATCCACCGTTGAAGGCCTTTCGGTGTTCTCCCTCAAAGTCAGGCACGGCTTGCCGAGATAA
>JAKQBN010000022.1 GCA_029559475.1 bacterium
AAGGCTTTCTTTTTTCTATTCCGTCTATTATGATCTCCGTTTTGATCCTGTCCGGATTATATACGGTTCCGGTCTGTCTTAAAGCTCTCTGGAGTATCATTTTTTTCATGAACGGTTCAAGTCTTTTGAACCTGCTGAAGCAAATGATTGCTATCCCTGGCGAGGTTCTTACGCAGCGTTTATAAACTTTATCGGCATTTCCGTTTATGTAATCGAGAGCTTCTTTAGATGCCGCCGAGAAATTATTGAGCGAACCTGTAATGTTCCTGTTAAGCTCCTTTTCGATAACCGGGAACAGTATGTGCCTGATCCTGTTCCTCGAAAAGTCGGTCTTTTCATTCGTCGAATCTGTAAAGAATTTCAGTTTTTGTTTTTTTGAATATTCAAATATATCGCGTCTGGAAAAATCCAATAGCGGCCTTAGAAAACCGTCCCTGACTTTCTTTATGCCTGACGATCCTTCCAGTCCGGCGCCTCTCATTATATTAAAGAAAACCGTCTCTGCGTTATCGTCGGCGTGATGCCCCTGTACGATATAATCGAACTTTTTGAGCATCAGACTGTAGTTATCATATCTTAACATTCTTGCTGCAGTTTCAGTAGTAAGCCCGGCAGATCCGGCACAGCCGGTCACATCCAGCTCAATGATTATAAGTTCGATCCCGTAATCCGCACATACGGATCTTATGAATTCTTCTTCCGCTTCGGATTCTTTTCCTCTGAGGTTATGATTGAAATAAACTGCAGAAGGCTCTGAAATAAACTTTTTTCTGAAAAGTCTGACGAATATGTCCAGAAGCGCTCCGGAATCTGCTCCGCCGCTGTACGATACGGCGAATTTAAAAGCGCCAGGCTTATTATTTAGCTTTAAAATAAAATCTCTAACATTATTGAAGATCACATCATCTTGCAAAGATCAGTTTTCCTCTTTTTACGGCTTTTCCCGCTCCCTGGAATTTTGCTCTAAGTATATAAATATATACTCCGTTAGCGGGTTCATCGCCGTCAGCGTCATGTCCGTCCCAGAAACACTGCTGATAGTTGGCTGACAGGTCGACGGGACAGTCGTCTATCACCTTGATCTTCCTGCCGTTTATCGTATAGACCGTTATCGAATAAGATTCAAGATCGTTCTGCGAATCGACCGCGAATCCGAATGTCGTACCTTTTCCTTTCACAGGATTCGGATAATTAAGAAGATTGCCTATCCTGTCTGAAGACCCCCCTTCAGATTCCGTCACTTCGAAAGTTTCTGATTTTTCGCTGTAGTTATTAAAATTATCCCATGCAGTTACTTTGATATTGTGCATTCCGGTGGAAAGCTCAACCGCCTGATAAAATGTATGTCCTTTTTTGTAATTATCAGTATCGTAAATAAAATTCGGTGTCACATCGTTCCTGACGCCGTCTATCTCCATTATGATTTTATGCCCGATGCCGCCGGATGTATTGATCCCGTATTCGTCTGAGATCTCTGTATATATGACCGGATTGCTGCCTACCGGATCGCCGGCTATGTAATTAAGGCTGTTGTACAGAATTCTTATTGATGGCGGAATGCTGTCGGTAATAGTGACCTGAGCGTCTCCCCTTATCGAAACACTGTCTATGCAGCCTGTGAACTCTCCGCCGGAACCGTTGTAACCGTAAAAAAGTACTTTGCCCTTATTATCTCCGTAAGTAAGATCTTTAGGCAGAATGAATCCGGCTGTCGATCTGCCGTCGGCGATTGTGGATTTTACCGAAAGAACGGCTTTTCCGGGAAGAACATATTTTAGGCTGTCATCATCTGCCGGATCCCATTTGATGCTGTTAAAATACGAGCGCGGGTTTTCGGAATCATAGATCGTAGTATTCATTATGCCGTTATCATCCAAAAGAGATGGTTCAAGAGATCTGTTCAGCTTGGAGTCGATCGAATCCGGAACGAGCGTGTATAATTCTACAGCCGACTCTGATTCAACGATAGTGGCGTCATTGAAGAAAGAAAGGGCCGGATCGCCTATCAGCATATAGCTCTGGCTGTTACCCGAATATGAAGGATGAAGGGTCTTTCCGTATTTCAAAGCCTTGCCGACAGTCAGCTTATTGACAGGATCCGTCATCGCTGCTTCGAATATTTTACCGGTCAGCCTTTCGTTATCACCAGAATAAACAGGACCCACGCTGTTAATTAGCCCCACGCTTCCCCTGTTCGCGCTTATCAGCATCTGCTCTGAAAGGGTTTTAAGCTCAGGATCGTTGAAGACACCAAAAGAACAGGTGGCCCCGATCATAAAAAAATAATTCTCATAGTTGTTTATGCCGGAAAATGCAGCAGGTGTGAACAGTTTTTCATGAGCGAGCTGCATTGGAGCGCCGTGACCGACGTAGCAGAATACGTTCACCCCGCTCTGGAGCTTTCTGACAAGATCTTCGAGAGCGGAAGGCTTAAGCCAGAGTCCGGTAGCCGCAGAGTACTCGAGAGGATATTCTGTGGAATACAGTTTGTCCGTATAATAATACCGCGGTATAATGGAAGCTATGTAATTTTCCGTGTTCTTTATATGAACGGTCTCATACCAGCCGCTTGAAGGATTATCGCTGAAGAAATCCGGATTCCGTTCGTCATCGGCTACGAGAAGTACTTTTGAATTCTTCGTTCCTGTTGCGGGGCCGGTTATATGGGAAACGCATTTGGAAACCACATTATTAAGCTCTGTAGTATTGCTTACAGTAAAACGGCCGAGCGAAACATGCTGAGCCGGATCAGCAGTATACAGATTGGCATAGAAGTCGTCCGATCCCTGTCCGTAATTATACGGGTTCGTCGGGTCAGCCGGGTAGATATAGTTTTTTTCAGGTATGCCGGTCTCATTTTTTATATAGCAGTTTCCGTCGCCCGCAAGAAGGATATATTCCGTTCCCCAGTTTTCATAAGCGTACCGGATAAAATTACGCGTGGCGGCCGGTTCCTGATATCCTCTTCCGAATTCGCTGTTTATTTCGTCCGTGCTAACTATCTCTATCGAAGCAACGTCTTTTCCGGCGTTCGTATGAGCTTTTATGTAACCTGATTCGTCATTTTTAAAAAAATTATAAAAATCAGGAGGTGATATTATTACCATATCAGCCTGAGCGTTCCTTGAATGCAGGCTCTTTTCTGTTGTGTTGTCGAACCGTTCGGCGGAAACAGGAGTTTTATATGCACCAGAGAAAAGAACGTATGTGTTAAACGGTTTCGCTGTGTTAATAATGCAGTTGTCAGCACTAAGAACGCTCTGTTTAACATTATAAGGATCCGTAATGTCGAAAAGGGTTCTTCCTGACGACCCTGCGAGATTGAACCTGTAGCCCGATCCCGGCGTGAGTTCCGCGCTGAAATATTCATCCGAACTTCCGGCTTCAACCGGCCCGTAATATACGACATCCCAGCCGTTGAAATATTTGCTTTTTCCCGTCTCGAGGTTGGTCATAGTGAGAGTGTTGGATGAACCGGGATTAAAATAAGAAGCGTTATAGCTTTTCTCGAAATTCTGGGAATAAGTAGTCGAATCCGTTGACGGATCACCGTTCACAGTATATTTTATGCGTAGGAGGTTGCTTGAAATGTCCTGCGCGTGCTGAACTTTTAATTTTACCGGATAAGCGGGATCGATATCTTTCATATTGAAATTAATTTCGTACTGCTGAAGCGGTCCGATCTCGGAATTATACCATCTGAAAGTATCCCCCGCATTTAAAAGCGTATTCCTTTTTTCTGCGAAAATGTGCCTGATAAAAGTACTGACTTCAGCATATGATCCTGAAGAAATGCTGAGTTCAGAACAGTCGCGTCCGTCAGTGCTGCTGCCGATTCCCGGATCGATCCAGTAGTAAGTCGATTCCGAGTATTCATTGAAATAATGAGATGCTGACGAAGTATCCCTCTGAGTCGTCTGCATAGCGTAGAATACGATGTGATCGTTATCTTCAAAAAAACCGTTCCCGTTAACATCGGTCACTTTTCTTGAAATTTCTACCGCTCCGTGAATCGCAGAAACCTCAGGATTGTTGTCGATGTCCCTGCCCGCTCCAGAATAAATTTTGATCCTGCTGCACAGAACTGATGAAATGTCTATGCCTGAATTTATCATATAAGCGCCGGTTATCCTGTATATCCCCTCGTCTTTTATCTTTAGTTTCAGCCATGATGTCTGGCGGTCGAGAAAGCACGGCGCAGTCGTTTTTGCGCTTTTTATTTTATTAGATACGGCGTAACCGTAATTTATTACTGCAGCCTGAAATATATTCTCAGGTTTTCTGCCGTTAACAGGACCGTTCTCAAAATTTCTTCCGAAGCTTACTCTGATCCCGATGTCCCGGGCAAGTTCCGCCGTTCCCCTTTTGAATACTAAAGGCCGGATCACCAGCATGTACAGGTTCATTCCTTCATTTCTTCCGAAGTGTTTTATCTCTGTGTGAGCAAGCTCCCGGTCTTCCCTGCCGGCCGGAATTTCGTAAACTTCGTTTATTATACCGTTCTCACCTTTTATGAATTTCGGAAAAGGTACAAGATCCGCAGCTTTGAAAGTCTCGATCCCGCGCAGACTCAATTCAAGCTTTGGGGAACTGTTCTCAGGAGCTGCGAAATAAAGAACTTTTTCGCTGTATTCTGTTGACGGCCATCTTCCGCCTTTCGAGTATTCGTCGGGGAAAATGAACCTTTTATATGTTCTCCCGCCTATGATCTCATTCTCAGAAATAATGCGGGAAAGATTTTCATTAACTGTAAGTCCTGAGCTTTCGGTTTTAACGGTGTGCGCAGCGAACGTTAACATACAGAAAGTAAGTATAATAATGAATTGCACCTTGTTCAATTATTTTCCCCTTTTATCTGTTCGGATGTTTTGCCGAATCTTCTTTCCCTCTTCTGATAATCGGCGACAGCGTTTAAAAAATCCTGTTTTCTGAAATCAGGCCAGAATTTGTCAGATATATAAAGTTCCGTGTACGCGCACTGCCATAGAAGGAAATTACTGATCCTCATTTCACCGCCAGTGCGTATCATAAGCTCGGGATCGGGAATGTCGCCGGCATAAAGATGTTTCCTGAATTCTTTTTCCGTTACTTCATGTCTGCCTTCTTTAAGCAGCAGATTGACAGCCCTTACGATCTCTTCCCTGCCGGAATAACTTATAGCCAGCATTAGTGTCATCCCTGTATTTTTACCGGTTATGCTAATAACCGATTCCATAGATCTTTTTGCGTTCTCAGGAAGATCGCTAATTTCTCCGACAGGGATCACACGGACATTCTTTTTCATAAGAGAATCGATCTCGCCGGCTATGGTCTGAACTAGAAGCGACATCAGGCAGTTCACCTCGAATTCCGGACGGTTCCAGTTCTCTTTGGAGAAAACGTATAAAGTAAGATATTTAACTCCGAGATCTACGGAAGTTTCTATAACGTCCCTTGCCGAATTAACCCCCTCGTTATGGCCGTTAACCCTGTCCATTCCGTGAATTTTCGCCCATCTTCCGTTACCGTCCATAATGACGGCTATGTGCGAGGGTATCCTGTCAGATCTTAATCCGCTTTCTGTAAAAATGTCCTTTTCCATCACAACTCTCTATTTTAGTAATAAACTATTTAATTTAACCAATCTTTGATGCCTTTCAAAATACATTTTACTTTGTATATTAAAAAATGTTTAAAAAAAAAGCAGGTCGTAATAACCTGCTTTCAATGTTCTGCGCTTAATAATGAGTTTACTGATATTTTTTTGCGTCTTTAGCTCTACCTACTTTAACGAGCGCTATCTGGATGTAGTCTTTTACCTTTTCCTTGTAGTCTGCGGAAAAGGCTTCGTATTTAGGCTCAATAAGACTAACTATGTCCTGATACATTCCTTTTTCATTATAGAATACGGTCAGAAAATATATGGTTTCTTCGTCATTCGGATTTATTTCGATGATCTTTTTAAAATTCTCTATGGCTTTTTCAGTCGATTTGTTTTTGCTGAACAGTACTCCCTGATTAAAAAGAATATCTGTATTAGAAGGATCTATCGCAACCAGCTTGTCATATAGAGGCATAGCTTTATCGAATTCGTTTTTGCCTTCATAATGTTTAGCAAGCTGTAAAAGGGCCTCTTTATTCTGAGGATCAAGCTCAAGAACCTTGTTCATCATTTCAACGGCCTTTTCGCTTTCAGCCTTTTCAGTATAAAGATTAAAAAGATTAATGTAGGCTGATATCATATTATTATTGTCATCAGGCTGTTTTGCAAAAGAGATCGCCTGATTGAACATTTCGATCGCTTTGTCTCTGTTCTTCAGCTGAAGATAGATCGTAGCGATAATGTCTTTTGTAATAAAATCATCGCTTTTGAATTTGTCGGCCAGTTCGAGGTCGGTAAGCGCCGCGTTAAAAAGTTTCTCGGCCTGTTCAGCTTCAACTACTTCCGCGTTTATGAGTTTTACGGCTTTGTTGAATTTGTCATTTATACCTGAGCTTCTGAGTGTCGCAAAACCTTTCATCGACATATTGTCTATGTTCTCTTTTTCATAAACAGGGTCAAGACCCTTTACTTTTGAAAAGCTGTCGTACATTTTCGCCCAGTTTTCCTGCTTGAAGTGTATGTAGCCTTCGAGATATGCTGCTTCGACGTTATTGGGCTGAGCTTCCAGAACCAGAGCGAGTTCTTTCTGGGCTTTCTGTAGATCGTCCCTTCCCATACTTATCTTGGCTTCTGTGAGATGCGGATTTGTGGGAGCGCAGCTCTGCAGAACGAAAGAGCTCAGAACTATGCTTATCAGTACTAAAACTATTTTTTTCATTTCCCTTCTTCCTTAAATTAGTTTAATTTTTCGGGGTCAATATAGTTTCAGATTAGGTTTTAGTCAAGGAAAATTACTGTTTACAATTTCTTATTAAAACCGTTATATTTAAGCCGGTTCTAAAAAACAGAAGGCTGATGTGGAGATAGATGAGTTTACAAATATAGACAAGATAGAAATGACCGTACCTTCAGTCAAGACAAGACAGAGGATAGACATCTACATATCGTCTTTTCTTAAGAACGTGAGCAGGAATAAGATCCAGCAGCTTATTTCGGAAGGATTTATTACGGTAAATTCCGATAGTGTTAAATCGAACTATACTGTTTCTCCGGGGGATAAAATTCTCATCGATCTTCCCAGACCTAAAAAAAACGAAGTGCTGCCTGAAAAAATTGAGATCGATTTCATTTATCAGGATGAGTATCTCGCCGTTATCAATAAGCAGGCCGGGCTTGTTGTTCATCCCACTTATTCGGCTCTCGACGGAACTCTAGTGAACGCGCTTATGTACCATTTCGGTGAAGAACTTTCATCAGTGAACGGAGAGCTCCGCCCGGGTATCGTACACAGGCTCGACAAAGATACGACAGGTCTGATGGTCGTAGCTAAGAACGATCTGGTCCACACTCCATTATCGGAGCAGTTCGCAGATAAGAGTGCAACTCGCGAATATATAGGTATTTGCATCGGCCGGCTTAAACCAGTCAGTGGAAGGATCGAAACCCTGCTTCAGAGATGGCAGAAAGACAGAAGAATAATCGTTGTTTCAAAATTCGAAGGAAAAAGAGCCGTGACGAATTATGAAACAATCGAAGAGTTCAGAAAATTCTCGATAGTGAAATTTTCTCTTGAGACCGGGCGGACGCATCAGATCAGGGCGCACATGAAATACATCGGAAATCCGCTCTTCGGCGACAAAACTTACGGCGGAGACAATCTGAAGCTGATCAACCTGCCGAAAAATCAGTCGGCAAGGCTCAATTCGATGCTGGAACTTCTCGGCCGTCAGGCCCTTCATGCCAGAAGGCTGGAATTTTTTCATCCGATACTCAAGAAACGGATGGTATTCGAATGCGATATACCTGACGATATGAAAAAAATTATCGGACTTATCAGACAGTATGAGTATTGAAATTTTAAATTGCTTTATAAATAATTTATAAATATATTTGAAAGCTTAAGTGTATAACTAGGGGAATGAGTTTATATTATGAAAAGCACGTTTAGGATCATTATTTTTATTCTGGCTTCGCTCTTATTAACTACTGAAGCCAAAGAATTGACCGACCAGTACGGAAAGACCTGCCATACCTTTAAAGTAAGCGAGGATATGGTCGAGTTCGTAAGAATAAAAGGCGAGAAGGTTTTTCTCTATAAAGAAAGGGATCTGCAGGAACCGCTTCTTTCTCTCAATAACAAAACTTTCGTTCAGCTTTTGGATAAGGACGGAAAGCTTCTCAAGGTAAGGGTAAATGACGGCGTAAATACTTCAGCAGAAGGCTGGATCAATAAATATCAGGTCACTACGAACAACGATCTCGTAGTTTATTTTTATGGAGAAGATGCGGATGCCAAAAAGAAAGCGGGAGAGATAAAGGATGTGGATCTTAATATAAATGCATGGATTATAAAAGAGATAGCGAAGCTGTATTACGATCCGTTACCGGAAAGCGATTATAAATACGAGATATATTTCGGCCTTAAGCTTGAAGTAAAACGCCAGAGAGGCGATTATTATTTTGTTCAGATATATAACAGTATTCTGGAAGAGTACCGCACAGGATGGGTTAAGATCGAAGATACGGGTTCTATTGACTTTTTCGCGAACGAATTCGAGAACAGGAAGTCGCAGCTGGTTTCGGATATGGCTCAACTCGACACTCAGCTCTCGCTTTTAAACAACTCCATGATTACCGAAAATCAGGCTGTTACTTCTATGGAGCAGCATAAATCGCTTCTTGAACTTCAAAGGTACGAAGCGGAAAGACTTATCGAAGAACTGAAGATCAAAAAGCGCGAAGGCGAAGATGAAGAGCAGAGAAAAAGAAGCGATTATATCGCATCTTTAGAAGAAAAAACAAAAAGCTATAAATTCGAAGATAAAGAATATCAGGCGAAGATCACTACTCTTGAAAAAGACGTGTTCAAGGCGAAGATGGACATAGATAAGAATACTGCTAAGCTTGAGAAACTGAAGAAAACGGTCGAAAATATCAAAGCCGGAGTTGTTGAACAAGAACCTGTAGAAATAGTCATGACATATGATGAGTACGAGGACGAGGAACCGGAAAAAAAGCCGATCGAACTTCCGACAAAAGAAAAACAGGCTGAAGAAGAGGACAAATGCTCGTTAATAAAAGATGAGCTCACTACAAAGACGGCGAGATTCGAAAAGGTCAGGACGGAAATGGGCGGACAGATCACAAAAGCTCAGTACAATAAACTATATGACGAATATATGAACACATGGTCCGAGATAGGAAGGCTGAAAAAGGAGCTTGCTTCATGCGAAACAGAATCAAAATCAAAACATATCGCTCTATACAACGAAGCTCTCAGCCTTAAGAAGGACGAAGAGTACGATGACGCTCTAGAGCTTCTTTA
>JAKQBN010000037.1 GCA_029559475.1 bacterium
GGATTTACGAAAGCAGTTTTGTATCGCGGAACTACATAAAGGTCGCTTGATGTGGCCTCGATGAACTTAAAGAGGCTCGATCCGTCCACTCTTTCGCCGTAAGTCAGGACATCCTCGAGGTGTTTAAGGCTGTTTATGACAAAGTTAAGTGTTTTCAGTCTTCCGTCACCGCCGACATAACGGAAATTTAGCATTTTTATCCCGTTATCGACGATGAACTTAATTATGTCAGCCTTCGTAAACTTATCAGCGGGCTTCTGAAGATAAGCTGCGAGCTTATTCGGATTTAATTTCAAGTTCTGGTCCATTTTTCCCTCATTGAATTTTTTATTTAAGTGTGTTTTAATGACTGTTTGAATTTCTTTATTTTTTCCGCGAGTAAGACGGTATTTTTCCTGATACTTGTTTCATCTATGCATAAAAGAGTTCTGTTCCTCATTAATATCCTGCCGTTGATGATCACAGTATCTACATCTGAGCCTTTCGCAGCATATACAAGATGGGAGTAGGGATCGTACATCGGGGTCATGTGAAGCGATTTTGTATCTATAATGATCAGATCGGCCTTTTTCCCCGCTTCGACTGAACCCGTTATATCATCAAGACCAAGTGCTCTTGCGCCGCATATCGTCGCCATTTTTACCACATCTTTAGCAGTTACAGCGGTCGGATCCTTCAGGATACCCTTTTGCAGGATCCCGGCAGTTTTCATTTCCGAGAACATGTCGAGCGTATTGTTGCTGGCCGGACCGTCGGTGCCGAGAGCTACCGTCAGCCCTGCCTTAAGCATATCATTTACCCGGGCGATACCGCTTGCAAGCTTGAGATTGCTCTGCGGACAGTGTACGATCTTGACATTTCTATCCGCAAGTATTTTTATATCATTGTCAGTCAGTACCACACAGTGGACAGCGACCGTATTTCCGTCAAGGAAACCTATCCTGTCAAGATATTCTACCGGTGTCATTTTATATTTTTTCATGATATGCTCAACTTCGCTTTCCGTTTCAGAAATGTGAGTGTGAACAAGAACGCCGGTCTTTTTCGAAACTTTCTTAATGTTCTTTAAAAGAGTTTCCGAGCATGAATACGGCGAATGAGGAACAATGGAAGCAGTAACAAGACTGTTACGGCTGCCGTTCTCTGCGGTCTTTTTCCAGTGATGTTCCGTAATTTTATATACCGGAACAGGAATGTCGATGACCGCTTCGCCGAGAACCGCTCTAATGCCGGTTTTTTCCGCCACATCGGCCGTAATATCCGAAAAAAAATACATATCGTTAAATGCCGTTGTGCCTGACTTGATCATTTCCGCGGCTGAAAGTTCAGATGCCAGGCGAATATTTTCTTCTGTAACGAATTTTTTTTCTACAGGCCAGATGTGTTCGTTCAGCCATTCAAAGAGAGCTATATCGTCAGCCATTCCCCTGTAGATCGACATCGGGGAATGCGTGTGTGCGTTTATAAGACCGGGCATTACTATATTCCCGCCGGCATCGATCACGGTTTCCGCTTTCACTCCTGACGATGAACCGCGGCCGATGACTTCGATCTTTGATGAGTTTATCCCGATAAAACCCTTTGGAACAATATCACAAGTCCCGTTCATAGTTATGATAAAGGCGTTTTTAATAAGTATATCGAAATTCATAAATACCGCTCCGGATCAGTTGGGAGTAAATATTAATGAATAATAAAGTATTTTGCAATATTAAATTCTTGACATCTTTTAAGCTGTTAAATATATTTCGAAAAAAAATGGAGAGCATCATGATAAGGCTGACCGCTATTATACTCATCGCATGTTTTATGTTCACGTCATGTTCCGCCGAAAAAAATGAAAAAAATAACGAAAAATTTCAAAAAAATGAATCGGAGAATCTAAAAAAAGATTCAGTCAGTGTTGAAAAGAAAGATTTAACCAGTTCAATTGACAAATACATACCTGAAAACTGGAAAGTTAAAAACATTATAAAGATTCCTGAAAAGAGTCTGGATTATTATTCGGGTCTTTTCGGAGGAAAGATCAGAAGTATCGAAAACATTACTTTGTCGACATCAGGTGATTCCTTGTGGTATCAGTTCCAGATAAATGCGATTGAAGCTGCAGACAAACAGGAAGCATTAAAAATATATAAAAAGATGACCGAACAGTCTACAAATAAAGAGAAGTATGTTCAAAGCGAAAAATATATTTTCGAATTTGTCGCATCTAATGAAAAAGTCATTTCTAAATGCAAAGAAATATTCAGTAAAAAATAATGAATTCTCCGAAGTTTGTCTCAGAATGGCTTATTCGTAGCTGTATACTCTTACTGATCTGCCGTCAGCGGATATTACGAACAGGAAGTTCCCTGCAAGTTTAAAAGTTTCATTGCCGGTAACAAAATCCAGCACTGTTCTATTAATAAATATTCCTTCTGAAAAAATATCAATATAGGTTGAGTCTTTATTGTTTTCGGTCCTGAACACGGTCGGTTTTACCCATAATCTGTTATTTCTGTCGATCTCGATCGCGCTGACAGGCTTTTTATAATATACCGCGGTCGTATCAATATCATTAAATCCGTATGTTTTATTCATTTCATTAATAACATGCATTTCGTAGTTATTATAAGGAACGTCTTTATTGCTTTTCTCGATTACGTATTCTGATATCCCCCTTGCGTTTATAGCATATATTCTATATGCGGATCCCTCATTATCCGCGACATAAAAAATATCATTTTTTAAGGCAAAAGAAGTCATAATATCAGGAAAATAAAATTTATCATCAATGTACTTTTTAATATTTTTTATTACGGTCTGAGGCTCGAATCTGCGGCTGAGGACATGAAGGTTGTTCGAAAAGTAATAAATTGAATCGGTTCTGTCTTTTCTTTTTTTAGGACAGAAAGCCGCCATATAATCCCTGCCGTTGGATTTCATGCTTCCGATCTCAGTACCGCCTGCATAGAACTCTTTTGAGAAAAGATACTGCCCGTTGCTAAGATAGTCAAGCCATTTTCCCTTTCCATATATTATTACGGTATCGCATAAAAGAACGATCTGGCTGGGTGATTTTACATATTTGACGTCATCTCCGCTCTGTTCGGGAAAATATCTTTCAAATTCGCCCTTACTGTTATATTTTTTTACAACACCGTGAAGTTCGTCCAGAATATAAATATTGTCCAAGTCGTCGCAAACAAGATCGGCTATCCGTCCGAATCCTTTCATCGAGTCCGGAACATTTGCAGGTCCTTTTATTTCAAATAAGAATTTCGTTTCCGGTTTATAAGCGGCTGACGGCTCGCCTGTATTTTTATAATGTTTTATGCCGCCGATCGTTTCTATCGTGTAAGTTACAGGCTTATCCGAGCAGTTGTAAATTACGGCTGCCGCTATTAAAAAAAACAGAATTTTATAGACATTCATAGGTAAATCTCCAATTAATTGCCGAAAATATATATAAATTAATGAAAATAAACAAGAAAGATATTGACTTCACAAAATTTATAGATTATTATTTAAATGCCAAACTCATAACCATGATCTTTCACAAGAGGAGAAGGACTAAAATATTAATCGGATATAAAAGTATCATGAGGAGGTATGATTTATGAAGAAACTGATTTCTCTGGTGTTTGTCTTTGCCATAGCGCTTACAGCCGCTTTTGTACCTGCTGACAGGGCAAAAAAAGTCGCTGAAAATCAGTACAGGCAGTACTGCGCCGACCAGAGCACTAAAAACGGAGCCGCAGTAAATGTCGTTGAGAACGTTTACGAAGGACAGGTGACCTGGTATGCGTTTGAGTTCGAAAAAGGATTCGTAATAGTGTCAGCCGACGATGCTGTAAGGCCGATACTGGGATATTCCGATCACGGTAAAGTTCCGAAACCTGACAGAAAAGGGGGCGAGAACTTTAAAGAGTGGTTCGGGAATTACGATAAACAGATTGCTTTCATGAGAAAAAACGGTTTCGTAGATAAAACAGGACAGAAAGCATGGAAAGACATTGAAGCCAATGTTTTCACATCATCAAAAGCAGGCGTGATCGTTGACAGACTTCTCAGATCCGAGTGGGATCAGGGATGGCCCTGGAACGATTCCTGCTATGTTGTCGGCGGAGCGCAGACCCCTGTAGGATGTATCGCAACCGCTATGGCGCAGATATCAAGATACTACAGATGGCCTGTCACAGGAACCGGCAGCAAAAGGTATAAGCCTTATTCGGGATCGGCATTTATAACCGAATATTTCAGCTCCTGCAATTTCAATTATAATCTGATGCCCGAAATACCGCCGGTCGAGTACGGACTTTATCCCGAATACTGGGAATCGGGTATTACGCCTGAAGAAGTCGGGATGCTTGCGCATCATTCATGGATGATGGGTTTTTCGGCAGGTATGATCTATGCGGCCGACGGCTCATCAGCTACAATGACGGCAGCCTTAACTGCATTGAAGACCAACTGGTATTATACGGGATCCTCATCAGTTACTTCATTTTCCACTCCTGCTGCGGGCGGAACAGATCTGAGCTATAGTACAATTAAAACACAGCTTGACGCGAAACGTCCGTGGCAGTGGGCCGGAGGAATTCATTCTTTCGTTCTTGACGGCTACAGAGACGATTACTGGTATCATTTTAACTGGGGCTGGGGCGGAATGTATGACGGATGGTTCCACAGAAGCTCTCTGATACCTGACGGAACCGGAACGGGCGGCGGAGATGGAGATTATACTGATGGTCAGCAGGGATTTTATGTGATCCCGAATACAGACGTATATGCCGCATGGCCTGCTACAACTGTGACCGGTTCGATCGCTAACGGCGAAGATATAACAGTTAACTGGACAGCGAAAACAGGAGCGACCGGTTACGAAGTGTGGAGAACATTCAATAAGACCGATCCGGTGAAATTAACGACAACTACTTCTTTGAGCTATACCGATAATGATCTTGTAAAAGGTCAGTATGCATATCATGTAGTTGTAAAATATGCTACAGGGGAATCGCATATATCCAACTCGTACAGCGCTACAGTTGCAGTTGTCGGAGATTACAGGGTGCCTTCAGCTCTGGATGCCCAGTCTGTTGGCAGAACCAGTATCGATCTCACATGGGTAAAGCCATATTGCGGAACAGCCTGGGTAAGCAATGATTTCGAGGCCGGGACTCTCACTCCGTGGGAAAAAAGAAGTTCGGGATTGTTCACAGGGACTGTAGGATGGCAGGCTGACGACGGAACAAGATGGGGAATGAACACCGAAAAAGAGTATATCCATGACGGAGATTACTCCGCATTTATTGGATATCCTGCAGGTCAGGGATCTACATATCCGATGAGCTGGCTGTATTCGCCATCCTTCACGGTCGGCGCTTCGCCTTTCCTGAGTCTGTGGACTTGGTATTATAACAATCCGCCGCAGAACTGGTATACAGATGTCTGGTTCATTTTTTATAAGGGGAATTTTACTGAAACGACAGGGGCTCAGATACAGGCCAACTGCTCTATTCTCGCCTTCTGGGACGGTTCAACCGGACAGGCCAACAACAAATTTGAATCTGAAGTATATTTTGATATGTCCGCTTATACGGGACAGACAGGAAGAATAGCTGTAGTATTCAACTATACCGACGGTTATCAGTTCGCAGTTGACGATATTGTCTGCGGAACTAACAACATTTCAATACCTGAACCTACAGGATATCAGGTTTTCAGGAACGGATCGCTTGCTGCTACTACAGGTGTCACAACATCATGGAGCGACACAGGATTCGCCGACGGCGACAATACTTATTATCTGAGGGCGGTTTATCCGACAGGAGTTTCAATCTGCACGCCTACGGACGCAGCTTTTATGGACGCCAACCCGAAACCCGATTACCTGTCAGGTACCGGGGGAGCAAGTGCTCAGTTAAGCTGGTACTATCCTCATCACAACGCGCCTAAATGGTACTGCTGGTACGATCCGGTTAACAGCAATACTACAGTTGACGCTCTCACTGATACAGATTGCGCCAGAAGAAGAGTTCTGTTCACATCAGGAATGGGTTATTACTATCCCGCAACTCTCGATACTCTCGCGGCAGGGTTTTACGAATGGTCCGACGCGCCGTGGACATCTAACCAGTTCAGATTCAGGGTATGGTGCGAAGGATACGGTGCAATGGATTCACTGTATTATGAATCTCCTCTGCTCACTGCGGTTCCCGGTCAGGTATATAAATACGCTCTGCCTGCTCCTATAGTAATGACTGAAGCTTTCAACATCGAAGTAGCCGCTTCTGACGCGACCACAGGCCATCCGGCCAATCTGGCGGGACCTTCAGAGGACGGAGACATACATTCATATTTCTATTATACTGCAGAAAGCTCTTTCTTCTACTATATCACATCGGGCGAAACATCCCTTGAATATTTCATAATGGGACATCTGACTTCTTCAGCTCCGCCGCCGATTGCCAAATCAGGATGGGTGACCGGGTCGGGATCATCAGCGGAAAAACCGTTGCGCGAATATAATGAGAACCCGCTGGCCGAAGTAAAAGGCATTCCTTATGAAGTGAAATCATTCAGAACGATCAGCAGCCCTGTAAAAGGAGTCAAGGGGATCGATCACTATAACATTTACAGGAACGGTTCCTCGATCGGAACTTCAACTGTTCTCAGCTATAATGATAACAGCGTGCCAGTAACGGGTGATTACACATACAAAGTAACCGCTGCCTATACTAGCCCGGCAGGAGAATCTTTACCTTCCAACGAGATCACTCTTAATGTGACTGCAAGCGCACCGGTAATTCCGGGAGTTCCTTCGGTAACCACTTCGCTTGTAACCGGACAGGTTAAGCTTTCCTGGGGAGCATGCTCTGATGCAACGAGCTACGATATTTATTCATCGCCAACTCCTTACGGAACATTCGGTTTTCTGACCAACGTAACTGCACTTGAGTACACTTATACCGGAACAGAAACTAAAATGTTCTTCTATGTCGTATCCAAGAACAGTACAAAGGCATCGCCGAAAGCGATAACAATATCCAATAAAAAAACCGCCAGATAGGATACTGCACCTGATTTTTCAAAAAAGCTCCGCGAACAGCGGAGCTTTTTTTGTTGACATTTTTTCTAACTTTTATTATAATTGAAAAGTTGTTTAAGAACACGAAGACTCAATAATAAATAAATTCGGAGGAATTATTATGGTGAAGAAACTCTTAACGGCAGCGATTATCATTTTTAGTACGTACGCACTCGCGGCTGACTGGTACGGAACGAAAGAAAAGGTTGCCGGACTGAAACAAAAAGAATCGGTAAGCAAGGATACTCTCTGGTATACTTATGCTTCCGAACTGGCTTTAGTATGGACGCTAAAAGCCGAAAGAGGGACATATTTCAACGTCAACGATTTCGGTCTTGAGTATCCGGTTAACCTGCACGCCGTAACAGCTTATCTTTATGACGACAATTACCAGTACAACTACAGGATCTACGCTAAGAACGGCGTTGACATTCTGTATGAAACATCAGCTGATTCGTCAATAAACGGTTACAATGACTATTATTTCGACTCGCCTTTAGTAATGAAGGACGATTTCTGGATCTCAGTCATTCCTCAGACCTCCGGTTTCCCGAGAATAGTCTCAACGGATGTTACGACAGGCGATAACAGCTACTACAAAAAAGACGGGAACTGGGCGCCGTTCTATGAGGAAACAGAAAGATATGAATGGGCGATATTTGCCGGAATGTCTCCCTACGCCGGTGAAGACGTTTATCCCCCTGCATTAAGAGATGTTGCAGGAACATCAGTTTTTATTAACACCGATGCAGTTCTTACGTTCATGGTACAGGACCAGACCGATGTTGTCAATCCGTCAGGAGAGTATTCTATAGACGGCGGAACTACATGGACTCCTTTCGCGGTAAATCCCGTGGTAAAAAAAGGTACTTTCAATCTGACAGGCACTTTACCCGGCCAGAATGACGGCGTATCAGCTCTTGTAAGGATTTATTTGGAAGACTCCAAAGGCAACAGCGCATGGAGCGACAACTGGGAAGTAAAATGGTCAAGATACGTTCCATTGATTAGCGAGCAGTTCGAAGGCGCTTTTCCTCCTGAAGGCTGGACTCTCCAGACGGCTACAGGCGCAGGATTCGTACAAGGATTGTTTTCCGCAGGCGATCCGGTTCACTTAGGAGAAGCTTCTCTAAAACATTTCTACGAAGAAGCCGATCTTGACGACTGGATCTGGACTTACGATTTTGCAATCCCGGCTCAAGGCGCATGCGTACTTTCATTCTGGGATATCGCGAACTATATGGAATACTATGTGCTTCACGAAGTAGTAGTTTCGACAGACGGCGGATCGACTTATACTCAGATATGGAACGGTTCTAACAGCGCGCACACTCCGGAAGATATAAACTTAGGAGTATGGGAACAAATAACGCTTTCGCTTAAGCCTTATTCGGGAACAACTGCGCGCATAGGGTTTCACTACATGGGTAATTATGCGACTGACTGGTATGTTGATGAAGTTTCGGTACTTTATGACGGAGACGCTCCAGCTATAACTAAAGTCATGACAAACGAGTCTCTGTACCCGAATTTATATGAGTACATTGAGAACGATATGATAGTTAGTATTACTTTTGAAGATCTGGCAGGAGTGGCTGAATGTACAGGTCACTATTCGTTTGACGGCGGAACAACGGTAAACGATGTTGTTTTCAGTAAAGCGAAAGGAACCGAGATCTGGACGGGAACTGTTCCGACAAGGACAGACGAGACTCCGGGAACTATATATTTTACGTACAAAGATATTGGAAACAACAGCGGAACTTCAGGAAATTACGATATAAAATTTATACCTGATGTGAATTCATCTAAAATAGTCAGCTTTAGTTACGGCGCACCGGTATTCGTTGATAATGATATGACCGTAAAACTGACATTTACTGATGAATCCTCAATAACAGCAGTTTCGGGTCTTTTCAGCGACGACGGATGGGCGACTTCAAGCGCTTTCGAAATGCTGCCGTCAAAAGACCACACATATATTTACACCGGAGTACTACCTGCAAGAAGCGTAGTTACATTCGCAGAAGTTAAGTTCCATATCATTGATAAACCGGGTAATGAAATGGATTCTCCGGCCTATTTAGTAAGGTGGCTTAAAGGACAGCAAGTAGTTTTTGATGATTTCGATGCTAACCATAATCCGGATTTCTGGAACTGGGCTACACCTAACACAGCATGGGAAGTTACTGCTGCAGACAGCCACTCGCCGACTCATTCCCTGACAGACAGTCCTGCAGGAAACTATCCGGATAAGACCAAAAACCGTATTATGACAGCACCAATGGATTTTTCAGCTTATCTGGCTGTCGAAGCATATTACTGGATCAAATTTGACGTTGAGCCCGGCTGGGAATATGTTATGCTTCAGGGAACAACAAGTGCAGACGCTGTTCCGGACGACTCGCAGTGGACAACTCTAGCGACTTACGACGGATATCTGGCACCTTGGCAGTACTGCGCAGTGAACCTCGGTTCGTTCGCGCAGCAGAGCAATGTAAGGCTCAGATTTAAACTTGACAGCGACGCTGCTGTAAATGCCGACGGAGCATATATAGATGATTTCAGGATCATCGGTTATGAGGAAGATTATGCAGCTCCTCTGATCAAATATGACGGCCCGGCAATTATAACAGGCGCTGATTATACTATTCCGAGAGAGTTCACTCTTCCTGTCGGAATGGGAGACTACAAATTCAACGTTGAACTTGATGATCTTTCAGGAATATCCTTAGTCAAAGCAGTTTATTCTGTCGACGGCGGAGCAGAGCAGGAATTCATCCCGGCAGTATCATCAGGAGCATCAGGGGTTTACGAAGTGGTAATACCTGAGCAGGCCGCAGGTTCGTATGTTGAATATAAAGTCGTAACAAAAGACAATTCAAAATACTTTAACGCTGGTGAAACAAAAATCTACAAGATCCACTTCGGTAATTATCTGTATTATCAGAACAACGATGATTATGTAGATTATCTTGACATCATCGGTACTTCAGCTCAGTCAAGTGCTCAGGCTGTAGCGGTCAGAGCAACAATGGGACCGATGGAGTCGGGAAAAGGCCATTACAGGTCAAACCTTGTCGGCATCACGATTGACAACTACATCGCTACAGACAACGGATATCCGAGCGACCCGATGTACGTTCATGTATGGGAAAGCGTAGGCGGCTTACCAGGCCAAGACATCATGAAACCTATTTATGTTGTTCCGGCCTGCACGGACGATTCGAACTACGAGATCACTTATGTTGATCTGAGGCCATATGCCGACAAGCTTTCTGGAATTGAAGGAGACGTATTTGTAGGCTACACTACTGCAGGCGACCAGACACTCCTTCTTTACGAAACTAACGACGGCACCCCTGCCGGAATGGTAAAATTCGAAAGATCATGGCTCGGACTGGATAACGAAGGCGTTCTTTCATGGTCACTTGCTACAGGAACTAATTATCACATCAGTGCAGTTATAGACCATTACGAATACGTTGACGCGCCTGTTTATCCTACAGGTTTTACTGCGGCAGTAGAACCCGATGTAGGTGTCCGTCTGGCATGGACAGGAAACGTAAAAGCCGGCATTGATCACTACAATGTGTACAGAGACATAGTTCCAAGCTTCCCGATCGGAGCTCCGCTCGCAAACGTAGCAATTCCGGCAGCCGAGTACCTGGATACTGTAGTTGACGGTACTTATTATTATAAGGTAACTGCTGTCGATTCTCTCGGAAACGAAAGTACTCCTTCAGCAGAACTCGAAGTTGTTGTTTCAGGACTGAACGAGAACATACCTCTGGTAACCGAACTTTATCAGAACTACCCGAACCCGTTCAACCCGGAAACTTCGATAAAATTCACTTTGGCGGCCAACTCAAAAGTAAGTCTTTCGGTTTACAACACGAAAGGCGAAAAGGTTATGGCGCTTCTTGACGGGAACATGAAAGCCGGTTACTACAACACCAGCTTTAACGGTTCGAAACTCGTCAGCGGAGTATATTACTACACTCTGAAAGTTGACGGCAAAGCGATGACCAAAAAGATGATGCTTATCAAATAGTATTAAACGTACTGTAAAGCAGAAAAGGGGAAAGAATTTTTCCCCTTTTTTGTTTTAATGTGATATTTGTCACTGCATTTTTAATAATAATACATTATTAATATAGTGTAAAAAATCAGGGGGCATTGAATGATAATTGCGGAAATTTTTTACTTGACAAAAACATCAAAATGTGTTTATATTACTTGCCGGTACTAATTTTAAACTGGAGGGGGGAGTTAACGGATAAGTTTTCAGCAAAGTTTAGAAACGTAATTTAGAATCAGTTAGGAAACCAATAAAAACACTCAGAGGAGGAACAATGAGAAAAATGATGATGCTAATAATAGTTTTAGCAGCTATGCTTTCAGCCGCGATCGTTCCGGTTGACAGAGCTAAGAAAGTTGCGGAAAACTATTATCAGTTCTACGCGCCTTCCGATGCGAAAGGCAATGTGATCGAAAAAGTGCTGACCAAAGAATATCTGGGCCAGCCGACATGGTATGTCGTAAAATTCACAAAAGGCTGGGTAATCGTAGCAGCCGA
>JAKQBN010000039.1 GCA_029559475.1 bacterium
CCTTCATAAACATGCTCCTCGAGAGCTGTCCTTGAATATCCGTTATACTGCGTGAATTTGATAAGCGCTTTAGGTTTATCGGCATAATTAAGACCTTTTTCATACAAAAGCCTTTCAATAATAGTCTTCCAGTGCCTGCTGTCGATGGCGGTATCGATATCCATGTTGTGGAACAGGAAAAGGTTCTCGAGATCTTTATAGAAAGGTAATTCCCGGATGTTCTCAATCGTGCGTCTGGCGCTCTCGTTCGGTTCTCCGTTGAATTCCTTAATAAGGTCGTTGAACATTCTTGTAGCGGCGCCCGAAGCCGGCACGAATTTGGTTATCCTTCCGTTGAGCCTGGCGGTTTTAAAGATCTCGATATAGTACGGTATTTTCTCTTCGGGAATGATGTTTATTCCGTCGCCGACCGTCGCCGGTCTGATTATATCGGCATAAGGCGCGCCTTTTTCAAAAATACCGAGCTGCTCGTAAGCTTTTTCTTCGCTTATTCCTCTTTTTTTTAGATCCTCGGTCTCTGAAAATCCGAACCTGTACATTTTTCCTCCTTAAAGCGTCTTATAAAAATTAACGACCGGTTTCTGCCCCGCATTCAGATCCATTACTGCAAAGCTGTTGTAGTCAACGTATCTGTTCGATGTCAGGCTTCCCGGATTTACTAAAAGCTTGCCTTCGACCTCCTCGAGCGAAGGATGATGAGTGTGCCCGAAAATGATTATATCCGAATCGGGATATTTATGATGTATAAGATCCAGCCTTACAAAATGGCCGTGGATGACGGTTATCTTAAATCCCTCGAGCACGATGCTGGCTTCGTTGTCAAGAGAGGCATTAAGTCTGTGATCGTTGTTCCCCCTGACAGCTATGAGCTTTCCTGATGTATTAAGGAAATTATAAAAATCGGGTCCGGAAAAATCTCCGCAGTGGATTATCTTATCAGCTTTGGAAAGATGCTCGATAACACTTTTGTCGAGAGAAAAATTTTTTGTAAAATGCGTATCTGACATGATCAGGATCTTCATAGCGGGGCTCTGTTATTTTCTAAATGTAATTTAGCTGTTTCGGCGTCATTTACAACTGATTTTTTCAGTTCTTCGAACGAGCTGAACTTTTTCTCCTCCCTGATCATTTGTAAAAAATATACGGTGATCACTTTTCCGTATATATCTTCTTTGAAATCAAAAATGTGCGTTTCCAGCTTGAGTTCAGGTTCGCGCGCATTGATCGTCGGGCTGAACCCGATATTCGAAACCGACCCGAATTCGCGGCCGTCCATAAGAACCCTCGTAATATAGACCCCGTTTTTAGGAACGGCTTTTTTTGAGTTTTTGAGACTTATGTTGGCTGTCCTGAAGCCGAGGTCATTTCCTATACCTCTGCCTTTTTCCACTCTTCCGGAAAGAGAATACCGGTATCCGAGCATTTTATTGGCATCAGCTATATTGCCATCCTCAATGCAGTGTCTGATTCTCGTGCTTGAAACGTGGGCGTTTAAATAAAAAACAGGCGGTACGGTAATAAGATCGACGGAATTTTCAGCGCAGATATCTGACAGCAGAGTGCTGTTCCCTTGCCTGCCCTTTCCGAAACCGTGATTTTCTCCGGCGACTATCGATCTTATCTTAAGATTCGCGAATATATAGCTCTTATAAAATTCTCTATAATTTGTAGTCGAAAAAGATGTCGTGAAATTGATGAAGTGAATGTAATCGATTCCGCCGGCTTCAAGAAGCCTGATCTTTTCTTCTTTGCCGTTAAGAAGCCTCAGATCGTAATCGGTATCAACTACCTGTCTCGGGTGCGGATAAAAAGATATCACCAGCGAGGATGTGCTTTTTTTTTGACATTCGCTCTTCAGCGCTTTTATCAGCGCGGCATGCCCCAGATGGAATCCGTCAAATGATCCCAGCGTAAAAGAAACCGGTATGTCATGTAAATCATTTAGATCAGCAACTTTCATTTTCTTCCGTTATCCTATCTGCCCGCTTCGTTAAGCCAGTATTCCGCTTCCTGTTTTGTTGTAAGATCCCTGGCCGCTTCCTGCAGATATTTTTTAGCTTCGGATTTCCTGTTAAGGCTCAACAGCGCTTTACCTTTTTCAAGATTGCCCGGACCGAACGGTCTCGCTTTTGATATCTGAAGCGCGATTTCCGCATATTTTAGAGCATTCTGATGATTTCCGGACATGTTATAAGCCTGACCCAGCCTTGCGCAGAGCACATCCTTATTCTTGTAGTCGGCAGAATGTTTGTAGGCTTTTTCAAGGTATTTGATCGCGTTCTCGATGTACACTTTTTTGTCTCCGCCTTTTGGAGCCTTGAGTTCAAGAAAATTCGCGCCGAGAGCTTCGAGCGTCTTCGGGTCCTCGTAATCCAGCTCAGCGGATTTCTTCAAAAATTTGATCGAGTTCTCGAAATCCGACATCTTCTCGGAATAGATCATGCCGATCTGATAATATGCAAGCTCCGGTTTATAAAGTCCCGCCATCGTCTGGAAATAGGATATTGCGCTCTTGGGATATTTATCTCTTACGGACAGAGCTCTTTTGTAGTACATCTTGCCGCGTTTTTCTTTGTCTTTGATCCTGTCGATATAACGTCCTGTGGTCTTATCGTCTTCTAATGTGATAAGTATGGTCACGATCTGGAAATAGGCCTCGTCGAAATCAGGTTTTATA
>JAKQBN010000050.1 GCA_029559475.1 bacterium
AGGGAGAGTTTTGCGATCTCTACGCTTTCGTCGTTGATGTCCACACCGTAAAGGTTGTTTTCAAGTATTGCCTTGTCGGTGTCGAACAGGCGCAGGGGAGATGCTGTTAGTTCTGCTATGATGTCGTCTATGGTTTTGTGTTCCGCGATGAGGAAATTGAGTGCCTGATTTAAGAAAGCTCCGCTTCCGCACGCGGGATCAACTATTTTGAGGGTGATGAGCCATTTTTTGTAGGCTTCAAGTTTGTCGAAGAGTATTTTGCCTTTTTCGGTGAGGAATCCGTTGGCTTTTCTGTATGTGTCGTCAAATTCGATCTGTTCTATGCCGAGTTCGCGCCTTTTTTCGCGGCAGAGTGTTCCGACCGTGTTTTCGACTATGTACTGCGTGATGTATTTGGGCGTGTAATAAACTCCGTCCTTCTTGCGTTTGCTTTTGGCTTTGTCGGTCTTTACGCCTTCGATGGTAGCGGTTATTTCCTCTATCTCCGAGAGTGAGTGTTCAAAGATGTGTCCGAGTATGTTGACATCAATTTCGGTCGCATAGTCATAGGTTGAAAGCTGCCAGAGGTGGTCTCTCAATATGCCGTCGTCGATTTTGATGCTGTCCAGGATCTCATCGGGCAGGAATAATCCTCCGTTGTATGCCGGAATGTTCTCTTTGTGATTTCCCGTGTTCATGTAGCCGAAATACTGCCTGCATATCTCATAAAGGGGCTTGTATGAGTCCTCGCTTTTTAAGACATCGAACCGCGTGATCATTCTCGATATGGAATTGGGCGGGAGTAATCCTCTGTCCTCGGAGAAAAGGATGAAAAGGTATCTGTCTATGAGCTTTTGGGATTTTTTGAAAAGGGTGAGTTTGTCGTACTGCGGATTGTTCTTTGTCATATCGCCGAAAAGGTTCTTTTTAAAGCTCGAATAATCGCTGTAGAGCTTGCCTGAAACCGTTTCCTCATGGAACTTCGTCTCTTCCTTTAACTTCGCCGGAATGTCGTTAAAAATGCTGTCCCTGTTTAAGAGCAGATAAAGAAGCTCAAAATCATCCCTGCTCAGTTCAAATAGATCGAATTCCTCAAAATCAACTTTGTTGTCTATATAGAACCTGAGCTTGTGAAAGTTCGATGTGATGACATATTTACAGCCTTCCTGACTGTTCTTGTAGCCGAAAGCCTGTTCGGTCACGCTCCCCATATCCTTCGTTTTCGTGTCCTTGAGTTCGATCACGGCTGTCACTTTTCCGTCTCTGATGATCGCGCCGTCTGCCTTCTTCGCGTCGGTCTGATTCTTTTTCTCTCTGACGAGGTCATGCTCTTTGCTGTCGATGTTCAGTTTATAACCCAGAACTTTCACGAACAGGTCTCGCAAGAATCCGTCCTGATATTCCTCTTCCTTAACGGTCCTGATGATCGCTATCTTTTCGCCTGTGAAAGTGGCTTTATAACTGCCGAAAGCTTTATCTAATGCTGCTTTGTCGAGGTTCTTAAGATATTTATTTATGACCGATTTCTGAAATAATGCCAATTCGCTTCTCCGGTAAATATTTAAACAGAAATTAAGAAATATATAAGATTAATGCAAAAGGGAAAAAGAAAGAATTACAGTTTGACGAACTATTTAATTAGTAAAAACAAAATATTTTTCGTATATTCTTGTGTTATTGAATAACTCCGGAGCAGCAAATGAACAGCGCGGTATCGCATAGTTTTAAAGAAGAAAGCATTGAAGCCAAAACTAAATGGTTTAAGAGTCTTTCGATGGAAGAAAGAATTCAGACATTCTGCGATTTTACTGACCTTGCTCTATCCATAAATCCCCGTTTAGGAGAAAAGAAAATTGATAAATCAGCTGCAGGGCGTATTCAGGTGCTTAGAAAAGCATGATGTAAAATATGTCGTGATAGGCGGTATAGCCTCAATACTTTATGGAGTGCCAAGAACTACATTTGATCTTGATATACTTATTGAAGCTACTTTAGAAAATTCTAAGAAATTATTGAAAGCCCTCGAGGAATCAGGATTAGGAACTGCCTTACTTACAACATCTGAGAAAATCCTTGAAAACGAAATAACTATATTTCAGGATAGAGTCAGGATCGATGTACAGATCAAGACTCCCGGAATAGAATTTGAAACTGCTTGGAAAAACAAAAACACTATCGAATATAAAGGTCA
This sequence comes from bacterium, assembly GCA_029559475.1. Lineage (GTDB taxonomy): Bacteria > UBA4055 > UBA4055 > UBA4055 > UBA4055 > UBA12480. The sequence goes on from JAKQBN010000050.1 coordinate 2,171, forward strand.
GAAATTCCACCTTCTTTCAAAAGCTGATCTTATCGCCTCCAAAGAGGCTGCAGGAAGACCTAAAGATCTTGAAGATGTCAGGCTTCTGAAGCTTGATAACGAATGAAACTTTCCTCAAACAAAATAAAACCTAAAGAAAAGTTGATAGAATTTTTATATTTGACGAACTGAATATTTATTATTAAATTTCCGCGCTTAAATGGAGATAATAATGAAACAGTTCGTGCCTTTTTTTATACTCGCTTTAATTTTCACGCTCAATGCGCAGAATTCAGTTCTGCTTGAAAACAACATAATTTCGCTTGAAGCTGAAGGTACGGCCATAATCGGCAACGGGATAACCGTCGAAGATGCGAAAGTTTTCGCGATTAACGATGCAAAGAGAAACGCTCTGGAGCAGGTGGGTACTTATCTTGAATCGAATACGACAGCCTTAAATTATATCATCACAAAGGACGAAATTAAAACTTTTACAGGCAGCGTTCTCAAAGCCGATGTGCTTAAGACCGAGAATGCCCTGCTCGAAGGTTCATTCGCGCTCAAAGTGAATATCAAAGTGACGGTGGATACCGGGCTTCTGAATAAAAGAATAGATGAAGTCAGGAACGACTATCAGCTTAAAAAACAGCTTGAAAACGAAAGAAAAAGGGTGGAAGAGCTGACCAGACAGGTAGCAGAACTTCAGAAGAATCAGAATGCGGGAAAAGATGACGGAAAAAAGATATCGGACAGGATGAGGGCATCGGAGCTTTTCAAGAAAGGACAGACTGAATCCGATCCTGATAAGATGATAGAAATATTTACTCAAGCTCTGACTCTTGATCCCGGTTATGCCGAGCCTTATTTATGGAGAGGATACGCATACACTCTTAAAAAAGATTACGATCAGGCATTTCGCGACTACGGTAAAGCGATAGAAATTCAGCCTGCCGAAGGAAATAATTACAGAACAAGGGGATATGCTTATCTTGATCTTAAAGAAGATCTGAAGGCGGCTGAGGATTTTTCAAAGGCGGCAGAACTCGGGAACAGCACCGCCATGATGTACGCCGAAGCAACGAGGATCTATTATGAAAAAGGCATGTTCGACAAAGCAGTTGAATTGAATACCGGCGCAATAAAGAAAAGCCCGAACGATGCAGGCCATTATGTTAAAAGAGGTTATTCATATCTTGGAATGAAAAATTACGAAAAAGCGCTGTCGGATTTTGATCAGGCTGTAAAACTTAATCCCGCATATCCTGACGGATACAGGGGAAGGGCAGAGACATATTCTTACCTGAACAGGATCAAAGATACCGTTGACGATATAAACGAATACCTCAGACTTGGCGGCGGAAAGAATCCGGATGCGGAAGACTTGAGAAAATACATCAGAGAAAAAGGTTTCGAACCCAAGTACTAGAACTTACTTTCAATTATTTTTTTAATTTGACTATATTTATTTTATTTTGTAAGATTAGTCTATTATAAACGGAGTTTAGAATGAAAAAGTTTATTGTGAGTTTAATGTTTATTATAAACCTTATTTGCGCACAGACGGTGACTGACAGCCTGTTCGCGCATTATCATTTAAGCGGAAACACTGTCGAGATCACATTCACAGATATAACCGCTGCGATACAGGGAACTGAGAACGGTTCCGTAGCTTACGGCGATTATGACAGCGACGGCGATCTTGATATTCTCGTTACTGGCGATACAGGTACGGGATATATTTCAACGATCTACAGGAACGATAACGGGGTCTTTACCGCCATAAATGATGGGCTGCCCGGAACCGCTTTCGGATCAGCCGAATGGGGAGATTATGACAATGACGGTGATCTTGACATTCTGTTAACAGGAATGACAGATTCAGAAATTATATCTGCTGTTTACAAAAACGAAGGTAGCGGCATCTTCACCGATATCAACGCGCCGCTTTTAGGTATGCGCTACGGATGCGCAACATGGGGTGATAATGATAACGACGGCGATCTTGATATTCTGATGTCCGGCGAACATGATTATTCTCCTGAGTTAAGACTCTACAGTAATCTTGGCGATAATACATTTGCAGAGATCGCACTGTTTTTTTCAGATGCTGTTCCGCTGTTCAGAAACAGCTCTCTCAAATGGACAGATTACGATAAAGATTCGGACCTGGATATCATTATTACAGGCGCAACATGGGATGTTGAAAATGCGTTCATCTACAGAAATGACGGATGGATTTTCACCAATATTTATGCCGGGCTGACGGGAGTCTGCTACAGCTCTGTTGATTGCGCCGATTATGACAGCGACGGCGATACGGATATTATTATTACCGGCAGCGACTTTTCATCGACAGTTTTTACATCAAAAATATACCGTAATGACGGATATGATGTTTTTACGGATATCAGTGCGGGACTTATAGGAGTTCATAGAGGCTCGGGCCGATGGGGAGATTATGACAATGACGGCGATCCGGATGTGCTGATAAGCGGGTACGACGGAGCGGCTCCTCTGACAAAACTGTATAGAAACGAAGGCGGTGATGTTTTTACGGAAGCATCCGTTGCGGTACCGCATGTAATGTACGGTTCAGCTTCATGGTTCGACCATGACAACGACAACGATCTTGATATCTTCCTGAACGGTACGGCTGCTTCAAAAAGTAAAGTTTCAGGCATCTACTCCAACAATACTCTTGTTAAGAACACAAAACCTTTACCGCCTTCAGTATTAAATGTTAATTTCACATGGCAGAATACGTTCGCGACATGGAACGGGGCATCCGATTCGGAGACTCTACAGCCCGGTCTTTCATATAATATTGAGCTTATGCTGAACGGTAAAACAATTAGAACCTCTTCATCCGATACTGCGAACGGTTACAGAAGAATTACCGGAACCGGGAATCTGGGTCAAAATCAGATGAGCTACAATATATTACCTTTAAAACTTCCTCTGCTTCCTATGGAGGAAGCTAAAAATATCGTGACGAAAATACAATCTGTTGACAACTGTTACGCAGGATCAATGTTCGCAGTATCGGACACTACCTTTGTTTCAGATACGCTTGAAGTCAGCTCCAAGAACATCATGCTGCCTTCGGATTATCTATCATGGGAATATGTGTATCCTGATTCTATACTGAATTATCAGGTTCAGATAGATGATAATGCGAATTTCGACAGCCCGTTGAACGAAACGGTATCGTTACCTTCAAAAAAGATCACTCAAAGCGGTAAAGCGCTCTTTTTTAACCTTGCTCTGAATGAACTGACAAATTTCGACAGTCTATTAAACAATGAAATTTATTACTGGAGAGTGAAACCTGTTTATAAAAACAGCAAAAGAGTAACGAATTTTACAGGGAACTCCCTCAGCTTTATTTACGATCCGATCTATTCCGCACCTTCGCCAGTCTCAATATCTGTTGAAGGCAACTATGTGACTTTGACGTGGGGGATAGGTAAAGAGGCTGGAAAGGGATTGTTATACAATATTTATTCAAGCGATGATCCCTACGCTGTATTCCCGGCTGGCTGGACACTTCTGATCTCGAACCTGAACGCTACAGAATGGACGGTCAGGTCAACTGCAGCCAAGAAATTCTACTGCGTGACCGCTGGAGGTGCGGGAAAATAATTACTTCCAAAATAGATCTACAAAGATTTAATAATTTTAGTAGCTTTATTTCAATTTAGTCGTTATTTTAGGAACGGTTATTGTGTAATTTATAACTATAATTTAAAAATAGAGGGAATCATGGGAACAACAAGGCAGTTCATCACAACGATGTTAATATCCGTCATACTTTTATCAGGCAGTTTGTTCGCAACAGCACTTAATGAAAGTTTTACCGGTACGGCTTTTCCTCCTGCGGGATGGTCGGTAGTGAATAACGGAGATACCAACGGATGGTACCGTTATCAGGGAACAGGGGCACATAGCGGCGGTAGCTGTGCATTTATCAATTATTCTACAGCTGCGCACGATGACTGGCTGATCAGTCCTCAGCTGTCACCTAAGACCGGTGATGTTACATTCAGTTTCTGGGCAAGAAGCGTCAGCTCTTATTATTTTGACAGATTTAATGTAAAGCTGTCTATAGGCGGAAATGTTACCACCGACTTTACAGTAACTTTAGCTTCAAACATTCAATCAACAGCCGGATGGACACAATATACATATAATCTTTCAGCCTATGCCGGTCAAAAAGTACATATCGCCGTTCAGGCAATTTCTACGAATATGTCAGGGCTGCTGCTCGATGATGTGGCCGGTCCTTCAATGACAGGTTTTGAAGGTTTTGAAACCGGCGATCTCTCTGCCTTCGACTGGAATAATTCTTATCCAATCCCGTGGACTGTACAAAGTTCGGAGAAATATTCCGGGTCTTATGCGGCTCAATCCGGTGCTTTGGCAAATGACTATGAAAGATCTACGATCAGTATTTCAGTTACCGGATCTTCAGCAGGATACATTTCTTTTGTTAGGAAAGTAAGCGGTGATTCGGGATATTATTTTGCTTTCGCTATAGACGGAGCGTATGCAGGCGGTATAATGACCGGAGATGATACATGGACTCAGCAGAGCTATTATGTCGGGTCGGGCGATCATACATTCGAGTGGTTCTTACTAAGGACTGAATCGGGCGGCAGCGGTACCGCATGGCTGGATAACATCGTCTTTCCGCCGAAAATCTACGGTACTGATACAAATCCTTTTCTTATATATACACCTTCGGATCTGAACTATGTTCGAAACTGTCTCGGTACGGCCTATGCGGGTAAATACTTTAAATTGATGAATGATATTGACCTGACTGCCTATCTTGCGCCTGGCGGCGAAGGTTATGCGGCATGGGGTACGAACGGATGGCTTCCGATAGGCAACGGATCGAACTATTTCTACGGTATTTTTGACGGCAACAATTATACAATATCGAACCTAAGATGTGCTTATTACGGAACCTATCACGGTCTTTTCGGAGTTACAGGCACCGGAAGTGCAATTGAGAATGTAGTTATGAGCAGCAACTGTTTCATTCTTGGTGATGCGGACACCGGATCAATTGTCGGGCATAATAAAGGGACTGTAAGAAAATGCAGATCCGCAGCTACCGTAAATATCGGTAATGCTACTACGGGCGGAGGAATTGTCGGCAACAACAATGCCGGAAGAACTACCAACTGTAGCTTTACGGGTACTATAACAAGATCCGGAAGCGGTGTATCATGCAACGGTATCGGCGGGATCGCCGGCCGAAACGAGACAGGAGCTGTGATCGACAGCTGTTACTCAACCGGAAGTGTTACGGGAAATACATGGAATGGAGGTCTTGTCGGCTGGAACAACGGCACGATCAATAAGTGCTGGACAGCCGGAAGCATTACCGGAGCGGAGAATTCACAGGGCGGATTGGTCGGGCAGAATCAGGGGAACATAAACAATTCATATTCATTTGCGTCTGTAAGCGGTGCTCATTTCATAGGCGGTCTGGTCGGAAATATAGGCGCAGGAACGATCACGAACTGCTATGCAACCGGACTCGTTACAGGAGGTCAGAAAGGAGGGCTCTGCGGTTATTCGACAGGCACGGTGAATAATTCCTACTGGGATAAACAGACAACCGGACTGACGACTTCATACGGTTCTGCGGATACTTACGGCAAAACGACCGCTGAAATGAAGATTCAGACCACTTTTTCAGGCTGGGATTTCACAACCGAACCGGTCTGGCATATTACAGCGCAGAACTCGGGATACCCTCATCTTTCATGGCAGCTGATCCCGCCTGCTGCAGTGACAGCCGTTCCGGCGACAGACATAACAGCTACAAGCTTTACAGCGAACTGGAATTCAGCTGATGATGCGGTCGGATATTATATTGATATATCAAATTATAATAACTTTTCGAACTTTGTACCGGGCTACAACGGTTATGATGCCGGAAATGTTACTTCATTAAGCGTTACCGGACTTGATCCGGTGAGTACCTATTATTACCGCGTAAGAGCTTATAATACTGCCGGAATAGGCATTAATTCAAATATAATATCGCCTGCAATGCCTGCTTTTGACGGAAGCGGAACAGAACCTGATCCGTTTAGAATATATACCTCCGCACAGTTAAGCGCGGTAAGAAATTATCTCGGAAGCGCTAACGCGGACAAATACTTTCAGGTGATGAACGCCATTGATCTGGCGGCTTACCTTTCATCCGGCGCAGGATACAACAACGGATATTTCTGGCTTCCTATCGGAGACGCGGCAAATCCGTTCTGCGGAAAGTTCAAAGGCGGCTACAATATGATCTCCTCACTGAAGATAAACAGAGCGGCAACGGATTACTCAGGTCTGTTCGGCTATGCAGGAACCGGATCGGCGCTGGAAGGCATCTTTATTCAGATCGATCCTGCAGGATCAGTGAAGGGAAAGAACTATACGGGTGGTCTTGCCGGATACGCTGAAGGCGGTACGATAAGCATGTGTTATGTTGAAGGAACTGTTATAGGAAGCATCAACGGCACCGGCGGACTCGTGGGGATTTACGGAGAAAACGGTAAAATATCACAATGTCAGACTATCGGTAACGTAAATGGAGCCAACAGTTATACCGGAGGTCTAGTCGGAGAAAGCAGCAGCGAAATTACAATATGTTATTCATCATGCGCAGTTAACGGCGATTATTATACGGGCGGCCTTGTCGGAAGCAACCGCAGTCCGGTTGACATCAGCTGCAGTACCGCTGACGGAAATGTGAGCGGGAACAGTTATATCGGCGGCCTTGTCGGAAATAACTGGTCAGGTTCAGTATCAGGATGCTATGCAACAGGGAATGTGACCGGCGGTTCTAATGCTGGCGGTCTGATAGGAGGAGGTAGCGTTATATGTAATGACAGCTATGCGTCGGGTGATGTCAGCGGTTCGGATCATGTCGGAGGACTGGTGGGAATAGGATACTCCGGGTCAATGATCTCCTGTTGTTATGCAATTGGAACCGTAACAGGAACGACCGCGACAGGAGGACTTGTGGGCGGCGGAGATGTGTATCCGCAAAAAAGCTACTGGGATAAACAAACTACCGGACAGTCAGCAAGCTCCGGTTCTGACACGAGTTCAGGCAAGACAACTGCTGAAATGAAAACACAGTCAAATTATGAAACATGGGATTTTATTCAGGAAGCTTTTAACGGCACTGATGAGATCTGGGGTATTAATCCGTCGGAGAACGGCGGTTATCCTTTTTTATACTGGCAGGGTTATTCACATATAAATTCATATAAATATGTAACTCAAACGGGTGCCGGACTTAAAGACGGTTCGAACTGGGCTAACGCTTATGATAATACCCAGCTTCAGACAGCGCTGGCTGACGGACCAAATGAGATCTGGGTCGCGGCAGGAACGTACAAGCCGACGGCTTCAACAGACAGAACGATAAGTTTTACTATGAAGAACGGCGTTGCTGTTTACGGCGGTTTTGCAGGTACTGAAACAGAATTGTCACAAAGAGATATCGGAGCAAATCCGACCATTTTATCAGGCGATATCGGAACTGCAGGCGTAAGTACTGACAACAGTTACCATGTAGTCTATAATAATCAGAACGGTTTGACATACAATGCCGTTTTAGACGGTTTTACGATCAAAGACGGATACGCAGACGGGTCATTTCCGCACAATTCAGGTGCAGGGATCTTTTTGTATCAGTCATCACCGGCTATAATCAATTGTACCGTAAGATCAAATTCAGCTGTTTTTGATGGCGGCGGAATATTTATTTTTTACTCGGTTCCTGCATTGGTAAATTGTCAGATCACTGATAATGTCGGCGGAGGTATATCAATTGACGGATATAGTTCTTCTTTAACGATAACTAACTGTACGATAGCAAAAAACACCTCCGGTTTAAATTCCAGAGGCGGAATATATACCAGATCCATCGATCTGATCCTAAATAACTGTATCGTGTGGGGAAACACGTCAGGATACGACGGGCATCAGATCTATGTCTGGAGCGGTACCTGCACGCTTAATTACAGCTGTTATGCCAACGGAACAAGTGATATTACTCTCGGCACCGGTACTTTTACCGCAACAAATAATAATATTACATCCGATCCTCTTTTTGCTGATACTGCAAATAAAGATTACCGTTTGTTGATAAGTTCACCCTGCCTCGATACCGGATTTAATGATTATAACACACTTACAACAGATATAAGAAGCTATGCCCGTAAGCTGAACAAGGCTGATGGAACAGCAGGCATTATTGACATGGGTCCGTTCGAATATAAGTTTATTCCTCTGTCTTCACCTCAGAATGTGACTTCAGTGAAGAACGGCAGTAATCTGGATATTACTTGGACTGCAGTCAGCGGAGCCACAGGATATAAAGTTTATTCATGCGCCAGTCCTTATGGAACATTTACTGAAGCTGCGACGGTAATTACTAATTCATGGACAGTTCCTATCTCTGCGGCGAGATATTTCTATTATGTGAAAGCTTATAATTAGCCTTTTATGGTGAAGTAATATTATAGTTTGACAATATTCAATTTATTTTGTAAGATTGCTTTATTATAAACGGAGTTTAGAATGAAAAAGTTTATGTTAATAATTGCGATTGCAGTCTCACTGTTCGGAAATTCAGGATCAGATGCTAAAAGCTCTGGACTTGTAGGTTACTGGACATTCGACGGCGGGAACGCGAACGATCTTACCGGTAATCATAATGGGACAATTGTAGGCAGCGGAGTTACATTTCCTGCCGGGAAAGTCGGAAATGCGGTCAATTTCAGCGTCGGCACAAGTTTTATAAGAATACCTTCCTTTAATACAACGAATATCACAGTTGAAGCCTGGGTGAATTCGACGAAATCAGGATATTACACTTCGATGGTAACGAAAAATTACCACCCTTCGACATGGAGTTCTCCATGGACTGCGTGGTCGTTGTGGTTCAATGAAAATTCAGCAAATCCCGGTACGATAGCTTCGCAGTGGGCAACATCATCCCCTGATGCTGTGTCATTGAATCAGTGGTATCATATGGCATTTACTTATGACGGTACAACTGTAAAGGTGTATGTAAACGGTCTTCTTAAATCCAGCGCTGCAACTGCCGGAGGACCGATCGTACAGACTGCCGGGAATATTCATATAGGTAAACCGGAATTCGCGAATCACAGCTTTACCGGAAGTATAGATGAAGTCGCGATCTGGGATAATGCACTGCCCGGAACCGAGATACTCAGGCATTACCAGAACGGTATGAACGGGCTCGGTTATATTTTGGCACCGATCGTAACGACAGATTCGTTAACGAATATAACCCCTGTTTCCGCAATCGGCGGAGGAAATGTTTCGTCAGACGGAGGTTCAAATGTGACAGCAAGAGGAGTCTGCTGGAATACCACAGGAAATCCCACAACTGCCAATTTTAAAACCGAAGACGGAACAGGTACGGGTGAATTTGCAAGCACTCTTACCGGATTAACGGCAGGCACAACTTATTATGTAAAAGCTTATTCGGTAAATGCGATAGGAACTTCATACGGGGAACAAATCTCGTTTACAACACAGAATTACTTCACCGATATAGGAGCAAGTCTTATAAATGTGTCAAACAGTCATGCTGACTGGGGCGATTACGACAATGACGGTGATCTTGATCTAGTTATGATAGGATACAATTCAAACTCGCCATACTATTATTCGAGAATTTACAGGAACGACGCGGGTGTGTTCGTTGACATAAATGCCGGGCTGCCTGGTTTTAATTCCGGTTCTGCTGACTGGGGTGATTACGACAATGACGGCGATCTGGACCTGCTATTAACCGGAAGCAACATGACAAAGATATTCAAGAATGAATCCGGAATATTTTCAATTAGCGTATCATTACCTAATGCGGTTACAAGCAATGCATCGTGGGGCGATTACGACAATGACGGTGATCTTGACATCGTACTGACAGGACAGATATCTTCCACAAGTACGGCTGTGGTACTGAGAAATGATGGAAATGAAGTTTTTACGAATATAAGCGCAGGTTTGACAGGAGCAACATACGGCAATGGCGACTGGGGGGATTATGACAACGACGGCGATCTCGACCTTGTAATTACAGGAAACAGCAGTACAAAAATATATATTAACGACGGCGGTAATTTCACAGATATAAATGCGGGGCTGTTGAGCGTTTATTACAGTTCTGTAAAGTGGGCTGATTATGACAATGACGGCGACCTTGATCTTGCTCTGATAGGAAATAACTTATCACATACTGAAGAAGCAAGGATATACAAGAATAACGGAGGCAATTCGTTTTCATATATTTCGGCATTGACCCCGGCATGCAGATCAGGTTCAGTCGAGTGGGGAGATTACGACAACGACGGCGATCTTGACCTTCTCGTTACCGGTTACAGCGGTACAGTAGGTGTTACCACTAAGCTATACCGAAACGACGGAAATGACACGTTTTCTGCTATAAATTCCGGCTTAGCAAATGTCAGTCACGGCACTGCAAAGTGGGGAGATTATGACAACGACGGCGATCTTGATGTAATGCTTACAGGAGTTAATATTTCAAAAATATACAGAAATAACTGCGCAACACAGAACTCTCAGCCTGCAAAGCCTATAAACCTTGCTTTATCACAGAATGAAAGCGGACTGCATTTTTCATTTGATCCTGCTTCGGATACCGAGACACCTTCCGCAGGGTTAAGCTATAATATCGACATCAATATAGGCGACGGAACCGTTAAAGCTGCTTCGTCTGATTTTGCTACGGGTAAGAGGCGGATTTCAAATATGGGAAATATTCAGCAGAACACTTCATGGAACTTCCGGGGTGAATTCCCTGATTATGCTATACCCAACGAGCTTTACGAAGTAATATGGAATGTTCAGAGCGTGGATAATTGTTATGAAGGATCATTGTTTGCTTCAGCAGCCGATACTATAATGAACAGAAGTCTGCTGACTGTTCCTAAAGCTGAAATGATCGCTTCAGATATGCTGACATGGGAATATTATATGCCTGCAGACTCAATAGCATCATACACGCTTCAGATGAGCTACGACAGCCTGTTCACGGATTATTATGAAAAATCTTTTCCTGTTTCAAAAGATATTAAAACAAGCTATTTCGGAGTTGATCTGCTGTCGCTAGATATTATTGACAGCCTTGAGAACAACGGTAAATATTTCTGGCGTGTAAAGCCTGAGCATATTAATTCAGCGATAGCCACAGGCTTTAGAAGAGTACCTGACAGCTTCATTTATGATCCGGTCTATTCCGCACCCTCGCCTGTCACGATTACTGTTGAAGGGAATTATATTACTTTGCAGTGGGGGAGCGGTAAAGAAGATGAAAAAGGCATTTTATATAATATTTACTCAAGCGATGATCCTCACGCGGTTTTCCCGTCAGGATGGACACTCTTAAATTCAGTAACGGGAACCAGCTATTTGATCAATTCGTCAGTAAAGAAGAAGTTTTACTGCGTAACGGCAGAGGGTACGGGAAAGTAGCAAAACAATATTATTAAAATACAATTTAATAAAGGTGTTCAGATTGGAAAAATTAGTTATTATTTATTTTGCGGCGGTTGTCGGCATTCTATACTGCCAGAATTTTACCGATATCGGCGCAGGGTTGACGGGAGTTACTTCAGGATCTCAATCATGGGGCGATTATGATAATGACGGCGACCTCGATATTTTGATTACCGGGTACTCAAACTCCGGTTGTATTTCTAAAATTTATAGGAATGACAGTGGAGTTTTTGTAGATATAAATGCCGGACTGACCGGAGTAGCATCAGGCACATCTAACTGGATAGACTACGATAATGACGGCGATCTTGATATACTTCTGACAGGAGCGACGTACACTGAAAGGATTACAAGGCTCTATAATAATAACAACGGTATCTTTACCGTTGTAAATTCCGGGCTGCCCGGAAGGGACGATGCTGACAACGGAGGAGATTCAGTTGCCTGGGGGGATTATGACAATGACGGTGATCAGGATGTTCTCATAACAGGCAGAGATTACTTTTATAATTTAATTTCCAGAATTTATAAAAATAATAATGGTACTTTCACAGATATAAATGCCGGTCTTCAGCCGGTTGAATACGGATCTGTAGCGTGGGGCGATTATGATAATGACGGCGACCTTGACATCCTTCTAACAGGTATGAATTATCCTTCCTATGTTTCAATTGTTTACAGGAACGACGGAGAAGGAATCTTTACGAACATCAATGCAGGCCTTACCGGAATGTTAAGGAGTTCTGTAGCATGGGGCGACTACGATAATGACGGCGATCTTGATATTCTGCTGGCAGGCGCTGACGGGAGTTCTAATTATCTTTCTAAGATTTACAATAACAATAACGGTATATTTACCGAGATCGGCGACGGGCTTGTCAATATAGCTTATAATTGCGTGGCATGGGGAGATTATGATAATGACGGCGATCTCGACATCCTGTTAACCGGTAGTATCGATTACGATAATTATATTACCAGAATATACAGAAATAACGGCAACGGAACATTTTCAAATATAAACGCAGGGTTAATCGGAGTAGATTTCGGGTCGTGTGCATGGGGAGATTATGATAATGACGGCGATCTGGATGTTATTATTACCGGTCAGGATGTTAATGATGTATATGTTACAAAAATCTATAGAAATAATTCGGCAACGGCTAATACAGCCCCCCAGCAGCCTACAGGTTTAACTGTTGCGGTATATGGAGATAAAGCATCATTCAGCTGGGATAGATCTACAGACCCTCAAACACCTCAAAGCGGATTAACTTATAACCTGTACACCGGGACAACATCCGGAAACTGTGATGTCAATTCTCCGATGAGCAATATTTTAACAGGGTATAGAGAAATAGCATCTTCCGGTAATTGCGGATTAAATAATTCATGGTCAGTCAAAAATCTTTCTTCCGGTATATATTATTGGGGAGTACAGACAGTTGACAATACTTTTGCGGGTTCTTCTTTCAATTCGGCAAACACCTTTTTTACTATTCTGAGTACGCCAGTCGCTCTAAACGCTGATAATATTTTCCCGAAAAGTTTTAAAGCGAACTGGGAAGCGGTTCAAAACGCTGAAGGCTACAAGATCGATGTTGATAATGATATTAATTTTTCAAGCCCCCTTAATGATTACAATGGCCTTGATGCAGGCGCTGCAACATCGCTTAGAATTGCCGGATTAAATCCTGATTCAACTTATTACTATCGTGTAGCAGCCTATACAAAGGACGGAACAAGTTTTTACAGCGATACAATAACAGTGAGAACATTACCCGAATTCAGTAATTTCAGCTCAGGATTAGTAAATGTTAGTTACGGATCATCAGCCTGGGGTGACTACGATAACGACGGCGATCTGGATATAATCGTTACGGGAGATTCAGGTTCAGGATACATATCATACATATACCGGAACGACAACGGAGTATTTGCGAATATTAATGCGGGCCTCGTCGGAACTGCATACGGGTCATCTGAATGGGGAGACTTCGATAACGACGGGGATCTTGACATTCTGATTACCGGAATGACCGCCACCGATATCGTTTCCGTTGTTTACAGAAATGACGGCAACGGAATATTTACTGATATAGCTGCGGGACTGACTGGAGTACGATACAGCTCTGCTGCATGGGGCGATTACGACAATGACGGAGATCTGGATATTTTACTTGCCGGGGATAACGCTTATGAGCCTGTTTCAATTTTATACGATAACTCCGGCGACAACATTTTTATGCTGAACTCGAACTTTAATACGAATGTTCCGGGTGCCAGGTTCGGCTCAGTCGCTTTCTCAGATTACGATCTTGACGCAGATCTGGATATTGTCATTACAGGCGAGACCTGGGAGCAGGAGAAAACAATGATCTTCAAAAATGACGGAAACGGTTTTTTTACAGATATAAATGCAGGGCTGACTGGAGTACGTTACAGCTCATCCGCGTGGGGAGATTACGATAGTGATGGAGATCCCGACGTTCTGATTACCGGCAGCAACAGTGCTTTAACGGGTCAGTTCAGTATCCTTTACCGTAATGACGGGAATGATATTTTTACCGGGATAAGTTCAGGATTGACAGGGGTTTATGAAGGAACGGCAACATTTGGCGATTATGATAACGACGGAGACCTCGACATACTTTTAAGCGGATACGCTGATTCAGAACCGGTTTCGATGGTATACAGAAATGATGGCGACAGTATTTTTACTGATATTTCAGCAGGTTTGTCTGGAGTTTGTTTCTCTTCATCAGCATGGGGAGACTGCGATAACGACGGAGATCTTGACATCCTGATTTCAGGGAACGACTTTTCCGGCGAAAAACTATCAGGGATCTATATTAATAATTCAGAAACAAAAAACACAAAACCTGCTCCTCCATCTGTTTTGAATGTTATTTTCAGCGGAAACTATACGATCGCCTCTTGGAATAGAGGTTACGATTTAGAAACCTTACCGGCGGGAGTTTCATACAATGCAGAATTGATCTGTAACGGTGAAGTGAAGACTTATGCTTCTTCAGATCCTCAAAGCGGTTACAGAAGACTCGCAGCTATCGGAAACACAGGTTCGGCACTTGATTTCTTAATTGATCTTTCAATCCCTTTCCCGCTGCTGCCGATGGAGAACATGAAACGCATTATCACAAAAATACAGTCTGTGGATAACTGTTTTGCAGGATCTGAATTTGCGGTGTCAGATACTACAATAGTTTCAGATACGCTAGAAGTCATCTCCAAGAACATTATGCTGCCTTCAGATTATCTTTCATGGGAGTATGTATATCCGGATTCTATAGTGAATTATCAGATACAGATAGATGATAATGTCAACTTCGAGAACCCGTATAATGAAACTGTTCTTTTATTGCCCAAAAATATAATAAGAAACGAAAAAACACTCTTTTACAACTTAGCTCTCAATGAGATCGCTTTTTATGACAGTCTTATTAGCAACGAGACCTATTACTGGAGAATGAAACCTGTTTACAAAAACAGCAAAAGAGTAACGAGTTTTAAAGGGAACCCGCTCAGCTTCATTTATGATCCGATCTATTCAGCACCTTCGCCGGTTTCGATCTCAGTCGAAGGCAACTATGTAACTCTTCAGTGGGGGACAGGTAAAGAGGGCGAAAAGACTATGTTATATAATATTTACAGCTCAGATGATCCGCACGCTGTATTCCCGGAGGGATGGACACTCGTAAATTCCGTGACAGGAACCAGCTATGTACTCAATTCGACATTGAAAAAGAAATTCTACTGCGTGACAGCGGCGGGTGCGGTAAAGTAGAAAGATATTTGATAATATCTATTCTTTCAGTTTGTTCAAGCCTGACTTAACGGTGCGGTAGAAGCTTTTAGCAATATCCACGATGGAACTGAATTTGTGATCGTATGGGCTGAAAGTGTCGCTCCTGTAGCTTTCTATTTCAATTTCGGCATTTTTGATAACTTCTTCAAGTTCGGCTTCTGACAGCTTCTGGAACGGCATGAATTTGAATTTATGTTTTTCTACTTCCTGCCTGAAATAAGCTATATCGTTCCAGTGTCTGGCTATGCGGGGCATTAATTCAAGAGTCGTTTTAAGCAGATTTTTCATATTCAGTTCTTCTCCGAACGAATAGGTAAGATATCTTTCTTCAACAAGCCTCCAGAAACTGTCTGTAGCTTCATTTATATCAACAGCATCATATTCGATAGCCGTGCAGAAAAGCCCCCACAGAACATTTTTCTCTCTTCCCGTCAGACTTCGAGTAGGGGAAGAAGGAGCTTTATGCCAGTGCCTCAGATATCCTTTGTCCATAATGTAGGCAGTGGGATAACCGTTCCTGAGCATCCTGAGATTGAATTCCGTCCATTCACCCCAGTAGAACCTTCTCGGATTAAAATTCCCGATATCGCAGAAAAGCTGCCTGTATCCCGCTATCAGCATACCCTGTATCGGCATATACTTTAATTCTCCCTTATCAATACTCGGCGTATTCTGCCGCGGTTTAAAAACTTCGTCCGTTCCTTCAATTAGAGAAGGTATTCCCACCAGTCCGAGAGGATATTTCTGAAGTGCCTGTTCGATAGAAGGGAAAATATCTCCGTGCAAAGTTATGTCATCATCTATAAAGCAGATAAGCGGGGATTTTGAAATGTTAAGCTGAAAATTCCTGCCTCCGCTTATGGATGTATCGGCATTGTTGAAATACACGCTTAAAGGAAGTTTTTTTGAATAACTTCTTATATCGCTTTCGATCTTATAATGTTCTGTTTTCTGATCATGGTTGTAAACGACTATGATCTTCGCGCCTCTTTTAAATTCCTGCTCATTGAGCGATTGAATTAGTTTTTTGAGATACTCCTCTCTTCCGGGAATTGTCAGTATAGATATATTCCATAAGGGATTATTAATTTTCATTTTACTGCCTCCTTTTATCGTACTTCATGAACTTCTGAAAGAATGGAGATCATTTCTTTCCAGCCTTTTGTGCCGGGTTGTTTCAGTTTTACAGCGTTTTCTATCGTATTCAATTTTTCATTATACCCGTCATTGTTGATTATGAATTTCTTAGATACGGCGTTCAAAAGACTGAAGTCATTGTCGGAATTACCTACACCGGCGGTCATTTCAGGATCAATGTTCATAGTTTTTATATAATATTTTACAGCTTCGCCTTTATCGAATCCTGTTGAAGCGGATAACCATTTTCCGCCGAAAACTAAGCTGATCCCCGATCTTCTGAACTCATCTGCAAGAGCTGAATTGGCAGTAGGTATTTCTGATCTGAAAAGAACGGTCGCCCTGCGTGAAAGCGATCTTATTGCTGATGCTTTATCATAATCGCTAAATACAGCCGCAGTATCAGGCTCCAGCTTGTTAAGAATGACGGTTTTAATATTCAATTTTTTAAGTATCGATTCTGTTTCAGACAGAAGTTCAACGGCACATTTTCCGGTAAATATAAGATGATGTTCTTTCAGGGTTTCAGATATGACTGAATTTTTAATATGAACCGGAGGGTCGAAAAAACCCAGGACCGAGCCATTCTCCGCTATAAAATCGCCTTTCAGTCCCGTGGAATTTTGAAGATAAATAATTTCCTCAGCCGTTCTTGATGAAACAAAGACTATTCTGAATTTATCGGCTGTTTTTTTTAAAAAAGTCCTGCTGAAAACAATATTGTAGCTGCTGTCGATAAATGTACCGTCAATATCGCTGAATATTATGGTTTTTTTCATTTGCACTCACCTATACTATTACGGCAATAATTTCGTATCAGCTGTCAGGGTCTCATTTTTGAATATAATTAAATTGAGGGTATATTCCAAATAATTTTTTCAAACGCGATGTAATGAATATTTACTTTTTTATTTGTTTTGATTATATTCGGAATCGATTGAATTCAAATCGGGCCGGCAAATAAATGACTATAGACAAAAAAGAAATAAAAAAATTCGGAACATTCAAGGGCGTTTTCGTGCCTTCGACCGAAGCGATACTCGGTGCGGTCCTATTTCTGCTGCTGCCGCTTTTGACAGCCGACCTAGGTCTTTATAAGATGTTGTTGATCGTGGTTTTAGCCCACACCGTAACTTTCTCTACTATGTTCTCGATCTCGGACATCGCTACAAATCTGAATACTATAGGCGGCGGCGGAATGTACGCGCTTATCAAAAGATCATTGGGTAAAGCGATGGGCGGCTCGATCGGCATTCAGCTTTTTCTTGCTCAGGCGGCATCCATCGGATTTTATTCGATAGGTTTCGCAGAGCCGCTTCATCCGATACTGATGCCGTTCTTAAAGGATATTTCATTTTTTTCCGGAACAGAGGCGGCCGATATTTTATTTCAGAAGCAGTTGCTGTCAAGCGTAATTTTTATGATATTCTTCACGATCGTGATGTGCGGTGCTGATTTTACACTTAAAATTCAGATCCTGATACTTTATATTATGGGTATAAGCATTTTGACCATTATAATTTCTCCCTTCTTCGACTTCCAGTTCATGGGTAAAGAACTGTTTCTCGGCCTCGATCAGATAAATCTGACAGGCAACAGGGCAATAACTACCGGAATATTCTTTACGGCTTTCGCGCAGTTTTTCCCTGCCGTCTGCGGGGTGGATGCCGGAGTGGGAATGAGCGGGGATCTGAAAGACCCGAAAAGAAGCCTCGTCAAAGGCACATTATACTCGATCACCATCACTTTTGTTGTTTATCTGATCGTAACCTTTGTTTTCTCATTAATGAACAAAGAGCTTCTTATTACAACTTATACTCAAAACGGAGACGCGACGGGATATCTTCTGCCTGACATTCTAAAAGCAGCTTCAGGATATACAAGTACAATTTTCGGCATAATAATACTTATAGGGATTTTATTCGCGACAGGCTCATCCGCCCTCAGCGTATTTATGACCGCTCCGAGAACCTTACAGAGCATGACAAGGGACGGAATATTCCCCGAATTGTTCAGCTTTTTAGGCAGGGATTTTAAAAAGGACGGAAATGAGCCGAGATTTGCTGTAATAGTCTCGTTCTTTATCGGATTCGGAGTTATATGGATGGGCGACATCAGTATGGCCGCGACAATAGTCGGTATCTGTTTTCTGATAGTATACGGAATGCTAAACGGTTCAGCTTTTCTCGAAAGAATAAGCGGGAATCCTTCATTCAGGCCGACTTCTAAAGGTCACTGGGTGATCTCGTTCTACGGCTTTGTAATATCTATGGTGATAATCCTGCTGTTCAGCTGGTGGATCGGAGTATTGGCGATACTGTTCCAGTATATTGTTTTTGTGCTTATCCTGAAATTCAAATCTAAAGGCCGGCTGGAAGGAGTCTGGTGGGGAGTCATATTCTTTTTTGTATCGAAGGGGCTCAAAACTTTGAACACGATAGTTCAGGGAAGTAAGAACTGGAGGCCGGTAGTCACCGCATTTGCTTTCTCAGACAGAAAAGATCAGGTCTTTAATATTAAATTTATGGCGGATGTAATATCGAAATATAAAGGGCTTGTTAATCTTAATATTCTTAAAAAACATACAGATACCGAAAGAACGATCCGTCTCAGGCATTATAAAGAAGGCGCACCTTTCAATATCGTTGAGGTAAGAGATCCTTCGCTGGCAATGCTAAGCATTCTTCAGGTTAGTTATATCGGCGGATTCGTGCCTAATACGATCCTGTTCGATTATAATCCGGGTATTGACAACCTTACGGTTTTCCGTAGAATACTGGATCTAAAAAAGAATGTGCTCCTGCTAAAAAGCAATAAGAGTTTTATAATTGAGGGGAATATCGATATTGATATATGGTGGAGAGGAGATAAGAACGGAAACCTTATGGTTATGCTGGCTTATATAATAAGTACGACCCTTGAAAAAGATACAAAGAAAGACTGCAACCTCAGAATTATAAGAAAACTGAGCGCTGACGAAGCCGCTGACACCGCGAGATCCGAAATGCAGACTCTTTTAAACAAGGCAAGGCTTTTAGGCGAAATAATAATAATCCCTTATTCTGATGAGCCTTTTGTAGATACGATAAAAAAAGTTTCTGAAAGATCTGAGCTGATCATGATAGGACTTCCGGGGCAGTATGTTATCGAGAACGATGAAAGAGTTTTTAAATTCGACCGGAATTTTATTGAAAACGGTCTTGCAGATTATAAAGATCTGCCGCCGATCCTGCTGGTGAAAAGTGCAGTCCAGTTCGAATTATTCGAAGAATAATATCGAGCCTTATCAAATTGTTATTTTAAAATATTTTTTTTCTCTTCTATCCGCTCGATGACCTTTTTAGCCTGTCTGCCGTACGAATCGGCAGCGTGGTCTTTTGCGATCTGGTTCAGAAGTTCGAGAGCTTTGTCGAATTCGTTCAGTTCTTCGTAGCATAGAGCTGTTTTATATATCGATGTCAGTTTCCATTCAAAAGGCGAATCAGTTTTACTTAAATATTTAACCTTCAGAAATTCCGTTATAGCCTGCCTGTAATTTTTCATCATCATATATGTTTCCGCTATAAAGAACTGACATGCGGCCTCATCGTCGCCTTTCGCTTCGAAGAGCAGACGCTTGAAATAGTCCAGAGCCGTATCGTACTCCTCGTTCCGCTGATATATATTACCGATCTCTATCCTCTTCTGGAAAACATCATCCTCATCGGGATATTTTGATATATATTCCCGGATCAATTTCCCGCCCGCGTCGTTGAACCCGAGCTTCAGATAAAGGTCGATGATGTTCTTGTACGTATTCTTTTTCAGTCTGTGATCCTTAGGATACTTTATGATCTTCTGGAACGATTCTATTGCTTTATCGAATTCCTCGCGGTTATTATAAATAGCGCCGAGATGATAGCTGGTCTCAACGGCTATCTCGTCTTCCGGATATTTATCAACGACGTTCTTCCATATCTCAAAAGCCTCGTCCTTTTTACCTATATTGTAAAGACAGACAGCCTGACCGTAAAGCGCTTTCGGCACAAGAAGGCTTTTCGGAAAATCGCTCAGCAGTGCTTTATAGGCTTTGAGAGCTTTATCATTATCGTTCAGCGATAAAAAAGCGTTGGCTTTGGAAAGATAGAATTCCGGATCGAATATTTCTCTGTCGTAGCTGTCTTTGTGTTTTTTCTGAAATTCTTTAAGAAGACCGTCAGCCTGAGTAATGTGCTGTTTTGCGTAGGTCGAGTTTATTATTTTTGCTTCAACGGCTTTTTTATCTGACGGATCGGATTTTTTCATGATCTCATTATATTGAGCTATGGCCTTGTCGTAATTCCCTTTTTCTGCTTCAATATCGGCCAGAGCGAGAGCGGCTTCATAACCGCTGCTTCCGCCGGTCAGAGAGCTCAGAGCCCTGAAATTCTCTTCGAGCGCTGTCTGATTATTCTGTTTTCTGTATATTTCAGATAGTTTCTGAAGAATGTACTGCTTTTCCGAACCCGAGTTTTTGTAAATAAGCGCTTTCTGATAAAAGGTTTCAGCTCTTCTAAGATCGCTCATCTTAAAATAAATATCCGCGATGAATTTTGAATAATCCCTGTCACTGATGCTCCACGAAGATGAAATATTGCCTTTATCAATATCATTCTGGAGTTCAGAATATATGGCAAGAGCTTTCTCATACTTCCCGTCAGAAGCAAACACACCCGCCTTTCGTTCTGAAAGTCCGGCAGGATCGGATGCATAAAAGTAATTTGCGGCGATCGTGTTAAGATAAGTAATTCTATTTTCAGCTTTTTCATTCGGAGAATCCGCAAGAGTATTCAGGCTTTTGAAAGCGATCTGAGCGTCCGGTGACCTTGATAAATTTTTCAGCAGCTCATCTGAAGCTGACACATTACCGTCAGCTCTGTAAAGCGATGCGATCATGTATGTCGCGGCATCATAGTAAACAGATCCTGTCTTCGTTTTGAAGATACTGTTTATTTTATTTATCAGATCAGGTTGTTTCGAATTTTTTGTCTTAAGCTGAAAATATCTGAACGAAAGAGTTCCGTCGGGATCGTCGAGCTGTTCTCTCTGAACTGCTTCCATTGTTTCTCCGGCGATCGAACTCAGCTCGTTAGCTTCCCAGATCTTATCCGCAATGCTCAATAATTCCGAGCATGCTTTGAATTTCCAGTTCTTTTGCGAATTCGGATCTGAAATTATACCCCTTAATATATCCGCGGCTGTTTTCAGCTCGTCTTTTTCCTTTTCTTTCAGCCTTAATTTACAAACGGCTCTTATGAACCTTACTTCTGTTCCGTTATCCCTGTTCCCGGTCGCGGTAACATATCTTTCTAAAAACTCGCCGGCTCTGACATAGTCTTTCATATCGTTAAAATAGAACCTCGACCAGTCTAAAAAAAGTTTCTGTTTGTTCTCCTCATAAGACGATCTCGAAGCAAGATCCGCCAGTTTGTCGTTTAATTCAGGACTCCTGAGTTTATTTTCCAGAAGATATTTTATCCTTGTTTCAGATATTGATCTGAATTCCGAAGCTCCGTACATTTTTATTAAAAGATCATACTGCTCGTAAGCTTTTTCCCAGTTCTGCAGTTTGAAAGCTGATTCAGCGCAGGAAAAAACGGCATCGTCAGCAAATACAGAAGAAGGGAAACTCAGAAAATGATCTCGAAGGATCTCGTATGCGGAAGCGTATTTTCCTGAATCGAAATACGATCTGCCTATCATATAATTGATCTTTCCTGAAGCTTGATCGCCGGGAAAAAGCTCCAGATATTTCTGAAGAGCACCAATTCCTTTTTCGTGCTTTTTAGCCTTAAAATAGTTTTCTGACGAATTTAAAAGGGCGGTTCTGACGATATCGGGATCTTTTTCAATAAAAGTTTTATCGCCGGCCGGGATAAGGAAAACATCGCCGGATTTCTCGAACTGATTAAGTGCGGAAAGCGTATGAGCTATTTTCATCTCAAGTAAAGGATCTTTTCCCGATCCAAGCGCCTGTTCAAAAGATAAAAGAGCTTTATTATAGTCTTTTTTGAAAAATTCGGCATCGCCTTTTATATTCAGAACTGCCTTCTTATAATTTTCAGGCACTGATCTTTCCGTGTCGACTATTTTTAAAGCTTCTTCGTATCCTCCGGAAAGCAGCAGAATTTCGCTCAGTTTGATCAGAACGGGATAATAACTGTCGTCTTTTGCGGATGTTTCTTTAAAAACCGATCTGAGCGTTCTTTTTGCACCGGAAACATCGTTCTGCCTTAAAAGGAAATCAGAGTACTTTAAGCCTGCTGAGGCCGTTATTTCACCCGAAGCTGAACGCAGAACATCCGAATATATTCTGTCTGCAAGCGCCGGCTGGCCTTCTTTTTCATATATTTCTGCTAATATAAGCTGTGAAAGTTTCGTGAAGTTGTTTTTAGGATAGGTTTTATTTAACAGAGCCGCATTATCCTTTGCATTCTCAGCCATTCCGGCCTCATTGAAAAGCGCTATGGCCTTATAATAGCATTCAGGTATCCGGCTTGAAGACGGGAAATAATTTTTAAGCTGCAGATAATAACGGGCTGATTTTTCCAATTCACCGTTTTCTTTGTGAAGATCGGCTGTTTTAATTATAGCTGCTTCGCAGAATTCGGATTTCGGATAATCGAGAATGAGTTTCTGGTAGTTTTTAAGCGCGTTTTCTTTATCGTTGAGTGCGAGGTATGCTTCGGCAAGATAGTACTGGACTTTCGGGGCCGAGACGCTGGAGCCGTACTGTTCCATAAAGCTTTTGAACTGAGTTACAGCGACATCAAATATCTTATCGTTATAAAGCTTCATACCGTAGGTTAGGTTCGAGCTTTCGTCAGACTGGCAGAAAATCTGTGCTGTAAACATAAAAATCATAATCGCCTGTACGATCCTGCTCATAAATATTTCTCCGTTTATTTATTTATCCACACCGGATTCGAATATGCCCTGTGCTCAAGCTGCTGACCGTTATTTAAAGTGAAAGACGTGCATACAACGATCCTAATGTAATGATCGGTCTTAGCTTTTTGGAGAGGAATCGTCACGTTAAAGCTGTATATATTATCTGTGAATTCCTGCTGCCATAACACTTTTTCTTCAATGGAGCCGATATTTCCTTTATAGATGACAACTGATCTGAGATGTCCGGAATAATCTGATGAATTTACGAATAATTCAGCTTCGATATTATCAGAAACCGCATTAAAAGAACTGCCCAGATCGTACTGACGGTCCGCGTCCCTTACAGTAAAAAGAATGTGAGGTCCGTTCGTGATGTACATATTACCCGACTTGACTGCCGATAGAATACTTTCCTTTGTTCTGTAAGACGAGAAGACTACGGTTCTGCATTTTCCGAATAACTGTTTCTTCTCTGATGTAAGCCTGAACATGGGCATTTTCACCTGCCTGAAAACGTTGAAATTCCCGTGGGCGTCATTACCGGCGGTAATTAAGACCCTGTTTCCCGCGAGAAGCATTTGCACCCAGTTCTCAAGACCCGTAAAAAAATCCGCGTCATATTCACCGTTCAGTATCTGAATATGACCTATATTGTTATTTAGAACGTCTTCAGCTGTCCAAATTCCTCTTTTTACTAAAAAATATTCCAGCCTCGGGATCTTATTGAACGGATGGGCGGCAACCGCGAGAGATGTATCTTTTATAGCGCTAGTCACATCTTCAATAGAATTCTCACTTCTTGTTCTCAGCCATCTTTCAGCGCCGTCTCCGCTCCCTTTAAAATACTCATCGTCATAAACGAGCAGATGCACGTTCCTGTTCTTTGCATTACGTACCGTGACCTCTTCGCCGGGTATTATCGTTAATTCATCGTCGGAGAGCTCATCGCATGAACTTCTCATGTCGTTAAAATTGGGGATCTCCGGATCGTTCTCTAGATAGTTATCACGCTTGTCGTCAAGATCGTACGAATGGTCGGTTACGGCAAAGAAATCCAGTCCCAATGCCTTCGCGCATCCGGCCGCAGCCTTTACGGGAGCTCCGAATTCTACCTGATCCCGTGTGTAAAATGAATGATAATGCAGATCTCCCTGAATATAGTTATCGAAAAGCTCCTCATTGTCCGAAAGATAGACTTCGAAAAATGACGGGATCTCTTTGAAATTGTCATTTATAATTTCTTTTAACGATTCTTTAATATAGACCGCTATCTCCGCGCTAACGTTCACGAATCCCTTTTTGTCCTGAAAATCGAAAGTGAATTCCCTAAAATAAAGCGGATCATTGATCAGCTCGTTGATCATAAAGGTTTTCGTGAATAAAGATCCGTCCCCGAAAACAAAATGGAGCTTTACAGCCCAGAGCCTGACGGGGAAGAGGTCTGCGTCCTTTATGATCAGATAAACGGGAAGTTTTCCGCTTTTGGTTTTATATGGCATGTCGATCAGAATCTCGGGTTCTTCTACGTAGTATTTTGAGAATTTAAAGAACCTGAACCTGTAATGGATCTCTGGATAAAGAAGAAAGTATGGAAGAAAACTTGTAAGCATTATTTATCCCTATACGATCTTGTCTTTATTTAATCTACCTGCCAGAAAAAATGACAGAGCAGTGAGTATCAGAAGCACTGCGATTATCACCGAATTATACGACTGCAGGAACCCGTCAACAACGCTTGTCTGGAAATTTACGAAAAGAATAAAAGCCATTATGTTTAACAGTCTCAAAGGAAAAATTATTTCGAAACGCGTCTGGATAAGTCCGCTGAATACTATCATCCAGAGACTGAATACCGCTACAGTGATGAAATAAATTAAATACCGGTTTTCAAAATGCGCATGAAGTATGCCTGGTCTGTTCAGATATAGCGCCAGTAAAGTAAAAATGGTCCCCGAAACCAGTCCGGCCGCGAATATCACCGCTGTTTTTGCAAGAAAAATCTGAGTAAGAGTATAGCCTTTACCTAAGAGAACCGGGAATCTTTTGCGGACCCTCTGCATATAAAAGCTGTAATCAATCAGCGGAGAAACGAAGAAAAATCCGAAAAAGAAAAAGGGTAAAACATTCGAGCCGGTCTCTACCATTGAGAAAAGAAGAACGTAAAGCACGAGCAGAAAACTGATCATGAGTTTTATTCTGACCTTCGGATCTTTTCTTAGTACGAACCATTCAAGCGCTATTAGTTTCATCCATTTTTTCATATTTGCTTATCTGAAATAATTAACAGCATTTTTAAATATCGTTAAACCGTCAGGCTCGGTATCCGGATCAGTATCCCTGAAATTAGGATGCTGGAATTTTTCTGAATTTCTTTCCGGATGGGGCATCATTCCCAGAGCGTTCCCTGTAACATCAACAAGACCCGCTATCCCTTTTTTCGATCCGTTCGGGTTGTACGGGTATTCTTCGGTCACTTTTCCTGACGGATCTACATACTGGAAGGCTACAAGAGACTTTTCGAAGAGTTTTTCGTATTCATCATCAGTACGCGTAAGGATACGGCCTTCCGCGTGAGCGGCCTGGATCTTTATCTTTTTCCCGTTCATGTCTTTCAGCCATGGCGAACGGATGTTTTCGGGTACGGTCAGATCGACCCACCTGCATTCAAATCTGGCGCTGTCGTTCCAGTACAGCGAGACCTGAGGTTCTCCGATCGTGTTGTATGGTATAACGCCAAGGGTCGTAAGTACCTGAAATCCGTTGCAGATCCCTATTGTAAGATTTCCTTTTTCAAGAAATGAGACAAGATCGTCTTTCAGCTTTAAAAGTTTTAAAGAGAATATTTTTCCGCTTTTTACATCGTCGCCGTACGAGAAACCGCCGGAAAACGAAAGGATGTTATAATCGGTTATCTTTTTCGTTCCGTCGAGTAGCAGATTTAGATGCACTTCTTTGTTCACGGCTCCGGCAAGCTCGAATGCCCTGCCTGTTTCAGCGTTGCAGTTGATACCGTCTGTAATGATCGTAAGAACCTTTGGTTTCATAATCTTTCCGTCAGTATTTTTTAATGTTCGTTTTAATAATATCGGTCATGCTTTCGTAAATGTCGTAGAACTCGTCTCGGATCTTTCCGTGGAACACCTTCGATTCTGTAAGACCTGAATTTCTGATGTCTGAAAGGTCGGCATCAGGAATTTCAACTCCGTAATATTTTGCCGGATCTATATCCGACGTGTCGAAGACCGAGCTTTTTACCCTGTAGTGATCTATCGTCATTTCTTTCGGCGGCAGGATCTCGCTTAATGTAAAATCAGGATCGTTCATGAATATCGAGAACAGTACGCTCGTATCGAGCCCCCTTAGATTGAAAAGCAGCAGAGGTTCAAAGATCACTTCATTGAATATTCTGTGCAGCACGGCGGAAACATGCTCGCATTTTTTAAGCTTTTTGCAGGAGCATTTGTGAGTCAGATCATTCCATGAAGGGAAAATGTTTATATCGCTGTCTTTCATAAGCCTGTAAAGTTCAGGCGGGAATACCCCGTTTATCAGTTCAAGCGCGAAGTGAGTATTGTCCCTGAAGATCCTTTCCAGTATTTCAAGTTCGCTGTAATTTATAAGTGAAAAAATTATCGAAGTATCAAAATAAATCTTCTTTCCGTCATAAACCGAAGCCTCCACTTCGTTCTTTTCGATAGAAAGATATGTTATTGCCCTTTTATTAAAAAGTTTTCTGCCCAGATTGAATTTGGTTATATTCGAATCGTTATAAAGTTTTTCGTAGAATTTATCGTACCACCAGGCTTGTTTATTGTCAAATTCCAATTTAAGGCCTTTGAATTAATTTTATGAATTCTTTTTCTGTCAGTTCCGCGATTATGCTGTCGCCTTTAGGTATTATCCCGTCAGAAAGTTTGATCTTACTCTCAATAAGCTCGTCTATTCTTTCTTCCAGAGTACCCTTAATGATAAACTTATAAACGAAAGTGTTTCTTTTCTGACCGATCCTGTGAACTCTGTCTACAGCCTGATTCTCAACAGCGGGATTCCACCATCTGTCAAAATGGAAAACATAATTCGCCATGGTCAGGTTCAGCCCGAGACCACCCGCTTTTAAAGAAAGTACCATTGCAGGAATGCTTTCGTCTTTCTCGAACTCGTCGATCATGTCCCTTCTGTCTTCAAGATCTAAGGATCCGTGGAAAAACAGGACTTTTTTATTAAGTTCAGCGGTCAGCCTTCTTTTAATAAGCCTGCCTGTTTCTATGAACTGAGTAAAGATGATGGATTTACGGCCTTCCTGCTCTATTGTGTTGACCATTTCTACAAGGCTGTCAAGTTTTGACGATCTTTTTTTGAGGTTCTCGGGCGAATTATCGTTCAGGTAATTTAAAGGATGATTGCAGATAAGCTTCAGCTTCGTTATTGTGGCTAGCATATTGGTTTTAGCTATCCTGCCGTCGGAGCGTTCCATTTCGGTCTCTA
Organism: bacterium; assembly: GCA_029559475.1. Lineage (GTDB taxonomy): Bacteria > UBA4055 > UBA4055 > UBA4055 > UBA4055 > UBA12480. Next base: position 30,078 of record JAKQBN010000050.1, read on the forward strand.
CCTTTCTTATCTCATTATCGTAAAGAACGGCCTGCTCGTCCGTAAGAGGAAGAAATATCTTGATCTCCTGTTTATCGGGCAGATCTTTTATGATGTCCTTATCTGTCTTCATCCTTCTAAGAACGAACGGGGAGATAATTTCGTGAAGCTGCTTCCTCTTTAGATCATCTTCATTTTTCATAATCGGGAATTCATACTTGTTAAAAAACTCACGGCTTCCCAATAAAAGTCCCGGATTGACGAAGTCCATGATAGACCAGAGTTCCATTAGTCTGTTCTCTATAGGAGTTCCGGTTAGGGCGAATTTATTCCCGCCCCTAAGTTTTTTTACGGCTTTAGCCTGATCGCTCGAAGCGTTCTTTATGTACTGGGCTTCGTCTATGATGACATAAGAGAAAGTATGTTCAAGAAGCAGGTCGAGATCCCTTTTTACGATCCCGTAGCTGCATATTATAATATCGTTGTTTTTTACGATGCCGGAGATATTTTTTTCACGGTTAACGCCGTAATGCAGACAGGACTTTAGTTCCGGCGCGAATTTTTTCAGTTCCATTTCCCAGTTGTATAATAGTGTGGTCGGAGCTACGATAAGCGCCGGATCCTGCTTCTTTTTATGAAGCAGCATGGCTATGATCTGAATTGTTTTTCCAAGTCCCATATCGTCAGCCAGTATAGCTCCGAATCCCAGTTCATCAAGATATGACAGAAATGAAACGCCTTTTTCCTGATACTCTCTGAGAGTGCCTACGAATCCTTTTATCTCCTTTACATGGGTAAGGTTCCTGTTAAGGTCTTTTCCTGAAATTATCTCGTCGAAAAGTTCTGACTTGTCTATCTCGACATCTTCTTCAAGATCATAGTTCAGAGCTTCGAAAAAAGCAACACCTTCAGAACGCGCAGCCTCTTCCGATCTGAGGTTAGATATGATCCTTTTTAGAGCAAGGCTGTCGAGTTCAATATATCTGTCTCCGATCTTTATAAATTCCTGATCCGTTTTAAGGATCTCATCCATCATGTTCTTGTCAATGAGGATATCTCCCGCGTAAAGCTGCCAGTCAAAATCAAGCACGGCTCTCGATATCGCTCCCTTTGAGAAATGAACTGAATTCTTTCTTTTGAACTTTATTTTCGCCCTTATCTTATGAATGTTCTGAAAGAACTGGGGATAGAGGATCCTGACCCTGTTGTTCCCAAGCATTCCGGCATCATATTTTAAAAATTCGAGAAGTTCGTCCTCAGTAATATCAACATAGCAGGGAGAAGGGGAGAGCAGAGAGTCTTTGATGTATTTTGAGAACTGAGAGATCCTTACAAGTTCGAGAATGAAAAACGTTTTTAAATTGTTATCATCAGAATCATAGATCTCTCGTGCATGAAATGTTTTATCTCCGGATTTTAATCCGTAAAATATTCTCCACAGACCGTTCTCGGTCTTCTCAAAAGCGAGAAGCAGAATATGTTCCGACGCTATCCGCCCGGCCCAGTTTTTCCATTCCGAGTAATTAAAACCGCAGATCTTTACGCCGCTGTCTTTAATAACTAAATGCGCTATGCTGCTCGCCCTTAGGACCTTATCAGAAAATTCTGGGGCATCTCCTTTTGTCATTAGAAAATCCGTTGTTGAGTTCAGGCATGCCATCAGCAGATTGTCGACGAAAGATCTTTTTTCCTCGATAAATCCTTTTCCGTATATCGATATCAGAGGTAGATTATCGTAAAATACAGCCATTCTACCTTTTATTTCGGGTGTTAAATATGGGTAGTACACAAAATTGTAGTAATCGCCTTCTATGTAAAAACCGGGTACATAGTATTTTTTATCAATAAGTTCGCGCACGAATTCCTGGAACTTATCGTAATATTTAAATGACGGGGAAAGCGAGGAATTCCGGATATTCTTCAGCGCTTTTACGAAATAGCAGAACTCATAACACGGAACAAGAGCGCAGTCTATGTATTTTTTTAGATACTGAACCTTATCCTTATTTATAGCGAGATCGGGATGTAGAGATTCAACAGTGCTCAGGATTCTTATATTATCCTGATGAGGTATGTAAAAATCAGCGCTGACAGTATCGAGAAAGGGGATATTCTTTTTGAAAAAGATATCTTTTATATCCTCTTTTGTCGCGAATTTTTCCAGACCTTTGTCATAATCGCATATTTCTATCCACACGAGAAAACAGTCATCGCTCAGCGAATATCTGTAATCGCAGTGAAAAATATATTTGCGCATTGTATCCATTTACTACGTACTCAGCTACAGATAACGAAGTTCTAAAAATATGAAAAAAAAATGAAATCTGCAAGAAATTTATTTAAAAAAGATGTTTCGCCAAAGCTCTAATTTTCAGAACCTGCGATGAACTTCTTGATCTTATATAGGTCCTCTTTGTTGACTACTGCTTCAACAGAAACACCGTAATCGGTGAAATCTTTCGAGATAACCGTCGCGTATTCGTGAAGGTTCGCTATCAGCTTTTGTTCTTCGAAGGGAAATAGAAGCTTAAGTCTTGAAGCCTGATTAAGTTTTTCGTCAATTTTTGCGAGAAGTAAATCAATGTTCTCGCCGGTAACCGCCGATATAAAAAGGGAACCGGTATAAACATCTGCGAAAACCTCTTCTTTTACTCTGTACTCACCGAGAAGATCGATCTTGTTGAAAACTATCTGCGAAGGTATGTTATTCGCTTCGATCTCTTTAAGAACGGATTTGACGGCTTTTATGTGTTCTTCACAGTTCTCGTCATTAATATCGACAAGATGTATCAGAAGATCCGCATCCATAACGTCCCTTAAAGTTGCTCTGAACGAAGCTATCAGGCTGTGGGGAAGGTTTGAAATAAAACCGACAGTATCAGAAAGTACAATACTGTCTCCTCTGCCGATCTCAAGGGCGCGTGCGGTTGAATCAAGTGTGGCGAAGAGCTTATCTTCAACCAGTACATTTTCGCCTGTTAACTTATTAAATAAAGAAGACTTACCTGCGTTAGTATAACCTACTATGCAAACCTTTTTGGCGTTCTCTCTGCTTTTTCTCTGAGTTATCTTCTGTGTCATGATTCTTTCAAGCTCATGAGTAATGAATCTGATCTCGTCCTTTACGATCCTTCTGTCAACTTCGATCTGTTTTTCACCCATTCCGCGGGATGCACCGGAAGCGCTGCCTGATGCGCCTCTTTCCCTGTCGAGGTGTGACCACAGTTTTTTCAACCTCGGCAGCTGATACTTAAGTTCGGCAAGTTTGACTTCAAGCTTGGCTTCTTTAGTTTTTGCGTGCATCTGGAAAATGTCGAGAATGATCTCTGTCCTGTCAAGAGCTTCAATTTCGAAGTCTCTCTTCATGTTTCTGGCCTGGGTAGGGGCGAGCTCATTGTCGAAAATTACGAGCTGGACATCAGCCATTTCCATTTTCGCTTTAATGTCTTCCAGAAACCCTTTCCCGACGTAAGTTGCCTTATCTATAGCTTTTCTGTTCTGTATAAATTTTTCTACTACTTCGATCTCTGCTGTATCAGCCAGCCTTTCGAGTTCTTCAAGCGATCTCTGAGCTTTTTCATATTCCCGGTTGTCCATGCAGACGCCAATAAGAAAGGCTTTCGGTTTTACATATTCTGTTGATACGCTTTCCATGTTTTTCCTTAAATTATAATAATTTTGAAGCTATTTCTGAAAGAACAGACCTCTCACCTTTCTTTAAAGTAACGTGAGCGTAGAGGTCCTGATAGTCCAGTTTGTCGATTATGTATGAAAGCCCGTTGGATTCGGAATCAAGATAAGGAGAATCGATCTGATATACGTCACCTGTGAATACGATCTTTGTTCCCTCGCCTGCCCTTGTAATGATGGTTTTTACTTCGTGAGGGGAGAGGTTCTGCGCCTCATCAACAATGAAATATACATTACTCAAAGACCTTCCTCTAATGTACGCGAGAGGCGAAATAACCAGCTTTTCCCTTTTCTGCATTTCGTTGATGATCTCATATTTATCCGAACCTTCGCTAAAATTATTCTGAATGAACTGCAGATTGTCGTAAAGAGGCTGCATGTATGGTTCCACCTTATTCTGCGCGGTTCCGGGAAGATAACCGATATCTTTGTTGCTTAACGGAACGATAGGCCTGCTTAAATATATCTGTTTGTATGCTTTTCTGTTCTCCAGAGCGGCGGCCAGAGCGATCAGCGTTTTTCCGGTTCCTGCGGTTCCTGAGATCGTGACCAGCTTGATCCTGTCGTCACAAAGCGCGTTTATCGCAAATATCTGCTCGGAATTCCTGGGTCTGATACCGAATACTTCCTTTGATTCTACAAGAGCGATCTCCTGATTGAAATTATCATATTTAGCTAGGGCAGACTTATCGTTCGACTTGAGAACGAAATACTGATTCGGTTTAAGAGTAATATTTTTAGCATCGTTGTCTTTTAAGAAATCATCTTTTAATATTTTCTTCTTCTGATATAATAAATTGATAGTGGTTTCATCCATATCCTCCATCAGCTCGATTCCCGTGAACAGGTCTTCAGCGCTTTTGATCTTGCCTATCTGATAATCTCTAGCGGTAATTCCTAAAGCTCTAGCTTTTAATCTCAGATTAACATCTTTCGTTACGAAGATCACTTCTCTGTCAGGGTGATCCTGGAGAAAATTATAGCAGGCGGCCAGGATATGATGGTCTTCTTTTTCAGAAACGAATTTATTGCCGAATCCTTCTCTGAAGCTGACGTCAGTCAGGATAAAAACTTTACCTCTGTTTTCTCCAATTGGGATACCTTCAGAAAAAAGGTCTTTTTTAGAACCGTTTTCTCCTCCGGAGATCTCATCTATCTGTCTGGTGAATTCCCTTGCGTTAAAATTCAACTGATCGTGGCCTTTTTTAAATTCGTCAAGTTCTTCCAGAACGGTAATGGGTATTCCGATATCGTCCTGATCGAAACCTTTTAGGCAGTTATAATCGTGAAGCAGCACGTTCGTGTCGAGTATGAATGTCCTTTGCGCCATCAATCGCTCCTGTTTATTACACAACATTTCAATTTATGCTTTTTATTTAATAATTTCAATACATAATTTATATAACGGATAGTTTACATAATACCTGACCTATCATTTTTCTAAGCGGACCGCAACCGGCTGCTGCCGGCATTAATTTCACTATAATATGTAGCTGCTACGTACCTGCGATAAAAATTGAGTGCGTTTCCGCTTTTCAAAATATAAGTCAGGTATTAGAAGAATTAGAACAAAAGAAAAAGTCCGGAAATTTCCGGACTTTTGTGCTGAAGAGGAGATTTGAACTCCTACACCCTAGGGCGCCACCTCCTCAAGATGGTGTGTCTACCAATTCCACCACTCCAGCATTTGAATTATTTTCCCGGCTCAACCGGACTAACGGGAGCAGAAGGTTGTTCTGTCGGTTTATCTGTCTGACCGCTCACAGGCAAAGTTGTTTGAGGAAGAGAAGGCAAACCGGAAACAGGAGAATCGGCTTTTTTCTGCATAATAACGCTCTGGTCGAAATTCTGTTTATCACCGAATTCAGCTTTAGACATTAATCCGAGTATTATCGCCAGGATGAAAAATGTGGTTGTTAAAATTATTGTCATTTTGTGGAGAAAAGTTACGGTTTCTCTTGTGCCGAAAGTCGAGGACGCAGCACCGCTTACGCCGCCGAAAGTTCCGGTCAGACCGCTGCTTTTATCTGACTGCATAAGAATAATGATCATTAGAATGAAAGTGTTTACGACGAAGATGAACAATAAGAAGTTATACATTTTAGTTCCCTGTTTTTTATACTGCGGGGCTAATTTAAGAAAATATAAAAAGAATGTCAATTATTTTTGATAAGAATTTTAAAAGCTTTTTACGGGGGATAATGTAGAAAGCGATCAAAAAATGAAAACTGGATGCATTAAAGGATTTATCCGACATTCGGAATAATTCATATTACGAAATAATTGAAAGATATATTTACAGAATTAAAACAGGGAGAAAGAAAAACGGGAAAACCATATTAAAAACCGCTTTAAGTTTACATAATATATATTATACGACACCGCTTGTAGCTGACTTGATTTTGCCCTTTTTTGTACTGTTTATTCGGTATGTTGCATATTGATTGTAAGATGCAATGTTATAAAATCGATTTGTGATTAGTTTTGTGAATAATCAGTTTGTAAACAGAATTAATGTGAATTCATTAGAATTCTGTGAGATTTTCTATAATTGAAAATCCGTAATGATCCTGATATTTATATTGAGAATTATTTATTTTGGAGAAAATAAAAAAGGCGGATCGAACTCCGCCTTTGCCTGTTTAAGAAATATTACCTAATCAACCGTAATACTTTTAGAAACATTTTTGGGGACGTCCGGATGAACCCCGTGCATCGGAATGTGAAGCTTATTAAGGTATTTCATTTTTTTAATGCTCATTTTTAAAGCCAGTAGCTGAAGTACGACCATTCCGGAGAACGTAGCAAGAAGCGTATCATCTGTTTTAGGGAGTTTTACGTAAATAAATTCATAATCGCTGTTGCCTTCAGGGACTGATCTGCAGTTCTGAATAAGATTATCATTCTCTTCGGCTATAAGGTATGTGTTGGCTCCCCTGATCTTATGAGTGTTGATCTGAGATATAGTTAAATTTACGTCTCTCTGATCGGGTCCAGTAAGGAATGCGAGAGGATAGTTAGTATCAAGATTTTCTATAAAATCGAATTTATTGATCGCGTCATCGAATATTTTCTGGGCTTTTGCTGAAATGTTGAAAGGTTTTACAGGCTCGAAGATATAAGAACTGAGATCGGATATCAATTTGGCTGTATCTTTCTCGCCGAGCTTCTCTTTTTGAGTTCTTTCAAGAGCGTATGAGATCAGGTTTTTGTTGTATTTAATGAAATATTCAAGGTCTTTAGTACCGAATATCGTATTGAATCCAAGTATCGTATTAGGACCGTGCTTGAATTCCGAACTTTCAATACCTTGAGTATGATTAAGAACAGTTTCTCTGATCTTTAATGCACCTTCTTCCGCAACAGAACTTATCTTTGTGGCCAGGATGTGTATGCTTGGCTGCATGAACAGCGAATCGGCCATTATCTCTACCTGAGTTTCTGTTGTCTTTATCGTTTCATCTATAAGGTCAGGTATAAAATTCAGAGTTTCTCTTCTTCTTTCAAGTTCTCTTTTTAAAGCGGTCTGTTCCGATCCTTTTTTCATGTGGGACATCTTGAATTCTCCGACCTTAATGGCTAGATAATAAAGCAGTAGTACCTGATTCATATAGCTTTTTGTCGCAGGTACTGCTATCTCCGGTCCGCATTTGATCGGCAGATAGAAATCGCTTTTCTCCTGAGCTAGCGTAGAATTCTCGTTGTTCACTATCGTTATTCTTTTCACATTTATACCCGCCGCTTCGATATCATTAAATATATCGATCAGGTCTTTGGTCTCGCCGCTCTGACTTACACCTATGATAACATCGTTCTCTCTTATCGAATTTGAATATTGCCCCCTGAAATTCCCCGGCAGTATAGGCGTGAATTTTATGCCTGCGATCTCATTAAAGAACAGCGCGGCTGTTTTTGTAGCGTTGTAGGACGTTCCGCAAGAAACAGTATAGATGCTTTCCTGATTCTTCCATGCATTGAAGATCGTTTCAGCGAATCTGTCAGCGTGCTGATGGAATTTATCCATTTCCCTGATCTCCGCTCCAACATCCAGGATCTTTGAAGTAAGCACGTTGTCTTTTGTATATTCCCTTCCTGAAATTACATCCAGAAATATATTCGAGTAAGTTGAGAAAAATTCCGTATTTATGAACTTTTTCTTGTTTACCCTCTCGATAAGATCAGGAATGTCTGATTTGATCTTTTCCGATATTTTTTTAAATTCCTTTGATGACCTGAATTTTTCGAATAACTCGATCTGTTTTAATAAAGTATCAGCTCGATATATCGATTTAGAAGCTGCAGTTACAAAATCCACAAGTTTAAGAACTTCCAGAACGTCCTTGATCGCTTTTGTGCTTTCGCTTCCTTTGTTGAAAAAGGCGATCAGTTTTCTCGAGCTGTCAACCTGGTTGAATATCTCCTGATGCATAAAGAATCTGAACGGCGGTATCAGCTCCGTATCTTCGGCTCTGAGCTTGCTCCTTGTTACAGGAACATCTATACTATCACCCTTTTTTATTTGTTTTACGCTTCCGTCCTTATATTTCCATTTAAGGCCTTTAAAGCTGTAAACATTATATTCACTGCTTGAATACTCGATGAACGTACCCTCTTTCAGATCTATGATGTTCTTCGTGAACTTTAAGATTGCGGTAAGGTCCGAAGAAAGAAGTATAAAATCATTTCCCTCTGCTGTTCCTTTTCCGGCATAAAGACTGCTTCCGGCCTTGATCGCATAAGAAAGTTCCGTCACCGGATCGACTATAACAGCGGCGTAAGAGCCTACGACTTTCTCGGACGCGCTCAGAATAGCTTTTTTCATGCACTCCCTTCTAATTTCTCTGTCGGAATTCTGTTTTTCTTTAAATTTTTCTAGATGAAGATCGAAATAATGCTCGACGGTATGAACGAGCATTTCTCCGTCGTTATCGCTTACTACTTTGTGTCCCTGATTCGTTAAAAATTCTTTGAGAGAACTTGTGTTCGTAATATTTCCGTTATGAGCTCCGTAAATATGCTTTTTGCATTTAACTTCGTGAGGTTGTGCGTTGTTTTTTGTTACAGCGCCGAAAGTCGCCCATCTAACCTGTCCGCAGAAAATTTTTCCTTTCATATCGGTTATTCCGAGTGTTTTTACGAGATCGGACGGAGCGCCCACATCTTTTTTAAGACTAATATTCCCTTTATCGTCCTGTATAGCCGCTCCCGTCGAGTCATAACCTCTATATTCCAGGCTTTTAAGAAGCTGGGATGCGTATTTTCCCATGTTTACATCCATTTTTGCGAATGAGAGCCCTAAAACTCCACAGCCTATTGCAGGCACAGGGATTTTAATTGTAAAATTTCCTTTTCCTTCGATCTTTCCACACAGTTTTTCAAACATATTCCGTTCTCCGAACAATTTATAAATTTATTTTTTTGTAAATATCACTAAAATAATCTTATTTATCAAGAAGATAATTTCTTTGCTTTTATTCTACTGTCCGTGGACCTGACGGTTCAGATATTCAGTAGAAAAATATAGAATATTGCCGAGAATGTGTTTTCTATTGTCCAGCCCGGGCGAATCTTTGTTGTATTCTATAAGATTATTCAGCGGACCATAAAAACGCGGTTCAACCCCTGAAGTTCTGACAAGAAGAGTATCGTTTATAATAAGACCGAGCTTATCACCGTCAGTCATATAAGCGTATCCCCCATCCGGATTTTTAATCAGGTCTCTTCCCCACGACGCGTTTTCATATTCACCACCGAGCAGACCCATCAAAGTCGGCAGCACATCGTATTGAGAACACAGGGTGTGAGAGACTTTTCCTTTAAGATCAGAAAATAACCCGCTCTCTGAATATATAAGGAAAGGTATATGGAATTTCTCTCTGTCCATCGGAACTTCTTTGAAGTGCCTGTTCCGGCCGTGATCTGAAATCAGAACAAAGACGGTATTTTTATAGAACGGCTTTTTTGAAAAGGAACTTATGAAGTATTCAAGAGATGTATCCGCGTACATTAATGAATTCAGATATTTATTACCGGGTACTGATTCATCCAGCTTTTTTGGAAAATCCGAAGGAAGATCAAAAGGTTCGTGGCTGGAAAGAGTAAAGATGAACTGGAAAAACGGTTCTTTCATTTCTGAAGCCTCACTTAGAGTTCTCTCAAATGTATCTTTATCGTAGGCTCCCCATTTTGAAGCGGATTCATCGGGATCTATATCTTTCATTCCAATGCATTTGCTTATACCGTTTATCCTTAAAAAACCTTTCATGTTATCGAATTCCGGATCGCCGCCGTATATGAACATATTGTCGTAGCCCCGGTTCTTTAAAATCACCGGTATGCTGAAAAACGGACGGTTAGACTCGATCTTTTTTAGAGCTGAGATCCCGTACTGGGACGGAACGGAACAGATGACAGATTCGATACCTTTATTCGATCTCGTTCCTGTTGAGTAGCAGTTGTCAAAAAAAACGCCCTTTTTTACTATACTGTTAAAGAAAGGAATCAATTCGATCTCCCCTATTCGTCTGTTCACGCTTTCGAATGTCCAGCCTTCAAGAAGGATCAATACCACGTTCAGATCCTTTCTCTCAGATCCGGTGTTAGTTATCCGTCGAAGAACGTTCTCTGATTGTATTTTCTGATGAATTTCATCTTTGAGAACGAGATCCGATATTAAATTTTCATCGATAATAATATCCTTATATAATCCGGCTTTTTTAGCAGTTTTGCTTTTCTTATACAGATCATAAGATTTTCCGATCGTAAAAATACCGTTCAGAGATGCCTGATTCAAGGTTTCGTTGTCGGAAAAAACAGATGATCCCCAGTTCAGATTTGAAGTGGAGATCCCGCCTCTTGCTCCGATAATTAAAATCCCTGCAGTAATTAAAAGCGATACTCCCTGAATTATAAAACCGGCTGCCGATCTTTCAGGTTTCAGCAAAAAAATAATTTGCTTAAGATAAAAATAATAAATGACGAGACAGACAGAAAGTCCTGAAAGATAAGTAATAACCGGATAATCTGAGTAAACTGTTCCGTAAACTTCACCGCTATTCAGATAGATAAGGTCTCTGAAAGTCAGATGTCCGCTGAAAGTCCTGAAATATTCAATATCGACTATCTGCGTCATTAATATAATGAATAATAATAATATATGGAATATTATTAATGTTTTATATATAAAACTGCCTATTTCCTTAAATAGTGATATTATAAACATTATAATAATAAGCGCTGCGATCATAAGGAGCGAATATGAAATTATGGAAGTGTCGAACCTTTGACCGACAAGAAAAGTTTTAATGATCGCTCCTGAATCAGCTGTACTAAAAACGTCGGGCGAAACTCTTAACAAGAATATCAGTCTGAGTACGGAAAGACAGAACGCCACATAGATATAAACAAGAAAAAAGTAAGCAACAGCTCCGGTCTTTCTGATATGTTCAGCTTTAATAAAAAACATTCAGGAAAGCTAATTCACACGAAGATATTTTTCAAGGAAAACTTGCACGATTTAATATAATTCTATATATTTGTAAGCTGTTTAATTAAAGGACAAATTTATGAAACAGATAATATTTCTACTCTTAATGAGCTTTACAGTATATGTCTGTCCGAAAAACGCAGTAATAGTCTTTAGCGGAAGCAATAACGGCTATTTTAGAGACTGCGGATGACCGGTCGAAAGGCTCGGCGGTCTTGCCGAGAGAAAAACGGTTTTTGACAGCCTGAAAACTGCTGACGAAAATACAATTTTCTTAGATACGGGTGATTTTTTAAGTATGAGGTCATCTTTAAATGATGATGAGATCATTTCCGCCGTTTATCCCGCGCTTGGTTATTCCGCATGTGCGATCGGCGATCAGGAGCTTAATAACGGCATTCCGTTTTTTAAAAATAATCTGAACGGTAAACTGAATTTCATTTCATCCAACCTGCAGTTCTCAGACAAAGAGATTAAAATTGACAGATACAGGATCATTCAGCTCACGAACGGAATAAAGGTCGGCGTTACGGCAGTTAACTATAATACTGACTTCAAATATCTGATGAGATCGAATGTCATAAAAGAATCGGATATCACTGTTGATAAGGCTTTCGACAATCTTAAAAAGAGCCTTTCCGAAATGAAAGGTAAAGCCGACCTCATTGTAATCCTTGCGAATCTGAATAATGAGGGGATAGTAAAACTTCTTGATAATGTTGACGGATACGACCTTGTTATCGGCGGTAATAACGGAGAAGAATTCAAGTACGCACGCAGAATCGAGAATAAAATCCACGTTCAGAACGGCAGGGACGGCGAAAAGATCGGAAAAGTCGAATATAGTTTTTTTGCGGACAAAAAACCGAAATTTGAAGATTACGAACTTATCAAAATACTGGCAAAGAAGCATAAAAGAAACGAAGCCGTAGAAAAGATAATCAAAGGACTGGATAAATAGCCTGATGAATAAAATGCGATCCCTATATTTTATTTTAGCTGTAACGGGCTTTGTGATAATGACGGGATTTTTCTGGACTGACAGATTTGTCATAAACAAGGTCGTTTTTTCCGGACAGGACAGCGTATCATTCAAGATACCGAAAAAAGCAGCTTTTAATGAGATCGCTTCGATACTCCGAGCTAAGAACATTGATGTTTCCGATCTCGAATTCAAATTCACGGCTAAATGGCTTGAGAAAGACAGAAAGATCAAATACGGAAAATATACATTTCATCCTGAAAAAAAACCTGTCAGGCTGAAAGATCTGATAACACAGATTTCTGAAGGCAACAACATAACCGTGAACGTGACTATCCCGGAAGGTTCAAGGCTCGTCGAGATCGCAGGCACACTAAAAAAATATCTTGATGTCGATTCGGCAGCTTTCATGGACAGGGTTTACGATCAGGACGTTCTCGATAAATACAAGATCCCTGCTCAGTCTCTTGAAGGCTACCTATATCCCGAAACCTACAATTTCAACATGGAAGAGAACATCGATCTCGTGATAGAAAGGATGTATAATACGGGCAGGCAGAAGCTTTACAGGCTGAAGAATAAGATCGACAACAATGCGCTTGGAGAACACGGAATTATTACTCTTGCTTCGATAATTCAGGGCGAGGTAATGAATTACGATGAGATCCGGCTTATCAGCGCTGTTTATCACAACAGGCTGAAAAGAGGGATGCTGCTCCAGGCGGATCCGACCGTTCAGTACATGTTCGACAGGCCGAAAAGGCTGTTAAAAACCGATACATCCATCGATAATCCGTACAATACATACAAATATAAGGGACTTCCGCCGGGACCGATAAACAATCCTTCAGTTAAAGCCGTAGAAGCCGCATTAGATCCTGCGGATGCTCCGTATTTATTTATGGTTGCGAAAGGCGACGGAACGCACAATTTTAATGTGGATCTAAATGATCACATCAACGACAAGAACAGGTTCGACCGCAATGTCAGAAAAGAGAAGAAATGAAATTCGAGCTTAACGAACGCCAGAGAAAAGCGGCCGAGCATATTGACGGTCCGTTGCTTATTATAGCCGGAGCGGGAAGCGGAAAAACGAGAGCGCTGGTAGAAAGGATTGCGAACATCATTTCATCCAAAAAGGCGTATCCTTCCGAGATAATGGCGGTCACTTTCACCAATAAAGCTGCAGGAGAACTTGTCGAAAGGATAGTTTCGAGGGTCGGCGAGATCGGAAAAATGATATTCGCCGGAACTTTTCATTCGCTTTGCGCAAAAATATTAAGAAGGCATGCCGACATTCTCGGTTACGGCTCGAACTTTGTGATCTATGATTCGGATGACAGCGAAAAGGTCGTAAGGGAGATGATCAGACGGAATAATTTTAACACTGCGTCATTCCCGGTAAAGAAAGTCGCATCGATAATATCGCTTTTAAAAAACAGGCTGATCTATCCTGAAGATTACAACCCGGGAACGGACGAGAATTTTCACGACAGGATAAAAGACATCTATGCGGACTATCAGAAAGAGCTGATTAGATGCAACGCGATGGATTTCGACGATCTTCTGTGCCTGACAGTAAAACTTTTTAAGCAGGACAAGGAAGTTCTTTTCGATTATCAGAACAGGATCAAGTATATCTGCGTGGACGAATATCAGGATACCAACTATGTTCAGGACCTTCTTATCACTCAACTTTCCGCTCTGTACGAGAATGTCTGCGTGGTCGGAGACGAGGATCAGTCCATATACAGCTGGCGCGGCGCGGACATAAACAACATACTGACATTTAAGGACAGGCACAAGAACTGCGGGCTTATCCAGTTCGAGCAGAATTACAGAAGTTCCGGGCATATATTAAAGGCTGCGAACTCGGTGATATTGAAAAATACGCAGAGACTGGGCAAGAACCTCTTTACCGATTTCGGTCATGGCGAAAAAGTCGTTCTGATCTCATCCCCTACAGATATCGAGGAAGGCATAAAAACCGTTTCACAGATCAATTCGATGATTGACTGCGGGTCAGAATTAAAGGAAATATGCGTTCTGTACAGAACCAATTCGCAGAGCAGGATCATCGAGGAGAACTTAAGGAAGAACGGTCTCCCCTACACCGTAGTAGGCGGGCTGAAGTTCTACGAAAGAAAAGAGATTAAAGACCTGATCTCATATTTAAGGCTTGCGGTAAATCCCGACGACAATGTTTCGTTTGAAAGAGTAGTCAATTTTCCTCCGAGAGGGATCGGGAAAACAACGATGGAGAAAATAAAGCGGCAGGCTCTGTCAGACGGGACTTCATATTACAAAGCGCTGAAAAACGCTGATGAAGGGCAGTTTACCGGCCCTACCGGAAAAAAAATTAACGCTTTTATTTGTATGATCGAAAAAGCGGCCGCGGAAATGAAAAAAGATAATGCGAAGAAGATCACTGAAATGATGCTTAACCAATCGGGTTTGAAAGAGCATTATCTGAAGGCTGAGGACGAAAGCGGGGCGAATTCGAGGATCGACAACCTGTATGAATTTCTAAGCGGCGTGTCAGAATTCGTGCGCACTGAAGACAAAAATTCGCTTCTTGATTTTCTTTCAACGGTTTCGCTTCTATCCGATATTGACACTTACAATAATCGAGAGGACAAGATAGTTCTGATGACAGTTCATTCAGCAAAAGGGCTCGAATATGACAATGTGCTGATAATCGGAATGAACGAAGGCCTCTTCCCTTTCATCAGGGTAGATGAACCTTTAAAACTCGAAGAGGAACGCAGGCTTTTTTATGTAGCTGTCACAAGGGCGAGAAAAAAGCTTGTCATCTCAACTTTCCGGGACAGAAGCAGATATTTCGGCGACAATACGGGTTATGTTCCGTCAAGATTTCTCGATGATCTGCCCGATAATTCAACGGATAAAACAGGCTACGAAAAAACCGATAAACCCCAGATCCGTTTTGATAAATTCACAAAGTATGAGAAAAATGCGTTGAATCAGGAGATGGAACAGCCATTGTCAAAAAAAGACATCGTGCTTTCGAAACAGTTTGGCGAGGGGATCGTGCTGGATGTGGAAGGCACTGCGGGCAGAAAAGTGGTAACTGTCGATTTCGATGATTTCGGGATAAAAAAACTGCTTGTCCGATACGCGGATCTGAAAAAATTATAAGGGAGACCGTATGAAACTCATAGTTCTGGGAAGCAGCGGAGGAGCGCCGACGAGAAGGCGCAACTGCAGTTCGTTCCTGTTAGCCTGCGAGACATACGGGATTATGTTCGACTGCGCGGAAGGGACACAGAGGCAGCTCGTCCTGGCAGGATATAAACTGAGCAGGATCAGATACATTTTCATATCCCATCTTCACGCCGATCATTTCGCAGGTCTTATACCGATGCTTTCTACCAAGAGCATGTTCGGGATCGAAGGCAAGATCACAATATTGGGACCGAAAGGCATAAAGGAGTATTTCGATTTTACGATGGCGATAACCAATTCAAAGCTATCTTTCGAGATAGAAATAATCGAAGTTCTTGACGGCTCTGAATACAGATTCGACGATTTTTCTGTTACCTCTACCCTGTTAAAGCACCGGATAGACTGCTTCGGCTATAGAATAAAATTTGATGACAAACCCGGCAATCTGATACCGGAAAAACTCGCCGAATACGGCATCCCTGAAGGACCTGTATGCGGAAAACTCAAAAAGGGAGAGACCGTCGTTCTATCTGACGGTAGGACAGTCACGCTCAAGGATGTTGCAACGGAAGACAGGCCGGGAAAGATCATCGCGCTTACAGGAGACACATACCTGTGTAAAGGTATTTATAAATGCATAGAAAAAGCCGATCTGGCGCTGATCGAATCCACTTTTCTCGAAAGCGAGAAAGAGCGGGCGGAAAACAGAACCCATCTGACCGCATCGATGGCGGGGAACGTAGCGGAAAGAAGCGGTTTAAAGCATCTTGTACTATACCATTTCAGCGCCCAGTATCCGGTAACGGATGATTTTAAAACGGAATGCGCGGAAAAATTCAGCGGAAAGATTACACTTGCGGACGATCTTGATGTTATAGATATTAATGATAAAAACTGAAAGGATAAGAAATGAAGGACTACAAAAAGGAATTTATATGTTTTCTGATCGAGAACAAATCACTCAAATTCGGTGAATTCACGCTGAAATCAGGCAGACTGTCGCCTTATTTTCTTAATACGGGAATGCTCTATTCAGGCTCCGCGATAAACAGGCTCGGAAATTTTTATGCTGCGACAATTTCAGACAGAGTAAAAGAAGATTATAATGTAGTGTTCGGACCCGCCTACAAAGGCATCCCTCTCGCGGTTTCCTGCGCTTCTTCCCTGTTCTCGGAATTCGGGATAGACAAGTGCTATTCTTTTAACAGGAAGGAATCTAAAGATCATGGCGATGCTTCAGGTATAATTGTCGGTAAGCCTTTGACGAAAGACGACAGGATCGTTCTTATTGACGATGTTATCACCGCGGGAACTGCCATAAGAGAAACGATCGACATTCTGGCTGCTGTCGGAGCCCCGAAGATCGTTTCCGTCGTAGTATCGGTCGACAGAATGGAAAAAGGCAAAGGCGAACTTTCCGCTATTCAGGAACTCAAACAAAGCCTCGGTATAGAGTTCTACCCTATCGTTAACATAATTGAAATAATGGAATATCTGGAAGCGGAAAAAATAGTCGGACAGGACATAATAGAAAAGATGAAAGAATACAGAAAACAATACGGCGTGGAATAAATAAAGGATAAAAATGGAATACAGATTATATATCTTTCTTGTAAACTACCGCTATCTTCAGGACGTTTATAAAAAAGATCTCGAGATACAGTTCGACAATATAAAACAGCTCATAATACACGAACTGGGCGCGTTAAACTACGAAATGACCTCTTCTGACAACAGATCTTTAACATTTAAAGATATAACCGGCAATTCGTTCAAAAACGTATTTAAAATGGCTTCTTATGCAGAGAGCGTGATATCAAGATTAAGGTCATTATTAAAAGATTTTCAGGGAGAGCTTTTCATCAAACCGGGGATAATAACTTTGGAAGAGGAGGATAAAAGGCACGCTTTTAAATGGTCGTTCAATTACGATGAGATAAAATCTCTGCCCGACATACTTCTTACTGACAAGACCGCTTTTTCGATCATCGAAAATTATGATGTCAGCTTTACCGGTCTTAAAAATATATGGCATACGAAAGGTATCGAGATCAGCCGGGCTCAGAGGATAAGAAAGCTGTATTTCAACAGGGACGAAGAGAACGGCATAGAGGATTTCATAAATAAACCGTACGATGAAAACGTACTTTTCGTTTACGGCGACAAGGGATCAGGCAAATCCTGCATGATAAACGAAGCGGTAAAAAGATCCGACAACTCGGGAATAATATTCTTAAGAGAAAAAAAACAGTCGACGAGAGAGTTCAAAGTCCTTCATGAACTTATGTACGATCTACTTTTCGTTAACAGATATAAAGATGTTGCAGGCATAGACGACGTGATCTCCGCGGTTCAAAATTCGAGCCTGCAGACAATAAATAAAGACAATCTAACATGTCTGATCAGAATGCTTTTCGGCGATATTTGCGAGAACGGGAATATTCTGTTCTGTTACGGAGATTACAGAACAAGCCTGAAAACCGCACTGGACGACTGTCTGAAGATCACTCAGAGAAAAACGGTCGTTATAATAGACGATCATCAGTGGATGAGCAGGAACTGCGAGGAGTTGCTTCTCGGGCTTATAGATCATCCTGACCGTAAATTGAGGCTGATACTAGTTTCCGACGATAAAAATAATTCCAATAATATAAAGATCCCAGTGAGATTTTTAAAAGTATCCGAGATAAATAAAGTTCAGATATCGAAGCTTCTCCAGATGGCCTATCCGCATACAAAGATCTCGGGAAAAACTGCGGACTTTATACACAGGGTCACAGAAGGCAATCTTTATACCGCTGTTTCATATATCGAATATCTGATCGAAAAAGACGCGATAACTGTGAATGACGGAAAAGTTGAACTGAGACAGGCTGAAGGCTTTTCAGTACCAGACAATCTGTCAGATATTTATACCGAAAAGCTTAATTCGCTTTCTGAGAACGCCGTTACTCTTTTAAAGATCGTTTCTATAATCGGCGAGCAGTTCTACAACAGCGATCTGGACTGGCTGCTGCATACGATAAATTATCCTTTCGATGAAGCTGCAGGTCTTGCGGAGCTGGAAGAAAAAGGAATGATCTCGAACAACGGCGATTTTTATTCTATAAACGAACCTTCTCTTATCAGCGGGATTTATAAAACGGTGAAAGATCCTAATAAAAAACTCCTTCACAAGCTACTCGCTGAACTTTTTGAAACAAAAGGGTATGAGGATTTCGGATTCAAGGTGTTCTTTCATTCGTACAGGGCGGAAGACTATGAGAAACTGCTTCCCCTGCTTCCGGAACTGATCGCGGCATCCCACTCCAGACTTCATTTTGCGGCGCTCAGGAACATGCTTGAGATCTCCGACAAACTTCTTTTTAAATTATGCATGAAAGACAATCTTTACCCCCCTGAATTGTGGTTAAAGAACCTGATGAGCACAAAATGGCTTTTTGACAGAACTGATCCTGCCGATCATATAAAAAGATTCGAGAAAGCAGTTGAATATCTCGAAAAGATCGGAAAGAAAGAATTATCAGCTGATCTTTACGAGATCCTGATCGGATTCTACATAGAGAGCGGTAAATTTAAGAAAGCTGAGAGCGCGCTGAACACTGCCGTCCAGACAGCCGAAGAGAAAGATCTGAAGCATAGTCTGTATCAGCTCTTGATCTTAAAAACAGTAAATCTGATTAAAACAGGCAGGACAATTGAAGCGGCAGCGGAGTTTGAAAGAACCGAGCAGATAAGTAAAGAAGCCGGAGTTAAAGGTGAGTCCGATTATTATGTTTTCGCGCGGGCGATGTATCTGTACAACAACGGCGAAGTCAGGCAGGCTCTTGAACTTTTAAAAAGTCTCTTAGATAAATTTTCACTGGAGCTGAATTTCGGCAGGATCAGCTCGATCTTGAAGCTTTTAATAGAATTATCTATAAGGGCAAGAGATTATAAATCCGCGGAAGACTACTGCAAATTCATGCTCAGTTCCGGAAAAGATCAGAACGACGAGAATAATACTATTACGGGTAATATCCTCCTCGCTCGTCTTTACAGTTATCAGAATAAATTCCTGCAGTCGATATCGATCCTCGAATCGGTCGCTGCCTCTGTCAAAAACCGCGAACTGTATTACGAAGCATTGTATTTGTTAGGCTCGATCTATCAGTTTTTCGGAGAGACCGAGATGTCCGAAAAAACTTTCAAGACCGCGCTGGAAAAAATCAAGGATTCCGGTTCGGATCTGTACCTGAAATTCTCTTTCAAGCTCGCGCTTCTTTACGCATATACGGATGATTTTGAAAAGTCTAATGAATTTCTGAAAAAATGCGCGAAAGCAAAGTTTTTTGAAGCTGAAATGCTCTTTAAGATAATTAATTATAAAAAAAGGCAGTCTGACGATTCGGAAATGGACATGATTCTCAAAGAGCTCTATTCTACATCTCAGTCAAACAATAAAGACCTTCTGTTCGAAACGGAACTTGTTCTGTTAAAGATACTGTATTCAAAAAGAAAATATCAGGCCTGCAGAGAGCTTTCAGACCGCATGAACACGATCTCAGGTCAGATCGAGGATTATAATCTTACATTAGAATTTAATAAATTCAGTAAGATTTTAATAAAAAGCACGTATAAAACACGCAGAGCGGTCAGTGAAAAAACAAAGGTAAGCCCGTCCGTAAGAAAAAGGGTCAGGAACAGGAGAAGTATATAAAGGAGAAATCAGATGGCGAACAATGATTATTTTCAAGTGACCGGCGGGAAAAAACTCGCAGGCACTATAGTGCCCTCAGGCAACAAGAATGAAGCTCTCCCTGCCATCGCGGCAGCGCTTTTAACCGAAGAGGAAGTCGTTATTGAGAACATACCTGATATTCTCGATACGCGGCACATGATAGATATCGCCGCAGATCTCGGTGTTAAAGTTAAAAAGATCAGCGGGAATGATTATTCTTTTAAAGCATGGAAAATTACTAAGGACAGGCTTGATACTGCGCTTTCGTCAGCTATAAGAAGTTCGCTTCTTTTTCTCGCGCCGATGCTGCTCCGGAAGGGAACAGTGCCTCTTCCACTTTCCGGCGGAGATAAGATAGGAAAAAGGAGGATCGATTCCCACCTTTTCGCTTTTGAAAAGCTTGGAGTTACGATAAATGATGCCGGCAGCGAGTGCGTGCTTACCGCAAAAAAACTTAAGGGAACTGATTTCTTACTGGATGAGGCTTCAGTCATGGCCACAGAGAACGCGGTCATGCTCGCTGTACTCACGCCCGGAACGACATCGATATACAACGCCGCCTGCGAGCCCCACGTTCAGAACCTGTGCATAATGCTGAACAACATGGGAGCGGTCATATCGGGCATAGGTACGAACAGGATAGTGATCAAAGGAGTGAAAAAACTTCACGGAACCAGGCACAGAATACTGCCCGATCATATCGAGACGGGATCTTTCATGGGGCTTGCCGCGGTCATCGGGGGCGGAGTGACTATAAAAGGCGCATATACTCCGCACATGGAGATAATCTTTCCCGCATTTAGAAAACTGGGTATAGAGTATAAAGTGACAGGTAACGACATCTTCATTCCCGGGAATCAGAAACCACGTATCGAAGAGGACTTTGGCGGAAGCATTCCTTCGATATCCGACCAGCCGTGGCCGTCATTTCCGGCGGATCTGACGAGTATTATGGTCGTAGCGGCAGTATTTTCGAAAGGAACAATTATAATTCATGAGAAAATGTTCGAAGGCAGGCTGTTCTTCGTCGATTCGCTTATCAGGATGGGCGCGAAAGTCGTACTGTGCGATCCCCACAGAGTGGTTGTTTCAGGACCGGGCAGGCTTAAACCTACCGAACTGTCCTCACCGGACATCAGGGCCGGAATGGCGCTTCTTATAGCGGCTCTGGCCGCTAAAGGTACCACGGTCATAAAGAATATTAAGCAGATCGACAGAGGATACCAGGATATCGATCTTAAACTTAAAGGACTGGGCGCCGGAATAACGAGGATAGTTAAAGATTAATGAGCCTTTTAACAATAATACTGACCGCTATAGGCATAAGTCTTGCGATCACAGGCATTAAAATGACGAAATACATTCTGTCGGCGAAAAAAGAACATTCGCTTCTTGTTTTTGATAATATCGACAAGTGGTACAGATCTGTTGCGGGAAATGAAGATCAAAATATAATTTCCGGCTTCGAGAAAGAGATCGACCATATGTTCGAAAAGAAAGTTCTCAAAACCTCGGTCCTCAATTTTACCGATAAATTTATAGCGGATTATTTAGATCACATATCGCTTAACTCAGAAGCTGAAAATAAAAGCGTCGAATTCGAAAAACTTGCCGGGACCGGTCTTAAAAAAAGCCGCCAGAGCCTGAAGATACTGTCTCTTACCTACGGATACAATTATAATCTGGCGAATTATTCCTATCTTAACTACTGGTATATTCTGCGGGGTAATTACAGCCTCTATAATTCAGGTAAAGCTGACTCTGAAGGTAAAAATTATACTTTAAAAGACATCAGTGAGCCTTTTGAAATTCTAAGGTATTATTTTAAAGGTAATTAAAAAAGTTTCAATACAACGTGCTTGAGATACTTTTTCTCGATGATCTCGGCTATGTCTTTTATGAGCTGAACGCGCATTTTATACTGAAGATCGAAGTGATATTCATTTGATGAAGTTCCCAAAAGGAAAAGTACCGAATCCGAATTAAGGATCATTTTCACTATCCTCTCCCCTGCTCCGTCTCCCGTTTTATCCGGATCCGCATTATCCCTGAGCATTCTTTCCACTCTTGAAAGTGTCATTACTCCTTCAGTGACAAGATCGACATTCTCCATTTTGCTTATCGGCGGGAGGCCGTCGTTCAGATTTATCATAGTGTCTTTGAATTTAAATCCCAGCTCGCGCGAAATAATATCGGATGTAGTGCCGCCGGAGATAATCTTTTTTCCGTTGAATTCGGCGAACTGCCTTGCAAAGCTGAAGTCCTTTTCTTTCGAAGCGGGTGCGCCTGAGCAAATAAGCAGCTTTCTCGGCTCTCTGAAATGAACCGATAGTACGCTCGAATCGTCCTTTAAAGTGAATTTATCGTTCATTTCAGCTTTATTTACGATCTTTTCGGCTATCACCCTAGCCGATATATCAGGATCTTCTGAAAGTGATTTGAGAATGTATTCCTCAGCGCCTTTTCTCTCCCATTCCACATCGAATCCCAGGCCGGACTGAGATACCCCGTCCGTAAAAGCGATTATCCTGTCGCCCGTTCTAGGAATGAACGAAGACAGGTAAATTTTTTTTCCTTTATGCTTTTCTCCGGTAAGTTCTATGTAATTCCATCCGGGATCGAATACGGACAGGTTCCTGACTATAACAGGCAACGGGCTGTCGTAAACTATCAGATCGGCTTTCTCTGAACCTCGGATGTCGATTATAACGAAAGTCGAATAACTGACCCGCCTTTCGCTGCATTCCGGAAGGATGTTCATAATAAGCTCTGAAGCTTCAGAAATATCTTTATGCTCGGATATGAAATTCAAAGCCATCGAAGCTGTCAGGCTTGCAAGAACATTGGCCTTGATCCCGCTTCCCATTCCGTCCGAAAGGACCGCGATCTTCCGGTTCTCTTCTTTTATGTATTTTTTTGTAATGACATCACCGAAAGAATACTGTCCGTTCTTCGATTTCTGAAAATGATCTATATCTGTAAATATTTCTTTATTTTTCATTTTCCGACAGAAGCCTTATTACTGAACTTAGAACATTTTCGGTCTTGGATGCGTTCTCACCCAGAAGATATGCGATCTTCTGCACAGTGTCCAGGTTCTCCCTGATGACATTCTCCGCTCGTTTTCTTACTTCCTCGTTCCTTACGTCCGGCATGCTCAGATCCAGAAAAACTGCGCCTGCGGTCTTGTTCTTTTCTATTGTAAAAAGCGTGATGTTCATTTTCTTACCGTTGTGAACAACATCTTTTGAGTAAGTGTCCTCGCCGCTTTCCATGAGTGCGGAAAAAAGCTGGTGATGAGAAAAAACCGATCTGAGGTCGGCACCTTTCAGTCCCGGATTTATCTCTTCGATAACTTCAATATCATCACCCATTAGTTTGGCGAAAGCGGAATTTGATTCGATGATGGTAAGCCGGTCATCTACGATCACGAATCCTGAAGGCATCTTTTTTAATAGAGATACCGAAAGCTCGGCAGTGTCTTTTGCGATCGCCAGCTCTCTGCTTCTTTTTACTCTTTCCGTAATATCGAAAAGAACGCTGACAAATCCTGCAGCCGCGCCTGATCTGTCTGTAAAAACGGCTTTATGAAGTTCGATCGTTATAGTGTCGCCACCGGGATACTTTACATCAGCCTCGACCACCTGTTTCACGGGGTTTTTCAACAGACTCGCGTTAAGCTTTTCGTTAAGCTCGTTGTAAAGCTTGTTGTCGGAGTATTCAAACAGCTTCTTGTCCTTTATGTCGAACCTTTTTATTCCGGCTATATCTTCGTAGGCTTTATTGCATCCTATGGCCCTTCCTTCGATATCCTCATAAAGGATCGGAGCTGGAACGGCATCAAGGATCTCCTGATTTAAAAAGAGGCTGTCCCTTAATTCTTTCTCTTTTTTCTTGAGTTTTTCGATTATCTTTTTCGAAAGGACTACGCACATCGAAGGCTTTGCAGTACCGTCGAGCATCGCAGCGGCGAATTCCCGGCATGTTTTATAGCCGCATCCGCCACAGTCGATCTCGTCTGCTTTATCAAAGATCTCGATAAAGGTCAGAGCCTTTTTTATGTCGTTTTCCGAATATGTTTTATTACCTGCCATATTATTTATTAAGCACTCTGTTAACGAGTGCTGATAATTTTTCAAGATCGACGGGTTTCTGCAAAACGGATTTAACATTCGGGATATCGATGTCAAATATCTCCTGTCCCGCATTAGCTATGGATGAAGTTATTATGATCGGTATCGCGACCTTTTCGTCAAGCATCTGCTGAGCGAACACAAAACCTTCGTCAGGCTGTTCCATCATTACGTCCACTATCATCAGGTCCGGTGAAAACTCCCTGATCTCTTTTCTTCCAATAGTAGTGTTCAATGCGGTTCTTATCTCGTAGCCCTGGCCCTTAAAAAATGCGCTGTAGGCAGTAAGAATATCGGTATCATCGTCAATAAGAAGTATTTTCTTGGCCATTTATCCCCCCTAAATATATTTTTTTATTTTTAAGATCAGATCGTCCGGATCGACAGGTTTCTGAAGTATGATCTTGATGTTCAGCTGACTCACATCGAGAACGTTAGAAGTAGCTTTCGCAATCGAGGACTGGAGTATAACCGGGATATTGATATTTTTTTCCTTCAGTTCGTTCAGGAAAAGGAACCCGGCATCCGGATCCTCCATCATAATGTCTAAAATTATCAGATCCGGTTTGAACTTCGAGATCATGCTGAATCCTTCTTTCGAGTTCAAAGAGGAAGATACTTCATAACCGTTTTTTTTCAGAATAACTGTATAAATGTTAACAATGTCGCTGTCATCATCGATAACCAGAATTTTTTTTCCACATTCCTGAGATATTTTTTTCTCGCCCAGCACTTTTGCAAAGTAAGAAGCTTTTTCCAAAGATGTCGTTATGTCTATCTCTTCAAGAAATGTGTTTTCGGGAAGGTTTAAAGGCGTGGTCGTATAATTGATGATGGCTTTTATTCCCGATGCTGTCATCTTCTCCGCAATGTCTTTTGCGCTCCTGCTAGATGCCGCGATCATGCCTATGCTTATATTTTCTTCACTGATCTTTTCGCTTAGTCTGTCAACATGATAGCAGGGCACTCCCATATAATTTTTGCCTATCAGGTTTTCGTCAATATCAAAAAGTGCAGTGATCTTCAACTTTTCGCTTTTATCGTGCAGGAAATTGACGAGAGCTTTGCCGAGGTTTCCGATACCGACGATGCAGATATTCATGCCGTTCTTCGTATCCATGATTTCACCGATACTGTCCATCACTCCTTTTGTCTCGTATCCTTTTCTATTATTGCCCGAATATCCGATATACATCAGATCCCTTCTTACCTGAACAGAAGTTACATGCGCCATTTTCGCGAGATCGTGCGAATAAAAATATCCTGTACCTTCAGTGTATATTTTTTTAAGCAGCCTTCTGTATAACGAAAGCCTCTCTATTGTTTTTCCGTTTATGGGTTCCATTTTTTTCAGGCCTGTTGTCTTAGAATAACTGTGAATACCGAACCTTTTCCATATTCGGATTTAACGTCAACGCTTCCGTTGTACAGCGAGATAATCTTTTTGACCGTCGAAAGCCCTATCCCGCTGCCGGAAATATTAGCTGTCTTTTCGTTCTTGATCCTAGAAAATTCTTTAAACAGCTTTTCCTGATCTTTTGGCTCGATACCGATCCCCGTATCCGCAACTGAGAATTTTAATGATCCGTTATCTGTTCCGAGGAAGACCTTTATCTTTCCGTTATCCACATTATATTTGATCGCGTTCGATATGAAGTTGTTCACTATTATCTCGATTTCGGTTTTGTCCGAATTAAATTCAATCTCTGACAGCTCTGATTCAACGTTCAGGCTCCTCTTCTGAATTTCCTCTTTAAAATTGCTCAGAGATTCGTTTACTATCGTATCGATCCTGACGGGAGAAAGAACGCGTTTTTTTTCGCCCGATTCAATCCTGGTAAGGTCGAGAAGGTCGAAGATCAGTTTTTCCATATCCTTGATCCTTATCTCTGACCGCTTGATAAATTCGTCATAAGCAGCAATATCGTTCCCCGCTATCCTTTTTTCCATAAGTTTGAGATAATTGCTTATCGCCGCGATCGGCGACTTCAGTTCGTGGGACAAAACTGAAATGAACTCAAATCTGATCTTCTTTTTTTCAGCTTCGAACTTTTTCGCCGAATTCGTTAAAATAAAATGTTTGGACGCCTTAAGAATAGCATCTTTAAGTTCCTGCGGTGTAAAAGGTTTGGTTAGAAAATCATAAGCGCCGTTCTTCGTGGCGGTAATGGCTGTTTCGATCGATGCGAATGCCGTTATCATGATCGTAAGAATGTCTCTCTGCGATTCGTGAAGCAGTTTTAAAAGATCGACCCCGTGCATTCCGGGAAGCTGGTTGTCGAGAAGCAGAATGTCGTACTGCTTCGTTTTCATCATTTCGAGCCCGATCTCCGCGGTCTCCGCGACATCCACAGTAAAGGCGTAATCAGACTCGATATAGCTAAGGCTCATCTTGAAATTCCTTAAAGCTCTCTTAATCGATTCTCTGATACCCTCTTCATCATCAATGACCAATATGCTGATCTCATCCATCTTCTATCCTTCTATTCGGGGTTTTTAGGCAGTGTCACGATAAATCTCGCGAAAGTATTGCCTTTTGATTTATCCGCGTTCGACTCTACGATTATTTTTCCTCTGTGCATCTTTATAATTCCATAGACTACCGCGAGGCCAAGGCCAGTTCCTTTGCCCATTTGTTTGGTCGAGAAGAAAGGTTCGAAAAGCTTCTTCTGATTTTCTTCGGTGATGCCGGGACCGTTATCTTCGTGTATAAATATCACGGCCTGCTTGTCGATGCCTGTCGATATTCTGATCTCACCGTTCGATTTCATAGCATCCACAGAGTTATTGATGAAATTAACGAACACCTGGATCATCTGGCTTTCATCCATGGGGACTTCAAAGGCAGGATCTTCGTGTGTTATCAGCAGATTAACCGTTTTAGGCAGAATAACGCTTCTTTTCAAATTGTCAAAAAAGCTGTCGAGCCTGACTTTTGTTTTGTTCACTTCGTTCTTACGGGCGAAATTCAAAAGCCCCGACAGTATAGTTTTACATCTTCCTGCCTGCGTGGCAATAGTATCAAGGTCTTTATAAATCTCTGAATTCGGGTCGCATTCATCCTTAAGAATGTTGCTGTACATAAGAACGACTCCGAGCGGGTTATTGACTTCGTGCGCTATCCCTGCCGAAAGCTGGCCCATCGTGGCTAGTTTTTCTGAGTGTTTAAGCGCGTCCTGCATTGTCGCAAGTTCCAGATCTCTTGTTTCAAGAGCCTGAAGATAGCCATGGAATCTTTCTATAGTGACGAAATATACTATTACGGATATAACAAGCACTACAAGAAGGCTCAAAAGTAAAGAAGCAAGGATAAGGTTCCTTATCAGATCAGCGGTCTCTTCGCTTTCATTGACGGCGGCGCATATGTAAAAATCAAAATCCCTAAAATAATCGTAAGCTATTATTTTTTCCTCGTTATCGACCTCGGATACGAATCTTTTTACGTGCGACTGATCCTTTAACAGCTCTTCTTTTTCGCTCATTATGGTCTTAATTATGCTCATGTTCTCCCAGTCATAGCCCCTGTCATTATGGTTAATTACCATTTTAGCCGAACCGTCGAACACGAATGGATACCCGGATTTTCCGATCTTGAGCTCACGAAATTTACTTGCAAGCTCGGGGAGGTCTTTTTCTTTAGAGCCGACAAAGAGCATGCCTACGATCTCGCCTTCCTCATCCCGGATCGCACTGTATCCGGTTATATAGTATTCGTTAACGACAGGGAGCCTTCCGAAAAAGTCTTTTCCGTCGTAAAACGCGTTTGAAATGCCAGAGTAATTGGGTGAATCGAATCCGATAAAAGTGCCTACCGCCCTGTTGCCGTCATTGTTTGTGACATTAGTTGATATTCTGATAAAACCTTTTTCGGTTTTCTGGAAAACAGTAGCCTGGCAGCCTAGAGTGGACTTGATCTTGTCCACGAAGTCATAATTATAGTGAAGTTCCTTTTTATTTAAAAACCATTTTCTGACCTCGATATCCTCAAGATATTTACCTTTATCGTTAAAAATTGAGAATTTAATTTTCTCTTTCGATATCTGAAATCCTTTCTGGTAGAAGAGTTCCTTACTTATCCTCAGATTTTTCTGGGCGTGTTCAGTTTTGAGCTCGTATTCTCTCTCGAACATCTTCATAAGGGACTGAACTTCAAGGCTCAGATAATTTTCGATCGAGTCGTATATGTTCTTTTTTGAGAGATAGACCGAGAAGAAAGTCATCGCCGAAACTGAAAAGACGATTATCAAAAGTATCGGAACGAATATCTTGAGTTTTGCCTTGAAGTTATGAAGTCTTTTGTTAAAAAACCTCTTAACTTTCTTCATCTGTTTATCCGTCTGGAAAAACAGATCGTTCGGGATAACCGTCTTGTTATTCATATTCTTTAATTATTTTCGCGACTTCTTCCGGTTTTACGCTGCCGTATACTTTTTCTCCGATCATTATTACCGGGGCGAGACCGCAGGCTCCAATGCATCTTAATGTATTCATGGAGAATTTTCCGTCGGGAGTGGTCTGACCGTTTTTTATCTCAAGCTGCTTTTCAAATTCCTTCAGAACTTTTTCCGCGCCTTTAACATAGCAGGCTGTTCCCATACATATCGAAATGGGATACTTACCCTTAGGTTCCATAGTAAAATATGAATAAAAAGTTATTACGCCGTATACCTTTGATGCCGGAATGTGTATAGTCTCCGCTATCGCAGTCTGAACTTCTTTAGGCAGAAATCCGAAATGGTTCTGGGATTTGTGAAGTATGGCGATAAGTTCTTTCGGGTCGTTGTTGAATTCTTTACAGATCTCGGCGACTTTTTCTTTTATTTCCTTTTCTTTTATTGCACAGGCCATTTTTTTCTCCGGGAGTGGTTACTCTATTATTATCGCATTGAATTTACATTTCTGATAGCAGGCTCCGCATTTAATACATTTGTCCTGATCTATCAGATGCTTCTGCTTGATCTCGCCTGAGATAGCTTCAGCCGGACAGGCTCTTTTACATGCTCCGCATCCTACGCATTTGTCGGGTATGATAATGTATTTTATAAGTGCTCTGCAGACTTTCGCGCGGCATTTTTTTTCTACAACATGCTCGTAATATTCATCATAAAAATTATTCAGAGTAGAAAGGACAGGATTAGGCGCGGTCTGTCCCAGTCCGCATAGAGAAGTTGATTTGATGATTTCTGAAAGGTCTTTGAGTTTTTTAAGATCTTCGAGAGTTCCATTTCCGTGAGTGATCTTATTAAGTATCTGATAAAGAACTTTGTTGCCTTCTCTGCAGGGAACGCATTTTCCGCAGCTTTCCTCCACGGTAAAATCAAGATAGAACTGAGCTACGGCAGGCATACAGTTGTCTTCATCCATTACGATAAGACCGCCCGAACCCATCATCGATCCTGCGGCCTTGAGGCTTTCATAATCTATCGGAGTATCCAGATGTTTTTCGGTCAGACATCCGCCGGACGGTCCGCCTGTCTGCGCGGCTTTGAATTTTTTGCCGCCGACTATCCCGCCGCCGATATCGAAAATAAGTTCTCTTAATGTCGTTCCCATCGGCACTTCGACAAGACCGACATTTTTAACTTTTCCCGCAAGCGCGAAAACTTTGGTGCCTTTAGACCCTTCGGTTCCGATAGATGCGAACCAGTCCGCGCCTTTGTTTATGATCGCGGGAATGTTCGCGAAAGTCTCCACGTTGTTCACGTTCGTCGGTTTTCCCATGAATCCTTTTTGAGCAGGATACGGAGGTTTCATTATAGGTTCACCCCTGTTCCCTTCCATAGATTTTATAAGTGCTGTCTCTTCGCCGCACACAAAAGCCCCGGCGCCGTATTTTAAACCTATCTCGAAATTGAAACCGGTACCGAGTATGTTCTGACCCAGAAGGCCGGCTTCTTTAGCCTGAGCCATCGCTATTTTCAGCCTTTTTATCGCCAGAGGATATTCAGCGCGGATGTAGATATATCCCTCGTCAGCTCCGATAGCGTATCCGCAGACAGCCATCGCTTCGAGGACCGAATGGGGATCGCCTTCGAGGACGGATCTGTCCATGAAAGCTCCGGGATCGCCTTCATCAGCATTGCAGATGACATATTTCTTGTCTCCCTTAACAGCAGCTGCAAGCTCCCATTTTTTTCCGGTTGGAAATCCGCCGCCGCCTCTTCCTCTGAGGCCGGATTTTATAATTGTTTGAACAACTGTTTCTCTCGAACCGCTGAGCGTAGTGCTCAAGGCTTTGTAGCCGTCTCTTGCGATGTAATCTGACAGATCCTCCGGATCGATATGACCGCAGTTACGTAAAGCTATCTTAATCTGTTTACTTTTCATATTTAATTTTCCTCTATGACGCCGTCGATTAGTTTTCCGTTCTTGATGTATTCATCTATTATCAGTTTCGCTCTTTTAGTATCCACTTTTCCGAAAACTACAGGTCCCGATCCGGGTAAGACTACTTCAACAGTAGGTTCGGAATGGCACAAACCGAGACAGCCGGTAGGTTTTATGACGAACTCAACAGGCTGTTTTGGCATTTCCTCTTTAAAATACTCCAGGACTTTAGCTGAGCCAGATGCAATGCTGCAGGTAGCCATGGCTATATATATCCTGACCTTCTTTTCGTTTTCGGCCTCTTTAACTTTCAGTTCCTGTCTTAATGACTCGAATTCACCGAAATTTTTCAACTGTTTCATTTTATTGATCCTGCCTTTTGCTTTTTTTCTTTTCTAGTTACCCGAAGCAAGTTTTTTTACATTCGCTACAAGTTTTTCCAGATCGACCGGTTTCTGCATTATGATCCTTGCTCCCAGGTCTGAAATGTCGAAATTCATCTGGCTAGCTTTTGCGATAGAAGAGCACAGAATAACGGGAGTATTCAGGTTCTTTTCCTTCATTTCGCTTAAAAATTCAAATCCCGAGTCCGGAGATTCCATCATAACGTCAAGGATCACGACATCGGGTTTCTCATTCTCAAGTTTTGTCATCCCTTCTTTTCCAGTAGTTGCGGAAATAACTTCAATTCCGTCAGCTTCAAGAACTGCTTTGTAGGCTACGATAAAATCGATGCCGTCGTCGATGATCAGCGCTTTTGTTTTACTCATGATATCCTCCAAATTGTTTGTTCATGTTGTTTTTTACTGTTACAAATTTAACAAATAAAAAATGCTATGTCAAGTTTTTTTTATTTGAATGAAAGATGTTGATACTATGATGAAATATATTGTTATCAATAAGCATGAGCAAGATATTTTTTTTGCTTGATTTCATTAAAGCAATTGATTATTTTAAATATCACAAATAAGGAGGTTCATGATGAAGATCAAAGAAATTTTAGAAGGTAAAAAAACCGAACTTTATACAGCAAAAGAATCAAGTAGTCTTTGCGAAGCTATGGCTACGATGCTTGACAAACATGTTTCGGCTCTTCTCGTAATGAACGGATCCGAACTTGAAGGAATAATATCCGAGAAGGATGTTATGAAGATCTGCCATATTTCATCAAAAGGACCCGCCGAACTGAAGGTAAAAGATTTCATGACTCCCAAAGACAAACTTATAACATGCGGAACTAACGATACGATCGAATCTCTGATGGTTCTGATGACAGAAAAAAGAATCAGGCACATACCTGTGATCGCAAACGGCAGTGTTGAAGGTGTTGTGTCTATCGGGGACGTTATCAAAAACCTTCTTGATGCAGCAAAAAAAGACAACAAGCTGCTAATGGATTATATTAGCGGCACTTATCCTCACTAAAAACCAGTTTCTATATTAAGATTCCCGCTTAATCTTTTTAGGATATTAAGCGAGTAATGTTTTTTTTCTTCAACGGTTTTGTCACCGCGTTGAAAATAGTAGTATGCGTAATTACCCGCCGACTGCATTAATCTCAGGCAGGCAAAGACGTTTAAAAGGATTTTGAAGCTGTCGTACGGAATCTTTCCGCATTTTGAGCTGCTGTCATAATAGGTTCTTGCGAGATCTTCCTCATATCCTTCATAGGCTATAGTTCCCGAACTGTAAATAAAAGATGCAAGATCGTAAAGACAGCTTCCCTTTCTTCCCGACTGAAAATCAATATAGTAAAGTTTTCCGTTTTTCAGCATTATATTCCTTGTCTGAAAATCGCGGTACATAAAGCTTTCGGTACCGGCATTAGAAGCTGTGGTGAGTATAAATTCTTTAAACACTGAAAAAGTTTCTCTGTCATAATTCTTATGATATTTTTCCAGAAAATACTCTTCGAATCTGGAGATGTCCCTGTTCATGCTTTCCCTGTCGAATGTATCCCCCTGATAACATTTCGAATAATCTATCTTTTCATAAAGTACTGACTGGATATTTGTAAGATCCTTTAATATCATTTTATAAACTTTTTTTACAGCAGCAATGTCGTTTTCAGCCGTTTTTTTCTCGCAGTAAGTTTTGACCGTTACATCTCCGAGATCGCTGATCAGATATGCGCTTTTATCCACATTTGAAGCTATGAACCCGGGAACATTGAATCCGCTTTCATCAAATGTGTTTCTGAAGCTTAAAAAAGCCTCATTCTCCGCTATATCAGGACCAGATACAGCTATCAATGTTCCTGAAGTAAATCTGATCCTGAATATCCTTCTCATGGAATAATCCCCCTTAAGCGGTATTATTTCAGGATCTTTTATGCCTGAATCAATGCATAGCCGAAGTATCTTTTCCATCAGAATAATTTTCTCAGTATATCGTTCTTTAATACAATATAGATAAGCTCAGGATCTTTGCCTGCTTTAACCGCATCAGATATTCCGGCGCCCTGAATAAAAATGATCTTTTCATCGTCGCGCAGGCATTTTAGTGACTTTCTTAACATAGTGGGGATCTTTTTATCGCTGAGCACTTTTGAAACTGCGACGGGGCTTTTTTTACCGAAAGGAACAAACTGATCATTACCGCTGATATCACAAATCCTGACGTTCCCTTTAACTTTGTTCATATCGATATAATACGGCGATCTTCTTTTGCTGCTTAAGATTATCGATACGGGATTATTATATAAATGAATATCAATTATTATTATATTATCCGAATATATTGAAATGGAGTAGTCTTTAGTTGAAAAAACCGAAGGCTTTCTTTTTTCTATTCCGTCTATTATGATCTCCGTTTTGATCCTGTCCGGATTATATACGGTTCCGGTCTGTCTTAAAGCTCTCTGGAGTATCATTTTTTTCATGAACGGTTCAAGTCTTTTGAACCTGCTGAAGC
>JAKQBN010000067.1 GCA_029559475.1 bacterium
AGTAAAAGATGATAGTTCGCTGCACAAACTGTAATTCCGCCTATTCGGTGGATGACTCTAAGGTCGAAGGCAAGAAGTTCGGTTTCGGCTGTCCGAAATGCGGCACAAGCGTAGTCGTGGACAACCGCCCCGATTCACATCATGAGGCATTGCCTGCCAAAGAACACATTTCAGATTTCGAAGCGATGAATCAGTCTTCCGGATCTTTTTCGGATTCTATGACCGAAGACAGCGCATTCACGGATAACAACGCCCAGTCTGATACCGCTTTCGGATCAGACGATATGAGTAGTTTCGATTTTCCTGATTTTGATGAAACTCCGGCCGATAAAGCAGAGAATCTTTCAAACGAAATGACTGATTCTTTCGATTTTCCTGATCTCGATAATATGACCGGTTCTGACAATACGCTTGATGATTTATCAGTTTCTGATGAACCGGATTCAAAGATTGATATTGCTGACTCATTTAAGGATGATGACAATTTCGATTTCATTGAATCCGAAAGTCCCGTCAAAGAAGATTCTTCAGATAAAGAAATATCATTCGATTCTCTTGATCTTGAAAATGACGAGTCTCTTATCCCTGAAGGATTCGGTGTTGATTCTATAGACTCTTTCCACAGCGATATTGAACCCGAAATTGACATGTCGGTTATCAACGGCAAGTCAGACGAAAATGATGATGAAAAAATTTCAATAGAACTTGATGACCTGCCGTCTGACGAAGAAATGACTTCATTCACGGAAGACGCCGATGATGAAAAAATTTCGATAGATCTTGATGAACTCGACCTGGGAACCGAAGAGGAATCCAATCCGGAAGACACTGATGACGAAAAGATAACTTTTGATCTTGGTTCTATTGAAACCGAAGACTCTCTTTCTGCATCCGATGAAGATGAAAGTCTTACACTTGACCTTGATTCGCTTGACCTTGACCTCCAGGAAACAAATGAAATTCTTTCAGGTGATTCACCTGAGGAACTAATAGAAACCAAAAAACAGGATGATGATGAAAGTCTCACCCTTGATCTTGATTCACTTGATATTGAGCTTGAAGAATCTCCCGAAATGCTTAGCGGAGAAGCACCGGATGAAACGCTAAGCAGACTTGCACTATCGGATGCAGGAATTTCTTTTGATCAGATAGAAGAAACTCCCGAATTCGCCAATCAGAATTTCAATGAAGAATCAGCTCTTTCGCTGAATGATATCGATTCAGATATCGGTATTGACTCGGCTGCCGATAACAACATCGATACTGATTACGGAGATCTAATTTCCGAACACTATCAGGAAGAATCCGATCTTCCCGCAATCGATATTGACAGATATCAGGATGATAATACAATCGAAGATTCTGCTGAAGAATCATTCCTTGACATCAAACCTGAATATGACACCTATTCTTCTGAAGTCAATGCAATAGAAAAGGAAGAATCCGGAAACGGTTATGTCAACTTTTCAGTTGATTACACAATCAGATATTCACGTTTCAAAGCACTTTTAAAGCTTCTATTTATCTACAATATTTCACTGATTCCGCATTTCATATCCCTTATGGTTTATTCTCCGGCATCCGTACTGATAAATTTCATAAATAATATCATTGTACTTTTTACCGGAAAAGGCGAAAAGGATTATGTGATGCTGAGCGAAAAAATGCTTAGGTATTCATGCGCACTCTCGGCAGTAATGAGCGGTATTATTGAGGAGAATCCGCCTTTTGCAGGGCGCAATGATGTTGATTATCCTCTTCAGTTCAACATAGTGCGTCCGGAAAATAATTCGCGCGTCCTTGCCTTTTTACGGCTTTCTGTTGTGGGAATTCTTGCAGCACTGCTTCCGCATCTGATCATATTCTTTATTATCAGCGTCGGAGCCTCAATATTTTCACTCATAGGTCTCATCAGCATTATAATAACAGGAAAATATCCGAATTTTCTATTCGATTTTCTTGTAAGATATTTCAGATATTACACAAACATTGCCTCATATATCGCAGGATCAATAGATTCCTATCCTTCTTTCAGATTTGACTAAAATTTAAAATTACTCAAAAGCCGCCTGGCAACAGGCGGCTTTGTTTATAAAAGCATCATTATTTCTTGAATATTGCTGTTTGTCATGCTATACTTTGCTATGTTTTCCAATAAGAACATATCATCATTCTTTTCCGAAGCTCCGATAGGAATAGCTTTGTGCGATGTTTCTCTGATCAAAGAAAAATTTGCCGGAATGACAGAAAAAAATACGAAAGACAATACTGAAAGCAGGAACAATAGATAACCTTATTAAATTTACTTATGCCAACAAATGTGCGCTTTCATTTGTAAATTCAGCTTCACTCGACGACTTTACAGCAAAAATCACCCAAACAGTCGGTATCGATTTTGTTACGCAATTTGCACTTTTCTCTTTTCAGACTAAGGAAAAAATAATTAGTTTTGATATCGAATCAATAAAATCAGAACAGGAGAAGGTATCTCTAAAGCTATGGGTAACACATAACGCTGAAGACGAAAACGGCGTAATAATCGGATTAGTAGATATCAGCGAATATAAAATTACAGAACAACAGCTTTTCAGACAATGGCTTCTTTATTACGGTATAAACCGTCTTTTCAAGCGTGCAATTTCATTAAGCAGTGTTGAAGAAGTCATAGACGCCGC
>JAKQBN010000009.1 GCA_029559475.1 bacterium
GCGATCGTGCTTAATGTTTTGTTATCGACAGGCAGAACAAGTTTTTCAAGGTCTATGTCGAATGAAAGGTAAGCCTGATATTCGTCGTAATATTGATCTATGCTAAGTCCGGCTGCGAGATCTAGCCATTGCGGAAAGTATCTGACCGGAAAAGTGAGCCAGTAGGTCTGTCCCGGGTAGTCCTCAATAATGTACTCCGCATCCCATGCGAATCCTTCACCCTGATCTTTTTCTTTATAGTAATATGACATCTTGATCTTATAATCCTGCAGTGCCGGATATTTGAGCTGAAGTGTACGATAGCCCGCTCCCGCCGTTCCTGTGACCACATCCCAGCCTGAAAATCC
Organism: bacterium; assembly: GCA_029559475.1. Taxonomy (GTDB): domain Bacteria; phylum UBA4055; class UBA4055; order UBA4055; family UBA4055; genus UBA12480. The sequence goes on from JAKQBN010000009.1 coordinate 348, forward strand.
CCACGAAGGCGCGAAACCGTCCTTTACATCTATCATAAGCTGAATAAACGCGCTTGTTCCGAAGCTGTACCACAGCGCTTTATCATGTCCTACATTCGACCAGATGAGCGAATTGTAAACAGCGTCATGGGTGACATAGCCTCCGTAAAAGTGGCCGATCTTGTCCATGTTCTTTGCATATTTCATATCCGAGCCGTCATCGAACTGAAAAGGTTCGTAAGTTCCCTTCCACCATGCGTTCTGAAGCACGAGGTATGAGCCTGTTGATATTACCGCGGCCGATCCTGCCGCTATAGAGAGACGGGTATAGTTGACTTTTGAGCTGTCCTGTGCAGAGAGTGTTAATAAGATCATGAATATTGAAAGTGTAAACCTTATGACTCTAACCATAATTTATTTGAATTTTACGCATTAAATATAACGAAATTTAATAAATAATCCAATATGAAATGAACAATTGCGTTTTTTTTACTTATAATTTATATTTTAGGTTTAAAATAATTCGGAGCAGTTTTATGAAAATAGCCGTCGCGGGAACGGGATATGTGGGTCTGGTGGCAGGAGTATGCTTTGCGGAAAAAGGCCATAACGTAGTATGCGTGGATATCGATGAAGCGAAAGTCAGAACAATGAAAAAGGGTATTTCGCCCATCTATGAGGCAGGTCTTGAAGATCTTATGAAGAAAAATTTTAAGGCGAAAAGACTCGATTATACCGTGGATTTTAAAAAAGCTTATAAAGACGCCGATGCTATATTTATAGGGGTCGGAACCCCCGAACAGCCTGACGGAAGCGCGAATCTGTCGCATATAGCCACCGTTGCACGGCAGATCGCCGAATCGGTGGAAAAAGACTGTCTTGTCGTGGTAAAATCCACCGTACCTGTAGGCACGAACGACAAGGTGGAGCAGTTCATCCATGATTTTCTTATAAATGATGTAAAGGTCGAAGTCGCGTCAAATCCCGAGTTCTTAGCTCAGGGTTCTGCGGTTAAAGACACTCTGCAGGCTGCAAGGATCATAATCGGAACGGAAACGAAATGGGCCGAGGACATTTTAAAGAAAATATACAAGCCGTTCAACCTTCCGGTAGTCTCGGTATCAAGAAGATCGGCCGAGATGATAAAATACGCATCTAACGATTTTCTGGCGCTGAAAATATCATATATGAACGACATTGCCAACTTGTGCGAGCTTGTGGGAGCCGACATTCAGGACGTGGCTAAGGGAATGAGCTATGATGAAAGGATAGGAAGCAAATTCCTGAACGCCGGGATAGGATACGGAGGATCGTGTTTCCCGAAAGACACGAAAGCTCTCGAATATCTTGCTAAGCAGCACGGTTACAAATTGAGGACAGTTACAGCCGCCATTGATGTAAATAAGGATCAGAAAACCCTGCTTTTTAAAAAAGCCAGCAAGAGACTGATCACTTTTCATAAGCTGAAAGTGGCTTTTTTAGGACTGACGTTCAAGCCAGGGACGGATGATCTGAGAGAAGCACCCTCGCTGGATAATGTGCCTCTGCTTCTCGAACAGGGAGCCGACATTTATGCTTATGATCCTGTCGGGATCGATAATTTTAAAAATTTATATCCCGAAGGAAAGAACGGAAAAGGCACCATTTACTACGTAAGTAAGCCGGAAGACGCTCTCAAAGGCGCGAACGTATGCTTCATTATAACCGAATGGGATGAGATAAAAAAGATGAAGCCTTCAGACTTTAAAAAGCTGATGAGAACCCCTTTAGTTTATGACGGAAGAAATATTTATTCCAAGAACGAAATGCTGAAAGCCGAAGTCGAATATCACTCGGTCGGAAGATAGAATTTAGAAATAAACGGCGTACCCTTTGAATCCGGGATGGAATCTTAATGCCGGAGCGGGTACTTTTATGAAATTCAGATAATGCGCAGTCGTGCTTAGCCACGGTTTGTTGTACGGACGGACTAGCTTTTCTAAGTCGATGTCAAGCGACAGATAAACCATATAATCGCCGGTGAGCTGTTCGCTGACTTTATCGGAAATGCTCAGACCCGCGGCCAGTCCCAGCCAGTCCGGAACGCGCGCGGAGACGCTTTCCGGCAGAAAATTGTCTAATGGAGCTGTCAGCCAGTAGGTCTGACTAGGATAATTCTCGATCGCGTTCTCCAGCGCCCAGTCGTGCTGGGCGTAATATTTATTCTCCCTCGAGTAATATGTGATCTTGAACTTATAATCATCGAGTACCGGATAATGGTTCTGCGCGGCCTTATAAACCGCTCCTGCCGCTCCCGCAGCCACATCCCACGGCGAAAATCCCCATTTGGGAGCATAGGCGTCCTTTAAGTCTATCATTACCTGAACGAAAACGCTCATCCCCACGCTGTATGCCGTCGCGTAATTTTTACTCACGTTCGACCATATAAGAGAACGGTACAGAAGGTCCTGTGAAACGTATCCGCCGAAAAAATGACCGAACTTGTCGAGATTTTTCGCGTATTTCAGATCAGTTCCGTCGTCAAAGTGAAAAGATTCTGATTCATCCTGCCACCACGCGTTCTTCATCACGTAAAAAGAACCTGCAGCGCTTAATGAAGTCGCGCCGACAGAAAAAGAAAGCCGCCCGTAATTTACTCCCGTACTGTCGGAAAAAGTTTCCGCATTAATACAGGTTACAGAAATAAAAAGCAGCACCGCTGAAGTAAAGATCTTAAACATGGTGTAAAAATAACTAAATACTTTACTAAAAACAAATA
>JAKQBN010000011.1 GCA_029559475.1 bacterium
GTGATACATTTAGAATTTTACGGAATTGATCTTTTTAGCGGGTTAAATCTGAACCCTGTGCTGCAGTCCGTAAGAAAAAAAGCCCTTGAAGGCAGATATCTTGAAGATATTATAAACGATCTGCTTCTTGATGAAAAGAAAACAGCCGTAGTAATCTTAAAACCCGATCATAATGCGGGGCAGGAAAAGATTAAGAAAGAAACCGAAAAGCTTGCATCTTTCGAAAGATCACTTACTGCTGAACAAAAAAACGAACTATTCAGAAACATCGGCGAGTTTAAAAATTATCAGGACAAAGAAAATTCGGATGAGGATCTGGCCAAAATACCTAAGCTCGAAATAAAGGATATTGACAGACGGCCGCTTTTTCTGATACCGGAAGCTGAAAAAATTGACGGCATAGAATATTTATCAAACGAGATGTACACCAACGAAATTGTCTATATCAGTTTCGGATTCGATCTGGGAAGGATTCCGGTGGATCTTCTTCCGTATTTGAATCTTCTCACAGATCTTTTTAAAGAAACCGGCACAAAATCCAGGCCGTATGATGTGCTTTTCAGAGAAATTTCAACATATTTCGGCGGATTCGACTTTTCTCTGTCAATGATCGACGACATAAAAGATCAAAGCAGTTACAGGCCGGTTTTATATCTCGAGATACGCACTTTTAAAAAGTATCTTTCTAAGGCTGTTGAGATTATCCGCGATATCTTAACGAATATAATTTTTACAGATAAAGAGCGTCTAAAGGAGATAATTTCATCCAGGCATCTTGCCCGAGAGCTTAATCTGAAGTCGGAAGGTTATAATTATTCGATCACGAGGCTTAAAGCCGGAGTAAACGAAAGGGGAAAATTTCTTGAGGCTGTTAAAGGACTGACTTCATATTATGTTTATAAAACACTTAATGATGAATTTGACAGCGTTCTCGATGATTATATAGTAAAAGTTAAAAAGCTTTTCAGCCTCGTATTCAACAGACAGGGATTACATATAGGGATCACTTCAGATCAGGAAGGAATAAGACTCGCAAAATCATCCTGCAGAGATCTCGTGTCATCGCTCTCTGATATTAAACTTCAAAAAGGCAGAATAATCTATCCTGAAACACCGCAAAATGAGGCATTTATAATTCAGTCGGACGTAAACTTCGTTTCTCTGGGCGGAAACTTTCTCAAAGAAGGCGTAAAATATTCAGGTAAACTTGAAGTAGTAAAAAACTATCTGTCTTCAGATTATCTTTTTGACACGGTCAGACTGAAAGGCGGTGCTTACGGATCATGGATCTATTTTAATAATATTTCAGGGTTCCTGTCAATTACCAGCTACAGGGATCCGAATGTCGGAAAAACGCTGGAAGTATATCATAAAATACCAGAACATCTTCAGAATTTCAGCATGGATCCTTCATCGTTTACAAACATAAAGATAGGAGCTTACGCTGCTTTCGATCCGCTCCTAAGTCCGTATCTTAAGGGTAAGAAATCCAAAGAGGATTATATGACAGGCATAACGCGGGAATTTGTTGAAAAAACGGCATGCGATATTCTGAGCACAACTCAGAAAGATATACGTGAAACTGCCGACCTGTTCGCCGGATTTTTAAATGATTCCGTGATCACTGCTATGGGGAATGAAGAAAAGCTCAAAAAGGATAAATATCTTTTTTCCGCTGTGATCGAGCTAAAATAAAGGGGAGAGATTTATGAAAACAAAATTTATTCTGTTCTTATTTATAACCGGGGCGATATTTATATCATGTACGCCCGATATCGAGGATGATTATCTGAATATCAAATTCAGCAGATCGAACAAGTGCCAGTCATTCAACTCGGGAGCTCTGAATATTGTTTTTGCTAAAGCTGTTTATAACGGCGAACTCAGCCGTAATGGAGTCTTTGTCGACAGCGTTTCATATTCTGAGAACGCTTTACTTAAGTATAACGGAATAACAAGCTACAAGTATTCTGTATACCCGTGCGTCTTAAGCACGGATTCAAATTTATACGCCGTCAAATGTGATACATCGCAGATATATTTCAGAAAGATCTCGATAATTGATCAGAGCAGTCTTATTTACGGAGACACTCTGTTCAGGATAGCTTTTAATAATCCCGAAACAACAGATACTATTCTGAGTTTTGATTCTGCGGCGTTTACCCAGGCTCTGCCTTTTATGAACGATTCGACAGAAGCTTATATCGACAGCCTGAATAATTCCGCAAAATGGTATAAAACATATCGTCAGTGGCAGGATGAGATCATAAATTTAAACAGATAGGTAATCGAGAAGCGCTTCAGCTATAATAAGATCGTTCGGGTCGGTGATCTTGATATTGAATGATCTGCCGTCAACGGCGATTATCTTCGGCTTTCTTCCCAGTATATTTTCCCCGTACTTCTCTGCGAGAGCTGAGTCGTCAGTAGCGTTGAAACCATCCTTTAATGCAAGTTCATAGCATTTAAGTATAAAACCGTACCTGAATGTCTGAGGTGTCTGTACTGAAATAAGAGAATTTCTGTCGAGAGTACTTTCTATCACCGATCCCGATATAATTTTTATCGTGTTCACGGGTTTTATACCGACGATCGAGCCGTCTGCATTTCCTGTTGAAATTATGCATTCATTAATTATATCATGAGAAATGAATGGTCTTACGCCGTCGTGAATAAGGATGATGTCTTCATCGGAAGCACGAATTTCAGACAGCGCGTTAAATACCGACTCCTGTCTCTGTTCTCCGCCCTTTATAATATGTTTTACTTTCGAGAAATTGTATTTTTCAACGATCGATTTTTTAACGAACTCGATATCTTCGGCAGGAACTGCAAGAACGATCTCGTCGACTTTATCGGTAACCTGAAAATTATTGACTGTATGCGCGAGGATCGGTTTTTTACCGATCTCGATGTACTGTTTCCTTGTCTCGGTTCTCATTCTTAAACCGGATCCGCCTGCGGTGATAATAGCTATTACTTTTGACATGATCATTCCTTTTTTTGTCAGGAATGTAATTTAGCAATATGATGCTTTAATGTCAATATTTCAAATTTTAACTATAAAAAATTACCTTGCTTTTAAAATTTAAACCCTTATATTTTGGACTCTTGAAATACGGTCATGTTAAAGAATAAACTTAAAATATAAAAAACAACATGGAGAAAAGAATGGCAAAAGAGAATGTAATCATCATTGGCGCTGCGGGAAGAGATTTCCACAACTTCAATACTTATTACAGAAACAACAAGGACTTTAATGTTGTAGCTTTTACAGCTGAACAGATCCCCGGCATAGATACCAGGGTATATCCGAAGGAGATCGCAGGGAAAGAACTTTATCCGAAAGGAATCCAGATCTATCCCGAAAGCCAGCTTCCCGAACTGATCAAAAAATTTAAAGTTGACGAATGCGTTTTCGCATACAGCGACAAACCTTACGAATACGTGATGAGAGTGAGCGCGATAGTTAACGCCGCCGGAGCAAATTTTACTCTTATGGGCCCTAAAGACACCATGCTTAAATCGACAAAACCGGTTATAGCTGTTGGCGCAACACGTACAGGATGCGGAAAATCACAGACTTCAAGAAGAATAATCGAAGTGCTTACCGAAATGGGCTTGAGAGTAGTTGCAGTACGTCACCCTATGCCTTACGATCAGGATATGAACAAGCAGGTCTGCCAGCGTTTCGCTACAGTAGCGGATCTTAAAAAGCACAACTGCACCATTGAAGAAATGGAAGAATACGAACCGCACGTTGTTTCGAAAAGGAACGTGATCTACGCAGGTGTTGATTACGAAAAGATCCTTAGAGCAGCAGAAAAAGATCCTGACGGATGCGATGTCGTATTATGGGACGGAGGAAACAACGACTTTCCGTTCTACAAACCCGATCTTTTCGTAGGCGTCGCAGACCCGCTTCGTCCCGGCGCTGAAGTAAGCTATTATCCCGGTGAAGTGGTCGCGCGTATGGCTGACGTTATCGTTATAAATAAAATTGATTCGGCTTCTTTGGAAAACATCAACAAGGTCAGAGCCAATCTGGCAAGCATCAATCCGAAAGCCACTATAGTTGACGCGGCTTCTATACTCACAGTTGACAAACCCCAGGCTATAAAAGGTAAAAAAGTCCTCGTTATAGAAGACGGACCGACCCTGACTCACGGCGAGATGAAGATAGGAGCTGGAACAGTTGCAGCTATGAAATTCGGCGCTGCGGAACTTGTAGACCCAAGACCTTACACAGTCGGCGATATTACAACAACATTCAAGAACTATCCGAATATAGGAGTTCTTCTTCCTGCAATGGGTTACGGCGAAAAACAGGTTAAAGACCTGGAAAAAACGATCGCAAAAACACCGTGCGACGCAGTCGTGATCGCAACACCTATCGATCTGCAGCGTTTTGTAAAAATTAACAAACCGTGCGTTAAAGTAGGATACGAACTTCAGGAGATCGGAAAACCGACACTTGAAGAAATTTTAAAGGATTTCGTTAAAGAGCATAAACTTATCGCAAAAAAAGTTTCAAAAAAGAAATAATTCTGCAGTATAAATGTTTTTACAGCATAAGAAAGGGAGCTTTGCGCTCCCTTTTGTATTATAGCAAATTTGTTTACGGAAATAATAATAATTGAACTTGACTTTAAAAGCAATAAACTTTATTTTTTTATCTTATCAGTTATATGCTGCTGATTAGTTCGACAACATGATAAATTATTTGAAAATTTGGAGATTTTATGGCGGACATTGTTGAATTACTCGAAATAACCATTCAGGAAGGCGCATCGGATCTTCACATCTGCGCGGGAAGCCCTCCCGTCATCAGGATAGATGGCGATCTGGTAAGACTTAACAGACCTGTTCTTATGCCTAAGGAAACGAAAGAGATCGCTTACAGCGTACTCAACGAATATCAGAAGAACGAATTTGAGAAAAAGCTGCAGGTCGACCTTTCAACAGGTATCAGGAACTTGGGCAGGTTCAGGGTGAACGTTTACAGCCAGAGAGAGGCAATTTCGATAGCTTTCAGAGCGATCCCGAACGACATTAGATCGTTCGATGAAGCAGGGATCCCGTCGATAGTTTCAACCCTGTGCGATAAACCGAATGGTATAGTCCTTGTTACAGGACCGACAGGATCGGGTAAATCAACAACGCTGGCGACAATGATAGACAAGATCAACAGCGAATATCCCGTGCATATTCTGACCATTGAAGATCCAATTGAGTTTTTGCATAAATCAAAAAAAGCGATTATAAACCAGAGAGAGCTGGGCACAGACTTCAGGCAGTTCCCCGATGCTTTAAGAGCCGCTCTCCGTCAGGACCCCGATGTTATTCTGGTCGGCGAGATGAGGGACAGAGAGACAATGGAGCTTGCGTTAAGAGCCGCAGAAACCGGGCACCTTGTTATGACAACTCTTCACACTAACTCCTGTTCGCAGACCATAGGCAGGATCATAGATACTTTCCCTGAAAACATGCAGGAGCAGATCAGAACTCAGCTCGGTATGATGCTTCAGGGAGTCGTAACCCAGAAACTACTCCCGAAAGTGGGAGGAGGCAGGGTACTCGGCTGCGAGATCATGATCGGAACACCGGCTATCAATTCACTTATCAGGGAAAACAAAGTCCATCAGCTTGACAGTATTATTCAGGTGAGCCAGAAATACGGTATGATGACGTTCAACCAGCACCTCGTACAGCTGGTAAAAGAAGGCCTGATCACAAAAGAAACTGCAATACACGTATGTAATACTGAGATCAGCGTCCTTGTCGACCTGATGAGCAGGGAAGGTATCAGATAGTTATTAAAAAACGAAAAAGGTTGAATCATGGCTGAAGACATTTTTAAATCGAGTATAATAATTATTGACGACGATGATGAACTGAGAGAGACATATTACGATCTTCTGATCGCCGAGGGATTTAAAAATACATTTCAGGCGGAAAATGGCGTTGTAGCTCTGCAGATGGCGAAGACGCAGAAGTTCGATCTAATAATCTCGGATCTTAACATGCCCGAAATGGACGGTATCGAGACCATCAAGAAGATAAAAGAGCTTCACCCGAATGTAATGTCTATGATCCTGACAGGTTTCGGCAACATGGATGTGGCTATAAAAGCATTTTCTGAAAGTCATATTAACGATTTCCTCTCAAAACCCGTTGAGAACGATGAACTTCTTGAAAAAATAAAAAGCCATCTTTCGAAAATGGGTTCTGCCCAGACAGAAACGAATATGTCGGACATGGTAAGAAAAGAATTCGGAAGCCAGAGGAATTATTTCGGACAGTACCTGATTGACAACGGCTACATTACTGAGGAAGACCTTCTTGAGGCCCTTCAGAAACAAAAAGAGACCGGCAAAATGCTGGGAGACACGCTTGTCGAAATGAAACTGATGACGGCTGACGAGCTTGTTAACGCGCTTTCTGAACAGAAAGGCTATTCTATAGCTGACGATAAAACTTTAGCCCAGATCCCTGAAGACGCGCTGATGAAAGTGCCTGTAGATTTTGCAAGACAGCACAATCTTGTCCCGATAGGTATTGAGGATAACAGCCTTAAAGTAGCCATGGTCAATCCTGACGATCTTGCGGTTACCGACAATTTGAAGATGATCGCTCAAATGTCGATCATTCCGTTCTATTCGACGAAGGAAAAGATAGATAAAGCTATCGACCTTTTCTATAAAAAATTGGAATCAACTGCCAGTGCTAATTCCGCACTAAGCGAGATATTCGCAGAAGACGATGTTAAGGTTGAAGAGATTAATGTAAAAGACATTAAAGATGAGGACAATCCCGATTCAGCACCGATAATCAATCTTGTAAACAGTATTCTGGCAAAAGCGGATCTCGACGGCACTTCTGATATTCATATTGAGCCTCAGGAAAAATATGTTCAGATAAGGTTCAGGAAGGACGGAGATCTGTATATACCAACCGGATACGAAAGGCTTCCAAAAAAACTTCAGTCATCTCTTGCAGCAAGGATCAAGGTATTGACCAAGACAATGAAGCTGGATATAAAATTAAGGCCGCAGGATGGAAAGATCCGTATGAAATTAAGAGGGAGAGAGATTGACTTTAGGGTCGGTACATTACCTACTATCCACGGCGAGAAGATCGTGCTCCGTCTCTTGAAAACAGAACAGCTTTTCCCGATCGAGGGAATATTCAGCGGTAACCAGACTTATATAGATACTTTCGTAAAGAATATTCAGAGACCGGACGGAATGGTTCTGGTTACGGGACCTACAGGATCAGGAAAAACAAATACACTGGCATCGGCTCTCAATTACATTAAGAACGTAACGATAAATATTGTATCTGTTGAAGACCCGGTCGAGATCCAGAACGAGGGTATCATTCAGGTTCAGATAAACATTCAACAGGAACTTACATTCCAGACAGCTTTAAGGCAGATCCTCCGTCAGGACCCTGATGTTGTGCTCATAGGAGAGATGAGGGACTACGAAACTGCGCACATAGGATGTGAGGCGGCTCTTACGGGACACCTTGTTTTCAGCACTCTTCACACGAACGATGCGCCTTCAACCGTTACACGTTTTATCGAGATGGGGATCAAGGATTATCTTGTGGGAACTGTAATAAGACTTATCATTGCACAAAGGCTTGCAAGGTCAATATGTAAAATGTGTAAGAAAGAATATGAATACGATAAAAAAGCGCTTATCGGACTGGGATTGACTGAAGAGGACATCGAAGGGCATAAGTTCTATAAGGGCGAAGGCTGTCCGAACTGCAAAGGCACCGGAAGAGCAGGAAGGGTCGCTGTAATTGAAATGATGGAGATGACAAAAAAGATAAGCTCTGCTGTAATGAGAGGAGCAACAGCGCTCGAGATAGGGGACATTGCTAAGGCTGAAGGCGTTTACTGGACACTAAAAGAAGATGCCCTCAGGCATTTCAAGAATGGCAAGATCGATCTTGAAGAAGCTATGTATTTCGCACTGTAAAGCGATATAAAGTTTAATATAAAATGAGGTTGAATTATGCCAAAATTCAGATACGTTGCAAAGGATTTTTCGGGTAAGACCGTAACCGGGGAGATAATGGCCGGAGGTCAGACAGATGTGGTCAACAAGCTTCAGACCCAGAACATGATCCCGATGAGCGTGACAGAGGTCAGCATGCAGCAGAAGGGCGGAGGATTTCAGGCCATCAATGATAAGATAACAATGCTGACTACAAAAGTTACTCTGGCCGATAAAGTGTTCTTTACTAACCAGATGGTGACTTTTCTTAATGCCGGTGTCACACTGACCAAGAGTATCAAGAATATCGCTGATTCACAAAAGAACGTTGTAGTAAAAGCCGTATTAAATCAGCTATACGACGACATTAATGCCGGTTCAGATTTCTCGGCGGCTCTTGCAAAACATCCAAAAATATTCGATCAGATGTACATCAACATCGTAAAAGCCGGTGAAACTTCAGGTAACCTCGACAAAGCTCTTAAATCGCTTGCAGGCTATATGGAGAAAAGCCAGCAGATGCAGTCGGCTATCAAATCTGCGATGATGTACCCGAAATTCGTTGTTATCTTTACAGTTGTTATAGTTTTTGTTATCCTGTGGAAGATCATTCCTGTATTCCAGAGCCTTTTCTCATCATTCGGAGGAGAATTACCGGGACCTACGCAATTGCTGGTCGATGCTTCAGACGTAATTCAGAATCATTTCTTTCTAATCCTTTTAACGATCGGCGGTATCTGGTACGGTATAAAATATGCTTTTAAATTCAAGCAGGTTCGCGATAATTGGGATAAGTTCGTTATAAGCGCTCCATTATTCGGCGAGATGGTAAGGCAGATCATAGCTGCAAGGGTAGCAAGCGTTCTCGCGCTTCTTCTCAGTTCAGGTACATCAATGCTCGAATCTATAGAGATAGCCTCAAAGGTAGCAAATAACAGTGTTTATGAGGATGCTTTAAAAAAATCAGCTACGGACGTAAGTAATGGTATTGAACTGTCGGTCGCATTTAAAAAACAGAACAGGTTCGATGATGTCTTTATACAGCTTCTCGAAACAGGCGAGGAAACAGGTAAGATCGACGACCTGATGAAGAAGATAGCTGAGTATTATGACGGTGAGGTCGCCGTAAAAGTTAAAGGATTTTCATCATTAATGGAGCCTTTACTTATTGTCTTCATGGGTGTCGTGGTCGGAGGTATCGTGGTAGCTATATATCTGCCGATATTTACTATGGGTGAAGTTATTCAGTAAGGATAAGAAGTGCGTAAATTCGGTATCGGAGTAATAATTTTCGGATTATTATTCTTTACATTGAATGCAGAAACCGGGGAACCGAACCATAAAGTTCCCCTTTTTCTTTCTTTTATCTGCCCCGGTGGCGGTCAGATATATAACGGCCGGTATTTAAAAGCCGGAATATATGCTGCAATTGAAGGCGCGCTTATTTACGGTGCGATCAGACAGAATGAAAGGCTTAACGATGCAAAAGACAAGTTGGATTATTACAAAGAGACCGGCGATTTTAATATGATCAACGAATATGAATTTTATGTAGATACATATACAGGTGAACGCAACAATTTCATATGGATGAGTGTTGGAGCAGTTTTTTTATCGGCCGGAGATGCCTATGTTGATTCGCATTTTAAATCTTTTAAAAGGGATTTGTTTAAAGATGGTGATAAACTTGAGTTAATACCGTCAGTAAACAAGCTCACTTTAACTTATGAATGGTAATTTTATAAATAAATCGGAGTTAAAATGTCCGCTTTTGAAAATATCATAAACTCAGAGAAAGGAACGAAGCTGATTGCTCAGGGAAATGAGGCCTTTGCGCTGGGAGTAATTCATGCAGGTTATCACGCCGCAGACGGATATCCCGGTACGCCGAGTACGGAAGTTATCGATAAATATCTGAGCAAAGTGCAGGATAAGATCAATGTCGGCTGGTCCGTTAACGAAGCGGTCGCAGTAGCGGTCGGTATCGGACATTCTATCGCGGGATTCGATACAGTGGTAACGATGAAAACACCCGGAGCTTTTCAGGCCGGCGATCCAATCACGACATCGGCTTTCTATACCGCGGAAGCTGGTGCATTCGTGCTTTATGTAGCTACAGATTATGTTCCTTCAAGCACTCAGCATGTTATTGATCTGAAGTACTTCTTCGCTTCAGCAAGAATTCCCGTGCTTGAACCGAGAGATCATCAGGAAATGTACGATATTGCTTTTACTGCTGCTGATATCAGCAGGAATTTCAGGACACCGGTGGTGATCTTAGCTTCAGGAATTCTTGCTCACTCCGAGGGGCTTATTCAGACAAAGGAACCGAGGAAAATAGTTCCGAAGGAACTGAAATCCGATATGAAGTCATGGATCATCATGCCGGGTGTTGCGAGGAGAAATTACGATGAAGCTACTCAGAAAAGGATACCGGCGGTTCAGGAGTATTTTGAAAGATCGCAGCTCGTCAGCGAGACCATTTCAGCTGAGAGCGAGATCGGGATCATAGTCAGCGGAGAAACGACTATAATTCTTAAAGAAGTACTTGGACAGCTGGGAATAAAACCTTCCTTTATGACGCTGTCAACGCTATACCCGGTGCCTGAAAAGAGTATTCTGGATTTCGCGAAGAAGATCAAAGGAAAAATTTTTATTTATGAGGACGGCGACAGGTTTCTGGAAGAAAAAGTCCGGCTTTTAGGCATAAATGTAATTGGAAAAGAGAAAAATTCAGTTATTACGAACTGGACGCCTGAACTTCTTATGAGCGATCTGTGCAGAAAGCTCGGAATGAAATGCGATTTCACGCCAAAAAAAATCGAAGCTGAACCTTTAAAAAGGCCGCCTTCGATCTGTCCGGGATGTCCGTATAAAGCATTCGGACTTACAGTCAACAAATTCAAACAATCAGGAAAAATATACGCGTCTTTCGGGGATATAGGCTGCTCAACTCTTTTATATTTCATGAACGCGCTCGACACCGTGCTCTGCATGGGAGCAGGCGATTCAGTCAGACAGGGATTTGTCCTTTCAAGACCGGAATATGCGCATAAAACTATAAGCATAATCGGAGATTCATGCGAATGTCATTCGGGACTAGACGCAACAAGGAACGCGGTATTCAGGAACACTCCGGGCGTGAAGGTCGTTCTCGACAACAGGATCACCGCGATGACGGGCGGGCAGCCTGCGCCGAGTTCGGAATTTAATCTGGCCGGAGTTCAGAACAGATTCAATCTTGTCAAGGCTCTTGAGGCTGAGCAGGCGAAAGTTGTAGTAGCGAGATCATACGACATTAAGCAGGTCGAGAAAGTATTAGCTCAGGCTCTTGCCGATGCAGAAAACGGCGAATTTACCACGCTGGTTCTTGAAGGGCCGTGCATACATCAGGTGGAGAACAAGGCTAAAGTCAGAAAAGTTCAATTCAACAGAGAAAAATGCAGACGCTGCGGTAAGTGCAATATGTGTCAGGGGATCGAGTTCGACGAGGATAAATGGCCTCATTTTACTCAGCTCTGCACTAACTGCGCAGGTCATGATCAGGTTTGTAAACAAATCTGCCCTTTCGGTGCTATTGAATTCATCACCGAAGAAACCAAGATACAGGCACCATCTCTGCCGGAAGTCGGAAAATACGAAGAAATTAAGATCGACCCTAAATCGCTTCCATCGTCGCTCAGAGTGGCTGTAAGAGGCATAGGCGGACAGGGAAACCTTTTCTTCGGAAAAGTGCTTGCAGAAATATCACTCAATACTCCTTACGGAGATACTCATATAGTTAAGGGCGATACTCACGGAATGGCACAGCTCGGCGGTCCGGTTATTTCAACATTCGCCTGCGGTGCAGTTCATTCACCGACTCTACTTCCGGGCACAGTTGATGTCATAGTGGTCATGGAAAGATCGGAAATATTAAGAGAAGGGTTCCTCGATCTGTTAAAAGACGGCGGAACAATAATTCTGAACAGCTACAAAGCGCTGCCTCCGAGAACAAGCATTCACGATTATCCGAAAGATGAAGTTATAGATAAAATGCTCGACGGATATAAAGTTATAAGGATAGATGCGGAAAAGATAGCTAAGAACTTCGGGGACGAACAGGGAAAGACGGCAAATGTCATCGTTCTCGGCCTTTTATCAACTATCGAACCGTTCAATAAAATACCTGAAGGCATCTGGATAGGCGCATTAAAGAAATTATCACCGAATGAAAACATATTTAAAGCTAACATTACAGCATTCAACGGAGGAAGGAACCATGATAAATAAAGAACTCGTTAACCCGAAATCTATAGTCGTAATCGGTGCGTCTGAAAATATAAAAAAACCGGGCGGAAAAGTACTGTACAACATCCTTCTCGGCGATTATAAAGGAAAACTTTACGCGATCAATCCTAAAGAGGAGAAAGTTCAGGGCGTAAAGTGCGTAAAACCCGAAGATCTGCCGTCTGTCGAATTAGCGATCATCTCCGTAGCGGTTGATCATGTAAAAGGTTATGTTGAATATCTGGCTAAAGAAAAGAAAACAAAGGCGTTTATAATTTTGTCGGCAGGTTTCGGCGAGATGGGCGAAGAGGGTAAAAAACTCGAAAAAGAAATAGTTGCGATCGTTAATAAATACAAAGCTTCTTTGATCGGGCCGAACTGTATCGGTGTATTGACCACACATTATAACGGGATATTCGCAGGACCGATCCCCAAGCTGGATCCGGCAGGATGCGATTTCGTTTCAGGTTCAGGCGCGACAGCCGTGTTCATTATAGAGAACGGTATCACACTCGGATTATCATTTGCGAGCCTTTATTCAGTCGGGAACAGCGCTCAGATAGGCGTCGAGGAAGTGTTAAAATACTGGGATGAGACATATGACCCTAAAACAAGTTCTAAGGTCAAGCTGGTTTATATGGAAAATATAAATAAACCGGATATGTTTTTAAAACACGCTTCTTCATTAATTAATAAGGGATGCAGGATCGCTGCCATAAAGGCAGGGAGCTCGGACGCGGGATCGAGAGCGGCATCATCCCATACCGGCGCTCTGGCTACACCCGACAAAGCTATTGATTCTCTTTTCAAAAAAGCCGGGGTTGTCAGATGCTACGGCAGACTCGATCTGATTTACACAGCTTCAGTACTCATGAACAAATATCTCAAAGGTAAAAATATAGCGATAATCACCCACGCGGGCGGCCCCGGCGTGATGCTTACAGACGCGCTTTCCAACGGCGGTCTCGAAGTGCCTCATATCGAAGGTAAACACGCAAAAGAACTTCTCGGAAAGCTTTTTCCGGGATCATCGGTTGCCAACCCGATAGATTTCCTCGCTACCGGATCGGCTGAACAGCTCGGGACGATAATTGATTATGTCAACGACAAATTTACAAATATTGACGGAATGGCGGTTATTTTCGGAAAACCCGGACTAGGCGATATCTACGATGTGTGCAAGGTGATCGACGAGAAGATGAAAACTTCAAAAAAGCCGATTTATCCCCTACTTACATCCGCAGTAACTTCCGCTGAAGAGATAGAATATTTCAAATCTCTAGGCAGAATATATTTTTCCGATGAGGTCACGCTCGGAAGAGCTATAGTGAATGTAGCTAACACACCAAAACCATATACAAAATTCAAAGAAGTAAAAATAGACGATAAAAAAGTTAGAGCGATAATAAGCAAAGCTAAGGACGGATATCTAAAACCGGAACAAGTCGCAGAGATGCTCGATGCGGCAGGAATACCGAGAGTTCCTGAGTTCGTCAGCAATAAAAAAGAGAAGATCGTCGCTAAAGCTAAAGAATTAGGCTTCCCGCTAGTGATGAAAGTGGTCGGCCCTGTGCATAAATCCGATGTCGGCGGTATAGCATTAAACCTCAAAACAGAAAAAGAGATCGAAAAGACTTTTGATAAAATGATGAAGATCAAAGATTCAAAGGGCGTCATGATCCAGCCGATGATCTCCGGAAAAGAGTTCTTCGCCGGTATAAATCACGAAGGAAAGTTCGGTCATTCGATATTATGCGGTCTCGGCGGAATATTTATCGAGGTATTCAAAGATACTGCCAATAATCTCGCACCGTTCGGGCAGGATAAGGCACTCGAAATGATCAGATCGTTAAAAAGCTATAAGATCATTCAGGGCGTAAGAGGTCAGAAAGGAATAGACGAGAATAAATTCGCAGAAGTGATCGCAAGACTTTCAAGCCTGACGCAAGCCGCTCCCGAAATCATGGAAATGGATATAAATCCGCTTCTCGGCAACGAGAAAGACCTTGTCGCCGTTGATGCCAGAATAAGAGTGAAGAAGTAAAAAGTTCATATAAACACTAAGCCCCTGATTGACAGGGGCTTAACTTATTTTAATTATTAAGAAAAGCTGTTTTAATTTTGTTACAGATTAAATAATTTCGTATATTACTTATAGGAAATAAAGAGGTTATTTATGATTACTGAAGAATTGAAACAAGAGACTTTGAAACTTAATCCAGTTGAGAAAGTAAAGCTGGTCGAGCTGATTCTTAAAAGCTTGGACGAGATAGATCCTGTAGTAGAAAATGCATGGGTTGCAGAATCAGAAGCCAGATACGGTGATTTTAAATCCGGCAAATTAGATTCGGTGTCTTTAAGTTCGGTCAGGAAAAGTTTAAATAAATGAAAATTGAATTTCTACGACCGGCAGCATTAGAATTAATAGATGCTGTCGAATATTATAATGACCAGCTGCAGGGTTTGGGAGATCAGTTCTTTGTAGAGTTTGAAACAGGTATTGATCTTGTTAGAAAGTTTCCGAAGGCATGGCAGTTGATAGGTACGAACACAAGAAGGTTCATTATGAAAAGATTTCCTTATATGATATTATTTATTTATGAGAAAGACGGCATCATTATTACTGCTGTAGCTCATCAGCACAGACATCCGGACTCTTATATGCGTGAGAAGTAGTAATTTCATAAAACATTTCAGAGGAGGTGCAATGCCTAAAGCAATAAAAATATCTGATAAACTTTCTGTTGAAGCAAAGATCAGTAAATGTGCCGAAGAAAATCCAGAACTGACTTGCGAGCTGATAAATGAAATACTGCTCGGATTAGAGGAGCTCGATAACGGCGATAGAACCGAATATGAGTTCGGAAAAGCTCTATGAGATTCTGGATACTGCATTTCTTAGTTTTGATTATATTTTCCCCGTTATTTAGTCAGTTTAACGAAATACAAACTACAAAAATTGGGATTGAAGATTTACCTTTTGGTATTAAAGTTAAAGGTAAAATAGTCGAAATATTTAGATGGGATGATAAAAATGGTACTAATTACTTTATATCATCTGCAATTGGTCCCCATAGGAAAAGATTTGAAGACCATGAAGATGAAGTATCAAAACAGATATTTGCAGAACAATATGTTATCAAAAATGACAGCCTTGAAATCTTATGGAATTTTGATCTGAAACTGACTTGTCAAATGAATTTAGAATTATTAATTATCCCAAATTCAGTTTGTATTACAGATTTGGACAAAAACGGTGTTACTGAAACAACATTCGTTTACAAAACTGCAAATAGAAGTGACGTTTCCCCAGCAGATATTGAATTAATAATGCATGAGAATAAAAACATATTTTCTTTAAAAGGTAAGACATTTATACGATGTTCAGAACATTTGATGGATATTGATTTTAATGACTACGAATTAAGCCTTGAGAATATTACAGATACTTTAAAGCCGCCTTATTTATTAACAAAAGAATACGGCCGTTACATAAATGATGATGATTTCGCAAATTCACCCAACATATTTCTACAATTTGCAATTCATATATGGAAGAAACACATCGAAGAAAAATGTTAAGTAAATCAATGTCGTTTTAATCATTGACTTAGTATGCATAAATCATTACATTAGTGCATATAGGAGGTATAAAATGAGAACAACGCTCGACCTGCCCGAAGATCTTCTCGTAGAGGCTATGAAAACCACACATATCAAAACCAAAACAATGGTTATAATCACCGCTCTTGAAGACCTGATACGCAAAAATAAGATCGCCGGCCTTAAAAATTACAAGGGGAAGATCGATCTTGATATTGATCTCGATACCTTAAGAGCAAGAACTTGAAGGTCCTTGTTGACACATCGGTCTGGATAGATTTTTTCAGAGACGGGAAAAATTCAGGCAAACTGGATCTTTTGATCGATGAAAATCTTATTGTAACAAATGACCTTATCTTAACAGAACTAATCCCGTATTTAAGACTCAAGAAACAAAACAAAGTTATCGGGCTTTTAACCGAAATTTCTAAGAATGAAATGAATATAAACTGGAAGCAGATCACGGATTTCCAGACACTCTGCCTGCAAAAAGGTTACAACGGTATAGGTATTCCTGATCTGGTGATCGCTCAGAACGCGCTTCAGAACGACTGCGGGATATTTACGCTGGACAACCACTTTGAAATGATAGCATCAATTATAAACATCAAGGTGTTTAAATGAAAAGTGCAAGTAAAATCGCATATAAACACTAAGCCCCTGATTTACAGGGGCTTAATTTTGGAGGAGGAGGAGTAATGAAGAAGTTTGTGTTTGTTACGACTCTTATACATTCCCAAATATTGTAAAGTTCAAAAATAAATTATTTATTTTCATTTTATACTCAAAAAGATTATATTTAAAGTACATTTTATGCGGAGAACAAATGAAAATCCATCTTTTACAAATATCTGTCGATGAAAAAAATACTGAACGGAATCTTTCAAAGGCGGCTGAACTATTCAGAAAAATCGAGGGGAAAGGGATCGCTGTTCTTCCGGAAATGTTCATTCCGGGTTATAACAGGGATAATATGGAATACTGGTCAGATAAGTGGAAAGATGTCGTTCTGGAATTTTCCGGAATAGCTAAAGAAATTTCGACTGCGGTTGTATTTACAACTCCGGTAAAAGAAAAAGGAAAAATATATAACCGCGCTTTTTTTATAGATGATGAAGGAAAAGTTCTGTCGGTTTACGATAAGATCCATCTATTCAGGCTGATGGACGAGGATAAGATATTTCATCAGGGAAACGGGCTTCATGCTTTCGGATTTAAGGAATGGCATATAGGCATGAATATCTGCTATGACCTGAGGTTTCCGGAGAGTTTTAGAAAATTGTGGCTGAAAGGAGCGAATCTGATCATTCTTCCGGCATCGTGGCCTTTTAAAAGGGTAGATACGATGGTCAAGTTAGCTTATGCGAGAGCGATTGAAAGCCAAAGTTATTTCGTGCTGGTCAACAGAGCTAACGGCAGGTCAGACTATCCCGATTACGGCGGAAATTCGATGGTAATTTCTCCAGACGGAATGATCGTTTCAGGGTGCGGAACAGAAGAAGTGATAAAGTCTGCCGATATCGATTTATCTCAGGTTGCCGAATACCGTAAAATGATAGACTGCAGAGCTGACAGACGGGGCGATCTGTATTAGTTTTTTCGGATTTCAGGTTTTTTTGAACATAAAAAAAATATTAATTTATTTTTGTTTAAAGTGGGGAATTAATTAAATTTATTATCTGCAGAGAAAAAATTAAAATAGGCGGGAAATTTATGAAGAAACTGGATCTCACTAAGTACGGAATCACCGGTGCGAAAGAAATTTACCACAATCTTTCGTACGAGGAACTTTATAAACACGAAACAGACCCCAAACTCGAAGGATTTGAAAGGGGTTTCGTGACAGATATGGGCGCAGTTGCCGTTGATACGGGAATATTCACGGGCCGTTCTCCAAAAGACAAATACATCGTCTTCGAGGACGAAAGTAAGGGGAATGTATGGTGGAGAGACGACAAAAATCTTACATCGGATAACAAACCGATCTCCGAAGATGTCTGGAAACACCTTTATCAGCTGAGTAAAAACCAGCTTTCCGATAAAAAGCTGTATGTTCAGGACGGGTATTCAGGGACCAATGAAGGTACAAGGCTGAAAATAAGAGTAATAACAGAAGTTGCGTGGATGGCTCATTTTGTGAAAAACATGTTCATCAGACCGACTGATGAAGAACTTGAGAATTTCGAACCTGATTTCGTGATGCTAAATGCCTGCAAGATATCGAATCCGATATGGAAAGAGCAGAAACTGCACAGCGAAGTTTTTGCAGTATTTAACATAAAAGCAAGGCTTTCAGTAGTCGGCGGAAGCTGGTACGGCGGAGAGATAAAAAAGGGATTTTTCTCTATGATGAATTATTTCCTACCTCTCAAGCATATCGCTGCTATGCACTGTTCGGCAAATCAGGGTGAAAAGGGCGATACGGCTCTCTTCTTCGGCCTTTCAGGAACAGGCAAGACAACTTTATCAGCCGACCCGAAAAGGTATCTGATCGGTGATGACGAACATGGCTGGGACGATGAAGGCGTCTTCAATTTCGAAGGCGGATGTTATGCGAAAACGATAGACCTTGATCCAGCAAAAGAGCCGGATATTTTCAGGGCGATAAAAAAAGATGCTCTTTTAGAGAATGTGGCATTCGACGAGAAAACCGGAAAGATCGATTTTCACGACATTCACAAAACTGAGAACGGCAGGGTTTCTTATCCGATATATCATATACCTAAGATCGTAAAACCTGTTTCAAAGGGCGGTCATCCTAAAAATGTTATATTCTTATCGGCGGACGCATTCGGCGTTCTTCCTCCAGTCTCAAAACTTACTCCGGGGCAGACTGAGTATTATTTCCTTAGCGGATATACAGCTAAAGTCGCGGGTACTGAAAGAGGAATTACTGAACCTGTGCCATCATTCTCGGCCTGTTTCGGTGCGGCTTTCCTTCTGCTGCATCCCACGGTTTATGCTGAAGAGCTTCTCCGCAAAATGGAAGAACACGGCTCTACCGCATGGCTTGTGAATACAGGCTGGATAAAGGGTAAATACGGCGTTGGCGAGCGTATCAGCATCAAGGCGACCAGAGCGATAATCGACGCTATTTTAGACGGATCGTTACTTAAAGCTGAGTATCAGACTATGGATATTTTCGGTCTTCAGATCCCTAAGGCAGTAAACGGTGTCGATCCGGCTCTGCTGAACCCTAGAGAGCAGTGGGCTGATAAAGCTGAATACGATTCAGTTGCAAAAGGTCTTGCTGCCAAATTCGTTAAGAACTTCGAGAACTATACGAACAATGAAGATGGAAAAGCTCTCGTTAAGCACGGTCCGAAATTGTAATCAAATAATTATTTGTTGTAAGGCGGAGAGATCCGCCTTTTTTATTCTATTCATTAATCCTGATATAACTTCATTCGGGCATGCACTCCCGTTTCTCAAAATATTTGACTCGACTTATAACCTCCATAGGTCATGGATCGAGACATAATTCATGAAGGATCGATATCCGTTACGTATTTAATCTCGCCGGTACGCGTAAAGATTGTAGGAGCAATTGAACGGATTGCTGCAGGATGAGATCCAGAATGAAGTTATGTCTCGCTATCCGATTTAAGAGGAGCTTCGATCTTGGCCTTTAAAAACACCATGACTTCGGTTCTTTTGTCTTTCGGAATACGGAGAAGGATGCCTCTGAATGATTCAAGCCGGGTTTCATAGCGGAAAGGAGATAAAAATATTCCGTTCTTATCATTCAGCACTTTTTTATAATAAGAATATTCATGTTTCACCTTATAAAAAAAACGGTCGACGATTATGCCGTTTTCATAAAGCGCATATTTGAAGGGGAAAAATATTTCTGTAAGTGATAATATAGTTAAAATAACAGAGATCATACCGAATGTCGGACTGAACATATAATAAATGAATATATTAACGACAAAAACTGTCAGAACGGCCAGATAGAACTTACGCGGTTCATCCTTTAGCGTGTTCACGACGAATAAATATACAGGTTTTTTTTCTTTATCCATTTGATAATCCCCAAAATTGTGTTAAATTTATGCAATGAAGTGAGAAATTACAAGGCAATTAAATGAACTCGGATAACAGGATAATATTTGCCGACGCACACGGAACTTTAAAGCAAGAGCTTAAAGGAAAGAGCTTTGTGTTCATAACCGATGAAAACGTCTTTGAGGTTTACAAGAACAAATTATACAAAAACTGCGTAACTCTGATACTAAAAAGCGGTGAAAGAACTAAAAGCATCCGCACGATCGAATGTATTTATGAGCATCTCTTAGACATCGAAGCCGACAGAAAGACGGTCATCGTCGGAGTAGGAGGAGGTGTAGTTTGCGATATAGCCGGGTATGTATCAGCTACTTTTAAAAGAGGAACAGGACTCGTTTTAGTGCCGACTACACTTCTTGCCCAGGCTGATGCTGCGATCGGCGGAAAGAACGGGGTCAATTTTAAAAGGTTCAAGAACATAATAGGCACATTCAGACAGCCTGATAAAATAATAATCGATACAGCCCTTTTAAAAACTTTAGACAGGCGGAATTTTAATAACGGAGCAGCGGAAGTTATAAAGACTGCCTCTGTCGGAGATAAAAAACTGTTTAAGCTTCTAAGTAAAAAACCGCTTTCGGAGCTTACAAAAGCGGAGATGAATGAAGCTGTAAAGACTTCTGCGAAGATAAAAGAAGGAATTGTATTACAGGATCCGACAGATAAAGGTATACGAAAAATTTTGAATTTCGGGCACACGCTTGGTCATGCCATAGAACTGATCGGCAAAAAAATGATGCACGGTGAAGCGGTTTCGATCGGGATGGTCGCCGCATGCAGAATTTCTGAAAAACTTTCAGGTCTTGATAAGAAAGTGACTGAAAAGTTTAAGAAGGTTCTCGAAATGAATTCACTTCCTTTTGAAATTCCGGCTAAAATTTCAACCGAACAGATAATAGGATCAATCATTCAGGATAAAAAGAAGGAGTCTGACAACATAGATTTTATCATGCTGGAAGAAATCGGACATCCGGTAATTAAGAGAATAGAGATAAAAAAACTCAGGAAGCTGATAGATGATATTCGTTAGCATATCAAATCCTGATATTGATAAATGCGTTGGGCTTATAGAAAAATATAAGAATGTAGAACTCAGGCTCGATCTGATAAACCCAGATCCTGATGACATCGGAATTCTTCTTTCAAAAGCCGAAACGTCCATCTGCACTTTTTCAGATATTTCAGATATTCCGAAATGTATGGATTATTTAATTAAAAGCATAGATTTTGGAGCTGACCTTGTGGATGTTAGTCTGAATTTGCCGGCAGATGAGATCAGGCAGTTAGTAAATCATGCGAAGAATGAAGATAAAAGGGTCATGCTCTCGTATCATAATTTTCAATCGACTCCCGACCGTGAATTTCTCGACGGGATCATCAATGAAGCAGATGTTTACCAACCGAATTATATAAAGATCGCCTGCTTAGCCAATTCCGAAGAGGACAGTGAGATGCTTCTTTCGCTTATGCAGGTCAATGATCGGATCATACCCGTTCCTATGGGCGAGAACGGCAAAAAGGGCAGACTGAAAGCATATTTTAACGGCTCTCCGATAGTTTACGCATATCCGGATGATGAAAAACCGACAGCTCCGGGACAATTACCATTTTTAGATTATAAAGATATGGATAAAATCTTAAGCCTGATCTACCGTTAGAAACCTGTTGAACCGAAGCCGCCTTCTCCCCTTCGCGTATCTGAAAGTTCATCCACTTCAATAATTTCAGCCTGATATACGGGGCTTATCACTATTTGGGCGATCTTCATTCCGGCGGTTATTAAAAAGTCTTTTTTCGAGTGATTTATTAAAATCACGCCGACTTCACCCCTGTAGCCTTCATCAATAGTTCCGGGGGTATTGAGAACGGTAATGCCCTCTTTTAGCGCAAGTCCGCTTCTCGGTCTGACCTGGGCTTCAGTGTTGGCAGGAAGCTCGATCTTGATCCCTGTTTTAATAAGAGCGGATTCGCCTGAACGGATAAGTCTTTCCTCGTCTGAAAACACATCCATACCCGCATCTCCGGGGTGCGCATAAACGGGAAGTTTTGCCGTTTCAGATATTTTTTTAACTTTTAATTTATACATGGGTCGGAATAAATCAAATTCGAATTAAAAAATCAAGCGGAAAAAAAAATATGCAAAAAAAAGATGAGTGTCATTAGATGAACGTCATCTTTTATTATATTACAATCATGTTAAAACTAATTAAGGAAAGTTAAAAGTTATGCAGGTAAGTGATTACATCGTAAAAAAATACGGTAGGACGGTTATGCCCCGCGAGTCGATGATAGAAGGAAGAACCGAGGAAATGGATCTTGCAGATCTGATAGCGGTTATTTTAGGCAAAGGGTCGAAATATGAGAGCGTGTTCTCGATCTCGGAAAGGATCATAAAGGAATACGGATCAAAAACGATAGCCGGAATAAAAGACCCTAAAAAGATAGATGATATGCTAAAGATCGGGTTGGTAAATTCGTGCAAGCTTGTCGCGGCATTCGAGCTGGGAAGAAGGTTCTACGACCCGCCTTCAAAAAGACGTATTCTCATCAGAGGACCGGAGGATATTTATAATTATTCCAGAGAGATGTCCTCTTACGTAAAGGAATTTTTCAGAGGGATATATCTGAATACGAGAAATTATGTGATCCACGACGAGAATATTAGCGTCGGGCATCTGACTGGATCGCTGGTTCATCCCAGAGAAGTGTTCAAAACCGCTATCGACTGCTCAGCTCATTCCGTGATCGTTGTCCACAACCATCCTTCCGGTGAAAATGAACCGTCAAAGAATGATGACGAAATAACCAAGATTCTCAAAGAAACGGGAGAGATACTTCAGATACCTGTTGTCGATCATGTGATCATAGCTGAAAACGGCTATTACAGTTACAGTAAAGCGGGAAGATTATAAAAAATCTTTAATTCTAAACCTTGACACAGGATTATAATTTATATAAATTAGCAAAAAAACTAATTAATGGAGTCAACTATTAATAAAATGAATTTTTAGAACCGCCCAAAACCCGTTCATTGACATAGTCAAGACAGTCCAAAAAAATCACGCTATTTCAAAGAGCATAAGACATTGATATTATGGCTAAGCATTCGCAGGACAAACAAAATGAGTTCTGTTTTTCAGCAGTGCGAATAAAACTCTGAGCAACTTGTTTGCTGTGGCGATAACCGCTTTTTTGTATTTCATTCCTTCATCACTTTTTTTCTGGAAGTAAGTTTTGAAGTACGGATTGCACCTTATCACGCACACAGCCATAATCCAGATGGTTCTTCTAAGATGGGCATTGCCGCGCTTGGTGATCTTCCCATTGCTGTGAACGGAAGTTCCGCTTTGTTTAACAGAAGGATCTGTTCCGGCAAAAGCTATAAGCTGCTTTGCAGATGCGAACTTATCTATATCGCCGACTTCAGCTATGAAAGCACTTGATGTGCCTTTTCCGATACCGTCAACTGAAGAGAGAATGGTGTGGTCATCGTTGTCGTTTTTGTTAATCTCTTCTTCGATGATACGATCGAACCTTTTAATCTCTTTTATGATGTATAAAAGGCGATCCACTTTTGAAATGAGAGTTATTTCAGAGTATTCTGCATCTATACCGATAGAGTTTGCTGCCAGCTCGAAAAGCAGTTCTGTTCTTATCCTGGTTTTATTTGCAGTAGCCTTGTTAAGCTCTTTTTCAAGCTTTTTGAGGTTGTATTTTCTGACGCTTTTTGCGCTTGGAAATACTCTCAGAATCTCGAGATTACTCTGCGTAAAGATGCCTGTTTCGGTTAACAGTTCCGGGAATGTATAATTCAGAATGGCTTTAATCTCAGTTTTCAGCTTAGCGTTATCACGAGACAGAGATTCTCTTTCTCGCAAGACCACTCTGAGAGAATCAAGTTTTCTTTCGGTAATAATTTCGATCTCAGGCGATGACTTCTCGGCGTATTTAGCTATAGAATGAGCATCCTTCTTATCATTCTTTGTTTTCCTTAGTGTTTCTGATCTGATAAAATTGTTTATCAGTTGCGGATTGACCACAGAAACATGGAAATCCTGTAGCAAAAGAAATGAGAGCAAAGTATAATGATACGAGCCCGTTGATTCCATCACGATGAGAACTTTTTGTTTATCATATTCTGACAGCTGAAGACTAAGCTCACTGAAATCATCAGAGTCCATTTTAAACTTAAAATGAACAGGCTTGATCTTACTGTGATCAAGAATGCATACATCGAAGCTCGACTTCGAGATGTCTATGCCTACGAAAGTAGTGTACATGCACCCTCCTTAGGTTAGTTTT
>JAKQBN010000019.1 GCA_029559475.1 bacterium
TATTGACAGGCTAAAAAATTTAAGAAAGAACATCTCGGAGAAAAGATATACCGAGATCGGGATAGCCGAATATTATAAGGAGTCCGTACCGCAGATAAAAAATACGGCGGACAGAGTGAAAATGGCGAATTCATCCAATGCTGGAATGCTGCCTATAACCGTGATAATGGTGCTTCTTCTCGGAACTTTCATGATCTCTAACTACATCATCTTAGGCGAAAAGGACAACAATACGCTTGAATCCCTGCTTGCTTCAGGAATAAAAAGAGAGCAGATCATCTACGGAAAAATGAGCATGGTGATCTCCGCCGGAGTGCTGATGTCCGTTCTCGAGCTTGTTTCCTTTTTCCTCTACGGCAAATTTACCGGCGCTTTAAATTTCGATATAGCTATGGATCCTGCACAGATAATTTATTTTATACTTCTGGTAATTACCGCGTCAGTTCTGATATCATCCTTCTCGGTATTCGTATCGTGCAAAACGAAATCATCAACTTCGGGCCAGCTTATATTTATGCCTGTAATGGTGCTTTTTCTCGTACTCACGCTTCTCGGAACTTTCGAGGGCGTTGAAGTAAAGCGCGGACTGCTTCTGATTCCCGTAGTCAATTCGGCGGGAATGATCAAGGCTGTCATAAAAGACAGCTTTACCGGATACGAAGCGCTTATTGTCGCGATATCGAATATGATCTATGCGTTCTTTGCGGTAAAGATATCATCAGACTATCTTAACGGCGAGGATATTTTAAGTAAGGACGCCGACATAGACTTTGCTAGAAAAGGTTTTTCAAAAGGCGCAATATTCACCATTTACGCGCTCCTTGTCGTGATCTATATGGTCATCGGCGGATACCTTCAGGGAAAAGAAATTGTAGTCGGCCTGATCCTGTCGCAGATCGTAATTCTGGGCGGCTTTGTTCCTATAATGTCAAAAACAGCCGCGGTTCCGATAAAAAAGATATTAAAGCTGAACGGATTTTCTCCGGCCGTCATTCTGCCGGTCATTCTGATCGGTCTGAGCGCAAGATATCCAATCGCTCTTTTAGCAGAAAAACTTCAGCTCATTTTTCCGGTACCTAAACTATTGAACGACATGAACCTTTTAGATACAGGTTTAGGAGATCTGGGTCTGACCGGCGCGGTTCTGATAATCGCGCTGCTGCCGGCATTATTCGAAGAAGCGGTTTTCAGGGGAGTATTTTTGAGCCTGCTTGAAAATAAGTATTCCGCAGCGGGAGCTGTAATTTTCGTCGGCCTGATGTTCGGCGGAATGCATTTGAACGTTTTCACTTTCTTCGAAACGGCAGCTTTAGGTATAATATTCGGTTTTGTGACTGTCTATACAGGCTCGATCTATCCCGCGGTGATAATGCATTTTCTCAACAATGCTTTTTCTGTCGTTCTGATGAGATATATAAATGACGGAGTGATAACTGAGAGCCACTGGATGGTTTCCGAAGGTCCGTTCGTCTGGTCGGCTTCGCTGGCGGCGGTTCTCTCGTTTCTGGCTGTATATCTGTTTAGAAAAAAGGTCAGTGTTTCCTGAAAGCTATCATCCTTTTAACGACCCTTTCGGTTTTGGTGTCCGACCTTGTGATCTTA
This sequence comes from bacterium, assembly GCA_029559475.1. Lineage (GTDB taxonomy): Bacteria > UBA4055 > UBA4055 > UBA4055 > UBA4055 > UBA12480. Next base: position 1,603 of record JAKQBN010000019.1, read on the forward strand.
CCCGTTTTTATGTCTTTCGAGTAAGTCCATTCGTAATTGACGGCCTCTCTATGAAAAACTATGTCCATGTCGAATTTTTCAATGTGCGTAATATAAAGTTTTGTGATCGTATTCTCAACAGTTGATTCTTCAGTATTATTGATCGCTATTTTCGCGCTTTTCGGAACAGATACAAACTCCAGGACTTTACATTTTACAGTGTCTGTCTTTGTAACGATTTTCTGGTCCGGCAGAAATCTGTACATCGCTATCCCGGATCTATCATAATTCTTTCTCACATCGGTCTTTCTCTTAATGTCGTTAATATTGGAACTAATAGAATATCTGTAAGATAATGTGTCGGTGGTTTTTTCTTTGCAGATCTTGTCCTCGGTAAACTCCTTAGCTTCTTTATTGATAAAATTTATGCCGTTGTATGAGATGAACGCCGCTTTATCAATATCGTTCCTGAGAAGAACCGGGTCGTATTTTTTGAAAAGTGCGGTAAGATCATTTGAGGCATCAGAAATAAGGGCGAGTTCCGAAAGAAGGTCTTTTTTTATATATCCCGAAGAAAGAATGCCGTCTGATGTAAAATATATCTTTGAATTACTTCCGTCAGGAGTGTCGAGATAAACGAGGTGGCCTTTTTTGAGAACGGCCGAAGCTGTACCCTGCATTGTGCTGTCCGCATAAACGGGTTGAAGATCGTTTTTTATCCAGTGCGGATTTTTCTTTTTCTCATTATCAAAAGACGGCGGCGCTTTTACGTATGATTCAAAGGATCTTGCGAAGTATTTCTCTTTTTTTAGAGCTGATGTTCTGACCCAGCCCGTAATGACTCCGCTCAGTTTGTCAAAAACCCTAACTTTTAAAAAATCATCACTTTCTTTTTCACCTGCATATTCGAGAAATGAATCATCGTCGAGCGTATAAACCGGGTCGGAATTATACTTAGGTTCCGAATAAAGAAATTCATCAGGTTTCTGAACCTGATAGAATACCGATTCGGTCGAATCAGACCTGAAATTATTGTATGTCTGACCGGTTTTATCATCAAAAAGCGTTTTCTTGATCCCGGCGGTCTGGCACAGGATTACAACAAAGAACCCCGTTATAAGGATTGAAAATATACTTATCTGAAATTTTAACATCTGAAACTCCTTCTGAAATTAGCGTCTGAAAGATCTTTAAAACAGATTTCAAGATAATTTAATTTTGCAGTAAAATCAATGTTTTAAAACAGCGTGTAAAAATAAAAAATATTTTAATTTGCTATTTTTTTTTACAGATACTATATTATGCTTTGTCTCGTATGTCAGTCGGCTTACGAGCGCAAATATATGTGTGAGTGAATTAAAATAAAGATGGAGTCAGTTATGAAAAGAAGAATCGTCGTTATGATGATGGCCCTGTTCACAACAATTTTGTTTTCGCAAACTACCGGAAAGATCAAGGGTATAGTACTTGACGAGGGCGGAGATCCTCTTCCGGGAGCGAACGTCACTGTTGTTGGAACTACCTATGGTGGCGAGGCCGATGAAGACGGATATTATTACATCATCGGTGTCAGGGCGGGAACTTATACTCTAAAAGCCGAATTCGTGGGTTATTCCCCGAAAGAGGTAAAAGAAGTAAAGGTCAGAGTAGGTCTGACTACAACTCAGGACTTTAAACTGTCATCTCAGGAGATCGAGCTTGAAGCCTTAACTGCTGAGGTCGATTTTACAGAAATTAAAGTCGCGAAAGACATCACGACTTCTGCAAGAACGGTCGATATGGGCAACATAGAGACTATGGCGGTTGCGAACGTGTCCGACGTCCTTCAGGGAACTGCAGGTGTTAAAACAGACGCCGAAGGCGAACTGCACTTTAGAGGCGGAAGAGCCGGCGAGGTTAACTACGTTCTGGACGGTATTTCAGTCGGCGACCCGACGGGCGCAAAATCAAGCCCGGTTGAGATCAACTTCGCCAACGTAGAGGCTTTCAACATCCAGAAAGGTATTCCGGATGCCGAATACGGAGATGCTCTTTCAGGCAGCGTTAACATCGTTTACAAGATCGGAGACCAGGAAAAAACTTCCGGTCACGTAAAATACGGCACGGATATGTTCTTCGGCGACAGCAGACTTGATTACAATCACGGAGAGTTCAGCCTGAGCGGACCGATACCTTTCATTCCAATCAAAAAAGGTCTGAAACCTACCTATTATCTCGCTACGGACATAACAACCCAGAGCGGTCTTACCAGAGCATACAGAGAGAACGGAGACACTGAAGGGGATTATTTTGAATTTAATGACTACGATCTGACCGGATTCGGATTCGATATGCCTCAGGGAAGAGAGAATAATTTCAATATAATCTTCAAAACAGCTTATGACATAAACGAAACAATGAAGATAAGCACCTCATACACAAAATCAAGAGTCCACAACTATGATTACGACTGGCTATACAGATATACGCCGGAAACTGCTACAGAGCAGGTCGAGGATGTAACTATATTCAATCTAAACTGGAAACACACACTCAATCAGCAGAGCTACTACGATTTTATATTCTCATACTACAACAGGGAATTTGAGAACCTGCCCGGCGGAAAAACTCCGGACGAGTTCGTTTATTTTTCACCCGGTCACGATTCTACTGACGCTTTTGCATCATACGATGCTGTCAATAACGGCGTAAGGGACGGCGGGGATGCGGAAGGATATCTGGATAATAATTTCAACGGATATTTTGACAGGGAAGGTTTTACCGACAGTAACGGCAACTCGAACTGGGATAACGGAGAGGCATTTGTAGATGCGAACAATAACGGAATGTACGACGGAGATCTTTTATTTGATTCCGAACCGTATAATAACAAGTGGGATTACTGGGAAAAAGGACAGTCATTTACAGGAATTGACGGAAATTGCCTTACATCTGAAATAGTTGAAGGTTACAGAGATACTAACGGCAACGGACATTATGATGAGAACCTGTATTCAGTTTCAGGAACTGAACCTTTTACTGACGGTGATGATTTCAATAATACGGGCGAGCCTTTCGTTGACCAGAAAAGGTTCTATCTTTCCGGCGGTAAGCTTTTTGAACTTGTTAATAATGAATGGGATGAAGGTGAAACATCTACTCT
>JAKQBN010000021.1 GCA_029559475.1 bacterium
GTTTCTTTGATTTGTCGTAAGACTCATAGCCAAGATGACTTGTCATTTCTTCTTCAAGCATTATCTCGATCATTTCTTTGCTTAGATTTGTAAGAATCGTACGCAGATCTTGAGGTGTTTTTGCCTGCGCTCTTTTTATCAGCTTCTGCAATACATCTTTTTGTTCCAGTTCTTCGGGTGTTAATTTCTTTTTCATAGACCTGTTCTCCTTTTTCTTGAAATTTAATTCCAACAGGCCATTTACACAAAATTATTTACACTCTTTAACTTGGGATTTAAATTCGGCGCAGAAATAAAAGAAACATGTTCCAAACACAAATATTATAAACTAGTGAATGAGGTATGGTTATGAATATTTTTGAACATACAAACAATTACGATTCCCTAAAATCCGAATACGGATTGAAAGAATTTATTTTTCTTACTTCTTCAGGTTATAGGCATTTTTTTGTTCTCGGTAAAGATTTGAATGATGCTGAAAATAATTTCATGCGGATAGACGAATTAAAAAGAAACGGTTTCACTATTGACGATTTACCGATAAGACTTGAATATGATGTATCAAAGTGTAAGGATTGGAGCATGGATGATTTCTCTGAGAATAATGAAAATAAAGTTTATGCTAAAGTCTTGCATTCATAATACACTTAAACACCAAAACCTGCTTTTTGTACTCAAGAATTTAAAACCACCAATGTATAACATTGGCTATATGTCGCGGCGAGGGGAAGTTATTTGCCGCGCTTATAGCCATGACCGTTGTGGGAAATAGTAATTAAAATTCTTGTAGGGTTTATTGAGCTTCTTTTCTAATTGTGCCACCGCTCGTGGCACAATTTCATTTCTGTATAATATTTCTATTCTCAGGTTCGCTTGAAATGTAACCGAGTCTTTTTATAATCTCCTCTTCCGACGGTAGAAATTTGGCGATTTCTTTAGGTATTTGTTTAAGTTTTCTAAATTTATTGTAGGTGGAAACCCCTATTGGCTGCTTTTGAGATCCGAGCAAGTACTCGACTACCATTCTGTCTTTATCTCTGCAAATAAGTATTCCGATGGTCTGATTCTGATCTTTTTTTCTGATCGTTTCGTTAGCCGCTAGTAAATACATCTGCAATTGACCGAGATCTTTAGGGTCAAATTCTCTGGCTTTAAGCTCAACGACTACATAACAGTTGAGATCAAGATTAAAAAACAGAAGGTCAATAAAATACTCTTTTTCTCTGTATTCGATCCGAAACTGCCTGCCCACAAACGCAAAACTGCCTCCCATATCGCTTAAAAAGTCCACAATATTTTTCACTATACTGTTTTCAAGTTCTTTTTCAGCTATCGGCTGATCGGGATTTATTATCTCAATAGCATAATCGTCGATGAATTCCCATGCAGTTCTTGCTTTTAGGTCAGATGGGACTGTTTCCGAAAAATTATTCTGAACTAGAAGTTTATTTTGATAATAATGTTCAGAAATTTTCTCGACAAGATCGCTTTTCGACCATCCCATCTTAGCCGTATTTTTCACATAAAATTCACGCTCCTGTTCGTTCTTGCATTTCTCAAGTATTATATAATTTTGTGCCCAACCTATTTCTGCCACCGGCGGTGGCATAATTTCTTTACCGGCATATGTATCATAAAATGACCTCATCCGCCATATGTTTCTCGATGAAAATCCTCGGACTCCAGGGAAATTATTTTGCAGGTCTTTTGATAGCCTTTCTACCGTAGAGTCTCCCCATGATTCACTTTTGATCTTATCACTTACGGTTTTACCTATGAACCAATAGAGCAATACGGTTTCTTTGTTAACCCTCTTCAACATCGATAATCTGGCTTTGTTAATCCTTTTGATTATAGATTTCAGCGTCGAATCGTAGTCTGCAGAGATTATTTCACTTTTCTTTGTAGTCATTTCAGAATCCTTAATCAATACTTAGATTTTATCTCAGAGAAATTTAACCCTTGTACATTGAAATATCAAATTAATATGGTTACATTTCTGGAACCAGCGGCGCGAGAATTGAAATTCTCCAACCATTGGATGGAGAAATAATGAGCGATTATAACGAACGTAGCTATCCTCACTTGGAGATTGGCCGTATATGAGTGCTCAATAAACCTGATGAGTGGCTAATTACTACTGTCCCACAACATTGGCTACATGACACTGACTGGTTTTTACGACTTGTGGGTGCTTTTAGCCATGACCGTTATCACTAATCGCAACTTAAATATAGGAGAGAGAAATGAAGGTGAAAAAAGTAGTTGTAGTAGTAATGTTCTTCTTAACTGTAGTCCTATTTTCTGAAAACAGGCCAAGGGTAGCAATCCTTGATTTCAAAGCTACTGGTGTTTCGTCGGAACATGCTGAAATTGTAACTGAGATATTTCGATCAAAAGTAATTACCAGTAGTGTTTTTGATGTTCTTGAGAGAAAGAATCTTGAAAATATAATGATGGAGAATAGCCTCGCCCTTTCAGGCTTAGTAGAAAAACCGGCTGAGATCGGAAAATTATTAGGTGCCGAATATTTAATAACCGGTTCTTTTATGAAAATGGGGAATAAGTTATTAGTTACAGTAAATCTTATCAATGCAGAATCTGGAAAAATTATCGGTTCATCTGAAATGACTATTGACAACATGGATTCAGTATATGATTCGCTCACCGTCCTCACTACTGATCTAATAAAATCTTCATTAGGTCTAAACAAGTTCACTTTCAGCACGGAAACTGAAGGCTTGTCTGTAGAATTTGCGGCAAACTATCTTACTGATTCTGCAGGTGACGGGGTAGGTTTTACTTTCGGTATTTCTAATGGAAGAGGTAATTTTTGGTCAGGTTACTCAACAACATGGAATTTTACTTCGATCAAAGGCAATAATAATGACTTCGGATCTGAGAAGAAAATAATTGGTTGTTTTGGTGCCGGTAATTTCATTTTTGGTAATAAAGTTGAAAAGCTAGCCTTGTTATTAGGTATTGGAGCCGGTTACGATTTCCAGGGAGGTATTTTAGCTATACCTTCAATAGGAGGCTATTACAAAAACATCTATTTGAAATATTCTCAGCCACTTGTTATTGATCCTTCAGGTGATAACTCTATCCAAAACTACAATATGATCGAGATCGGTTATTCTTACTTCATGGGTAGCTTTGGCAAAGGTGTTGTTAATTTTAAATAGTTTATGTTTTTATTACTGTGTAATAGAAATAGTAATTTTTTAGTAAGTTGCGACAAGTGATAACATTGACTACATGACACTGACTGGTTCATTGTGACTTGTGGGGTGCTTTTAGCCATGACCGTTACAGGAATTATTTTTAATAAGGAATGTTATTTTTCGTCATTTAAGGTCCGAATACCTGTTGCCTGAACCGTCCGAATTATCTTTTTACTAAATCTATACCTCGAGGATCATAATAACTTTGACTGTATTGAAAAACGGGCTACCTAAAAAAAGGGGTGAAAGCTGTTTTGCTAGAAATTGATATTTCTTATGAAAAGGTTCTTCTATCTGATTTTCAGGCTTGGCATTATGTTCTTAACGGGTGGACTCTTAAAGATCATGAAAACGAAGACATTGATATGGAAAAAAGCTGGGAAAGAATATTTGATCTTGAATTTCTTAAAAGGCACCCTGACTGGGGACGATCTGAGAAACTTGATATTCAGGGTGTAACAGGTAAAATAGTTTTAAGTGAAATGAAGTCTGTAAAAGAATTTATATGCAAATAGATACTCCTCTACTTAACTTATCCGTATACTTTAGTTATATCATATACGGATACAAACAAGGGGGTATAAATGAATCCAAACCTTACACTTCTTCTCGACGATGATGTGATCAGGAAAGCAAAAGACTATTCAAAATCTAATGAAACAAGCCTGTCAAAACTCGTTGAAGAAAAAAAAGTTCATGCCTCAGTATCTGCCCTTCATTTTTCAAATCTGTTTTATATAATCAGAAAGGTTAAAGGAAGTGAATCTGCAAAATCTGTTTTACGTAAGTTAAAAATTCTTGTTAATATTTTACCGGTCGACGAAAAGGTAATTGAGCTCGCTCTTGAGTCAAATTTTTCTGATTTCGAAGATGCAATTCAGTATTATGCCTGCCTTGATAATAAAATTGATGTAATAATTACCCGGAATAAAGACGTTTTCAGGCGCGGTAAATTGCCTGTAATGACTGCAGAAGAATTGTTAGCTGTTTTGAAGTTGAAGCGTTAAGAAGATTTTCACAAGGAGTCATATTTCCGGCATCTATGGGCCCGAATGGCCTTGATCTTCACGTATTTACATGATCTCCGTGAGTGTTTTGCACATTAAAAAAGGCAGCTCAAATGAACCGCCCTTTATGAATACCTGAAATCCGAATTTATTTTTTTACCGGGAAAATATCGATCCTGTCGCCCCTGTTCTTATAATCGAACTCGCCGCCGTAAACATTTTCTTCGAGCTGAGTGCCGATCGAATTGATGTATTCGTCGAACGTAACCGTGATCCAGACATTATATTCTTCGTAGGATATCTTCTTCATTTCTTTCGCTTTTGAACCTACGATGTCGTTTAAGACCTGCTTGAACTCCCTGCCCTGCGGTAATCCCGAGAACATCAGAACGTACATCTTGCCCTTGTCGAGCTGCTCTTTCCAGTATCCTTTGACCTGATTCATAATTAGAGGCATCAGCTTCTTAATGGACTGATCGATGTTAGCGTCGTAGGCAGTATTGTTCCCCCATATCTCATCTGAATATCCGTTTTGAACACCGAGAAGTTTGGCTGTCGATGCGTTGAATATTTTCGCCGTGGATTTAGCCTTCTTTTTGCCGTTGCCGAGATCTTCAAGCATTATTCCGACCGTAACATATATATCAGCTTTCAATTTTTTGGCGAGAAGCTCAGCCATATCTGCATCCTGATTCAGAGCTACCTGCTTCATGCTCATATCGTCCTCGATCATAGCGTTCAGTTGATCAAGCTCGTAAACGTTGTATCTGTTTATAGTAAAATACTGGTTGATCTGATTTATCGCCTGCTCGGTGTATCTTTTGTCGTATGGGACTCCTTTGGGCTGATAGAAAACGACTATCGACGGATTGCCGATCTGTGCGAGAAGTATCCCGAGTGCTTCAAGGTCATTTAAGAGTATGTCCTTTGTCACAGCAGCCTTAATTTTTACAACGAAGCTGCCGTCAGATTCTTTGTACTGATCGACCACGCTGTATGACTTCACGAATCCCTCACTTTTCGAAAGTATCTGATCCTTCACTGTCATATAGTTCTGAACTTCCTGCTCGGATATCAGGTATGTTCCGATAGCTGTCGAGATCGCGTTCCTCTGCGCGTCAGCAATCGCCTTATCCCTGTCCGCGCCCATTCCCTGAACTTCGACCTCGGTAATATTATGATCGTGGGAATACTGGCTGATCTGATTGCCTACCGACACTTTATTTTCGGGCTGAACTTCCTGTTTAGCTGCGGAAGGTGTTTCCTTTACGGCGGGTTTAGTCGGCGCGCATGCTGAGATAGCGGTTATTATAATGGACAGAATGAAAATTTTAATAAGCTTCATATCGGCTCCTTTTTATTTCACCGGGAAAATGTCTATACGGTCGCCCCTGTTCTTGTAATCAAATTCTTTACCGTAAATACCTTCGATAGCATCGCCGATAGAATTTATATAAGTATCTATATCGGTATTGATCCATACCTGATATTCGCTTCCTGCAGTAACGACCTTAACTTCTTTCGCACCGTTCTGAAGAGCTGCCTGAACGGCCGATTTTACCTTTCTTCCTTCGGGTAGCTTCGAAAATAGCAGCACGAACTGCTTGCCCTTGTCGACCTGCTCTTTCCAGTATCCTTTTACCTGGTTCATAATAAGCGGCATCAGCTTGGTGCACGCCTGATCTATATTCGCGTCGTAAGCCGTCGTATTCCCGAATATCTCATCTGAATACCCGTTCTGAACGCCAAGAAGTTTCGCCGTCGACGCGTTGAATATCTTGGCCGTAGCTTTGGCTTTCTTTTTACCGTTGCCGACATCTTCCAGTATCAGCGCTACAGTAACGTAAATGTCCGCCTTTAATTTTTTAGCCAGTATCTGGGCCATATCCGCATCTTCACCGAGGGCTACCTGCTTCATGCTCATATCATCCTCGATCATCGCTTCAAGCTGATCAAGATCGTAAACATTATACCTGTAGGTTGTAAAATACTGGTTGATCTGATTTATGGCCTGCTCCGTGAACCTCTGATCGTAAGGTACTCCTTTCGGAGCGTAGAAAACGACCATTGACGGATTTCCCAATTGCGACATCAGAATACCAAGAGCTTCAAGATCATTGAGCACGATATCTTTCGTAACTGCCGCTTTTATCGTTACCGTCCAAAGTCCGTCAGGTCCTTTTGATTTATCCTTAACTTCGAACGATTTTACGAATCCTTCGCTTTTTGCGAGAACCTGATCCTTAACGGTCATGTAATTCTGCATTTCCTGCTCGGAAGTTAGATATGTACCGATTGCCGTAGCTATCGCGTTCCTTTTAGCGTCCGCTATTGCGGCCTGCATGTTCATTCCCATACCCTGAGCTTCGACTTCCGTTATGGTGTGATCCTGCATATAAGCGCTTGTCTGGCCGTAAACCAGTGTTCCCGCCAGAAATATCATTGCAGCTAAAACAGCTTTTATTTTCATAAATTCTCCGTTTGATTATTTACAGTGTATAACCTATACCGGCTTTAATTACAAGACCGTTCGGCAAAAGCCAGCCATCCTCTCCTACCTTTTCATCATTCTCGTCATAAAGTTCACTATAGAATCTGTAGCCTGTTCCGATATCAAGAATAAGATTTTTATTGATGAGGTAGTTTATGCCTGATCTTGCTCTGAATCCGAAGGAATAGAAATCTCCGTCCTGTCCGGTTGCATCATTTTTTAGGCTTAAACCCATATAACCGAAATCCGCTCCAATATACCACCCGAGCTGTCTTTTAAAATACTTCTTCGTAAGACCGATCTCTGCTATGCCTGTTGTAGTTTCGGTATCTTCAACACCGATCTTACCCGGCTGGGCAAAGAGAAGATCACCGGAAATGTTCATATACAGTTCCTCCATGTGAATGAACTGGTCAAGGTTGTATTCGATGCTCATGCCTATGAACGGGCTCATGTTGGTATCATTTTCTTTCAGAGTTGTTTCAGAATCATCCCAGTATTTAAAAGCGCACTCTCCCCCTGTAAGAAATATAGTGAGATTTACCAGTGGATACTCGTAGAACTGGTCGTACTCGTTAAAGAGGTCAGCCTCTTTTGTCCCTTTCTGCTGATTTACGATCATCAGCTGTGCTGCGGACTGATTTTCATAAACCCTTCTTACTTTAAGAAATCCCGTCTCTATGTATTTCTCTTTTCCTGAAGCGTCTTTCTGCTTATAGCCGACAGTATATGAGTCGCCCATGTGAACGCCTACGTTCTTACCGAAATTGAACGATATTTCGTCTTTTTTCAGAACTACTTTTTCAGCAAGCGCTTTTATTTTGAACATATCAACTTTTTTCACTTCTTTTTCCATAAACAGGATCATTCCGTTAGCCGCTGATTTTACAGCTTCGGCCCTTTTATCCTTTTTCTTATCGTTCAGTGCAAGGTCGAACAGATTACTGAAAGCGCTTGATCCTGTAGCTCTGACAGTCGTTTCAAGCTTCGGTTCCCATACAGGAGCTTCCGGAGTTCCCGCATTGACCGCTGAATAGATATCTATAGCCACTCCGATATTAGCGGTAAAATCATCACCGGTCTTATTCTTCGTCAGCGCATAATTTTCAAGTCTGGGAAAAAATATATACGCTCCATTGATGATCTTGTCAACGTTCTCGCCCGTAACGAAATTCGAACCGTAATACTCGTTCTTTATGTCCCACTGCTTAGCCGCTCTTTCCTCGATCTTTGTTATGGTGTATTCCTTGATGATCTTGAAAAGTTCGGCAGGATCTGTAACGCCCGCCGGTATAGGATTGTAATCGAATCTTCCCAGATTCACGAATTTGTCGTAGATCTTCTGATAGATCATATCGACATCCTGCTGAGGAACCGACATCGCTGAAGATGTTACATCCATTTTAAAGATCGAGATGGACTTTCTGTCATATTCTTCGAGCGCAGCGCTCAGCGTGAAGATCATCACAACCATCATTAGTGCTGTTATTTTTTTCATACCGGGCTCTCCCCTTATTATTAAATTTATTCGTTCATTTCAATCAACAAGCTTAAAATAATGAAAATTCAAAGCGTTGGCAATATAATTAATAATTTATTCGCACATTATATATTCTGACATCATAATCATTAAAAAGTTCTACGCCGTCAAAGAAATATTTCATACCGTAATAGGAATTTTCATCGAAACTTTTAACTTTGCCGGTGTTTATCCCCGCCGACCCATAAGATATACTGAAGAGACCGCTGAATGTATAATCGAAATTCTGATAGAGATGAGAATAATATACAGCTAAAGTATCCGATGACTCTGCACTGACTTCTACCTTGAAATCCTTTATATACTTCCCGTTCTTTTTTTCAGCTTTGTAATAATTTGAAATAGCTTTAAAATCCTCAAACCTTCTATTAGACTTTATACTGAAACTGAAATCTGCGGATTTATCTGTTTTATTTTTCAAAATTATGAATTTGGCGTAATCGCCTCCGAAATATTTGGGAAGCATCGGAACGAATTTTTCGTTTATGCCTATATTTTCTGTGGTTACGTCTTTTTTCAGGTTCAGATCGTAAAAAAAGTATTCCGGAGAATGTTTAAGCTGTTTGTAAACATTATTCCTATTGAATAACAGAAGCGTATCCCCGCAGCAGCCCGCAAAATAATCCCTTTCGATAAATTCTTCTTCATTATCTGCATCGTATCCGCTGAAATAATTCGGCGGTCTTATTCCGGAAACAGACAGAAGGGTCTTCGCTATGTCAGTCAGGGCAGCTGGTGCTTCTGAATATGACTTTTTGAACCTGCTGCCGTAGAAGAAAGCGGGATAGTCTTTGTACGCGTAAGTTCTTTTCGAAGAAACAAACAGAAATACGGGATCGTATTTAAGCTTCTCTCGGATCCTGTCTACAGTACTGCCTATCTGATGATCGATGTCGGTATAGTAATTCTCATTCGTTCCGTATCCTGCGCTCAGATCAGCATAATAAAAAAAGGGGGTGTCAAGATCGGAGCTCAGATTATAGTAAAGATCCTCGAGAACCTTCTCCTTCGAGCCTGATATCAAACCTGCTGAGAAATATTTTCCGGCCTGGTTTCCCAGTAAGGAATCTGACGTAAAGAATTTCGTGACATATCCCGACCTGCTGTACTCTTGCGGAACAGAGCTGTTCCTTAGGCTGTCAGCAATAAGACTTTTCAAACTTCTGTAAGGTTCTTTTCCGTCATCAGCCTTGTATGGAGCCAGACATTCAAAAAAACTCTTCAGTGAAGTGATCCTGTCCGGAGATAGTGCGTGAGTCGAAGCGAAGATCCTTGAATTTGAATATATACGGAAAAGAATCGGAGATCTCAGCGAATCAGTTAAATACAGGCTGTCGAGATCTGGAATGTCAAAAATAATAACGCCTTTACCGCTGAATTTTATACTGGCAGCTATTGAAGCGCTGTCTAAAGTTGCCTCACGATAATTGATCTCCGGGGAAACATACTTCTCAAGGGTTTTCTCCCTTATAAAAAGATACCCCGCGGACAGAAGCAGAATAGAAAAAAGTATAATAAAATATTTCATGCTCTATCAGAACTGGTAAACTATGCCTAGAGAGTGCATCGGGAATATATCCTCGTCCACTCCCGTTTCCAAAGTCATTCTTCCGGTCATTGAATAATCGAATCCGAATCCGTTTTGAAAAATGTACTGCGCGGAGAACCTGAGCATCAGATGATTTATCCTGAATCCCTGCTCTATTCCGTTCAGATCTTCCACATCGTCGTTCGCAGAAAATCCTAAATCGCCGGTAAATATCCACGACCACGATCTCTTTGAAAATCTGTAGTTCAGCGCTCCAATTATCTCGGCCTTTTCCGAAAATGAATTTCCCGCATCAGTCTGACCGTATTCAAATGTGAATCCGAGCCTTTTAGTCAGTGTCCTCGAAAAGCTTATCCCGAATTTCTTCTGATCCTGAGGATAAAAACTATAGCCTGTTCTGAATTTGTTAAATTTATAATCCCTGTACATAGACTGATCGACAGATGAAGTTTCCTCGAATAGATCGAACTCTCCCGCATACATCGCGAATGAACTCAACAAGAACAATATGGTAATGACCGTTTTCAATCTGCCTTCCTATGAATGAAGTTTATCGACCATGTCAAGTTTTTCCCACGCAAAACCGTCCCTTCCGAAATGTCCGTAAGCTGCCGTTTTTTTGAACACCGGCTTTCTCAGTTCAAGCTTTTTAATTATCCCTTTCGGTGTCAGATCGAAATGCTTTCTTATAAGTTTAACGATCTCTTCGCCTGATATCTTTCCTGTCCTGAAAGTCTCGGCCATTATTGAAACGGGCTCGGCAATTCCGATCGCATAAGCTAACTGTATTTCCAGCTTCTGTGCGAATCCTGCAGCCACTAGATTCTTGGCTATGTATCTTGCCATGTATGCGGCCGATCTGTCTACTTTAGTGGAATCTTTACCGCTGAAAGCTCCACCTCCGTGTCTTGCGTATCCGCCGTAGGTATCAACAATGATCTTTCTGCCTGTGAGTCCCGTGTCTCCCATCGGCCCGCCGGTTACGAATCTGCCTGTCGGGTTGATATATATCTTATAATCGCCTTTAACAAGCTTCTTCGGGATCACGGGTTTTATAACTTTTTCTATAACTTCCTTTTCAATTTCCGCGTGCTCTTTCTTGAGCTGAGCCGCTGTGGGTTTTTCTCCGCCGAAAAGAGGATCATGCTGGGTCGAGATCACGACCGTATCGATCGAATCAGGTTTCCAGTCTTCATAATTTACTGTAACCTGAGACTTTCCGTCAGGCCTTAAAAATCCGATCGAACCATCTTTTCTGCATTTTGACAGCTGTTTAGTAAGTTTATGCGCCATTACTATCGGAAGAGGCATGAACTCGGGAGTTTCATCGCAGGCGAATCCGAACATCATTCCCTGATCACCGGCACCGTCCCTGTCTACGCCCATAGCGATATCCCCGCTCTGCTGATCTATCGTTGAGATCACGCCGCAGGTATTATAATCGAATCCTTTATATGAATGGTCGTATCCGATTTCCTTTATCGTATTCCTGACAAGACCGGGTATATCCACGTATGTCTTTGTGGTCATTTCACCGCCGACCACGACAAGACCTGTAGTTACAAATGTTTCTATTGCGACCCTGCTCGAAGGATCGTCTTTGAGTGCCGCATCGAGCACTGCATCCGAAATCTGATCAGCTATTTTATCGGGATGTCCTTCCGTTACCGATTCGCTTGAAAATAAAAAATTGCCGTATTTCATCGTGTTAACCCTTTTAAAAAGTTATTAATTGAAGAAGAACCTTACGCCTAATCTTGAAAGTATTCCGCTCATGTCGTATTCTCTTTCTACCGTCATGCTGGTTCCGCCTATATCGTCCTCGTAATCATAGCTCGGTTTGGAATAATGATACGCAATTTCACCGAATACTTCGGATCTCTGGCCGAGATTATAGATAGCACCGCCGCCCAGCCTCCAGTTGAAATCGAAAGCAAGTTCAGACTCCTCACTTATGTCATCCTGATTATAAGTATTGTATGAAGCGTACAGCATCTCCGCTCCCAAAGCTCCTGTCGCGAACCATTTAATTTTATCGTTGAAAGGGAATTTTGCAGTTACGGCCACCATAAGCGGAAAATCATATATTGTAGTCTTGCTTAATTTTACAAGATCATCAGCCGAAAGACCCGGAATTTCCTCATATTCGCCTTTCGCATCTTTGTCTTCAAATTCCTTTTTAAACCAGTCAAGGCTTAGAGAAACATCCAGATTCGTATCGATATGAAGCCCGTATTCAACACCGAGATCGAATCCTCCGTCGCAGGCCTGAGGAAAGAACATTCCAGCTTTGATCGAACCGATCTTCTGCTGACCGTAAAGCGTAAAAGCCGCAAATACGGCAGCGATTAAAAAATACTTTTTCATTGTAACCTCCTTATTACGATCGTAAATATAACAATTTTAAAGCGCAAGTCAAAGCATTTTGCCTTTGTTTGAACTATTTGTTTGCATCAAAGTTCGCTTCAGCGGAAACATATTCGATATTTTTGATCGCTGAAGGCTTTTTTACCGTTACCCACCCTGATCTAATAACGGGATAACTTTTTAAAAGATCAACGATTTTTTCCGCAAGTGTTTCAAGCAGGTAATACCTTTGCTCCTTCGCCGTTCTGATAATTTCCGCTACTATAGCCGAATAATCAGCAGCATACTCCAGTTTGTCCGTTCCGGCGGCTTTATCCGAATCATAGTCGAACTCGATGTCTACAAGGATCCTCTGATGACTGTTCCTTTCGTGATGCTGAGTACCTATAACTGCCTGTATTTCGATCCCTTTTACTGTAATTTTCATAACTTTTCCGCTTATTTTAAACTTTCACCGCCATCAACGTAAATGATCTCGCCTGTGATGAAATCGTTTGAAATCAGGAATTTAACCGTGCTGATAATATTATCCGTACTCCCCTTCTTTCCTAACGGTATTTTCGATTCGAGCCTTCTGACATATTCCTCGTCCTCCGATTTCCCGGGCAGAATAAGGCCGGGACATATCCCATTTGAACGGATAGAAGGCGCGAATTCAAGCGCGGCGAACCTCGTTAATTCCAGTAGTGCCATTCTCGAAATTATATATGACGTGTATGTATTCTGATACTTTGAAGTTTTTGTATCCATAAAATTGATAATATTGCCTACTCTGCAGTATCTTGCGAATTCTTTTGAAAGAAAGAACGGCGCTCTGTAATTAACGGCCGTCATCTCGTCAAAATCTGAGGGCGTTGTCTCTCTGATCTCTGATCTTTTAAAGACAGATGCCGAATTTACGAGCACGTTTAGATACGGATATTCTGAAAATGCGGCTTTAACGAGCTCTGTAATAAAATGCACGTCCTTGAGATCGCCTTTGAATATTGAGCAGCTTCTTCCGGCCGATCTGACCGCCTTTTGGGTGGCTATGGCTTCTTTTTCAGAAGTGTTGTACTGGATCGCAATATCATAACCCGATTCCGCCAGAGATACAGCTATACCAGCTCCTATCCGCTTCGCTCCGCCGGTTATTAGCGCGGCTTTTTTTAACGAAGGATTCATTTCTTTATTTCCTTATCAGACTTAAAAATTCTGATCTGGTCGCGCTGTCCTCTATGAAGCTACCCAGCATGCATGAGGTCGTCATAACCGAATTCTGCTTTTCAACGCCCCGCATCATCATACACAGATGCTGAGCTTCTATCACAACGCCGACTCCTTCCGCCGAAGTATATTTCATCACCGTTTCCGCTATCTGGCGCACAAGATTTTCCTGTATCTGCAGCCTTCTTGAATAAACATCTACTATCCTGGCGATCTTTGATAGGCCTAGAACTTTTCCGGATGGTATATACGCCACGTGGCATTTTCCGAAAAAGGGAAGCAGATGATGCTCGCAGAGAGAATAAAGTTCGATATTCTTTACGATCACCATATCGTCATTATCAGTCGAAAATACAGCGCCGTTGATAATTTTATCAATGTCCTCTTGATATCCTTTGGTCAAAAATGCGAATGCTTTCGCGGCTCTGTAGGGTGTCTTAACAAGACCTTCTCTTTTGCTGTCTTCACCCAGCTCTGATATAATCTTATCAAAAAGACCGTTCAGTTTTTTAATTTTTCCTTCTTCCATATTCAGTACCTCCAAATTGCGTTAAATATAACATATTTATCCGTTAAAGCCAAAATTATTATTTTATTTGTATTATTATGTTGTTTTAAGGATCGATCGTGTTTAAATTTCAGTTGAATACTTCAGAGGAGTATTAGTATTATGAAAAAAAGCCTGACGGTAAATATTTTCTTTAAGGAAGTTCAGAACGAGCTGAAGCTTAAACCTATGACAGACATATCGTTTTCCGAGTCCCGCATGATAGAGCGCCCCGGATTAAACAAACCGGGACTTGCCCTGACCGGGTATTTCAAGGATTTCAGCTGGGCGTGCCTTCAGCTTCTGTCAGAAACCGAGATCAGCTTTATAAACGACCAGTTTAGCGATAAGAACACCAAAGACATTAAAAAGCTGTGCGATTTTCCCGTACCCGCCTTCATCATAATCAGCAGAAAGAAAATAGACCAGAAATTTTTAGATCTGTGCTCTGAAAAAAAGATCCCCGTTTTCAGGAGTACTAAAACTTTCAATGAACTTTTTGAAACGGTAAACAATTATCTCGACGATTATTTTGCGCCGTCTACACAGATACACGGCACACTTGTCGATGTTTATGGTACTGGGCTTCTTATAATGGGAAGAAGCAGCATCGGAAAAAGCGAGATAGCTCTCGATCTGGTGGAAAGGGGACACAGACTTGTAGCCGATGATGTTGTAACACTTCAGAAAAAAGATGACAACGTTCTGATGGGGAAAAGCGGCGGGGGATATACTCCTTTTATGGAAATAAGGGGTCTGGGCATACTGAACGTCAAAGAGATATTTGGAACAAGAGCGATAAGGATGCAGAAAAGAGTCGAGCTTGTGATCCAGCTTGAAGACTGGAAAAAGGAAGTGGAATACGAAAGGCTCGGTATCGAGGACGATTCTATCAAGATCCTTGATGTAGATCTGCCCAGAATAAAACTTCCGATATTTCCCGGAAAGAACATAACCGTGATCGCGGAAACTATTGCTCTTAACCTTCATCTCAAGGTTTACGGTTACAACGCTGGGAAAGAATTTAATAAACTGCTTCTCAAAAAAATGAAGAATCAGCAAAGGCTTACGCAGTATTTAAAGAAAGATTATGAATAACAAGATGCTCATAGTTACGCACGGTCTCCTCGGATCGGCACTGATCGATGTAGCAGGAAAAATAATCGGCGACTTTGAAACAGGCTGCCTAACAGCCATATCGAACGAGAATCTGTCAACCACAGAACTGGCCGGCAGAATACGTTCGGCTACCGAATCAGATCCGGATTCATTTTACATTCTAGCGACAGACTTTCCGGGCGGCAGCTGTTTTATAGCATCGAGAAAAGTAGCATCGGCCAGCGGAAGGATAATGTCAGTGTCCGGCCTGAACATTTCTATGATCTTATCATTTCTTACGAAAAGAGAACTTTATCCGGGAATGCAGCTCGTCGAAATAATTAAAACGGATGGTAACAGGGCGATCTTATCATGAAAATGCTTATCAACTCATTACTTATCTTTATTACAGCGGCCGTTATACCGCAGCAGTCTGTTCCTGAAAGCGCTTCAAAAAAGATCGAGTATCCTTTTAAAAATGCTGAACATCTTCATTTCGAGGTCAACTACGGGATAATGCTCGCAGGATATGCGACAATAGAAGTCCTTGAAGATATTAATTTCAAAGGAAGGGACTGCTTTATCTTCAAAACTACCGCGAAATCAAGACGGGCTTTCGACTGGATCTTTAAGGTCAGGGACTGGACCATGTCATACTTCGATAAAGAAAGAGTCCATTCACTCAAGTTTGAAAAACAGTTAAGAGAAGGAAGTTATGAAGTTGATATAGATATCGATTACGATCAGACTGAACACAAGGCTTATTATTTCCGAGAGAGAAAAGGCAAAAAAAATAAAAGCGCAGTTATAAACATACCTGAAAATGTAATGGACCCTCTTTCAGCTCTATTTTATGTCAGAACGAAAGATCTGAAGATCGGTGATGAGATAATAATACCGGCTACGGACAATAAAAAAGTTTATGATATAAAAGTCATCGTTCATAAAATAGAGACCGTTGAAGTACCTGCAGGAAAATTTAAATGTTTCGTTGTCGAGCCCGTGATGGCTGACGGCGGAATTTTTAAAAAAGACGGAAAAGTGATGGTATGGCTGACTGCAGACAAAAAGAAAATGCCGGTTAAAATGGAAACAAAAATTTATATAGGTTCTATCGTAGCTGAACTTGACTGGTTCGTTTCAAGGTGAGTTTATAGATGCTGTTCACGGAAAATAAATACATCGGGATAATCCTGGTCATCCTGTTTTTACCTTTTACGATCATATACTGGATGGTCGTGACTGTTAGGCATTTTTTTTATGATATTGGAATCTTAAAACCATATACGGCAGATATCTTTACGGTTTCTGTCGGGAACATCACTGCAGGCGGTACGGGTAAAACGCCGACGGTGATAGCGATAGTTAATGCATTGAAAAATAACGGTTTTAAACCATTTGTAGTAACTCGCGGTTACGGAAGAAAAAGCTCCGGCAGACTGATGATCGACGAAAAATCCACTGCTTCAGAATCCGGCGACGAGCCTATTACCATATTCAGAAAAACAGGCGTACCTGTTGTTTGCGATAAAGACAGGTTGTCAGCCGTAAACAGTTTCGGAAATGGCTTTAACATCGCTGTTCTGGATGACGCTTTTCAGCATAGAAAAATTAGAAAGAACCTTGACATTGTCCTGATCGACGAGAGCAGATTTTTGGGATGCGGGCTGCTTCTGCCGTCCGGAATCTTACGGGACAACGTATCAAGATTATACAAATGCGATCTGATCGTACTCTCAAAAGTAAATGATATCCGCTCCGTTTCTGTGAAAGAAAAGATAACCCGTCTTAAAAAATACGGTAAAAATATTCTTGTTTCGAAAATGGAACCGTCAAAAATCTCAAACGGAACAAAAGAAGCTACGTTCGATTCTATAAAAGATAAAAAAATATCACTTTTCTGCGGAATAGCAGACGCCCGGTCTTTTTTAGATCTGTTCAGACAGAATCAGGTGATCAGTAAAATAACATTCAGTGATCACTATTTTTACACAGTCAGCGATTTTGAAGCTCTTAGGAAACTGAAAAAAGATTCGGACATGATCATAACCACGTATAAGGATTTTGTTAAACTCCCGCCGGAGTTAGTACGTGAAACAGGTATTTATTATCTGGACATAGATCTGAGTTTTTACGATTCAGAGCTGAACAGTTTAGATATTGCCGGTTTTATAAGAGGTTTTTTTGAAAGAGCAGAATAATAAATATCTGACCGATCTGATCGATAAATGTACGAACTGCGGCAACTGCAGGATCATCTGTCCTGCCTATAAATACACGGGTGAGGAGATCTATTCCACCAGGGGAAGGATCAATCTGATCAAAGGTCTTGCGAACGAAGAGCTTCATCCTTCTTCCGAGATGAAAAACCTCCTGTCCGTTTGTCTTAACTGCAGACAGTGCCTGAGATACTGTCCGGCAGAAGTAGAATACTTCAGCATTATCAGATACGCGAAGAACAGGATCAGAAACAGAAACTGGATGTTTGACATCATTACTTTTTTCACTGAAGGGCTTTTCTCGCATAAGCACGCTACATCAGAGATGTTCTTTTCAGCGACCGGGCTTTTCAGAAAATTGATATATAAAAATAACAAGCTTAATTTTATAGGCAGGTTCATGGGCAGATCCGCAAAATTACGCCCTGTAACAGACATCCCCTCTATTGCTAGAAGAAACTTTTTTGAAATGGGTATCCGTCATAAGCTAAATAACGGCAGAGACATTAGGACAGCTCTGTTCACAGGCTGCGGCGGCAAATATTTATATCCCGAAGCTGCCGACAGATTCGTGATGATCCTGAGGTCTAACGGTATTGAAACTCTTATCCCTAAAGAACAGGTCTGCTGCGGAAATCCCCTTTCGTATAAAGGACTTTTAAAAAAATCTGAAAATGTTCTTAAAAAAAATGCTGAAGTCTATAATCAGCTCATTGGATTGAACTGCATAGTCAGTTTATGTTCTGATGCCGTGATCGCTTTTAAAGAAAGATCCGATTCGGGTAAAGAACCAAAATTCCGTTTTCCTGTATTGAACTGGCTCGATTTTCTTTTGCAGAATAAAATTCAGGTGATCCCCGAATATGAGAATTCAATAATTTTCCATTCATGCCCCAAATGCGGCGATTTTAAGGTTTATGAAAATTTCATAAAAAATATCTATTCGGATTATACAAAAATACCTGAATTTACTCATGATTACTGCGGGAGCACGGAGCTTCTTGACAGGTCGAATCCGGGACTTAGAGATCAGATAACAAGAGATTTCTGCGAAATGAACGGCATCAAAGGTTACTCTTACATAGCATGCTCTTCATTTGAATGCGTTGACCATCTTAACGCGTATTTTCTAAGAAATCAATTGAGTGTAAAAGCTATCCATTTTGTTCAGGCTTTGAGACCTGCCCCCGTTAACGATACTAGTGCGGGAACATAGCTATAAAAACACCCGCTGCAATTGCCGATCCTATAACACCGGCCACATTCGGACCCATTGCGTGAGCAAGAATAAAGTTCGACTTGTCTATTTCCTGAGCGTAATTATGGACTACCCGTGCTGAATCTGGTACTGCGGAAACGCCTGCCGCTCCTATAAGCGGATTTATCTTTTCCTTTAAAAACAGGTTCATGAATTTGGCGAACAGTAACCCTCCCATTGTAGCAAGACAGAATGATGCCAGTCCGAGGAAGAATATGAGAAGTGATTCTTTTGTAACGAAAGTCGATGCCTGTGTGCTAGCGCCTACGGAAAAAGAAAGAATGATAGTCGCGGTATCCAGAACAGCATTACCGGCGGTTTTAGCAAGTCTTTCTGTAACGCAGCTTTCTTTTAAAAGATTACCGAGCATCAGCATTCCGACTAGGGTGATCGATCCGGGCGCGATCAGAGCAGCCACCATAAAAGTGATTATCGGAAATAATATCTTTTCTCTTTTAGATACTTTTCTCGGTGTTTTCATCCTGATCAGAGCTTCTTTTTTTGTAATAAGAAGCTTCATGAAAGGCGGCTGAATTACTGGAACAAGAGCCATATAAGAATATGCCGCGATGGCGATCGGACCGAGAAGTTTCGGCGCGAGTATGGATGAAAGAAATATTGAGGTAGGGCCGTCCGCACCGCCGATAATGCCGATAGAAGCCGATTCATAATAGTTGAAACCCAGAGTAAGTGCTACAATAAAAGTCAGAAAAATGCCTATTTGTGCGGCAGCTCCGAGAAGAAGGTATTTCGGGTTCGAAATTAGAGCGGAGAAATCGGTCAGCGCTCCTATTCCGAGAAAGATCAGAGGCGGGAATATCCCCGAAGTTACTCCCCAGTAGAACAGGCTGAAAACGCTGTTCTGCGGATTGCCTGTCGCCAAACTGTCGTAAACGCCGACCGGAAGACCTGCCATATACGGCATGTTACCTACGATAACGCCGAAACCTATGGGAAGAAGAAGAAGCGGCTCGTAATTTTTGGCGATAGCCAGATAAATAGCCAGCGCACCCACTATAATCATTATCACATTATCAAAACTGAGAGAAGCGAAACCAGTGTTTTCAAGGAGCTGTATTAAGGTATTCATTTTTTTTTCTTATAGTTTTATTCAATAACGGCCAGTATATCACCTTCGGAAATATTGTCGCCGTTCTTTACGTTTATCATTTTTATCTTTCCGTCTCTAGTGGCGTTGATATCGTTTTCCATTTTCATCGCTTCCATAATCATGATCTTTTGACCGGATTTTACAGTATCACCGGTTTTCACCAGAACATTGAGTATCAGACCGGGAAGCGGCGCGAGAACTTCATGACTGCCTGAACCTGATCCGGACGAGACCTGTACGCTTTGGGACTGTGAAGGAGCCGCAGCAGCTGCAGAAACACCTGATTTCTGAACAGTCTCGATCTTTAATTCTTCACCCAGATCTTTAAGTCCGACATTATATTTTCTCCCATCAACGGATATCACTGCTTTATGAGCATTGAATTCCTCTATACCTACAGTATATTCTTTGCCGCTGATATCGAGCTTTAATTCCTTCATTTTACTATCCTTTAAATTTTATCTTAAACCAAGTTTATTGACCGATCTCCAGACGCTTTTATCATTCTGTTTGAACGTCAGACGCGACATCGAATTAGTAAGGTAAAGTTTTTTATATAGCTCAACTGCTGTAGCTATAGCAACAATGTGATCTTCAGGTATTTCTTCTTCTGCTATCTTGATTTCAGAGTCGATTTTTACCGGCTCAAAAGCCGGAGCAGATTTTTTTACGGTTTTGTCTTTAAAAAAGAAATTGAATATATGAATTACGATAAGTATCATGATCAGGCCTACAAATACCACGAGCATACCGCTCAGTGTGATCGTCCATCCGTTCAAACCTGACGAAAACTCCTTGCTGATATTATCTATTCCGTACTCTCTTTCTTTCTTTTCAACTTTC
This sequence comes from bacterium, assembly GCA_029559475.1. GTDB lineage: Bacteria > UBA4055 > UBA4055 > UBA4055 > UBA4055 > UBA12480. The sequence continues at coordinate 20,461 of JAKQBN010000021.1, forward strand.
CCTCTTCTTACTTCTTCAAGAGTTTTCAAAAATAGCTTCGGGTTTGTGAGGTTGCTGTTCTGGATTGTTTTGAAGACGGCTATCTTGAATTCTTCGTCCGTATAATTGTTGAATATTATACTGTCGCTCACAGACTGATCCTGAACCTGTTCTGATCCTGTTATGCTCTGATCTTCCTGAGAGAACAGGCCGGCCGACATAACCGCGAAAATTATAATGTATATAAATCTTGCCATACTGATCCTTTGATTTACCAGCGTTTTCATTTACAGAGGTATATTTCCGTGTTTCTTTGGCGGATTCGTTTCCCTTTTATTTTTGAGCATTTCGAGAGCTTTTATTATTTTAAATCTAGTGACTTCAGGTTCGATCACGCCGTCGATAAATCCCTTGTCGGTGGCTACATACGGATTTGCGAATCTTTCTTTATATTCTTCTACTTTCTGTTTTAGGACAGCTTCGGGATCCGCAGCTTCGGAGATCTCTTTGGCGAACACGATCTTGCTTGCGCCTTCTGCTCCCATTACGGCTATTTCAGCTGAAGGCCATGCATATATAATGTCGCCTCTAAGCTGTTTTGAGTTCATTACACAGTATGCGCCGCCGTAGGCTTTTCTTGTGATAACGGTTATCTTCGGTACCGTAGCTTCGCCATAAGCATAAAGGAGTTTAGCGCCGTGATCTATTACCCCTGCGAATTCCTGTGCGGTACCGGGTAAAAATCCGGGAACGTCTTCAAAAGTTATAATAGGGATGTTGAAAGCATCGCAGAACCTTACGAACCTTGCGCCTTTTACTGATGAATTGCTGTCGAGAACTCCGGCCATTACTTTAGGCTGATTGGCGACTATTCCGACGCTTTTGCCGTTGAGCCTTGAGAATCCGACAAGAATGTTCTGCGCCCAGTCTTTCTGAACTTCAAAGAAAACCCCGTTATCGACGACTTTCTGTATGATGTCCTTCATGTCGTAAGGCTTGTTCGGATTGTCTGGAATTATCGTGTTAAGATCCCTGCAGAGTCTTGACGGATCGTCCGAGCAGGCTTCTGTAGGTGATTCTTCAGTATTATTCTGCGGAATGTAGCTGACAAGCGTTCTTATCCCTTCGAAAAGTTCCTGCTCGTTATCGCAAGTAAAATGGGTAACGCCGCTTTTCTTTCCGTGAACGTCAGCTCCTCCGAGTTCTTCATCTGTAACTTTTTCATGGGTTACTTCCTCGACCACTTTCGGTCCGGTAAGGAACATATAAGATGTTTTTCTGGCCATGAATATAAAATCCGTTAGAGCAGGAGAATAAACAGCGCCTCCTGCACATGGCCCGACGATCGCGCTTATCTGAGGTATAACTCCTGAATATAAAATGTTTTTGATAAATATGTGGGTATAGCCTGCAAGAGCATCGACTCCTTCCTGTATCCTTGCTCCTCCCGAATCGTTGATGCCGATAACGGGTGCGCCGACTTTTGCTGCCATTTCCATTATTTTGGCGACTTTTTCACCTACTGTCTTCGATAATGTTCCGCCGATCACAGTAAAATCGAACGAGTAAACGAAAACAAGCCTTCCGTGGATCGTTCCGTAGCCGGTTATCATTCCGTCGCCGTAGAATTTCTTTTTCTCCATTCCGAACTCTGTACAGGAATGTGTACGCAATTTGTCGATCTCTTCGAAACTGTCCTTGTCGAGAAGAATGTTGACCCTTTCTCTCGCTGTCAGTTTGCCTTTTGCGTGCTGTTTTTCTATGGCTTTGATACCGCCGCCGAGTTCAGCCTGTTCGTTTTTTGTCTTCAGATCAAGTAAATCTCTTTCATTGCTCATATGATTAACTCCATGCTTTTCATTACAAGAGACGCAAATATATTTACGATATTTTGTTTTAACAAGATTTTTTTTATCTAATTTTAATTAAAAAAATCATTACGTTGTTGTTTTTTTCCCTTTCTTAGCTTAAATTCAGAAAAAAATGAAACGGTATGTATTTCGAGAACGTTCAATACCTTTATCTTCTTCCGCTGACAGCACTTCCTCTGATCATCTATCTGATATTCAGAAAAAAACCTAAAAAAATGATATTCAGCTCGCTCTTTCTGCTTAAAGACATAACTCAGAAAGCTAACAGAAGAACCCGGTTGAAGGACATTCTACTGCTTATCCTGCGAACGCTTCTTCTGCTTGCGCTCATAATGATCTTCGCATCGCCTTTTGTTGGGGACAGAACCGGTTTTGACATTTCAAAAAGAACTGTCGCGGCAGTTTTTTTCGACACGAGCTCATCGATGGCGGATGTTTTTGACGGGGAAACAAAAGCGGAGAATTCTAGAAATCTGCTTATCAGAACCATAATCGGTCTTCCTGAAAATTCGACCGTCCATATCCTGACATCGGATCCGGAAGAAAGATTCAAAGGAAATACAGAAGATGCCGTCAGATATCTTAACTCCGTTGAGATATACGGAAAGAACAGGAATATGTCGGATATAACCGCTTTTGCAGATTCGCTTTTTGTAAGTGAGAACGGAAATAATCAGATACTCCTTGCGGTTACCGACGGATATCTTCCTTTTTCAGAAACCTCTGAAAGTAAGACCGGATATTTAAAAAAAGCTGTAATCTATGAAAATTCAGAAAGCGTTGAAGATATTTCAATTGATTCCGTTCAGATCTCAGAAAGAAAATTCATTTTTTTGAATTTATCCTCAAAAAAAACAGGAACTGCAGTGCTTGACCTGTTCCAAGACGGAAAGAAAATATATTCCCGTGAGATGGTTTTTGAAAATGCCGGTCCGGTTAAAATCAGGATCGAACTCAGCGAAACTCTCAATTCCGGTGCCAATCTGTCGGCTGTGATAAGGGACGAAAAAGGCAATAAGCTTAATGACACCTATAATTTCGTTATTCCGCCCATGACAAAAAAGAAAATGCTGATCTTAAGTGATGAAAATAGTTTTGAAGTATTAAGAAGCGTCAAAGCTCTTCTCAGAACAGGCGAGGATTCATTATTTATTCCCGATATAAAAGATCCTAAATTATTAAACTCGGTTAAATTCAGTGATTACAGCATGATCTTTTTTTTGGAGATGTCTTTCATAAATCCTTTTACTGTATCAGGTCTGAAAAATTATATTTCGAACGGAGGATCGGCTTACTTCGTTGCGTCTGACAAGCTGAACCTCAACGATTATAATACGGGGCTTATACCGTCCCTCGAATTTCCGGAGATTAAGGGGTATGAAAAAAAGGAGGATTCTTTCGCGGGTATAAATCTTTCAAATACAGCTCATCCGGTATTCAGCAATGTATTTACCGATGGTTTTTCAAGAGTCGGAAGCGTCGAGATATATCAGTATTATAAGCTGTCCCGCAAAGCCGGATGGGAGAATATCATTATTTCCGGGAATGACCCTGTTCTGATAGAAAAAAAACTTGGCCGGGGACGAATTTTCTTCCTGGCCTGCGGTCTCGATAAAAGCAGTTCCAACATAATGTCGAACGGAATATCGGTACCTCTGCTGCTTAATTCATTTATATATCTTGCCGGGTCGGAAATTGACAGATCGGATTCAAAGACAGTCGGAGATCAGATCATTTCAGATGACTTTTTTTATGCTGTGGAACAGGCTAAAGCACTTGACAGGAACAAAGACGAGCTGATAAAAAGATTCATATTAAAAAAACCGGGATTTTATAAGATCTACAGCGGGGACGGTGCCTATGAAAAGACGGCATCTGTGAATTATGAGAGGGAAGATTATACTGACAACAGTCAGCTCTTAAAGGACAGATTCTCAACAATAGTACTTTCCGACCGCACATCTGATGATCCTGTTCTAATCTCATTTGAAAACAAAGATCTGAAGATCTTCTTTCTGATCTCGCTAGCTTTGATTGTTTGTGCGGAGATATTGATAGTGAGGTTTATGAAATGATAGTCGCAAAAAATCTGTCCATAGCTATTGACGGTCAGAAAATAATTGACTCGGTAAGCTTTTCGGTTAAAAAAGGGGAATACATATCTGTTATTGGACCCAACGGCGCCGGAAAAAGCACGCTTCTTAAATCGTTATGCCGGATAACCGGTGCAACAACGGGTGATATCTCAATATTCGGGAAAAACATCTCCTGGTACTCACAGAAAGACCTAGCTAAAAAAATAACTTATATCGGTCAGCTTGAGCCGAACGAATTTACAGTTGATGAATTCATTCTTTTCAGCAGATATCCATATTTTTCGGCATTTACAGGTATAAGCAGAGAAGACAGGGAGATAGCTAAGGAGAGCATGAAGGTCACAATGACTTTACAGTTCGCTAAAAGAAAAATAAATGAGCTGAGCTCAGGGGAAAGACAGAGGGTAGCTATCGCTTCGGCTCTTGCCCAGGATACTGAGATAATTCTTTTTGACGAACCGGTCACTCATCTCGATCCATATTTCGACGATCAGATAAGCTCGCTCATCTTCGATATCCACAAAAAACGAGAAATTTCGGTTATTATTGTGACTCACAATCTGAATGACGCCCTAAAATATTCCGACAGAATAATAGCGCTAAAGAACGGGCATATCGAATTTGTTAAAAACTCGAATGAGGTTGATTCGGATGATATCAGCAGCCTGTTCGGCATAAAATTCACGACATTAAACAATCCCGGTGACGGAAAACCTGTGCTGGTAAGACTATGAGATCAAAAAGAAAGAATTTTATGATACTTAGTGCAGTTCTGGCGGTTTCGTTCGTTCTGAATATCGCGTTAGGTTCTGACATAGCTTCGGTTTTCAGCGTTTTTTCATCGGACATTTTCGAAGACATCATTTTTAAAATCAGGCTGCCGAGAGCTCTTATGGCGGTGCTTGCGGGCGGAACTTTTGCTTTGTGCGGAGCTGTTTTTCAGTCGCTGTTCAGAAACCCGATAGCTTCTCCATTCACTCTCGGAACGGCAAGCGGAGCTTCATTCGGAGTTACAGTACTTATTTCATTTATTCCGCTCACGGGTTTTCTCGGAATGTCTTTAATATCATTATCCGCATTCATTGGGTCACTATTGTCAGTAGCTATCGTTTATGCCGCTTCATTGAGATCCGGAAAATTCAATCCGAACTCTATGATCCTGACCGGGGTCGTTATAAATTTCTTCTTCTCCGGCCTGATACTTTTCATTCAGTACCTGACCGATCAGGCAAATGCGGTAAGGATTACGCTCTGGACAATGGGCGGACTTGATATTGTAGGAATGAACTCAGTCCTTTTCGCATTTTTAGTATTTGCTGCCGGATTTCTGATAATATACAGGTTCAGAGACGATCTTAACCTTCTTTTTATAGGTGAGGAGATCTCTGTTTCCAGAGGCGTGAATATTAAAAGATCGAGAAAATACCTTTTCGTCGTTTCGTCTTTAATGATAAGCACGATAGTATCTTTTACAGGGCCGATAGGCTTCATAGGAATTATCGCGCCGCATATAGCATCAAATTACTTCGGAAGGAACTACAGAATACTGCTGCCTGCTTCGCTTATGACAGGATCCGTTATTCTTCTTGTCTGCGATCTGATATCAAGAACAGTTCTGTGGCCGGTCGAAATTCCGGTCGGTATAATTACCGCTCTGATCGGAGCTGCATTTTTCGTGCGGATAATCTCGAAATGATTTATTTGACATAAGGATATCTTTTATTTATTATACACTGTGTATGAATCTGTTTAATTTCTTGGGGGAGTTGTTATGAAAAAAAATATCATTTCGTTCATTGCGCTGGTTTTGGCGTTGATTGCAATCATATCCTGCTCAAAAAATGAAGAACAGGTCAAGCCGGCAGAAACATCTGTTCCAGAACCTGTTATGATTGTCATCGACACGATGAAAGTCGATTCTCTTATAGCCGACACATGCGAGATCGACACTTTTATTTTCAGCGAATCAATGTTAGATTCTTTTAGCATTGATACATCTAATGTACTGCCTTCTGTACCGGCCGAATCCTTCACAACCGACCTTAGCTCTCTAGGTCTCAGGGGAAGCGTTAGATCAGTTTCCGAGATATCCTACAAAGCGGAGGATAAATTCGGTGAAATACACAAGGGATTAAAAACAGGAAAAAGCACCATAATAATTTTTGAACCTACGGGAATGATCAGAGAGGAGCAGAATTTCGGCAGCGACGGAAAAATTCTTAGCTCAAAGAGGAATATTTACGACAACAGCGGAAATAAAATCGAAAATATTTTTGATGCCGAAGGAAAACTTGACAACTCGAAGAAGATCAGCTATGATAATAAGGGATGCATCATTGAAGAGACTGTATATAATTCTTTGGGAATACTTGAAAGTAAGTACAAATATAAATACTCGGGCGGAAAACTGACTGAAGCGTGCGAATACAATTCAGACGGCAGTGTTTCAAGGGTCGAACTATACGCTTATGACGAGAACGGAAATAAAACCGAAGAGAATTTTTACAATTCGGAAAGCGAACTGACAGACAGTCACAAGTTCGTTTATGAAAAAGATCCCGCAGGAAATCTTACTGTGAAAGATTATTATAAAATTGACGGAGTCGAGAATATTTCATGGGAAAAATTCGATGTTAACGTGAAAAGAACTGAACAGGGTTCAGGGATTAAAGATGATCCTAAAGCCGTTATAACACAGTTTAAATACGATGAAGCGGGAAATATTATTGAAGAAACCTGCAATAATCCCGAACAGATTATAAAATACACTTATGAATACGACAAGACAGGCAACTGGATTAAAAGGGTTAGTTTTGAAAAGAAAGTAGGTATACCTCAGGTCCTTACAGAAAGAACTATCCTTTATTTTGAATAAACTTTTCTAAAGATTGTGCTTTTTTTTGACAGTTTATTTTTGTATTATATTAATATGACCGGATATTTTAATAAATATCTAACGCCAAAATCAAAGAAGGAGTCTTATCATGATGAAAGACAAGGTAAGGATCAAGTGCGCCTCGTGCGGCGCGGACATCGGAGAGCTTCATAAATCTCCCGAAAAAAAGTACATGGGCTGCGGAAGCTGCGGTAAAAGAACTCTTGTAACGATAAACAAGGACGGATCGGTCATTACCAAAATATACGAAGAAAAGCATTTGGAACATCACAGCACAGAGAACGCTGTAAAAAGCTCTTTAAAAAAATAGCATCAGTTATTAATTATTCGGCAAAAAGGGCTGCGGACGCAGCCCTTTTTGTTTGTTGACATTAACGATTAAAAAATATATATTTCGCGCGGAAATTATAAAAAAGAGACAAGATGAAAGACCATATACGAAATTTCTGCATAATAGCGCACATTGATCACGGCAAATCAACTCTTGCCGACAGGCTTCTAGAACAGACGGGAACTCTAACCAGCCGCGAAATGAGAAACCAGACCCTCGACAACATGGATCTCGAGCAGGAGCGCGGTATTACGATCAAGTCACACGCCGTAACGATGAATTATACAGCAAAAGACGGCAGAACATACATTCTTAACCTTATTGATACTCCCGGGCACGTTGACTTTACTTATGAGGTTTCAAGAAGCATCGCGGCATGCGAAGGAGCGATCCTGGTAGTTGACGCTTCTCAGGGAGTTGAAGCTCAGACGCTTTCCAATCTTTATCTTGCGATGGGGCATGATCTCGAGATCATTCCGGTCATAAACAAGATAGATCTTCCTGCAGCCCAGCCTGAACACGTGGCTAAGCAGGTCAAAGATCTTATCGGATGCGTAGATTCTGAAATAGTTTACACTTCCGCAAAAACAGGAGTAGGAATAGACGATCTCTTGGAAAAGATCATTGCCGTTATCCCACCGCCCAAAGGAAAAGACGAACAGCCCCTACAGGCTCTGATCTTCGACTCAATGTATGATCAGTTCAGGGGCGCAGTCGCATATATCAAGCTCGTAAACGGCACAATCAGGCAGGGCGATAAAATTAAAATGTTCAATCAGGACATGCCTTTCGAGGTCGAAGAGATCGGCATCTTAAAGCTGGACAGGTTCAAACGCAACCAACTGTCGGCAGGCGAGGTCGGATATCTTATCACAGGAACAAAGAATGCCAGGGACATTAAGGTCGGCGATACTGTTACATACGCAAAGAACGGGGCGGAGCTTCCCCTTCCCGGGTATCAGGATATTAAACCTATGGTCTATTCAGGCGTGTTCCCTGTCAGTACTGAAGATTACGACGATCTGAAAGATTCGCTCGAGAAATTGAAGCTCAACGACTCGTCTCTTGTATATACTCCTGAAAGTTCTACAGCGCTGGGATTCGGATTCAGGGTCGGCTATCTCGGGCTTCTTCACATGGAGATAATCCACGAAAGACTAGAGCGCGAATACGATATGTCAGTAATAAATACATTCCCTAACGTTACATATAATGTTTATCTGACATCAGGCGAAATGGAAGTCGTGAACAATCCTAAAGACTTCGACATGAGTAAAAACATTCAGAGAGTCGAAGAACCTTTCATCAAAGCTCAGATAATTACTCTGACCGAGCATATCGGGCCGATCATGAAGCTTTCTCTGGAAAGGAGAGGCATTTACATAGGCACGGATTACATCGATGAGACCAGAGTAGTTCTAAAATATAATTTTCCGCTTTCTGAAGTGATATTTGATTTCTTTGATAAGCTGAAATCAATTTCCAGAGGCTACGCATCTTTCGATTACGAGATCGCCGGATATCAGCCGACAGAAATGGTACGACTTGATATTCTATTGAACGGTGAGAAAGTCGATGCCCTTGCCGCAATAATACATAAAGATAAAGCATATCACTACGGCGAGAACATCTGCCGAAAACTGAAAGACATCATTCCCCGCCAGATGTTCGACTGCGCTATACAGGCCGCTATCGGTTCGAGGATAATTTCAAGATCAACAGTTAAGGCTTTAAGAAAAGACGTACTCGCAAAATGCTACGGAGGAGATATCTCAAGGAAAAGAAAGCTTCTCGAAAAACAGAAGAAAGGCAAGAAGAAAATGAAGCAGATAGGATCGGTCGAACTGCCCCAGGAAGCATTTTTAGCTCTTTTAAAGGTGGATGAATAAGTCAAAATACATAATATTTATCTTTATCCTGCTTGCTATTCTCATAAGCAAGGCTGTAGTTTTCGATTTTTACAAAGTAACATCAGCATCAATGTCAGAAACCCTGCTTCCGGGAGATTTCATACTGATAAACAGGCTCGTATTCGGAACACATACGCCGAACAGAATAAATGTCCCCTTCATTAATTACAGTTTTTCAATACCATCTGCAAAAATTCCTCCCCTCAGGCATATCAGGCAGGGTGATATTGTGGTCATACGCAAAAACAATCATCCCGAATGCGAGAACGATCTTGTGAAAAGAGTAGCCGCTGTCGAAGGTCAGTCGATAACTATGATCGATGATAACATTTTTGTGGACGGAATTCTCGCTTATGACCCTGAATATGCTCAGAACGACACTACAGAAATAGAGATCAAAGACGGCTCTTTCTACGATACATTTGTAGTGCCTGAAGAAAAACTATTCGTGCTTGGAGATAATTATCTGACAAGCTATGATTCGAGAGATTTCGGATATGTTGACACTAATGAGATCATCGGCAAAGCCGTTATAGTTTACGCATCAAAGGATATTGACGGCAGTTTCAGATGGAAAAGATTTTTTAAGTATCTGGAATAATATTATTTTCTTGTCTTTATCTCTAAAACCTGCTCATCAAATTCAGCAGCTTTTGAGCTTTTTCCTTCTTTTTTTGTGATCTTGATCCCTCTGGTTTTCACGCCTGTGTCTTCAGGTTTTTCTCCGACAGTATATACAGAACCCGCATTCTCGACCTTCACATCTCCAAGCTCGCCTGTGCTTGCATAAACTATTATTTTCTCTGAACCGAAGGGCGGGCTGACGGTCAGATCGTACTGATCTTTTCCCGACGGAAGCGAATAGACCGTTCCACCTTCGAAGTAGTTGTCTTTTCTGAACGGATTAGGCAGTATTTGAACCTGAGTACCGTCGTTCTGAACATATACCACCCTTGCAAAGAAAGGCTTGTTGCCTTTCATGAATAAACTTATCTTTTCGCCTTCTTTATAGTCCGTTTTATCCTTATCTGTCCATAATCTGACGGCAAGTGGAGCTGTCGGAGATTCTGCCATTTCAGCTTTTTTCGGGCTGTCTTTGATCTCTTTCGGTGTTACTTCGACCTTTAAAGTGATCTTATAGCTTTCGCCCATTGTATCGTCCTTTATCCACTCACCCTTAAGTTCTTCCAGAACTTTAACTACAGCTTGCGAAAACGCATCTACAAGATCTTTTTCCATCACATAATCTCTTATCGTAGTCTCAGAGGATATGAATGTGCTCGCGTTCTCGCTTGCATTTCGAAGTGCGTTAGCCTTAGCTTCGCTCATGGTATCTTTTCTTGTCTTGTCGTCGCCCATGCTAGCTGTTCCGGTTGCCTCTATAACCACAGACTGAACGGCGAACAAGCCTGTAACTAAGATCAAAAGTGTTGTAAGAAAATAGTTTTTCATTTTTTCACTCCGTTTAAATTACGTCAATTTAATAAGACATTAAGTTATGTGCAAATATTTTCAATTATTCCACTTCTCTCTATAAATTTTCAGATCATGCATGAAGGTACAACACTGATACCTTTATATTTCATTTTCTGCTTACCTCCGTAAATAAGTAAAGCATCTTTTGCGTCTCCTCCGGATAAATTTATAAAATAATGCAGTCCGTCAAGAAAACTGCTGCTGAATGTTTCTCCGGATTTTATTTCGACTGGGATAAGCTTCTGACCATCTTCGATTATCATATCCACTTCGTGCCCTGTTGAATCCCTCCAGAAATAAAGAGATGGAAGTTCTTTTCTGTTGTATGCAGATTTGATGAACTCTGATATACAGTAGCTTTCAAAAATGCTTCCTCTGTATGGAGATAACCTTATATCTTCAGGTTTTTTAATCCCGAGAAGGTAACATAAAAGTCCTGAATCGTAAAAATACAGTTTTGGGCTTTTAATAATTCTTTTTGAATAATTCTTATGATATGGGTTCAGCCTGAAAGTTATAAAACTTGTTTCAAGAATAGAAAGCCACCTCTGAGCCGTCATATTGCTTATGCCGCAATCTGCAGCGAGTGAGGATAAATTCAAAAGCTGACCGACCCTTCCCGCACACAATTTAACAAAATCAGTGAACAGGTTAATATCTCCAACATTTATAATTGACCTTACATCCCTCTGGACATATAACTGAAAATAATCACTCAGCCATTCCTGCGGCTCAAGGCCTTTATCGTGTATTCTCGGGTAGAATCCTGTATATATTGACTGATAAATATCAAATTTATCATTGAGTGATCTGCTTTCTATATCATTCGCATCTAATACTAACGGTTTGCCCCCTTCAAGTTCTCTCTTTGTAAAAGGCATCAGGTAGAAAATGCTCGCTCTGCCTGCCAATGACTGCGATATACTTTCCAGCAGGAGAAAATTCTGAGAACCGGACAGTATGAACATCCCATTTTTTTTCTCTTGATCGACTATACCCTGAATGTATGAAAATAGATCGGGAACTCTCTGGGCTTCGTCAATTATCACGCCATTTCTGTATTGAGACAAAAATCCTCTCGGGTCGTCATACGCGTATTTTCTGCTGTCGGGATCTTCAAGGCTAATATAATCGAAATCGGGGAAAACATATTTCAGCAGCGTAGTCTTGCCTGACTGCCGCGGACCCGTCAAAGTAATTACGGGATACTTCTTTACTGCATCTCTAAGTTTCTGTTCTAAAGCTCTTTTTATCATTTCTTCACTTTGTTTTTGCAGATTTAACTTTTATTGTTAAATTTACAAAACTATGATCAATTAGTCAAGGCATTTCTCATTTCCCTGTCACCCGAGCCGTATTTTCAGGATTCCAGCTCGTTTTCTTTTTGCACAATGCTGTATAGGATTAACCGAATGTAACTATGGAACACTAACTACACGAAATCCGTAGGTATAACCTATGAAATTGGGGTTGTTATTTCCTCTAAATGTAATGCGGCAGTACGCAGGATAGTGATTCCAACTACCGCTACGTAAAACGCGCGAAGCACCCGAACTAGGTCCTGTAGGATTATTGCTTGGACTGTTGTTGTAATAGTCACTGTAAAACCAGTCAGAACACCACTCCCAAACATTGCCTGTCATGTCGAAAATACCAAGCTCGTTGGGTTGTTTGCCTCCGACAGCTTTGGTCGAACCACCAGAATTTAAACTGTACCAGGCTACATCGTTTAAATTATCAGAACCGCTATATGTATAATTCCTGCTTTTATTCCCACCTCTTGCTGCAAACTCCCATTCAGCTTCGGTCGGCAACCTGTATTCTACTCCTTCTTTTTGGCTCAACTTTTTGCAGTATTCTACTGCATCGCTCCACGAAACTTGTTCCACCGGCAAATTCTCACCTTTAAAATTACTCGGATTTTTACCCATTACTGCCTGATATTGAGCTTGAGTAACTTCGGTTTTTCCTATATAAAAATCCCCTACGGTTACGCTATGTATGGGTTTTTCGTCGTTATTCTCGTTACTGCCCATCTGAAATGTGCCACCCTGCACAAAGATCATGTTGCCGCTATCCCTTTCTATTTCAGACTCAAGATATTGAGGAGTTATTTTCTGAGGCTTCGTGTTTATCGTCATCGGAGCAGCTGAAACTAATGCTCCTGAAAAGCTTACCGTTGTCTCAAGGCTGGAAGTTTCCCATGGTACCTGAGTACCGCCCGAAATCTGTTTAACATTACGGCGCACTTCCTTAAACGCTTCTTCAACCGGAAGTCCTTCATTTTTTATAGCTTTCAGCAGTTCCTGAGTATATAACCCGTTTCGCCCTGTGCCGTCTGAAGCTGTCTTCCCCGGGCTTGTGGAATATGCGATCAATGTCCCGCCCGGAGACTTTCCAACTACAGCAAGACCTTTGCTGACAGAGCGGGAAGATGAAGCAAAAGGGTTATCGCGGCAGGCATCGAGAATAATTATATTCGTATTGTTGGAATATGCTTCGCACTTTGACAATAGTCGGTCAATATCCATACAATCAAATTCAATGTCAGTTTCGTCATTGATCGTTTTCCCTGTCGGAACGAGATAGTTTTTTCCGTTCAGCTGAATACCGTGGCCGGAATAATAAAACACAAAAAGCCCCTGATTAGACATTTTTCCGGTAAAGTCATTAACAGCGCTTACCATTCCTTTTACGTCATTCACATTATTCTTTAATGTAACCTGAAATCCAAGTGATTTGAGTGTGTTGGCCATATCCTGTGAATCATTAAGGGAATTTCTCAACGGCGATACGGCATAATCCTTATTGCCAATGACGAGAGCGTATTTCCCGGAGGCAAAGACTAACCCCGTTAAGATTAGAAGTAAAAATATTAGTTTTGGTTTCATTTGCCAATCTCCGGTACTTACATCATAATTCTGTTCAATATACTAAATTTTTCTTTCAATGTAAACATTCCAATAAAATAATCCGCGCGGATTTTACTGACTTCAAACATTTATTCCGGCTATTTTGCAGCGTCGTCGCGAATTAACCGATGTTTTTTCTTGCAATTACGATTAAAATATGTTATATTTATAAAAAAATGGAGCTGGTAATGTACACAAAAAGAACTCTAGAAAATTATATTGATAAGGCTACAAATCAGTTTCCCGCTTTGCTTTTAATTGGCGCTAGGCAGGTTGGCAAAACTACTTTACTGAAACATTTGAGCACTGATAAACGGACTTACATAACATTAGATGATCCCGATATTTTAAATCTGGCAAAGAACGATCCTGCCTTATTTTTTAAAAGATTCCCGCCCCCTTTACTAATTGATGAAATTCAATACGCACCCGAATTACTGCCTTATATTAAAATCCTGATTGACAGTAACAGGCAATCAGGAACTTTCTGGCTGACCGGATCTCAACAGTTTCATCTTATGAAAGGCGTTTCAGAGTCATTGGCAGGAAGAGTAGGGATAATCAATCTGTTAGGATTATCAAAGCACGAAATCATGAATAAAAAACAGAATTACAATTCTTTTTTACCTACTCTTGATGAAATTGGGAAAAGAGACATAATCAACAAAAAGATAAGCCTGAAAGAATTATATCAACTCATCTGGAGAGGTTCTTATCCCGCTTTATACAATTCCGGTAATATTGATAAAGAATTATTTTACAGTTCTTATATTCAGACATACATACAAAGGGATGTAAGAGACCTTGCCAAAGTCGGAGATGAAACTGCATTCTTGAGATTTATTAAAGCTACAGCCGCCAGAACAGGAGGTTTATTAAATATGTCCGATCTTGCCAGAGACGCAGATATTGCTCCTAATACTGCAAAATCATGGCTGTCAATCCTTAAAACAAGCGGAATTATTTACCTTCTCGAGCCTTATTATACAAATGTTTCAAAACGGCTTGTAAAATCTCCCAAATTATATTTTCTGGACACAGGACTTTGTAGCTACCTTACAGGCTGGTCGAGTCCTGAAACACTTGAATTGGGAGCAATGAGCGGGGCAATGCTTGAAACTTGGATCTTAATTGAAATATTAAAAAGTTATTGGCATAATGGAAAAAATGGCAGTTTTTACTATTACAGAGATAAGGATTCAAATGAAATAGACCTGCTGATTGAAATTGACGGTACAATTTATCCCATTGAGTTCAAGAAAACAGCTTCTCCAAGAAAAGAACACATTAAACATTTTCATCTCCTACAGAAACTAAATATGCCTATCGGATCAGGCGGGGTAATATGCCTGTGCGACAACTATCTTCCTTTAGAAGAAAATATCTGGTCTATACCGGTGAGTTTAATATAAACTTACCGTAATGCAAATTATAACAATCCCCTACTTCTTCATCTTCTTCGCGATCTCGGTGACGGCGAATGAAGCTACATCATCGGCGTACTTGCCCGGTCCGAATCCCGCGTCATACCCCAGTTCCTTAGCAAGCTCGTGAGAAATTCTCGGTCCGCCTGCGACAAGGATGACTTTTTCCCTGAGTCCTTCAGCTTCGAGAAGCTCGACAAGCTCTGTCAGGTTTTGTATATGAACATTCTTCTGAGTTACGGTTTGAGATACAAGCAGGACATCAGCCTTGAGTTCTTTCGCTTTAGCGATAAAATCCTCATTGGCTACCTGGCTTCCGAGATTATAGGCTTCGATCATTTCATATCTTTCAAGCCCGTAATGTCCCGCATAGCCTTTCATGTTCATGATGGCGTCGATCCCTACTGTATGAGCGTCGGTTCCTGTGCTTGCGCCTATAATGACTATCTTTCTACCTATATTTTCTTTTATAAAATCATTCGTCTGATGCATATCCATTACTTCCGTCTCAACTACATGAACTTTAATGTTAGTCACATCGACAGAATGAACCGTATTGCCGTAAACGACAAAGAATGTAAATTCCTTATCGAGCGCTTTAGCATACGCTACATTAGGCTCTTCGAATCCCATTTTTTTGGCAAGCTGTTTGGCCGCTTCTTCGGCTTTGGGATCATTGGGCAGGGGAAGCGTGAATGACAACTGGACTTTTCCGTCGTTCATTGTGTCGCCGTAAGGTTTTATCTTTGTCAGATCCAGAGTCTTATCGAATTCCTTTTTATCCATTGAATATAACCCGCTCATTTTGTACCTCCCAGCATAAGTTCTTCAAACGGATTGAAGTAATTTTTATCCTTTTCGACAAGGCCGTCAAGCCCTTTTCCGCCGTTGACGGGCCGTTTTACTCCCGCGAATTTTCCCATTTCGAGGGTTTTGAACAACCCGAGATGTTCGATCTCTTCAAGCATTCTGTCGGCTTCTCTTAATACTTCATCAGCTCTTTTTTCAATTATCCCGCCTTTTTTAAAACTGATCTCCTCGCCTAAGTCTTCCATGTTGTTAAATATGTAGGCGGCATTTTCGATCGCGAGATATCTGTCGGACATGAACGGCGTGTGGATAGCTTCTGTGAGCATACCGAGAAGATGTATTTTCTGGCCTGTCATTATAGTGACCATATTGAACAGCGCGTCCTGCACGTGACCGCGGAAAATGTTCCCCGTCATGAATTTTGTCGGCGGCATATATTTTAAAGGAGCTTTCGGGAATATCTCTCTCGCCATCTGCGCCTGTGCAAGCTCGTATAAAAATCCGTTCTTCATTGTCGGTTCCATCTCGAAAGCATGTCCTAAGCCCATCTGTTCTTCCTTCAGTCCTGCTATTACGGCGAACTGTTCGTTGATGAACTGCGATGCCAGTACGGTATGCGCAGATTCATAGGCGTCGTCTGTGGTCAGATAATTGTCTTCGCCCGTGTTGATGATGACTCCGGCGAATCCGTTGATCATTCTTGAAAAATACTGATCGACCATGGTTCTCTGCATGTTTATGTCTCTGAATAAAATCCCGTAAAGCGCGTCGTTGAGCATGACATCGAGCCTTTCCAAAGCGCCCATTGCAGCTATCTCCGGCATGCAGAGCCCTGAACAGTAGTTGCATAGCCTTATATATCTTCCTAGTTCAGCTCCTGCGTCGTCGAGCGCTTTTCTCATCAGCCTGAAATTTTCCTGAGTTGCGTAAGTTCCGCCGAATCCTTCGGTCGTTGCCCCGAAAGGCACATAGTCAAGTAAGCTCTGGCCTGTCGTTCTGATCACGGCGATCACATCCGCGCCCTGCTTTGCTGCTGCTACCGCCTGAGTGATATCCTCATAAATGTTTCCTGTCGCTACTATCACATACAGATAAGGTCCCTTTTTATCGCCGTATTTTTCAAGATATTTATCTCTCTGTTCGCGGTTCGATTTGATCCTTTCGACAGTCTTTTTGGCTATAGTGGAAATAGTGTTCTTTATTTCGAACATGTTTCCCATTGGAAGCGCAACGAGATCAAGCCCGCCTTTGGCGACCATCTCTGCGATCTCCTGAGCTGTCATCTTCTTTTGAAGAATAGCATTACCCAGATATACTGCCGCGCCTGTCGTAAGTCCGCCTTTATCTTTGATATGATCGACAATGATATTCGGGTACGGAATACCCATTTCATCCGCGCCGTCAACGCCTAAGAGCCTCAATATCGCCCTTTCGACCGTAACGCTTGTATGTTTCTCAATAAAACCGTGCGTAGTTTCGGCGATCCTTTTTGCGGTCTGCCGCGCGTGTTCCGCCGTTTTAAAATCAAGATTTAATTTACTTTCCACTTTTATCCTCCAGAATTCTTTGTGCTCTATTTAAAATTTTTTCTTCAAATCCGAGCATCCGGGCAACTCTTACCGCCTCTTTGGAAACTTCGCTTTTCCAGCTTGTTCTTTCGAGCCTGTAATCCATATGTTTCTGTATCGCGCCGAATGTTTTTGTGCTTATCTGATCCGATATTTCAGATATATCGGCTCTGCTTAAGCCTATTACCTGATAGTGCGTCATTCTTTCATCCAAAACACCGTCGAAATGCGTCGTCATTAATGATATAGTCTGAAAGCCGGTGAGATATTCAAAGAACGATCTTACCAGCGCTCTGCCTTCATGCGGATTTGTGCCTTTCGCGAATTCATCAAGCGCGAAAAATCCGTTGTGATCCTTCATCAGTTCTAAAATCTCTTTGACGATCACGATCTCAGCGCCGAATGTGCTGAGGCCGCCCGATACTGACTGCATATCGTCTGAGAGAAAGAATACGAAGTCTAGGTGCGGTATTTCAGCTTTTTTTGCGAATACATAGAATCCGCATAATCCGAGATAAACATTGAGCGTTATCGTTGCCAAACTGACGCTTTTACCGCCCATATTCGCGCCTGTGATGACATTCGTACCATTTGACAGCTCGATCGAAACGGGAACGAATTCATGCTTGTTCTGGATCAGTCTGTCCCTGACTTCGGGATTGATCGCGTCAAAAATGCTTATGACAGATCCTGAAGTGATCTCCGGCATTACGCACGAATTTTCATGAGCAAGCATAGCTTTTGCCATTACAAAATCTATCTGCCCTACTACCTCGGCTGAATCCTTCAGCTTCTCGTGGCTGATACGCAGTTTTTCGGTCAGGGTTTTCTTTATTTTGTCTTCTTCTTTCTGTTCTTTTATGACCGTCTGAAATCTTTTGTCTCGGAGAGCCGATATTTTCCCTTCGGCTGTTTCCTTGAGAAGTTCAGTTTCAAGCTTCAGTTTCTCATGCCTGATCTCTTTTAGTTTCTCTGAATATGTATCGTATATCTTGAAAGAACCCAAGATTATTCCGTCAGGATTTAACAGCTTTAATTCAGCTGTCATCTCCGGTATCTGCATCCGTCCGATCTTGATTTTATGTTTTTTTATTGCTGTTCTTAATTTTTCGCATGATATTATAAATGATTTGATCTCAAATAATTCGACTTCATCCAACACATCGTCTGTAGTATGAAGCTTCCTGATAGTATTTTTTATGTCTCTGAATGTATGTAAAGCGTGTAATATTTCGTTCTTAAAATTCCTATCCTTTTTGAGGATATCAATGAATGTTCCGACATTCTCAAGTTCTTCCAGCAGCCTTGCATGAGCTGATTTAGGGTAAATACCCGTTTTTTTCTTCAGAGCTGTTCCGTACGGGCTTAGCGTGTTCAGCTTTGAGAGGACATAATTAAAGCCGATTCTTTCGAGATCTTCGTTACGCATTAGCTTCATACTGATCTCCTCCTACTACATCAATGACCGATGTCTTTGTTTTTTTTCCGAGAGCTTTGACGAATTCACTTTTATTGAAGCTGTGTCCCTGCGGCGAGTGCGGATTGGCTGTAATGAATGGCACTGATATAGTATTTACCGCTCTTATACCGATCCCGAGTTTTTTTAGAAGCCCCATCAGATCGGGCTTGATGAACAGCTTAGTTCCGTCATGAACTATGATCTGAACTTTCTTTATATCGGTTTTGCTTCTGTCTATATTTTTTATCAGGCTTTCCACACTGCTGTCGAGAACCGCTCCGTTTATAAATATTCTGTTTGCGGCGTCTGAAATACTCCTGCCTGCATCAGCGAAGGAATTCGTGCAGCTTTTATAAACCTTTTTTCCTTCTGTGTTGAATACAACTATCTTGGTTTCGCTGTCCGTCTTTTTTACAGCTTTGAGAATTATCTTGTCCTGAAGCTGTTCTAACTTTAGTTTATTGAGTAGGTTTCCGGTAATCTCTATAACAGCTGTCATGTCAGGCGATACAGAAGCTCCCGCGCTTATGATAACGCAGTCCGATACCATAGGTACGGCATGGCTTTTTCTCGACAATGCGCCGTCAACAAGTATTTTAGTTGCTCCGTATCTTTTCATTTTATCTATCACTATTCTGCTCTGCATGGCCGTCGAAGGGCCGGATATCTCAATATATCCCGCACTGTGAGCCTTAATTATAATTACTTCGCCGATGGGTGTGTTGATGTCGGTCACATCTAATATTTCCTTAGTCACATCGCAGGATCTTAGAAGATTTCTCGCAGTAGCGAAAATTGTGCCTTTGGGAACGAATATTCTCGGCTTAGGAGTGTTCGTTACCTGATCGGTCTCTTCGCCGTCAATTCCAATTGATGTAAGTCCGAAAGTGACTTCGCTTTGAAAAACGCTGATCACTTTATTCAGAGCGGTAGTCTTGCCGGAATTCTTGTCAATTCCGGCAAATGAGACTACTTTATACTCTTTTAGAAACCTTTTTATGAAGGTTTCAGCGTTCACGCCATTTGCTCCGCTTAACTCTTTCAGGCTGTTCGCCTTCAAGCGAAATATGCTCGCTCGATAATCCGGCAACGCCTTCAAGCTTGACTTTCTTTTTTCCAGTGCAGACATCGCATCTGCAGCCCGGAGTATAGCTTCCCGGTTCTTCATAGCTTGTAACTACACCTTCAAAATTCCTGAGTACGATTTTTTTATAACCCTGAGATATCATATAGTCAGGCATAACGGGAATCTTTCCGCCGCCGCCAGGCGCATCCACAACATAAGTGGGCACGCAGAAACCTGATGTATGTCCTCTGAGTCCTTCTATTATCTGTATTCCGACCGAGACCGGAGTCCTGAAATGCGAAAGTCCGAGTGAAAGGTCGCACTGATAAATATAGTACGGTCTTACTCTCATTTTTACCAGTCCGTGAACCAGGTCGCGCATCACATGAACGCAGTCATTTATCCCTCTTAAGAGGACTGACTGGTTACCTAAAGGAACACCTGCGTCAGCAAGCATATTGCAGGCTCTTTTTGAGTCTTCAGTGATCTCGTCGGGATGGTTAAAATGCGTATTGATCCAGACCGGATGATATTTTTTTATCATGCTGCAGAACTCGGGTGTTATCCTCTGAGGCATAACAACAGGCGTTCTCGTTCCGATCCTGATGATCTCTACATGCGGTATCGCCCTCAGCTTTTTAAGTATCTTCTCTATCTTGTCGTCAGAGAATAGAAGCGGATCTCCTCCTGATAAAAGAACATCTCTTACCTGCGGAGTATTTTTGATGTATTCTATAGCGTTGTCTATCTGTGCGGAAGGCAGCGGCATATCGTTCTGACCCGCGAACCTTCTTCTTGTACAGTGTCTGCAGTACATCGAGCACTGGTCAGTAATTAAAAGGAGCACCCTGTCAGGATATCTGTGGGTAAGTCCCGGAACCGGTGAATCGCCGTCTTCATGTAAAGGATCGACCAGATCAGCGGGTGATCTGTAAAGCTCATTTACAATCGGCACAGCCTGTTTTCTTACCGGACAATCCGGATTGTTCTTGTCTATCAGAGAGAGATAGTACGGCGTTATAGCCATTCTTAAGGTCTCAAGGCATTTATTTATCCCGTCCTCTTCTTCTTTAGTAAGCTTAACGACTTTCTTCAGCTCATCCACGTTCTGTATCCTGTTGCGCAATTGCCATGTCCAGTCGTTCCACTGTTCATCTGTCGCATCCTTCCAATATGATCTTCCTATCCTTTTCTTATTCGCATCAGCCATTTTAATTCTCCTTTTTAGGCATAAGCCGATGATTTATGCGTACATTTCTTCAAAAAGCTTCTTGATAGCCTTGCTTTCTCTTAATATCTGGATAGATATTTCAGCGTGTCCTTTGGAATATCCGTTGCCGATTATCATATTGACATCTTTTCCGATACCCTCAGCTCCGAGCGCTGCTTTTGTAAAGCTGGTAGCCATTGAGAAGAAATAAACTGTTCCGCCGTCTTTTGCAGCTAGAATTGACGACATTTCAGTATTTTCGATATTTACGCAGTTGATAACGATATCTGCAAGCTGGCCGTCTGTATGTTTCATGACTATGTTATATATTTCAAGAGCATCGGTCGCGTTTCCTGTAACGAAAACATCTCCGTAACCGAGTTTTCTTGCTCTTTCAGTAGATTTGTCGCTTCCGCCTATGCAGATAACTTTTCCTGTAACTCCCGCTCTTTTCTGTGCTTCATACAGACATAGAAGGCCTGATTTTCCGCCGCCGCCGATAACCACAACTGTATCGCCCGGTTTTACAAGCTTGGCGGTCTGAGCCGGAGCTCCTGCCACGTCGAGAACTGACAGAGCTAAAGTTTCTGACAGGTCTTTAGGAAGTTTTGCGTATATTCCGCTTTCAAAAAGAATTGCCTGACCTTTAATGTCAACCTGATCGATGTCCGGTCTTACTGCGAGGATCTCTTTTATTACGAGCGGAGTGAGAGAAAGCGATACTAAAGTCGCGATCTTGTCGCCGGGTTTAAGGTCGTGCGGATATTTCGGTCCTACTTCCTTAACTGTTCCGATCAGCATTCCGCCTGAACCTGTTACGGGATTTTTATGTTTTCCGGCTTTTGCTACGATGCCTTTCATAATCTTTTTGATCTCTTCGACATTGCCTTTAGCCTGTTTTTCGATCTGCGTGAAACTTGCAGAGTCAACATTCAATGTTTTTACATCGATAAGCACTTCATTGTCATAGATCTCCATTGTGTTGTCGATCTTGTCTGCGGGCTGAGGAAGAACACCTTTGGGTGATATAACTCTGTGTGTTCCGTACTTGCATCCTTTTTTAAAGGTCCCTTTCTTTACTGCTTTTTTTTCCATTTTTTTCTCCGTTTTATTTGAATTGTTATATTCCCATCGTTTTCAAGTCTTTGTGAATGATCAGATCTGCATCCGTAAGTGATATGACTTCGTTGACGGTCGTGTCTTTATTTATCTCTTTTAAGACAAGTCCTTCGGGAGTAACTTCCATCACCGCAAGCTCGGTCACTATCAGATTTACTTCATGTTTCGCAGTAAGCGGAAGTGTACATTTCTTGAGTATCTTTGACCGGCCTTTTTCTGTATGAAGTGAAGCTACAATAACCTTCTTTGCGCCGGTAACGAGATCCATCGCTCCGCCCATTCCGGGAACTTTTTTACCGGGTATAACCCAGTTGGCTATATTTCCTTCCTGATCAACTTCAAGCGTGCCGAGGACTGTTATATCCACATGCCCGCCTCTGATGAGCGCGAACGACATCGAACTGTCGAAAAAAGCTCCGCCGGGAAGTACTGTCACAGGCTGACCGCCCGCGTTTGTGATATCCATGTTCTCTTTGCCTTTTTCAGGTACGGGACCCATCATCACCATCCCGTTCTCTGACTGGAATGTTACAGTTATATTTTCAGGAACATAATTAGCCACCATCGTAGGAAGACCTATGCCGAGATTGACCAGCTGTCCGTCCCTAAGCTCTTTCGCTATTCTTTTAGCTATGATCGTTTTTGCAAGTTCTATATCAGTGATCATTTCTTTTCCTCCTTAACGATATACCTTACCAGAACACCCAGTGTCATTACATCCTCGGGTTTTATCTGTCCCCGTTCGACAAGTTCTTCAGTCTCTACGATAACAGTGTCTGCTGCAAGCGCCATCAGAGGATTGAAATTTCTTGTTGTTCCCTTGTAATATATATTTCCGTCGGTATCGGTAATACTCCCTCTCAGCATGGCAAAATCAGCTCTCATAGGCATTTCAAGCAGGTATTCTTTTCCGTCAATAGTCATTTTCTGCTTTCCGGTCTCAACTGAAGTGCCTACTCCGGTCGGCGTCAGAAATCCTCCGATCCCTGAGCCTTCAGCTCTTATCTGCTCCGCCAACGTTCCCTGCGGAACAAGCAGTACTTCAAGCGTTCCTTCGTTCATCTGTTTTCCGGCTTCGGGATTAAGTCCTATGTGCGAAGTAATAAGCTTCTTAACCTGTTTGTTCACAATGAGCTTTCCTATGCCTCTGTCGGGAAAACCTGCGTCATTACAGATCAGGGTAAGATCCTTGACATTCATCTCAAGGAGCAGATCAACAAGCCCCTGGGGAGTTCCGCAGGCCATGAATCCGCCGAACATGATGCTGATTCCATCCTTTAAAAGATGTCTTAATTCGTTTTTATCTACAACTTTTTTCATGATTATGATCCTCTATTTTAATCCGAGAATTATTCTGGCTTCCGCTGGAGTTGCTATCTCCCTGCCGAGTTCTTTCGCCAGTCTGACCACTTTAGCTACGAGCTCGCCGTTAGACTGAGCTACAACGCCCTTTGAAAGATAAATGTTATCTTCAAAACCGACTCTTACATGCCCGCCCATAACGATCGACATGGCGGCGCAGTTGAATTCGTGTCTGCCGATACCTGATGCCGTGAATGTGCTTCCCGGAGGAATGCTTCCTGCAAGATAAACGATATCTCTCGCTTCAGCTGAAATGGCACATGATGTGCCCATAACGAAGTTAAAGTGCATTGGCGATTTTATATGACCTTCTTTGTTCAGCCTTACCGCAGTATCTATCATTCCCTTATCGAATACCTCGATCTCGGGCTTTATATTTGATTCGATCATTCTTTTTGAGAATACTTTGATCGTGTTCTCAGTGTTCGTGAAGATTTCATCACCGCCGAAATTTACGGTTCCGCAGTCAAGCGTGGCCATTTCCGGTTTCAGCTGTAAAGGCTGCATTCTTTCTTCGTCCGTCATTCCGACAGCTCCGCCTGTTGAAGGCTGAATTATAACATCCGGACATTCTTTTCTGATGGCGTCGATGCATTCTTTGAATCTGGCAGCATCCTGGGTAGGAGTGCCGTCATCGTACCTGACGTGAAGGTGAATGACCGCAGCGCCCGCATCAACGGCCGATTTGGCTTCCCTTACGATCTCATGAACAGTGTAGGGAACGCTGGGATTACGCTCTTTCGTAACTTCCGCGCCGCATATCGCCGCAGTAATAATTAATTTTTCCATATTGCGACTCCCGGTGTCTAGTAATTTTTATGCTTTACATAATCAAGCGATTCTGCGACCATGTCAACGGTATGTTTCAGATCTGCTTCAGTATGCCTGTGGCAGATATATCCGTGATGGAAAGGCTGCATGAATACGCCCCTTCTTATGAGCTGAGAAAAGAAATCAGTTCTTCTAGCTTTATATTTTTTATACACATCTTTTTCAAAAGTTATGAACTGCATAACCGGGATTCCGGATAATTCGGCTCCGATATCGGCAGCATCGCATACTTTCTTCAGATCAGCGTTGAACTTCTCGCCTTTCTTCCAGAGTTTTCCGAGAACATCGTCCCTTTCCATGATCTCAAGGGTCTTTAATGCCGCGGCCATCGGAATCGTGTTCGGGAAGAATGTTGAAGATACGAATACTTCTTTCTTTATCTTTGACATGAATTCTGTTTTACCTACGACTGCGCTTAATGCGTAACCGTTCGCAAGTGCTTTTCCGAATGTGCTTAGATCTGGAGTGACTCCGTAGAGCTTCTGCGCTCCGCCTAATGAAAGTCTGAAACCGGTTCTGATCTCGTCGAATATTAGAACAGTGCCGTATTTGTCTGCCAAAGCTCTTACGCCTTCAAGGAATCCTTTTTTAGGAGACTGAAGCTGTTCGCCAAGAGGGTGCCCGAAAGGAGTTACGATAATAGCAGCCGTGTCGTTTCCATGCTCTTTCATCAGAGCTTCAAGCTCATCTAAGTCGTTATAATGAAATTCGAGTGTGTCCTCATAAAGTTTTTTCGGAACGCCGCCTTTTACTTCCACGCACCAGTCATCCCAGCCGTGATATCCGCATCTGATCACTTTTGTTCTGTTGGTATATCCTCTTGCAACTCTAACCGCTAAAGTAGTAGCGTCCGATCCTGTTTTTACAAAAACCGTCATTTCGGCGCACGGAATTAGTTCTCTTAATTTTTTTGCGAGTACATTCTGAAGAGGCTGAGTAAGTGAAAAGCAGTTGCCGTATTCTCTGATCTGCTTGATCGCAGCTTCATCAACTTCTTCTTCCCTGTAACCTAAAATGATCGGTCCGTAAGCGCATAGATAGTCTATATATTCGTTCCCGTCTATATCCTGAACCCTGCATCCTTTTCCTTTTTCAAAGTAAATAGGATACTCGCCTTCCACGAAATTGTAAGGTCTTCTGATACCGAGAACTCCGCCCGGTGTAAAGCCCTGGGCCATTTCAAATTCGGCCATGCTTTTTGTTAAATTCAGATGAGGTGCTTCTTTCATAGCTGTACTCCGTGATATTTTAAATTTTATAATTCAGTGTTTTCAACAAGCATGGCTATACCCATTCCGGCGCCTATGCAGAGCGATGCTATTCCGTATCTTTTTTTCTGTTTTTTCAGTTCGTGAAGCAGCGTGACAAGTATCCTTGCTCCTGACGCGCCGATAGGATGTCCTATAGCGATCGCACCGCCGTTCACATTTATCTTTTCAGCCGGAATACCAAGCTCTTTAGTAACTGCCGCGGCCTGAGATGCAAACGCTTCGTTAAGCTCGAATAGATCAATGTCTTCGATCTTCATATTCTGATCTTTTAAAAGTTTTCTGACGGCAAATAAAGGTCCCATTCCCATGATGTCAGGTCTTAATCCGACAAGCGCAAATCCCTTGATATACGCAAAAGGTTTTACTCCGAGCTCTTTTGCTTTGTCTTCAGACATTACTATCATGGCTGCAGCACCGTCATTGATCCCTGATGCATTGCCTGCGGTTACAGAACCGTCCGGTTTGAAGGCCGGCCTTAGCTGACCCAGTTTTTCAACGGTGGTCGCTTCTCTGATATATTCGTCGTTGGCAAAAACGATCTCTTCCTTTTTTACTTTGATCGTGATCGGAATGATCTCTTCATCGAACTTGCCTTCAACTCTTGCTTTACCGGCTTTCTGCTGGCTTTTTGCTGAAAGTTCATCCTGTTCTGCTCTTGATATATTAAATTCTTTAGCTACATTTTCTGCTGTGATCCCCATGTGATAGTTATTGATAGGGCAGGTCAGTCCGTCATATACCATCGCGTCAATGACTTCTCCATTGCCCATTCTGTATCCCGTTCTTGCGCCTTTCAGGTAATACGGCGCATTGGACATACTTTCCATACCACCGGCCAGAGCTACTTCGCACTGTCCTGAAATGATTGAACTGAAAGCAAGACCTACAGCGTGCAGACCTGATCCGCAAACCGTATTTACCGTAGAAGCTGGTACTTCGACAGGTATTCCGGCTTTTATAGCAGCCTGTCTCGCGGGATTCTGACCGTTACCGGCCTGAAGAACGTTCCCGAGATAAACTTCCTGTATTTCAGACGCTTTAATGCCTGATCTTTCTATAACGCCTTTAACTATTCTTGCGCCTATTTCAACAGCGGGTAAAGAGGAAAGCGATCCGCCGAAAGAACCGACTCCTGATCTGTAAGGACTTACTATAACTATTTTTTTCATTTTTACCACCACTTTTTAGTTAATTTAACGGGGTAATATATATAATATATTTAATAATTTAAGTCAAATATATTTGTTATTCAAAATAATCGCCCGTTTTAACGCCTCCCGATTTTAAAAATCACTTTTTGTGACCCGTGTCACTTTATTTCAGTAATATTTATCGTATTTTGATAATACGTAAAAAAGCAAAGTTGAGGTAAGTTATGAACTGGTCAGGCACAAGTAGTTTTATTATCAGTATCGCATTAGTATCAATAATTCTTAATGTAATTTTCGTATTAAAATTCCGCTTATTCAACCGGTTGAGTTACGACCGGGATGAAAAAAATAAGATACTTGTTGAGAGCGAAAAGAAGTATAAAACCCTGGTTGAATCTCTGATAGAAGGTATCGGGATCGTTGACGGGAACGAATGTTTTACTTTCGCAAATAAGGCAGGCTGCGAGATCTTTGGATGCTGTGAATCAGGGCTTGTTGGAAAGAACCTTAAAGAGTTCACTTCTCCGAATCAGTTCGATTATGTCCTAAATAAAACTATGATTCGAAAATCAGGCACAACAGATATATACGAGCTTGACATTGTCGGATGCGATAAAATTAAAAGAACCATACTTGTTAAAAGTTCACCGATCATTGATGAAGATGGTAATTACAAAGGGGCATTCGGGCTGTTCACCGATATTACCGAACACAAGAAAAATGAAGAGAAACGCGATATGATAATCAGAGAATTAGAGACTAAAATAACGGGCAGCGAGAACCTCGCCAATGGAATTCTGCCAGTCTGCGCTTCATGCCACAAGATCCGGGATAAAGAAAACAAATGGCATGAGATCGTCGATTATTTTGCTGTCAGAACAAAAATGAAATTCAGCCATTCTATATGTCCTGAGTGCAAAAAAGAACTTTACAGATAGTTTACTTAAGGATAATCATTTTCTTGCTTTGGACAGTTGTGCCGTCAACACTTAGCTTGTAGAAATAGATTCCGCTTGTCAGATCGTTTCCCATTAATTTTGCTTCGTGAACACCTTTATTCTGCTTCATATCCACTAAACTCGAAACTTCCCTGCCTGCGATGTCAAAAACCGTCAGCTTTACCTGAGCGTCATTTGAAAGTGAATATTTTATTGTAGTCTCAGGATTGAATGGGTTCGGGTAGTTCTGATAAAGTTCGGTTTCTGAAGGAGTTACATTGTCCTCTATTGAAGTCGGATGTTTTGAAAGCATTACAGCCATATCCAACGCTCCTGTAACGCCTCTTGCCACAACCCCTGTCCATGGCCGGCCGGTCTCGATGATGTAATAATTGTCCGGAATTCCGTTCATATCGTATTTGATATACTGATAGTACCCGATATTCATTACAAGCGCTATCTGGCCTGAAATTTTATCGTATGAAGTGACAGTTTTTTCGAACCTTCCCTCCATGGGTGAAATGTGAGTACCGAGATCGGCCAGAAGTTCAGATGTTATCTGTCCATCCTGAAAGCGGTAAATGGCGCAGTCAAATTCGCCGGGCACATCGTTAAAACCGTAAGGATCCTGCTCCAGGTTGACCGATATTTTATTGGCATAGAACTCCGTAGTCCCAAGGTCATAGACCGCAGCGATTCTCAGTTCAATTGTACCTCTGTTGAAAATATTATAATACGGTTCATCAGAATAGTAGTAGAACCAGTTCGGCACATCCTGATCGTAGATCTTTACATTGATTTCATCTGAAGAAGTCAGACCTCCGCTGTATGCGGTCGCTTTAATTTTATACTGTCCGAGGTCGGTCAGACCGAAATTCTTGTCATAAGTATAAGGGGCTGTGTCGTCGGAAAATGCAAGCTCGCCGTTTACATAAAATTCGACTTTGTCAAGGTCACCGCTCAACGCTGATGCATCGGCACCGAAACTTACGCTGCCGTACGGTACATAATCCCCGTTCTTAAATTGTGAAAATTTGCATAGCGGAGGATACTGTGTTCCTGAAAGATCAACATAAAAGCTGATCGTTTCTCCGCTTGAACTTATATTGTAGATATTTAAGCCTGATTCATTACCGCTGCTGTTGTAAGCCGCCGGATCTGTAAAGTCGTTTATTTCTGTTCGTTCGACATCTGCTGAAAGAAAGGCATTGCAGGTATTGCCGTTTGTAGTCAAAGAACCGCCTTCCCTGAAAACGAACAGTTCGTCGGGAGGCCCGTCTGCGTTGCCCTGATACTGATATAGCTCATTTACTTTATAAACGACCAGACCGCTCCCCGGAATATATTTTTCAAATGTGTTGTCTATCCTTTTTCGGTATTCAATGACATAAGAGTCATTGCTGCCTGAGTCAGGCTTTATCATATAGCAGTTATTGGTTGAAGATGTTAAAGGATTAAGCGTATATTGTCCGCTTGTTGATATTTGAGGTATAGATGAGATCCAGTTCCCGTAATATCTTTTCATGTAAGCGGACATATGCCCGAAGCCGGATTCCATGATATCCCAGGGTCCTGCAGGCGTCATACCGTCAAAATTATAATGATAAAGATCGGGAGCACCGACGGCGTGGAACATTTCGTGTGATAAAGTTCTTACAGTGTTCTGGTTCTCAGGCTGTAATGTGTAAGTCCAGACATATTTATCGTTGATCATAACATTATAGCTGTAAAGTGCCCATTTGTGCGCCCACAACAACTCGGCCCATGCAGTATGAGGTCCTCTGATAATAAAGCAGATATTATCAACATAGTCGTCACGATCGACATCCAGATTGATGCTGGTGGGTATCTGACTCGCTACGGATTCTATCGCATCCTTTAATAGTTCATGCTCTCTCTCCGCCTGATCAGTATATCCGTCCGGATTAAGAATTGCATCGTAAGGCATATAGTAAGACCTCGGATGGGGAGCGGTATAAGATAGTGAAACACTGTCGGCGCAGACAGGGTAATGAGTTGTGCTTATAGTAAATTTGTTGTAGCTTGTTTCAAGAAAATAATTTTTAAGCGATTCGATACCTGTTCCCGTACCATTGAACCTCTGATCGAAAACGGATCTCGGCTGTTCGAACTCATCCTGATCTGAGAACTTTATATAGATCGTTATATTATTCATTGAGCCTACCGAAGGCGCTTTTATTCCCTTATCTGCTTTCCCGTTAAATTTTTCTACCCTCCGCCTGTATTCTTCTGCCGAAATATTGATATTCTTATCAAGTGAGTTTATATTTTTAGGCTCTACTTTGCCTGCTTTAAATGATGTCGGCACAAATTTGCCGTTCTCCATATCTGCATAATAGAAATACCGGTCAGCTCCCTGGATAATTTTATATCCTTCGGCATTATGAAGGTAGTTATAAAATTCATCTCCTGAAGAAAAAATATTGAGTTTTGTGCCGTCAGGCTGGTAAACCGTAGTTTCAAGATCCTTAAAATACGCCCCGAATAAAGAAACTGATATAAGAACAACTGTACATATTAACGATCGTATATTCACTATAACCTCCGGTTTTTTACTTTAACAGCATCATCTTTCTGCTTTGGACGGTTTTGCCGTCAACGCTTAGCCTGTAGAAATATAATCCGCTCGTCAGATTTCCGCCATTGAATTTATACTCATGATTTCCCGCCTGCTTAGTTTCAGCCAACCCAGCGACTTCCCTTCCTGCGATATCAAAAATCGTCAGCTTTACATGAGCGTCTTTTGAAAGAGAATACCTGATTGTAGTCTCCGGATTGAACGGGTTCGGGTAGTTCTGGTAAAGTTCGGTATTTTCAGGGTGAGTTTCATCTTCGATACCGTAATCAAATGAGCCGAATACAGTTCTGAAATGCCAGTTATCTAAAGGCAGATTTGCCCAGTCCCAACCGGTTCCGTTCCAAGTGCCAGTGTAAGACCTGCCGTAAGCTGTCTGACCAGAAACATCTGTAGATTCCATTGTAGTGTAAACTGAACCATAAGGTGAAGAAAAACCTACAAAAAAATCTTTCTGAAATGTCAAAGAATATGATCTTAGGTCGATTCTGGTCATTGCTGTAGGATTTGATGCCGTAGCTTCCGGAGTAATATCAATTGGAGAAATTAATTCTATTCCGGGAAATCCTTCAATACTACTCCAAATATGAACTTGCATATTATCAGACAGATGGCTATGATCAGCATAATTTCTTATTAATAAAAACTCCAGTTTTGCAATTGCCCATTGATAATACGGATCCACAGTAACTCTTTGCGCCAGAGCTCCATTATCAACTACTTCTTCATAATAATCAACTATTCCGGAATCATAAATTCTATGCTCGCCGGCAATGTAAGAAAAAGCACCTTCCTGATTCACAAGATGATCTTCTGATGCGTCTTTTGCATAAATAGTATAATCGATCTGGCTGCCTGATTCGTAAAATGGAATAATGAATTCCCAAAAACTGCCGGATGTGTTTTCTGCAGTCACTGAATATAAGATACCTTCGTCAACAGTATATTCCACCCAGACTGAATCAATTCCGTTCAAGTCATATACTTCAGCATAACTATTATAGACAATTAAAGGGCCTTCATAAAATTCCGGTCCGTGATGTACAATGTATGGAGGATCATTTAGTTTATTGTACACGCTGAACTCAATATCATCAATATTCATGCCGTTTACTCCATAACCGCTGTCACTGGAGAAAATCCATCGGAATTTTATCTGATCATACCCTATATACATGCCAAGACTTATATTTTCCTCATGCCAGCCTACTTCTTCTCCCGTCCATGTTTTATGTCTGTTCCATGTAGCCCCGTTATCAGAACTGACTTCGAAATACATATAATCAAATTCCTGCTCGATGCTATATTTGCACCAGAATTTTATGTTCGCGCTGGTATATCCCGCTGATAAATCCATTGAGTATGCCCATGTTGCCGATGATTGATTGTTAGCAGAATATACGGAATCGGGGCTTTCAGTTAATGAATGAGAAGCCGAAGTGTACGCGCCTGTTTCAAGCCCCCAGTCACCTGTTAATACCCAATTGCCTGTCCCTGATTCAAAATCATCGGACATTACTATTTGCCCGTCAAACCATTTTACCGTAAAATCCGCTGTAGTTGCGCCGTTACCGGCAGTATCGGTTATGGTAATATTCGCTTTCCCGTTTAGAACCTGC
This sequence comes from bacterium, assembly GCA_029559475.1. Lineage (GTDB taxonomy): Bacteria > UBA4055 > UBA4055 > UBA4055 > UBA4055 > UBA12480. The sequence goes on from JAKQBN010000021.1 coordinate 52,356, forward strand.
TCTGTCTCTGCCGGAATAATGCCTGTATAAATATATTTATGAATTTTTTCTGGCGTCATAACAAATTCATATTGTGTTGTCCAGTTATCTTTACTGTAATGACCGATACAGGAGGCAATATCTGATTCATCAAAAAATGTTATTTTAAGGTTTATAGGACAATTTATAAATGTTTCATTTCCTGTAATAATAGGCGGAGGAGGCGGTACTGTATCTTTAACGAATTTTATTTCAAAATCAGTTGTAGTATTTATTAATCCTCCTATATCGGTCAGATCAAAATATATTGTTCCCGTAGCCTCAACGGACATTGAAGGAACCGAACCTGTCCATGTTTCCATACCTTTGGCTTTGCTGAACACAACATCCCCCGTATTGCCGCCGATGTTATAATGTCCGGTGATGCTTGCGATGCCGGAAATGTCAGACGCAACCATCGTTAAGTCCATCGGATTGTTTACGTAAGCTCCGATGACAGGTAGCAGTGCGGGGTTTCCAGCTAAAGATACCGGGTCGGGTGCTGAATAATCATAAATAACTTCTACGTTGTCAATATGCCAGTCATCTGCAAAATTTCCCTGATAATGGAATCCGATGTAAATCTCCTGACCTTTATAATCTGAAAGATTAATTACATTATGCTCCCATACGCTGCAGTCAATGTTTAACGGATCTTCAGCCGGGTAGCCTGTATACAATTCAGTCCAGTTGACTTTATCGGTTGATACTGATACACTGTGATAAACGTTGTATGAAATATAATTCACCTGCTGCATGAATGATAATATTGAAAAACTTTCAGCCGGAATAGTGATTTTTGGAGTAATCAGCCAGTCATCCTGTTCATCTTCGACACAATCATGAAAAGCCTGACCGCCGTCCCAAATTGAATTCATATCATGTACGTTACTATTTGGTATCCCAAGCATAAAACCACCACCTTCGACTGCAGGATAGTTATTCACTATAGTCCAGTTTAAAGGAGGAAAATCAGTTTTACCAAAATAGTTTATATCGAATTTCTCAGAAAGAAGAGGATTGTCGCGTGACCATGTTACATCATAATTATCGGATACGATGCTATTGGCAGCTTCATCTGTTATATTAAACCTAGTCATAGCTAAAGTTCCGTCAGACTGCCCTGGAATAGTTCCTGAACAATAATATGTGCCCTTTGTTGCAGTCATCGGATATGTATTCCATGTAGCACCGTTATCAAGAGAATATTCCCCTTCAGCAGCGGCTATCGGACTGACACCTTGTAGTTTTACTGTAATCTCAGCGTCATAATTCTGAAAATTCTCAAGTCCCTTAACTCCTCTCACAACTAGTGGAAGAGGAGGTGCGTCATATGGAGTCAAATAAAAATCTATTGCCCACTCGTAGCTTTCACCTTCGACAACGAACGGAGTCCATTCTCCAAATTCGTCTTTGTAATAACTGCGTTTTATATTTGTTACATCAGATGATACGAGTCTCGGTTTCCCTTCTCCCAAAGGTGTAACTGAAATCCAGAAATCGTCTTTCATTACAAGCGGAGTATTAGGAAACTGCATATTGTAATAGTCAAATGACGATGTATCAGGTGTCTCCATTTCCCAGAGCAGCGTGGTACCATCTTTATCATAAACTCTGTACTTGTAAAGATAACCTACGTCATAAAGATAAGAATCAATGGCTATTAGATTGATCGGGTATTCTAATCCGAAATCATTTACATTCACAAACACACCCATTTCAGGATAATTCCAGATGTACTCATAACTGTGGCAATAACTATAGCCCAGTGTGTCCCATCTTTCATTATGTTTCATTTTTAAATCGTTTACTTTTTCTTTACTAGAATACCAGTCAGACGCAAAAGCGCTTACAGAAAGAAGAATTATAATCACTGAAATAAACTTTTTCATAAGATCTCCCTACTTTAACATCATCATTTTTTTACTTTGAACTAGCTTTCCGTTGACACTTAATCTGTAGAAATAAATTCCTGAATTCAGTCCGTCTCCGTTGAAATTCACCGAATGATTTCCAGCCGTTTTCATTTCGTTTACAAGCCTATTCACAAGCTCACCCTTAGTATTGAAAACCGACAACGTGACCTGCCCTTCGCTCTTTAGCGAATATTTTATAGTCGTCTCCGGATTGAACGGGTTCGGATAGTTCTGGTGAAGTTCTGTATTTTCAGGAAGAGTCTCATCTTCGATCCCGTCCAAAGGATACGTGATTGCTCTGATCTGATAATTAAATTCAGGTTCCAGTGACCAGGTCCACTCCGTACCATTCCATATTCCCGAAGATGATCTTTCGTAAGCAGTAGTACCTGCTTCGATAGGTGATTCTATTAGGGAATAAACTTTCCCGTAAGGCGAAGATATCCCTACCCATATATCACCCGATGCCCAGAAACCTAAATCTCGTAGATCACATATTGTAAATGCTGAATTATCTGACAGTGTTGCTGCAGGCGTAACATCAAAAGGAGGAATCAGTTCGGGACCGGGAGAGCCATAATTATCAGACCACACATGAACCTGCATATCATCGGATAAATGGCCTGCATCGGCATAATTTCTTATCAGAATACTCAGTAAATAAGCATAAATATATGGATCTTCATTCATTGTAATTTTTACAGCCATCGCATTATTGTTCTCAAGCAACTTGTAATAACTTGCAATTCCGGAATCATATGCCTTATAAATTCCCTGAATATAAGAATATGTTTTGGTATAGCTTTCAAGATGGTCTTCCGATGCGTCACTCGCTTTGATCACATAATCTATCCGTGAACCTGCCGGATACTGAGGGATCGTGAATTCCCATATATTCTCAGATGTGTAAACCGGAAGCAAGGTTTCCAGCTGCAGACTGTCGACAGTATATTCCACCCAGACAGAATCAATACCGTCCATGTCATATACAGTAGCCGTGCTTGTGTACTCATTTAGCGTACCTTCATAGAACTCAGGCCCATCATGAATTATAACAGGGTGATCATTCGGATTATAATATACGCTTACAGTAACGTCATCAATATTCATACCGTTTACTTCGTAACCGCTGTCACTTACAAAAAACCATCTGAATTTAACCTGATTACTTCCGGTATACATGCTAAGATCAATTGTTTCTTCGTGCCAGTCGACACCCTCTCCCGTCCATGTCTTATGCCTGTTCCAAGTCGATCCGTTATCGTCGCTGACTTCAAAATACATATAATCAAATTCTTGTTCAATATCGTATTTGCACCAAAATCTTATGTTAGCACTACTGCTTCCGTAAGGATAATGACCGGATAGATCAATAGAGTTTGCAACAGTTGCAGATGACGAATTATTCGCTGTATAAACAGAATCCGGACTTTCAGTTAATGAATGCGATGCCGATGTGTACGCGCTTGTTTCAAGCCCCCAGTCGCCAGTTAAGATCCAGTTGTATGTCCCTGATTCAAAGTTATCATACAGTGTGATCGCACCGTCGAACCATTTGACGGTGTATTCAGAAGAAATAGTACTGTTTCCTGCGGTATCCGTAATAGTAAATTTTACTATACCGTTAAGTACCTGTTCAGTTTCGGCAGGTATAGTTCCTAAATAAGTATATTCGTGAATTTTAGACGGGATCAGATCAAAATCGTATTGTGTAATCCAGTTGTCTTTGCTGTAATGACCTTTAACCTGAGCAATCGCGGACTCGTCTTTGAAAGAAAGTTCAAGATTCATAGGAAGATCAATGAAAGCCTGTCTCCCGCTGCAGTAATTGATTATAGGTCCGTCGGTATCATTAACGAATTCTATGCTGTAGTTCGAAGTAGTTGCTGTAAGCCCGCCTATATCGGTCAGATCGAAATAAATGGTCCCGGTAACTGCCGCAGCCATAGAAGGGATAGTCCCAGTCCATGTTTCATCGCCTTTTGATCTTGTAAAAATGACGTCTCCCGTCTCAGCTCCGAAAGCATAGTGTCCAATTACGCTTGCAACTCCTGAAACATCGGAAACAGCCAGAATAAGTTCCATCGGATTGTTTACGTAGGCTCCGACAACAGGTAAAAGTGCCGGATTTGCGCTTATTGATACAACTTCAGGAGCCGAACTGTCGTAAATTACCTCTACGTCGTCGATATGCCATTCAGAAGCAAAATACCCTTTATAATTAAAACCTATGTAAATATCCTGACCTTTATAGGCTGACAGATTGAGAACAGTAGTCTCTAGAATGCTGAGGTCCCCTGTCGGATCTGAAGGATCTGCGGTAGGTGCACCGGTATAAATTTCAGTCCAGTTGACAAGGTCTGTAGTAACAGATACTCCGTGATATACCATGTAAGACATCCAGCTCACTCTCTGAGTAAATGAAAGAACCGTTAAATTATCGGAAGGAACCGAGATTTTAGGAGAGATCAACCAGTCATCCTGATCGCCGTCTATATAATTGTGGAAAGCCTGTTTACCGTCCCAGATCAATAAACTGTCAAAAACAGTTTCATAAAAAATTCCGTGAATGAATCCGCCGTCCGTTACTTCAGGATATGCGTTCTCGAGTGCCCATCCTGCAGGCGGGAATGTTTCGCCTTCGAATTTTTCGGAGATCAGTGGAATGTCCTGAGACCATAATATCGGATATTCTACAGATGTAGAGCTGTTTGCCAAAGTATCTTCTGCGTAAATCCTTACTAATCCGGTTGTTCCGTGCGGTTGCCCGGGAATAATACCGGTATAATTGTAATTAGTCTTAGAAACCGGTTCCATTAAAAAATCAAACCAGCCGGCTCCAATATTGTATTGTCCTGTAACCACATTCATAGCTGATTGCTCTTGTATCGTAGATGATATTATCATTGGAACATTTTTAAATGCTGTAGTGCCTGTTAACTCTCTTACTATCGGTGGAAATATATCAGTTCCTGCATAAGGACTTAATGAAAAGTCAATTACCCATTCGTAATTGTCGGCATTATCAGTAAATGGCGTCCAGTTTCCGACTTCATCTTTGTAAAAACTGTGTCCGCTCATTGTAGTATAAGATGAAACCAGACGCGGATTGTTGCCCTCTAGAGGAACAACAACTATCCAAAAATCATCTCTCATTACCATCGGAGTATCGAATATGTGGATGTTGTAAAAATCTACCCTAGCTGTATCAGGTTCTTCCAATTCCCACAGAAGCGTAGTTCCATCCTTGTCATAGATTTTGTAGCTGTAAGCATAACCCGGATCATACAAATAAGAGTTTATAGCGTGTAAATTTATCGGGTATTCAAGACCGAAATCATTTACATTTAAGAAAGTAGCTCTTTCGGCATTTATTGAGAAAACATGAACTGGACCCGAGACGTATGAATACCACAGTGTATCCTTTGAATCTCTAAGAGTTTTACCAGCATCGTTCAGCATTTCTTTGTTCGAGTACCAGTCAACAGCAAATGAATTCACGGTTAATATTACCAGCAGAAATGTAAAAATCTTTTTCATTTTACTCTCCAACTTTTACTTTAACATCAGCATTCGTTTAGAATTAACGCATTTCCTGTCCACACTGAGCTTATAAAAATAAATCCCTGAATTCAACCCTTCACCGTTAAAATTTACCGTATGATTTCCAGCCGTTTTCTTTTCGTTGACAAGGTTACGGACAAGCTCGCCCTTCGTGTTGAAAACCGACAGCGTGACCATCCCTTCGCATTTTAGTGAATAGCTGATCTCAGTTGACGGATTGAATGGGTTAGGGTAGTTTTGGTATAGCTCGGTTGAGGAAGGAATGGCGGAATCTTCTATACCTGTAGGTATATCAACTTTTTGTATAATTATATTGTTATCGTTTACACCGGCTGATATAAATCCATTTTCAATAGGTCTGATGACTCCGGTATTGATGAAGGTATGCGTCCAAATTTCCTGCAACTCTGTTCCCGTGTATATTATTTTTGTAATATCAGTACTGTTTACAATTTGGAAGACATATTCATTTTCTCCTACCCGATAGATCCATTCAATTTTATTTTCATAGGGACCTGAAATACATTCAGTTTCGCCGTTTGTATCAAGCTTTATCAGAAAATTTTCATTTTCATCAGTAAAATTATTATTATTTAAGTCCTTCCAGACACTGTATATGCAGCCTCCGTCCGACGTTGCTGAAATTCTTCTAATTTCATTCTCAGTATGGGTTGCTGGATGATAGTATCCATAGTAATATTTCTGCCAGAGAATATTCTGATTCTCATCGAATTTTGTTATGTAATTGTATTCATCTTTGAGATACATTCCGCTAATCGAACCTGCAATTAATACATCACCATTTGCTGACTCGTCAAAATCATTGATATAAAAGTAATAGATGAATCTCTCAATATTGTCTACAAAAAGTGTATCCGGAAAATCGATATCTTTTTTTTCTACGATAACCTGATTATTTGTATTTAGTAGCATGTCGTATCCGTAACTGCATTTAAAACAACTGTCGTAGTAATACAATTTCGATATTGTTTTATGGTAAAAAGAGTTTTTCATCTCCCTAAAGTAGTAATAAACAGACGGAAATGGATCATCATACTCTACCGTATCACATTCATTATTTTTAAAATACATCTGCCATGCATCGCACAATTGACTGTCTGCATCACCTGAAACATGATTACCGATCAATGTTAGACTTGAATCTGCGTATCCGACTCCTATTGTACCGTCATTAAATAACATTCCGAGATTTTCAGAAGTAAGCATATTTCCATTCTGATCCAATTTTATAAGTTTTGTATCAGGAACGGATATGAGTGAATCTGAGCCTGCAAGCCATACACTATGGTTCGGCCCATTCGTGTAACACGCAACCATTATATCTCCGGTAGGAGCGATATCCACTCCTACCGGTCCTTCATCGGCAGTTTCAAATGGTATAGCTCTTTCCCACATTATAGTTTGGGCATTAAGGATACTGATTAAAATGATCGCAAAAGAAAATACTCTCCTCATATCGCACCTCATACTGGTTATTCTTAATCAAAACTATAAATAATATACCAAAATTTGCTGTTAAAGCAACAGAATTTAAAATAATATTTATTATGATTTGTAAGATATTATAGCTTTATAAGATACTCTTCATACTCGGAATAAATTTCAAATCCGACAGCTTTGTATGCTCTGACAGCAGGAGCGTTTGATGCTTTGACATTTAGACCGAGAACATCAACGGTTTTGAGCAGGTCTTTGCACAGGGTTGAAGTGAGGATCTTGCATATAGATCTGCCTCTGTGCGTGATCGCAGTTGAAATACTGCCTACAGCTGCGACTTTGTATTGAGGCGAATAGACATGAATTCCCGCGATCCCGACTAGCACACTTTTATCAAAACAGCCGTAGAACTTTCCTGTTTCAAGCATTCTAGGATCAAACCAGTTATCGGGGTAGTTTATTTCATAAAATGTCGTGATCTCAGACAGATCAGTTTTTGTTACGATCCTGACCTGAAATCCCGGATTATTTATTTCATTTGGAGCTTTTTTAAGAACCATTCTGTAATGGAGTCCGTATTCTTTACAGATCTTATCCTTGCCTATCACATCGATCAGGCCCGGTGAAAAGTGAGCATTGAACTCCTTAGGCAGCAGAGGTTTTATGCCTTCGATAAGCGCTATTGTTTCATCCCTGTCCGTATCTGTGAAGCTGATTATAGTCGGCGGGTTCATGCCTATGTAATTCAGTATGAGCGCGGATATTGAACCGTCAGCTATCTTTGCATACCATATCGTGTGCGGAAAATAAAAATCGTCAAGATCACCTATAGAATACACATGAAGGGCGGGATTTCTGTTCAGGTATGAAAAAATCTCAGCCTTGTCATGTAGCGTGATTATTTTTGAAGCCATTTCTAATCGCTCCTTGCCCTGTACTTAAGCGTGAAGATGATCATGAGAACCGCGGCTGTTAAGGCCATTGCCCCGCCGAAATAGAATGGCGCGTTTGAATTTACATTGTCGTATAAATAGCCTGCGATAACGCTGGCCGGAAGAAGTGTGATGCCTATAATAGCGTGATATATGCCGAATCCTGTTCCTTTCATATCCTTTGATACTATATCGGATAAAAGCGATTTCTGGCTTCCATCTGCAAAAGCACTGTATAGTCCGTAAAGGACGAAAAGAGCTATGAAAATACTAGCGTTGTTAAACCTGCCGAAAAGAAAATATACAGCGGAATAGATCAGATATCCGGTAATGATCATCACTGTGCGGCCTTTTTTATCGGACAGCTTTCCGATAGGTATGGCAAAAATCACTGATACGGTATTGAAGATCATGTAAATAAAAGGCACATAAGCTTTTTCGATCCCTGTATCTGCTGTTTTTACGAGAAGCAGCGCATCGGTTGAGTTACCGAGCGAGAATACAAAAATTATAGCAAGGTAGAACCAGAATTTTGCCGGAAGTTCTCTGACAGAAACTTTTCTTCTCTCATCAGAGCCGTTGTGAGCTTCTCTGATCATGAATATGATTATCAGCACTCCGATCACGGCCGGGATCGCCGACAGCACGAATACCGTAGCATAATTACCGGGTAGAAAATACAGAACGGCGAAAGCTCCCAGAGGTCCTAATATCGCGCCCGAGTTATCCATAGCCTTATGGAATCCGAAATTCCTGCCGGTCTTTTCCTTTCCTACAGAACCGCTGATAAGGCTGTCCCTTGGCGCTGTCCTCACTCCTTTTCCGATCCGTTCGATAAATCTCAGCCAGAGAATGTGTACCGGCCTTCCGGCGAGGGCGTAAACGGGAGTAATAATAGCCGTAAGCCCGTAGCCGAATATCATGAACGGTTTATTTTTGCCTATCTTATCGCTCCACAGCCCCGATAAAGCCTTTAAAAGAGATGCTGTGCTTTCGGCAATCCCCTCTATAAGCGCGATCTTTGTCTTTGTAGCGCCGATCGACATCAAGAACATCGGCATCACGCTGTAAACCATCTTGGTGGATGTATCAGTAAAAAAACTGGTAAGACCTGTGTAGAACACGTTCTTTTCCAGCCCGAAATATTTTTTCATAAAATTTTCTCTATTTTGAAAGTATGTATCTTATCGTTAGTTCTGTCGTAGCATCCAGTGAATCCCTGTGAACTCTCTCGTATGAATGCGAAGCATCTACTCCCGGTCCGAAAAGCGCATGTTTTGCGTCTATACCTGTTCTTAAAGCTGCCGCGGCATCACTTCCGTACATCGGATATATATCTACTTTATAAGGTATTTTGTTCTTTTCTGCAATACCGACGATCTTTTTTCTCAGTTCATAATCGAAAGGTCCAGATGAATCCTTTGCGCATATAGATACTGTAAATTCATCAGAAGTCTGTCCGTATCCCAAAGCTCCCATATCGACAGCTACTATCTCGAAGCAGTTCTGAGGAAGTTTCGAAACTGTCCCGTTTCCGACTTCTTCAGCTACCGAAATATAGAACCATGTTTCGTATTCCGGTACTTCTTTAGACCTGTTAAAATAATCTATAGCGCTTAATAAAGCCGCCACACCCGCCTTGTCGTCAAGATGCCTTGATTTAATAAAACCGGATTTGGTAACTTCCACTCTCGGATCGAAATAGCAGTAATCTCCCACGCTTATTCCGAGCTTTTTTACATCATCGGCTGACTTAACCTTTTCATCAAGCCTGATGCTGATATTGTCGAAATTCCTTTCCTCCTTAGAAAGTGTCGCGTTCACATGCGCTGAAGGATTGTTGTGAACAACGGTACCCCTGTACCTTTTTCCTGCGGCAGTCTCGATAGTAACATATTCGCCTTCGATGCTGTAGGGATATACTCCTCCGACAGGCACTATGAACACTCTACCGTCGCCTCCTGTTTTCTTGACCATTGCGCCTAAAGTGTCGACGTGAGCTGTCATAAGCCTTACTTTACTATTATCCTTTCCTTTCAGTTTGACAATAAGACCGCCTTTATTTGTCTTTTCAGCTTTGACCTTGAATTCTTTGAGCTTCTTTTCCATAAGAGCGACTATCTTTCCGCAGTTTCCCGAAATCCCCTCTGTGTTCAAAAGTTCCGGAAGAACTTTCCATGCATAATCTTTTGCTTTCTTCATTGATATATCTCCGTATTAATAAATTTTATCCGATTACTTTAACGCATAAAGCAGCAAGAAATCCTATTAAAGTCGAAAGTCCGGCTATCGTGCTTCCGCCGTGCTCATATGCCTCGGGAAGCATTGTGTTGGCTATCATCGTAAGCATAGCACCGGCAGCCATTCCTTCTATCCCCGAGATAAAGTAACGGAGATATCCTTCGGGGTTGCATGGAAAAACGACTGCGCTGATAAGTGCGCCGACCCCTGTCATTATGCATAATGACATCCACATCCAGAATATTTTCTTAAATCCCGATCCCTGCCTCTGCATCGTAACTGCGCTCGACATTGCCTCGGGAAGATTGGCTAGAAAAACACCAGCGATAAAAGCCAAACTCATCGCTTTATTCTCTGAAGCGGCGGCAACAGTAAGCATTCCTATAACCAATGATTCCGGGATGCCGTCCAATGCTATTCCAAGCCATATTGCAAGAGCAGCGCCCCCGTGCTCTTTGACTTCGTCTTCAAGATCTTTTTTTGTAACAGGCAGTGAAAGTCTGTTAAGATTTTTCTGCGCTTTTATCTGCCATTTTAGCGATTCCGCTTTAAATGATTCGTCCTTTTCAGACATATCCTGCAACCTTTCGGTGATTATCTCCGCGCTTGCGTCCTGAAGAGCGAGAGAATATTTGAGCATATTCTGATAATCGCTTTTTTCCAGAACGTAAACCTGAACGCTGCTGCTGGTGGCTCTTACGTCCGCAGTTCTTGTGCAGTCGGATATGAGAGCTATTTCGCCAAAAGTATCTCCCGCACCCATTTTCGCGACTACTGTAGGTCCGTTTCCGGTGTCTCTGATCACGTCGACATTCCCTTCGATGATGAAAAAAAGTTCCTGCCCGTCGTTCCCCTGAGTGATTATAAGATCGCCCTTCTTATACGACCTCGTTTTTATTACCTGCATTAATTGCGATATTTCTTCCGGAGGCATAAGATGAAGGAATTTGATGGTGCTCAGACTTTTTATCATCTTTTTTGCGCTTTTATTCTTTTTTAACTGGATATGCCTCTTAAAGAGCGAAGCTTTACGCAAAAAGGCTCCTTTGCTGTTCAGTATCCTGTTGAGCATTTCAAAGATCAGTCCGCCCATTATTGCTCCGCCCATAGTCGAAATGATAATAAGATTATCGTGTCCTTCATGCGATAAATGGAGTGAATGGGCGAACAGCTCTATGGTTAGAGCGAATAATAAAGCTCCTCCTCCGAAAGCCATCAGGGAAGAAGTTACTTTCTGCGTAGGTTTAGCCCATAACCCTATAACTGCACCGACTGGAAGTGAGACCGCGCTTACCAGACCCCAGATTCCCGCCATCATGGCTATGTATGCCGCTGTACTCATGATATCTCCTTTTAATGTCCCAGCCTTACTACTTCAACTGTCTCACCCTGTTTCAGCGCAGGACAGCCTTTAGCTATTGTAATAGCTTCCGCGTCGCTTTTTGCATGAATAATATAAAAACCCGACAGCTGATTATCCGTTCCCGTAAAAGGATCTTGTGTCATCTTTATACTTTTTCCGTCTTTCGCCAAAAGTACAGATGTCTCATAACAACCCGCCCCGTCCGCAAGGATCTTTTTCTCCTGCAGCTCTTTTGAGAACTGCAGATGCTGCGCTATCATCTTTTTCTTATCATCTGGAGTCATGGCAAGAAACTCAGCCTGATCCCCCCGCATTATGAACAGATATCTCTGCATAGTCACCTCCGGAATTCAATAAATATATTTAACGTAATTTTGAGTTAAAATCAACTTAATATTAATCGGAAAAAAGTTATATCTGCAATATTACTCGTATTTAATTTTTAATATATTTCTTTATTATCTCGATATTACTTTGAAGTTTCTCGACGGCTGCAGAAGGATTGGTTTCGCTTTCATAGAATCCGTATATGTCTCTTTTGCAGTTCACGCAGTAATTTTTTCCGATTTTATTTTTTGCTCCACACTGACAAACCCAGATATCGATCTCTTTTGAGGAAAGCATTTTCTTTTTTTTGGTCAATTCGCCCGTCACAAAATTTTTCGACTCAATACTTTCTATAAGAGCCTGATACCTTTTGATATCGGAATATTCGAAATATTTTTTATCAATGACCGTCAGCTGAAGCGCTTTTCTCCTGATCCTGTCATCTTGCGAGTTCAGATATAATAAAATTCTTTTCTGATCAAAAATATGCAGTTCGTCCATAAGCCGGATGATAGTATTATCGTATTTTTCATCAGCCTGTTCCATCAAAAACCTGTACAGCAGGTCGATCTGTTTATCTTCCTGGATCGAGTTGAAATAGTGAAGCAGGAGGTAGAATATCCTTATCCTTTTATCTCCTTCCGCCGCATAAAATTCCTTCTCAGACTGTTTTAACACCTCTAAACCTATTTCAAACATGCTGTTCTCCGTTATGAATTTCCAGATGTCTTCATTAAGTTTAAGTTCGTTATTCTTTATCTGACGGGATATTTCCTCCCTTCTTCTAAGCTCATCCATTCTTTCGGTGCTGATAACCTCATTTATATTCTCGTCGGATTTGTCGAGAACGTTCCTTTTGTCCTCGGTCAATACCGCAGTTCCTGAAGCCGTGATCATGAACATCTTCCTACCCTTGCCAGATATTTCAAGAGTGTCTATTTTCATACCGAGAATACAGTTCCCGCCGGCCTCGAACGCTTTTGTTTTTAATTTTTCTACTGCCTCTTCGTAAATGAGAGAGACCTCTTTTTGGAAAGTCCGTGAATGAACCCCGATAACGTCATTCAAAGATGCAGCCATTTCTCCAAAATACTCCGTATCCGCCACAAAATGCGCAGATACAGGCTTTATGTATCTGATGATCTTCAAACCTTCGTGTGAAGAGGTGGTAATCACCAGAATGTTTTCTTTTCCGGACATTTTTCCTCCTTCTGCAGAACGGGCAGTATGTTTTATAATTTTAAAATAGCGAATTTTCGGCTGAAAATCAAATCAAATAAAAAATATTTTAATTCACCTCATTTATCTGTTGCGATCTACTCGGAATTTTCTTATATTTTGACTCCGGTATGTAATGATAAAAACAACTGCCGGAAAAGGAATGCACTACATCGAACGAATCAAAAGATTCTCCAAAAATAAAGATAGCTTAGAAAAGAAGACACAGGTCTTCTTTTTTTTTGCATAAAAATTTAAAAACATAATAAATCTTTGGAGGGCCAATGCCCAAATTTAAAGGAAAATCGATCGTGTCTTTAAAAGACATGGAAAAGAAAGAGATCCTTCATCTGATGAAAAAAGCTGAAGAGATCAAAAGCGGAAAGCTTACTCAGGTACTGAAAGGTAAAGTAATCGCATCACTGTTCTTTGAGCCGTCAACCCGTACGAGGTTGTCTTTCGAATCCGCAGTACTCGGACAGGGCGGAAGCGTGTTCGGATTCGCAGATCCTGGAGCATCATCTGCAAAAAAAGGTGAAACTCTCTCTGACACCATAAAAAATGTGATGGGATACTGCGACGCTATTGTGATGAGACATTTTATAGAGGGAGCGGCGAGAAGGGCATCAGAGATATCTTCTGTTCCTGTAGTGAACGGCGGAGACGGAGCGAACCAGCATCCGACCCAGACTTTCTTGGATCTTTTTACAATGCTTGAGAAAAAAGGAAGCCTTGACGGAAAGGTTATAGGTATGATGGGCGACCTTAAATACGGAAGAACGATCCACTCTCTCGCAATGGCCTTAACCCACTTCGATGTTAAACTGCATTTCATCTCGCCGAAAGAACTGAACATCCCTGATCATTATTACGATTATCTGAAGGCAAAAAAGATCGAATATGTTCATTCAAGTCTGGAATCGTGCGGTAAAGAGCTCGATTTCTTATACTGCACCAGAATACAGAAAGAAAGGTTCTATGACCCTATGGAATACGAAAAAGTCGCAGGTACCTACAAAATAGATAAGAACTCTCTTGAATATCTGAAGCATGATACCTACATTATGCATCCGCTGCCTAGAGTTGACGAAATAGCCGTTGATGTGGATGACGATCCGAGAGCCGTTTATTTTGAGCAGGCGCACAACGGTGTTCCTGTAAGAGCTGCCCTTCTCGGTCTTGTAACAGGTACAATATAAATCATAAATGGAGATAAAAATGCCGGACAATAAACAGTACAAAGTATTTAAGATCGAGCAGGGAACAGTGATCGATCATATACCTTCGCCGAGAGGACTCGCGGTTTTCAGACTGCTTTCAAAAAATAATAATTCCCTTATTTCGATCGGGCTTAATTTCGATTCGAAAAGGGTCGGAAAAAAAGATCTTATAAAATTTGAAGGAAAGATCATCAGCAAGAAGGAGACGGATAAAATTGCTCTGATAGCCCCCGAAGCCACGATCAACATAATAAAGGATTTTAAGGTTATAGAGAAAAGGCAGATCGATATCCCTTCCGACATACACGGAATAATCAAGTGTCTAAATCCGAACTGCATAACGAACATCGAAAAAATTGCTACCAAATTTAAAGTGGTTGAAAAAAAGCCTGTAAAAGTTATGTGTCATTATTGCGAAAGGACAGCTGAAGTCAAGCCGGACATGATAGACAAGGAATAACATTAACAAGATAAAAGTGATAATTATTATAATATTTTAGAATAACCTGAATTTATCATATATTTTTCCCCAACCGCATTTTATAGCGTAATCTATGCATCTTTCGAAAATCTCATAACTCATTCTCGGGCAAATTATATTTCTGCCTCTCAGTATAGGATCTGCCCGGAATGTCAAAAATTTTCGTTTGTCTGCTATGTATGGTAAATACATCCGGATGTAGCTTTCGAATAGATCTTCTAGACCTGTCCTGTCTGAAATTTGTTCGCCAAATGTTACACTGAGACCTTCTATGTTAAAATACTTTGAAGTATAACATATCAGCTCCTCTATATTGCCCGGGGAACCGCTGACCAGATGATATATACCTTCACGGTCACGCTCTTGAATAAGTGTTATCATTGCCTCAGCAAAGAAATCCACCGGTATCAGATTAAGGCTGCCTCCGTATATACTTCTGAACCTTATCGGCATTACAAGAGTTCCGTTATCTTTGAGACTTACTCCCAGCGCTGCGGCTCTCGTTCCGTTTTTCTCCTTTATATCTTTGAGCATGATCTCTTTTATGTAAGAAAGGGCTTTTACCGGATAGTAGAACGCGTTGAATTTCCTGCTTCTTCCCGTGCCTGATTCACCGTAAACTATCGACGGCCTGTAAATTGTCAGCCTCATGCCTTTATCTCTGCAGAATGAGTCTGCAAGTTTCTCCGCCCTGTTCTTGGTCTCTTCGTAAACATTTGTAAACCCGGATGGAATGTTTATCTCTTCAGCGCATTCCCCCTCTGCCGAACCCGCACTGTATGCTGTGCTCAGATAATGAAAATGTGCAGCTTTTGAGTCATTGGCGTAATTAAGAACGTTGTTTAAAAAGCCGATGTTGACGGTCTCTATATGTTTTCTGTTTCTTTCTGAAAAATCCGTCTCGGAAGCGCAGTGTATAACTTCCGTAATATCTCTTGCTATTATTTCACGCTCAGATGGAGAAAGTCCCAGGCCTTCTTTATCAATATATCCTTCATAAACTTTAAGTCCGGGAAGTTTTGAACTGTTCATTTTGAACCATTCGATTATATTCTCAATCCTTTCCTGCGCACTTTTGCCGTTCCGCGGCCTGCATATAAGTGTGACTTCATACCCTTTCTTCAAAAGTTCGGTAAACAGATAGCTTCCAAGAAAACCTGTGCCTCCCGTTATTAAGAACTTTCTTTCCCGATCAGTCGACATAGAGAATATGCTCCTTTCTGCATAAACCCTGATATAGGGTGTACCTGATCCACTTGACTTCCGGATGAACCGCAGAATACCCTCCGATGAAAGCCGCTATCTCGCCTAGAGCTTTTCCTGCTTTAATTTTTTCATCTTGATCGGTATGGTCAGGATAATAATCGTATTCAAAAACGGCCCGTTTTCCGCAGTCCAGAGGCGTAACGAACCCGTAGTCGTGCTTTAACGAGTTTCTTTCTCCTATTTGAGCGAATCCTGAATTCAGTTCGGAAATAATCCCGGGATCGGCAGGTGTATAGACTATTATGGCCAGAACATGCTTTTCCCTTCCCATTCTCGAGCTCAGGATCCTGAATTCATTAAGCCTGACAAGATCGGTAAAGTCCGGATCGGAGTAAGCTTTCTCAAAGAAAGGCCTCATATCCTTTGGAAAACCCGAGGAGATGTTCTCTGGTGAAGGTTCAAGCGCGGCCTCGATCAGAGGTTTCAGACTTTCTTCCGACAAAAACTCATAGGGTTCCTTTTCCCCGCTCATCTCAGCTATAAGTTCCGACCATTTCGATTCGGCTAAAGAAGGTAGCCCTAAATAGATAGTGCGAAAAAGATCGTTGTCAATTATATATCTCCTCATTGATCTGACGGCTTCTATATCGTATCTGTCCCCTATCAAAAGTACCGGATGATTTATTTTGAGGGTTTTGGTGAACACTGTTTTTATCTTGGACGCAATATCCGTGTTTGGAGCCGTGAAGACCGAAAGATACTCTCCGCCCAAAACTCCTATGGCCGAACCTATCCTTCTGAAGGAAAGTTCCCGCGCGAACGATACGGCTTCCTTCAGGTCTTCGAAAGGTATAAGGACTCCCGTCTCGTCTTCAGGCTTTCTGTGTAATCTGATCTGGGCGGACACGCATATCCCGGGCGCCGCGGAGTCTCTTTTTTCGTACGAGTAGAGATTGGGAGAACCCTGCTCATTGATACTAAAAATATTCCCGTCCTGACCTACGAACTCGGCTGTTACTATATTGTCCGCGCCGATGCCATATGAAGCCGAGAAAAGCGAGAATATCCCTGAGCACATTAAGTTGCCACACACCATTGCAGAAGGTTCTGCCGCGTTCACCCTGTATCCGCGAGACGCCGCTGCTTTCTGGAGCTCGAACGATGTTACTCCCGGCCCCACAGTAACTTTCCAGTTCCTCTCGTCGAAAACGATCTCTTTCATCCTGATAAGGTCAATCACGAGCCCGTCTGACATAACGAAACCCATCACGCTCGAACCGTTCCCGCGCACTTCGTAAGGCATCGAATGTTTTGCGCACAGTTTTATAATCTCAGAAACTTCTTTTGCGCTTCCGGGAACGGATGCGTATTTCGGCATCCTTGTCGGAGCCACGGGACAGGGATCATGCGAATAGGTCACAAGTATGGCCGGGTCGCATGTCGAAAATTTTTCGCATGTGATCTTTTTGAGCTCGAGTGTGAATTCATCCTCAACGGGCGGTTCCGGCATGCCGGACACCGAAAGGCGATCTTCGACAAGATCCTTCAGAGCTTTCATTACACTTACCGGCCGCAATTCCGTTATAAAATAACACTGCTTATCACATCTTCCGCACAAAGAACATGTATCAGCAGCTTCAACCGCGGCAGTAGTAACCGGAACGGTTCCATCAACAAGCGCTTTATACAGATCCATCCTTCCCTGCGGATAAAAAGTTACAAATCCTCTTTCGGGTCCTGATGCGCAGATTCCTGTCCCGATGTAATCTATCTTGCACATTGCGTAGTGCCTGCAGTTCAACGCGGTTTTGTATATTTGATCTTTCATATCTATTATCCTTTTATTCAAGCAAATAAATAAACTGTCATATTCTTATCGCCTTTTTTCAATAGTAATCCCGATTCAGTGCCGGATTTCAGATCCCTGCTTGCAGTCGCCGTGGAAATATCTTTAAACAGCCTTAAATAATCCTTTCTTGAGAATTCTTTCATACCGAATTTCTCTTTCGCTATGTCCAGCCTTTCTCCTGAATTCATAACTTTTAATTCGTTCCATAAAATACGGTTAAGTTCCGAGTCTATTATTTTAAGCATGAATTCAATAAACATTGTCGATTTTCCGGTTTTATCGCAAGCCGAAAGGATCTCATAATATTTTTGCTGTTTCTCTTTTATGATGCTTTCGACCGGCAGATATTCGAAAACAGGATACTTACTGCGTAGAATTACTGTCTGCCAGAACCTGCCCATGCGCCCGTTCCCGTCCATAAACGGATGAATAAACTCCGTTTCATAATGGAACACGCAGCTTTTAATAAGAACTGCATCCCTGTCGCTTTTCAGATACTTGAACAGATCATTCACCAGATAGCGAACTCTATCACCGGGAGGAGCCACATGCATAACTTCGCTGCCTTTTATCACTCCGACCGAACCGCTTCTGAAGTTACCCGGATCATTTATAAGACCTTTCATCAGTACATTATGAGCCTTCAAAAACGATGCTGAAGAAAAAGGATCAAATTCGCCTATCCTGTTATATAATTCAATAGCATTTTTAACTTCAAGAATATCTTTTTTCGGGCCGGCTACCTTTTTATCGTCATAAATTGCGGTAACCTGATCGATAGTCAGAGCGTTTCCTTCTATCGCAAGAGAGGACTGAACTGTCTTTATGCGGTTTTCGCGCCTCAACTGCGGCGAAGGTTTGTCGAGATGGACAGCATTAACCTCTCCGAGCTTTTCAGATACCGAAGCGATCAGATTCAAAATGTCCGGCGTAATATCATAAGGCGGTTTCATGTTTCTCCTGTTATGCTTATAATAGTATCATTTGATAGTATCATATAGGTAATATAATAAATTCAGATGTTTAAAACAAGGATTTAAATATTAAAAATATATTTCCCGCCGCTTACTTTAACATTCGGCGGATTATTTCCGTACTCAGTGAACTTATCGTAACCTTCTTTCAAATTAACCCAGAAATCAAACCATTCTGAATCCTTATGCTTTTCCAGACTTTCATCGGTCATTCTGAACGGAAATATATGGACTCTGAAAAAACTCTGTCCGTTTTTGAAACCTCCGTCAGCAAGAA
This sequence comes from bacterium, assembly GCA_029559475.1. Classification (GTDB taxonomy): domain Bacteria; phylum UBA4055; class UBA4055; order UBA4055; family UBA4055; genus UBA12480. The sequence continues at coordinate 71,400 of JAKQBN010000021.1, forward strand.
CAAAGATCTCTTCGATAAAAGGATCGGTCATCGCATAACAGCCAATTGAAACCGTACTTCCGTGAACCATGATCTCGCTGCCAGTTCGGTTTTTGCTTCTGTCGTAAGTGTTAGGATAGCCGATATTAAAAGAAAGATGAAATCTGCTTGAAGGATTCAGATTTTCAGGTTTCACGAAATAAAAACCTTCCGGAGCCTTACCGTCGCCCTGTTTCAGCTTTGGACCCAAACCTTCACTTCCGTAAGTATAAACCGAATAGGTCTTGAACAAAACGAACTCCCCGCCTTTCTTCACCCACATCTCAAGCTCTTTTTCCTCTTTGAAAATGCGGATATAAACAGGTGATCCGAAACTCAGACCTTTATTGCCGAGTTCTTTCTCCAATGCAGGTTTCATCCTTTCAATAGCATATTTCGATCGTGCGCTGGTAGGTATAGTAGCGGCCTTCATGGATAAGACCAAAGAAATCAAGCTTATTATTATCATTATATAAATCCGTTTATTCATTAAGATTTTCATTCTTAGATCACCTTCTCAAACCATGAATAAATTTAACTATACGCCTCTGACGACCACTATCTTATTTTAAAATATAAGAACCTTTATCTTTTCCAATACTTCTTCGAGCTCAGAGTCGCTGACATTAGAAATCAATTCAGCATTTCTTGATCCCCAGTCAAGACTTTTGATGTGATCGCTTAAAATAACTCCGCCTATATTCTTATTGCGGATCTTGACTTCAAAAGGGTAGCCTTTTTCTTTTGATGACAACGGACAGAATATTCCGAGACCTGTCTTTTCGTTGTATTCGGAAGGGGACAACACAATAGCCGGCCTTCTGCCTGACTGCTCATGCCCTGACTGAGGGGTAAAATCGAGCCAGACAAGATCGCCTTTCTGCGGAATGTATTGCTTCACCATGCTTCTTTGCCCTCCGCTTTACCGAAATCGGTCACTTCATGCTTATTCGATTCATCGATCTTATCAAGAAGGTCGGAGAGTTTATATCGTTTTGGAGATATTACTATGTTTCCGTTAAGCTGTTGAACTTCTACAGAAGTACCGTCTTTAATATCAAGATCATTAGCTATAATTTTCGGAATTATGAGTCCCAGACTGTTTCCCCATTTTTTTATTACCATCTGCATAACCGCACCTTCGTTTATTTGTGATAAGTTATACATTATATAACTCTTTGTCAAGAAATTTTTCTATTAGAGTATCTAAATCAGTAAAAGCCTCAATTCATATTGCGTTTCATTTTTCTCAGAAATTTCGGGATTATATTTCTGCCAAATCTTCAATGAAAACAAATTGTTCTTGTCAATGTCCGATTCAAGAACTTTAATTCCCTTTGATTCCGCTAAACTTATAATAAGCTCAAAGGCTTTCTTTCCTATTCCTCTGTTCCTGAATTCACTCCCGACCCAGTAACCGACCCTTGCTTTATTTTTCGCATGATCGATATGACTCAGACTGATCATTCCGGCAAATTCATTTACGTATCTGATAGCGAACGATTCGGAATTATTTTTTTTATTCCATTCAGAAATGAACAGTAATTCTTCATCTGCTGAAAACTCTGACTTACCAGGCATATTCAGCTCTGCTCTGAGTATGGCATCCGTCTGAAAAAGTCTGCAAAGCTCTTTCGCGGATTCATATGTGAAAGGCTCAATTGAGATCAATTTATTCAAAATCTAATATTATTTTTATATTACTTTTTACTTCCGGTATCAGTTCCTGCGGAATGGTTCCGACTTTTCTTACAAGCCTTTTGTTATCGATCGCTCTTATCTGATCTATCATTATATCGCAATCCTGCAAGACATTTGCTTCGCCTTTTTTTAAATGAACCCTTAATATTTCTGATTTGCTCTCGATTTTCGTAGTTATCGGACAGATTACTGTTGACGGGTGTGGAATTTTATTTAAAAGGTCAGTCTGGATTATGACTACAGGCCTAGTTTTGCCCGGTTCTGTACCTATTTGAGGACTTAGATCCGCTATCCAGATCTCGTACTGGTTAATCATCTTCATTTAAGTCCTCGAACTCTTTAAGTACGCTAAGCGATTCTTTTTTTACCAGCTTTGATTCTCCTGCGAGCATTTTCTCGAGCAAAGCTCTTTTCTGCATTTTATTATAGTTTTCAACAGCTTCGTTTATATATCTGTTTCTAGGCTTATTTAAGGTTTGGAGAATCTTGTCCGTTTCTGCTAGAATTAGATCGTCGATTTTAAGAGATAAAGTTTTCATAATAGTCTCCTTTTAGTATATACTAAATATATATACAGAAAGTATGTTTGTCAATTCTAAAGTTTCGGAAAACCTATTCGATCCAACCACCCTTTGATTTGTGAGAATATTCCCATTTACCATTTTTCTTGATATAAAATTCAGAACTTCCTTCGAATTTTGATGTAAATGCTAATGCTGCAATTGTTCTGTCTTTATTGAAACTTATAGATGTAACAACAGGATGCGTCACAAGAATATAATTATCTCCCCAATGCCCTCTGAATGAAGGAATATGCCTATTAAGAAGCATATTCCTGTAATAGTTAATCGTATCGTAATCATTGAATCCTGTAAATTTAAAAATATCAGGCTGGGATTCTAATCGTTTGATATCAATCTGACAATAATTAATATAGCTATATAATACTCTTGAATATTTACCGTCAAGATAAAGTGTTTTACCTTCAAATATTTTATTGAATGGTTTAAAATTTGATATATTTACAGTTTTGGTTCTTTTCAAATTCTCGGGATCAGAGCTTTCTGTAGCTGTTGTATCTACAAAAGAGGGTGTCAGAAATTTTGTGTAAATGGCATTTTCCATTCATTTTACATAGCCGCTTAACTTATCAGGAAACATAATGTTCAACTGAGCGAAAATCAAGCCCCAGTTTTTTATAGCCATCGACCACTTTCTCATCAACC
>JAKQBN010000032.1 GCA_029559475.1 bacterium
CCGGTCAATGTTACAGCTAAAATAATAATACTTAACCAGATTTTTATTTTGTACTTGAACAAAATCCAAATTACTGGTTCAATAACTAAAATAACTAATATTATAATCCAGAACATCAGCCACTCGGAAAAATAAGCGGAAGCGACTAATGAAGCGAAAAGCGATGAATTACTTAATAATACTTCTTTAAAATTGGGATTTTCCGATTTGATCTTAGCTATAAGAAGTAAAATTAATGTAATTATTGTCAATACCCCCGATAAAGAAATTAAAATTTCGCCGAATTCATCCTTGACAAATATTAAGATAAAAAATCCGTTTGCAATTGAAATAATCAAAGTTGTTTTTATAATAAAACGGCTATAGAAATTTGTCGTAATTTTCTGCTCTGAATCTACTTCTCTGACATTATATCTTTCTGGCAAGAACATTTTTATTATTTTTCCGAAACCGAGTAACAACAGTCCTATTCCGGTAATCACCAGAGCTGCCAATATTTCATTCACATCGCTGCTATGAACAGCAGAACTGACAGCTGCTATGAATATTATAGGTGAGAATAATATTATAAGATATGCCCAGAATGGCCGCTCGCCGCGAATAAATGCAGCAACCATTAATAAATATGCGCTTCCAAGCAGAACAGGTACCGTAAAAACTACTGCTAAACCGACCGGGCCCTCCGATTTTGTATCCAAAACAAGTCCACAGAAAATTAGCCAGTTTAAAGCAGACATAATATTTGCCCAAAGAATGAACATAAATTTGTTCTCTTTCTGAACAAAATCGTTTTTTATCTCTTTCGGCGGTTCATCTTTTAGTTCTCTCTTTTTAAAGTTTTTATTTCACTAAAATGCACAAATGAATATATAGGCAATGAGAGAACTGCTATAATAGCTATACCCATGAACATTTCCATGGCTCCATAGCTGAAATTGATCATTATTAAAGGAAAAAGATATAGAAGCCACGGTCTTTCCTTCCTTATAACCGCAATCAATATAAATATCAATGTTAGATGATAAAAATAAGGCAAACCTATAGTAAACGATTTACTGTTATAATCAGTAAAATAAACTACATCAATCCAGTTTACTGTTGACACAACGCAGGCAATCATTAGAAATAAATACTTTCTCTCTTTTAATCCTGTATTCTCAGATTCTACATCCATTTATTTCCTCTCCTTCTTTATCCTATCCAGAAACTTTTTTACTTTATCATCAATTATCAGCACTGCGTACAACCCTGAATCCGATTGTTCCTCCACCGTCAGAATAAAATCGAATTGTTACTATGCAATTTTCGTCAGAACAGCCCCAACATCCGCCCCTGAGCACATGAGAGTACCCCATATCGGGTCCGGTTGGATTTTCAGTAATATTGTTTTCAACACAGTATTTGTAGTACTCATTGTTAAGATAGTCCCAACACCACTCCCAAACATTGCCTGTCATGTCATATATTCCGAGCTGATTCGGTAACTTAAACCCGATTTGCTTTGTTCCTACCGGTTTATTATTGTCATAGAACCATGCATATTCATCCAGGTCAGTTACTTTGTGACATCCGCTATACCTGAAATCATCTGTATTATGAATACCGCCTCTCGCGGCATATTCCCATTCAGCCTCAGTTGGCAATCTATATCCGTTTGCCTTAAAATCACAAATAATACTATCACCTGTGCCTCTGTAACATTTCTGCAATTGTTCAATTTCGCTTAACTTATTACAAAACATTACAGCATTTGACCATGAAACATTTTCAACGGGATTATTTTTCCCTATAAAACGACTTGGATTCGAACCCGTTATTAACTGATATTGCGATTGTGATACTTCATACTTATTAACATAGAAATCACTAACTAATACTTGATGAACAGGTTTTTCATTACCATAACTTTCTGTAAAATGATCTCCCATATCAAAACTGCCGCCTTTAACGAAAATCATATCTTCGGAAATCTTAGAAATTATTGATTCTTCTAATCTATTATCGATGTATTTGAATGAATATGTAGTGATCAATACTGCTGATATGAGTACTGTAAGCGAAATAACTATTTCTTTGACATGTTTTTTGATATAAGTGTATATTCTTATCAAAATCAATTTTAACAAATTTCCAAATACAAATATCTCTTTATGACATTTTAGAAAATCAACTACGATAGATATAAAGAAAGCTAGAAAACCGGCCACAGAAAAATAATATCCTCCTACAGCGTTGTCATAAATAATTGCTGCAGGAATTGCAAGAAAAGGCATCAAATAAGCCCAAAACGGTTTTTCCCTTCGTATCACTGAAATTATCAAAAGTATTATTATTACTAAATAAAAAACAGGAACAGTGAAAACCAAAATAAAAGCTCCCATAGCGCCTTCGCCTTTTGCGTTCGTAAGAGCTGCCATTAAGAACCAATTAAATATAGATAATACATTCGCTATAACAAGAAACAAATATTTCTTTTCGGGTACTCTGATAAAGAATAAAAAGGCACTAAGAAAGAGTATTGTTATTAATATCATCAAACCTGTTGGCATTTAATTACTTTTCCTATTCATAAAGTTAATCATTTCCACACTTCCTCTCCTTCTTTATCCTCTCCAAAAGCTTGTCCGCAGGCTCCCAGTCAACTTCTTTTCTGCAAGCGACTAGTTCAAGTTCGCCTTCGAAAGCCTTCTTTAGAATGCTCTGTCGAAGTGCTTCCGCTTTTATAAGACTTTCGTCTATAGATTCTGCAAGCTTATCAGCCACGGAAAAACGAGTTTCGATTTCTTTAACTATTTCTTGTTGCTCTTTTAAATTGCATACTTTAACTTCTAGTATTGAAAATCTGCTTTTATTTAAAATTGGCAATGTTGTAGATGATGCGTTTTCTTTGATTTGTGTTTGAAAATCGTGCGATATTATTTGATAGTATAAATATTTTGAATCAAAACTTTTTTCTGGAATAACTCCGTTAATATGCTGGTTGAATGCACCCATTTTTTTTTACCTACTTTGTTCCACCCGTTCTTGCCACTCTGAATCCTATAAAATATTCTTTTGCGTAACAATCCGGGTAGATATTTCTGTAAGATACTCTGTTCCAGTTGAAAGAAGTTCCTGTCGATCCGCCTCTTACAGTTTTGTAAGATCCGGCAGAAGGTCCTAAAGGATTTGTCGAAGCATCTGATGAGTAAATACCGTACCAGTCCCAGCACCACTCAAACACATTTCCGCTCATATCGTACAGCCCGAGCTGATTAGGCAGTTTTGTTCCGGTTTCTTTTGCCGTTGTGCTGGAGTTATATGAATACCATGCGTGATCACGCAACTCTAATTCTGTCTGGCAGCCGCTGAACCTAAAATTATCAGATGAATTTATTCCCCCTCTAGCAGCAAACTCCCATTCGGCCTCTGTAGGTAGTCTGTAACCGTTCGCGGGCCAGTTACAGGTTAAATTGCTCCATGTGTAGTTATAAGGTGTCGGAATAGGTCCCCAATCTTCAGGATCTGTCGAACCGCCGACCGAATAGACCGGTGTCAGACCCTCAGCTATACTCCTGATATTGCAGTATTTTATAATTTCATACCATGATATCTTGTAAACCGGATATTTTATTCCTTCACCATGGTCATAAACCGGAGATGGCATATACTGATCCCACTCATATTGAGTTATCTCGTATTTTCCAATATGAAAACCGCTGATCGTTACATTGTGCAAAGGCAGTTCATCTGTCTCTCCTTCATCGTAATGATCCCCCATCTGAAAAGATCCGCCCTGAATATAAACAACTGTCTGATAAACATTTACAGATATACTGTCTGTTACGCTCCCTTCGTTGTCGCTTACAGTAACGAATATCTTGTATGTGCCGTGTGTTCCCGGAGCTGTCCATATCATTGTTGAATCATTTCCGTTAACTGTTCCATATTCGCTTGACCAATTATAGGTCAGGACATCACCTTCGTAATCGAATGCTGTACAAATAAATTCAGCTTCTCCGCCCTGTGGTATTTCTGAGGGATCTACAATTATTCCAATAATCTGCGGAGCATTATTTACTATATTGATTGCGATCTCATCACTCTGTTCAGCTCCCTCTTTGTCTTTTGCGACAGCTTTGATGATATATGACCTGAATGAACAGGTATCGGTATTCAGGATAAATTCGTAAGGAAATGTTTCAGCTTCTCCAATACCCTCTCCGTCAAGGTAAAATAATACTTTTGATATTTCGCCATCAGTATCGTTCGCGTTAACTTTTATGGTGATGTCTGTCCCTTTTTCGAATGAGGAGTTATCGGCCGGTGAAGTTATTGTGCATACGGGATTTTTGTTTCCGGATTCGGTGCTTCCATCATCTGAACATGAAGTAAAAAACAAACAAGCGAATAACAGCATGCAGAAAACAAGTGCAGTTCTATTCATAAAAAACCTCCATTTGTCAATTTAAGCGATTATATAAATCAATTGGATAATAAGCAGAATTCATTTTTTATGCAAACACATTATTTTTGCTTTTTTCTCTAACTTTGCTTACTTTTGTAAAAAAAATTAGGTAATTTTATGAAATACAGTTTTTTTATCTTCATTATATCATTGGCAGCTTTAAACGCCCAATATACTACTTCCAAGTATGACACACTGTTTATTAAGGCATCCGCTTCATTCCATAATCATCAGAAATATGTGGAACCTGCTAAAAAGCAGATCATTGATATCGGCGAAGATATTGTTCCTTTTCTTGTCGGTAATTGCGGATCTCAGCAGCCGAGAGAATACCATGCGCTGAGAGATCTTTTTTCTAAGATTGACCCGAAGCTGTCTTCACGCTATCTGAAAGATGAAATTAGAAGAATGGACAAGAATTCTTTTGCGGCAGCCGTCGAATTTTTAGGACTGTCGAAGTATGAAAAAGGACTGGAATTTTTAGAACCTTTTATGGAAACTGACTCCGCATGGGTGAAAATTTCGACATTAAAAGGAATAAGCGACCTGAACGATCCGCGGTCGATAAACATAGCGAAGAAATACAAGAACGATCCTGATTTTAAACTCAGATGGCAGGCCGCTGCAGTTCTGGGTAAAATGAATACGGTCGAAGGTGATAGAGAGCTTGTCTCTTTGCTTAACGATTCTATTCAGCTGATTTCGCACACCTCGCTGCATTACCTTAATTCGCATTTGAAGGCTGATTCGCTTAAACAAAGAGTTAAAGTAATTGACAGGAAGATGGAATCACCTTTGCTTGATCTGTTAAAAAAGAAATACATCGAGAAAAAAGATGCCGCCCTTGTTTCCGAACTGAAGATCGAAACTGTAGCGCCTGATTCAATAAATGCTTTTACGATAGAAAACCTCGTCTCGGATAATTCGGTGATCTATAACGCTCTTGAACAGATGTATATGACCAAACAGAGCTATTTTCTGCCTGTTAAAACAGATAAAGAGCTGTTTCTCTTCCCTTCAATAGCTAAAATGTTCGTTGACCCCTTGACCCAGGTTTCCCTGCCTCATGAAGTTCAAAACGGTTATTTAAAATTCCCGGAGATCAGTTTTGCTAATCTTATGACTGAATTCGGATCGGAAAATTCAGTTAAGAATATGGGAACGTTTGATTTAAATGAATTTATTACAAGGCACAAAGATATATCGGCAATGTTCGATAAAACATGGTCGGGTTACACTGAAAAAGATTCTATCCTGACAAAAGTCTTTGAAAGATCGATAAGCGAGGACGATGAAGGATCCGAAGATGAAGAAAATCAGTCCGGTAAAGATGATATCTCAGTTATGATCAAAAACAGGCTTGATGAAAGAAGATATTACACTGAAAGCGAAAGATACTATAAAGAAACTTTAAGCAAAATAAAACCTCAGAACATTATAAATGCAGGAATGATGTCATATCTGGATTTTCTGAAACTGATCGCTTTCGCAAAAGACAATGTGCTTCAGCAGCCATACACAAAAGAAACTCCTTATGGCCGTATAGCTATCGGAACTGAAGGCGATGATGTTTATAAAGGTAAATACTTTCTGATAATTGATAAAAAAGGGAATGATACTTACCGGCTGAATAATAAAGATCAGAGATTTTCATACATCATTGACCTTGAAGGGAACGACAGATACATTTCAGATGAATTCGGTCCAGCTTCGACTTTCAATGGCATATCTTTCCTCTATGACGGAAAAGGTGATGACATTTACGACTGCAAAAATTTCTCGCTCGCATCTTCCCTGTTCGGTTTTACCGTGCTCCTTGATGAAGCCGGTAACGACCGGTATTTATCTTTAAAACATTCCCAGTCTGCCGCGACTTTCGGATATTCATGCCTGTGGGATAAAAGCGGGAACGATGTTTATATCGGCGAAATGAAGGCTCAGTCTTATGCGGGAGTTTACGGTTATTCAGTCCTGAATGACGGCAGCGGCAACGATAATTATACGCTTTCGGGGAATGAGGTTGATGTGCTCCGTTATGCCGACCATTTTATGTCCATGGGTCAGGGTTATTCCTTCGGCGACAGGGATCACGCCTGCGGCGGATATGCCTTTCTTTTCGACAGGCAGGGAAATGATAATTATATATCTGATATATTCGGTCAGGGCGGAGGTTACTGGTTCGCTTTCGGATGCCTGTACGATCTTAAAGGCAACGACAATTACATTTCTTATCAGTATTCACTCGGCTCAGGCGTTCACCTTGCTTTCGGGACCGTAATTGATGCCGAAGGTGATGACAGCTATAAATCCAAGGGTGTTTCCATCGGTTGCGGCCATGATTACGCCGGCGGGATGTTTTTTGACCTTAAAGGTAACGACAGCTACCAGGCTGAATCGCTTTCGATAGGCGCAGGCAATGCGGACGCGATCTCGATCTTCTTCGACGGTCAGGGAAAAGATCTTTATGCTATGCATCTCGGAAGCTCTATGGGCTGGTCTGACTGGCGAAGGGATGCGGGATATATCGGGATATTTCTCGACATGAACGGCGATGACAAGTACGGAACATTATTCGGCGCGAATAATCAGAGATGGTACCAGTCAACCTGGGGCGTAGGCATGGATTTCGATTTTAAGATAAAATAATGCGTTCCATCGATCTTATTCAGCGTTTCATCGACGTTTTATGTAATTTTATCATTATATTTCTTGAATAATAATATTAATAGGTTATATTTAGGCGCATTGAAAAGAGAGGTTAACTAAAATTGAAGATAGGTATTTTCGGTAAATCGGGAAGCGGAAAAACAACAGTAGCTGGATTTTTTGAAAAGGCCGGTTTTTTCGTTATCGATCTTGATGTTATCGGAAAGAAAGTTATAAATAAATATCCAGAGATACTAAAGCATATCTCCGAATCATTCGGGCATGAGTTTGTCGTTGACGGAGTTCTGGACAGGAAGAAACTCGGGTCTGTTGTTTTCTCGGATGAAAATAAACTTGATCTTCTCAATTCGATATTCTTCGAATACATAAGAAAAGACACTCTGACAATAATGAAAGCTCACGATAAATGTGTTATAGAGGGAGCTGTTCTTATTGATATCGGACTTCATAAACATCTTGACTGCGTGATATATGTAAAAACATCCCGCGATATAGCTATCGAAAGACTGAAAAACAGAGAGCACAGACCGGAAAACGAGCTGAGTTTAAGGCTTGATTCTCAAATCAAGTACGATAAACAGGCGGAATTCGCTGATTTTATAATTGAAACGGATAACGATCCCTCAAACCTTAAAAAAAGTATTTCAGATATATTTGCCACGCTTAACATACAACACGGGAAATCAATATGAGAGTTACAATACGTAAATCAATAATAATGTCGCTGGCCATGATGGTTCTTTTGATCATAGCTGTAGCAATACTGACTTTTATGAGGATCGACAGAAAAGTCATAGTTCCCGGATCGTTCACTTACAGAAATATCTCCCCGGTCGTTATCGAAGAAAGCGGTTTCGCAGAAAAAATATATAAAAAAGAAAACGATACTGTTGCTCAGGGGGATACCATTATTTCTCTCAGGAACAGTGATCTTGAAGTCTCGATCCTGAATTCTAAACATAAAATCATGATCAATAAAATTAATCTTGAAGAAATACTTCAGTTAAAAGCTCTCGATGTAAGCCTGAGTTCTTTCGATCTTTCAAAACTGAAAGAGCAGCTTAAAGTAAAAAAAGAGGAAGAAGCTTATTATAAAAGTCTAGCCGCCGACAAATACGACCTTTACTCAAAGAAAATTATATCTAAAGACGAGTATGAGGAAGTGAATATCCTACTCAATAAGACCGGACTCGAAGTAAGATCAATTGAGATACAGATAAATGAGCTGGGCAAACAGCTTCAGAAACTTGACGCGTCAACTTATCTGAAATATAAACTTAAGCAGAAAGAACTTGAGATCGAAGAAGAGAACCTGAAATATCTGCTCGTTAGAGATTCACTGCTTACAGTAAGAGCATCGATCGGAGGAAAGCTGATATCGCGGAAACTCGAAAATGAAATTAATTCATATTTTTCAAAAGGCGACAGGATAGGCGAGATAGTATCGTTCGAGCTTATTGATTTTACCGGTTTCGCTTCCGGAACAGACATTATAAGGGTAAAAGAAGGACAGACCGTTTACTTTGACGTTGATACTTTCAGGGGTAAGGATTTTATTGAAGGCAGGGTAAAAAAGATCGGACTAAGAACCGAAAGCGCGAACGGAATGTCTGCTTTCCCTGTAGAAATAGAGGTTGCTGATCCGAGATTTTTCGACAGATCTAATAAAAGATTCATTCATGCCGGAGTAACGGGAGAAGCGATTATAATAACCGAAGAAGAATTGCCGATACTGAGGATTCTCTGGGAACAGATCATAAAATACGCGGATTTCAATTAGATTGAAGAATGTGCTTTACATATTCAAATTTATAAAACCATATAAGTCATCGCTCATAAGCCTTGTAATTTTTCTTCTTTTCTATAATATTCTGAGCACGGTTCTCCCCTATCTGACATTTACGGTTATATTAGACGATTTCCTTCCTAAGCATGATTTTAAGTCAATAAATTTTATTGTGATGGTCATTGTCTTCATAGTGATGATAATGGCTGTGATCGATTATATTGTCGGTTACATTATGTCTTATATGGGTTCGATGATAACTTTCGACATCAGGAATCATCTTCTCAGGCATCTCCAGAAACTCTCTTTAAAATTTTATTCGGATAGACATTCCGGCGAGATCCTTGAAAGGCTTAATATTGATGTCGCAGCTATACAGAATATCCTTACGATCGAAGTAATTTCGCTTGTTACCAACCTTTCTAAATTCGTTTTTATTACAGTAGCGATATTCTACTTAAATCCCGTACTTGCCACGCCGATGTTCATAATGATAATAATTCAGTCCGTTTTCGTATTCTTCGCAGTACGCAGAATGCATAAGGACATTCAGGAAACCCGAGAGAAGGAATCGAAGCTGATCGGATATCTTCAGGAAAGGATAACGCTTATCAAGGTTATTCAGGTTTTCGTTCAGAAAAAATACGAGGAAATGATACATTCGCATAAATCCGACAGGATCATCGACCAGGCGCTGAACATTGCTTCCATAAGAAGCCAGCTGAGATCTGTCACCATGTTCTTAAGAAATTTCACACCGCTAGTCGTTCTCTGGATCGGAAGCTATATGATCATCATAGACAAGATGAGCATCGGCGAGCTTGTAACGATGTGGATGTATTCAGTTCAGTACATCTGGCCTGTGTTCAGCATCGTTATGGCGATAAATAGATTCCAGGAAAGCATAGTTGGAGTTCAGAGGGTAAAAGCGTACCTTGACGAACAGCCGGAGATCGTCGAATCGCCCAATGCAGTTAAATCCGCTGTCATAAAAGGCGAAATAGTATTCGAAAATATTAATTTTTCCTACGAAAAGAACAAACAGGTGCTTTTCGATATGTCGTTTAAAATTAACGCGGGGGAAACGGTAGCTTTCGTCGGCGAATCCGGAAGCGGTAAATCAACTATTACTAATCTTATCTTCAGGTTCTATGATCCTGACAGCGGTACGGTTTATCTTGACGGCAGACCGTTAAAAGACTACAGCTTAAGACTTTTAAGGCGTAATATCGGGGTCGTATTTCAGGAAACCGATATGTTCGTAGCTACACTGCGTGAGAACCTAGCTTACGGCGCTAATAAAAAAGTTTCTGACGCTGAAATCATGCAAGCTGTCAGAATGTCGCTTCTCGAGGATCTAGTCAGCAAACTGCCGAACGGCCTTGACACGATGGTAGAAGAAAAAGGCAAGAATTTTTCAGGCGGCGAAAAGCAGAGAATTTCCATCTGCAGGCTTATATTAAGAAATCCGAACATCGTCATTTTCGATGAGGCGACTTCAGCTCTCGATACTCAATCCGAGAGCAGAATATCCGAGACTATGAAGCTGTTGATGTCAAAGCCAACTTCAATTATCATAGCGCACAGGCTTTCGACAGTAGTTGATGCTGACAGGATATTCGTCTTCAAAGCCGGACGTATTATAGAATCCGGCGACCACGAAACATTATTCTCGAAAGAAACCAGCGAATATAGAAGGCTATGGAACGAACAGCTAAAGAAAAACAACCATTCGAACGGACATGACTGAAAAAGAGCACAATAAATACGATATAACCTACAGGCAGATGCTCACAAGGCTTCCGAAGCTTTATAAGTTCATGGCCAAATACAAATGGCTGATACTCGGTCTCGCCTTTTTTGACATCATAAGCAACCTTATAATTACAGTTCCGCCTCTGATAATCCAATATTCGGTCGACGAACTTATACCCTTAAAGGATATTTTCTCATTAAACGTATTCTTTATAGCCGTTTCTGTGCTTTTCGTCGTTTTCAGCGGGCTTTTCCTCGGACATATCTACATCAGATGGTACCTTCAGTACAATATCAGAAAGGATATAAGGGAAAAGCTGTTCAACGCACTTCTGTTAAAATCACCGATATTCTATTCTAAAAGAGTATCGGGCGAGATCACATCCAGAATGAACAACGATGTAGGATCGGTATCATATCTTGCATCCGACGCTTTCTTCGACTTCTTCAACGCGTTCTTGAAAATATTCTTCTCGCTCTCTATGCTGTTCTATCTGAGCTGGAAGATCACTCTGGCCATTCTTTTGCTGATAGGTCTTCAATATGTGTGCGTTACGATCATAATGAACTTTTTTAAGAAATACCGTAAGCTTACCTCCGAAAAATGGGGACGCATGCTCGGATATCTGCAGGAGATACTTTCAAATATCAAGATAGTAATGGCGTTCGGCAACGAGAACTATGAGTCTTCCAGGCACTTGAGAAAAAGCCGCGATTATATAAAGGACAGTATCAAACTCGGGATTACCAACAGGATGTTCGAAGTCGTAGGAACTCTCTTCTGGCATGCTTTTTACGTCACGATTATCGTTTACGGTCTTAATCTGCTGACAGACGGCGAAATATCGCTGGGTATTTTATTAGCGTTCGTGATGCTTGTCAGAAATCTTTTCGAACCTATTTTCGAGCTTTCAGGCACAATGATCTTCGTGATCTCCGCTTTCGTTTCGATAGACAGGATCTATGAGTATATCGAATATCCTGACGAACTTCATACTTCTGAAAATCCTGAAAAAATAGACACTACAAAAGGCGAACTGGAATTTAAGAACGTAAAATTCAGATACGAAAAAGAAAAAGATAAGATAGCTCTCAATGGAGTCGACCTTAAGATCGAAGACGGCCAGTCCGTAGCTCTTGTCGGACCCAGCGGTGCAGGTAAATCGACTGTCATTAATCTCATCCTGCGTTTTTATGATCCGGAATCAGGTACGCTTTTATTCAACGGAAAAGACGTAAAGAATCTGAATGTTGACGAATACAGGAACCTAATATCGATAGTATTCCAGGATGCGCTTCTGTTCAACGACACGATAATGAACAACCTTAAATACGCAGATCTTAACGCTACGAAAGAGCAGGTCGAAAAAGCCTGCCGCGACGCTGACATCTATGAATTTATTAACGAGCTTCCTTTAAAATTCGACACGGTTATCGGCGAAAGAGGACTAAAACTTTCGGGTGGACAAAGACAGAGGCTTTCTATAGCGAGAGCTCTTTTGAAGGATCCCAAAATACTTATCCTCGATGAAGCTACCGCTTCTATCGATTCGATCTCAGAGAACGTGATTCAGGCAGCGATAGAAAAGATCATGAAAGACAGAACTACAATAATAATCGCCCACAGACTGACTACGATCGCGAAAGTCGACAAGATCATCGTTTTCGAGAACGGAAAAGTGGTCGAAACAGGCTCGCATTCTGAACTTTTATCTAAACAGGGTCTTTATCATAGACTCTGGACAACTCAGATGAAAGACAACAACGACGAAATAGTTTTCTGATCATTTATTAGCAACATTACAATATTATAATCCTTGCAATCCGACTTTTTGTGTATTATTTTATACATCAACAAAAACGGGGAGGCAAAAATGTGCAGAAAAACAGCTTTTATTATCATAGCGCTGTTCACGTTATCAGCATGGGCTTACGATGTAACCGGATTGTGGGAAATAACTACAACTCCTGTTGTTCTAAACGAAGATCTGCATGTTTACCCGGGCGGTACAATTCAGCCTTACAATACGCATGTAGATCTTATTATTAACGGCAACATCATCAACGAAGGAACTATTCAGGATCATACGATAGGTTACCTGCTGACAGTGAACTGCTCTGGAAATATCACGAACAACGGCGTTCTTACGAACTATACTACAAATCTGACAGGTTCTGTTGAACAGAGACTTTCCGTCGGTTCTTCTTCAACTCCGATAAGTTCACAGTATTTCAATGTGAATAACGCGAATCCGATCCTTGCGTTAACAAATCTTTATTTCAAAGATTCAACCATAGATTTTATCTCCGGCGGATTCGATCTTAGAGGCGGGTACGGGCTAAAGCTTGACAATTGTTACCTGACGGACGGAAATGTTACCGGCAAAACCGGCATCATTCCTGTATCTTATCTGGAAATGATAAACGATTCGAAGATAAATAATTCTAACTGTTCAGATCTTTATCTAAACGGTTATTTTCAGGTTGAAACCGATGTAATAATAAGCGGAACTTCGATCAGCACAGGCGATGTTATGCCTGCCGTAAATTCACATAGGATACTGACGATAAACGGTACCTTTTACAATAACGGCACTTTCAAGAATAACGATCCATACCTGCTTCATGTCAATTCGAACGGTACTTTCAACAACGAAAATACACTTGACCACTATGTATTTAATGCTTACGGAGATTTCTTTTGCAATGGAATTATTAGTAACGATTACCTCTACTTCCTAGGCACTTCAGCTCAGAATATTACATGCTCCGCGACGAACGGGATCAATGTTTTTTATGTGAGCTCTACGAATGCTGCCGGAGTTATAGCACAATCAGATCTGAAATTCACAAATTCATATCTTAATTTCGGCGATTATGCACTTGACCTTACTGACGGGTATGATCTGACACTCAGCGGAGGCTACCTGAACAGAATAAAGATCTTCGGAGACACATCAGGTAAAGCAGTTTCATATTTAAACATGTCGAACGGCTGCTATATGCAGAATACCGAGCTGAATCAGCTTACTCTCACAGGTGAGATCGAGATAGTTGATAATGCGAATATTTTCAACGGGCCGATTGTCAATAATGGAATTGTAGAGAACCATTCATGGTACTGGTACACTTTGAATGTGAACGGCGATTTTATCAACAATTCTGTCGTCAGGGATAATCCTTCGGGATATAATCTTACTTTCAATACAACCGGGAATCTGATCAACAACGGAACTTGGAATAACGAGTATCTGTATTTTAACGGAACTTCGTCTCAGCAGAATCTGACCTGCCTGAACGGAAACCTTCTTGAAGCTTATTACCTTAACTGCAGCAACCCGAACGGCGTAAAATTGTTCTCCGATGTCGTTCTTAGAAACTCCTGGGTAAATTTTACTGATTATACGCTGGACCTTTCATTAGGCTTTGATCTGACACTAAACGGCGGATACCTTAACAGAATAAATATTCTCGGTTCCGAGGCGAAATCAACATCCTCTCTAAGTATGAAGAACGGATGCTATATGCAGAATACAGTCATTGATAAAGTCGATCTTAGAGACACGATACTTGTAGTAGATAACGCGAACATCCTTAAAGGTCCTCTAACGAACTACGGATTGATACAGAACCATCCCTGGTACTGGTACACCCTCAATATTGAAGGAGATTTCAGCAATGAGGGATTAATAACTGATAATGCCGGAGGATACAACCTTTATCTGAATGTCAAAGGAAATGTTGAGAATAACGGCACATGGTCAAACTACAAAACCGATTTCAACAGTGATTCACACCAGCATATAGCTTTACTAAACAGCAGCACAATAGCATCCGCTGAAACATATTTCACAACAAATATCGTCAACGGGCCTTACGAGTGGCGTTATAATAAAACTCCTATTCCCGAGTCTAATCCGGATTTCGAGAATGAAACTATACAGAATCTAAAATGGATGGTTCCTGTTACACTGACCTACACCGGCACATTCTACTGCGAAACTGGCGACGGAGCTTCAAAGTGCGTTTACATCAACAACGGAACCTTCGAAGCGCCGGCCATTACAAGCATAACGAACGACGGAACTGATGTTTCAATAACCTGGGATGCGATTCCTTCTGCAGCGTATTACAGGGTATTTTCATCAGACGATCCGTATAAAGACCACAATGATTCCTCATGGTTCTGCGAAGCTGAAAGTGTTCTTACGAATTCATGGACGGCACCTGTACCGGCAGGCAACAAGAAGTTCTATTTCGTAACGGCAGTATATTAGCAGTTCATAAATGAATTCATTTCGGGCGGAAAATTTTCCGCCCTTTTTATTTGCTTTCGAACGGTTTCAGTGGTATTATATCTATATAATATTCGGGGGTGATATCATGAAATACTGTATAATAATTTTTATTCTTATTATTTCGCTATGTTCTTATTCAAAAAAGATAATTGAACTAAAAAACGGCGAATCAATTAAATGCGAGATCATCAGCGAAGAGAACGACATACTGACTGTCGTATCAGATACATTTGGTGAAATGAAGATCAACAGATCGGACATAAAACTTATTAAAGACCTTGATGAAAGAACTGGTTACAGGTATGACGATCCGAACCACTGCTCTCTTCTTTTTATGCCTTCAGCTGAAACGAATCCTAAAGGTACATGGTATGTTTCTGATTATGAACTTCTTTTTATGAATGTGGGTTATTCCCCCATCGATGATCTGCATATTTCAACAGGATTCATTTTCCCGATCGTTCCGGAAATGATTACCGAGGGACCATTCTCTCTGGGTTTTAAATACAGGACAATGAGTGAACCATATAAAATGAACATGAGCGTAATGGGATCATATACAGCTATTCTTGAAGAAGCAGATTTCGGTTTAATAACATACGGTACAGCTTTTAATTACTATTTAAGTCCGAGATCTACAGCAAATCTTTATTTCGGCGGAATAACAACATCCAAGACCGGTGGCAAAGAATCTATCTTCAGCTTCGGACTGGCACTTACTTTCAGGACCTCTGAAAGCTCTAAATTCATAGTCGAATACCTAAATGGAGGAATGTTCGATGAAATTGAAACTAACGGTATATTTATTTTCGGCGTCAGATTCTTCGGAGAAAGAATTTCAGCTGACATTGCTGGTGTTAAATTTCTGGACATAAGCGGATCGGAACCTTGGTTCTTCATACCGCTACTCAGCCTGACATATCATTTTTAGAATGAGCAGAACTTAATAATTTAGAAGTATCTCTAATTGGCAGAATAATTTCTTTGTTCTATATTATCCTTATTTTGTCAGGATCATTTTTCTTGCAGCTGCAAAATTTCCGTTAGCTTCAAGTTTATAGAAATATATTCCGCTTGTCAGTCCTTCTGCATTAAAGCTGACTTTATGGATGCCTGCTTTCTGCTTTGAATTGACGAGTTCTGAGACCCTCTCCCCTTTCATATTATAAACTGAAAGTTTAACGGCGGCTTCATTTAAGAGAGCGTAGGAAATAATTGTTTCAGGATTGAACGGATTCGGGTAATTCTGATACAGTTCTGCTGTATTAATTATATTGTCAGTTTCAGCTATTACCGATGTCTGGCTGCAAAGAGCTTTTATGCAGAAATTCGTTGATCCGGGATAAGCGTCTCCTGTGTAGTTCTGCATATCTACCCAGCCTTTACCGTCAAAATAGTAACTCTCCCCTGCTGATGCTGTCGATCTGACAATGGTTTTTCCTTTCGCGCCTAAAAGAACCGGGATGTCGGAAGTTCTGTCATAAGGTTGTCCGCCCTTTGATAAATTCAGGTATACATAGAAATCGTTGCCATTTTCAAGATATACTGAATAAGGCAGATCGACCGTATGAAACCCTCTGTATTGGAACGATCCCGACGCCGTTCCCAGCTCATCCGAAAGAATATCGCCTGAAAACGTATCGTATATCTTAGCTGTGAAATCAACATTATCCTGTGCGGTATAGAAACTGACGGAATTTATATATTCATTCCTGTCTGCAGTATAAGCGTTTACAGCTTCGTTGCAGTCTTCCATAGTATCGCGCCAACCGTGATAATCGTGGTAATATATATGATCATAAGCTAGTGGCTCTACATCTCTAAAAGAGATCGTTCCCATTTCCCAGTTCCTGCATGAATGCTTGTCGTAATAGGAGATCCAGAAATATCCGCCGAATCCCCAGTATTTATCCCAGCTGTTCTTAACGATCCATGCTCCGGGGCCTTCGGGAGCCTGAGTAACTTTGCTGTCGTCCCAGCCTACAATCGTTACCGCATGATTGGGTTCGAGCGGGTCAGTCGGCGGCTGATAATGCCTGTACTCGTCGTCTATGAACGCATCATCATACATCATACAGGTACCGACTGCGCCTACTGTCATGATCTTTTCTTTGATCAGACCGATATTATCTAAAGTTTCATTCATCGTGAACCACTCTATATGTCTTGGATAAAATTTATGATAAGATGAATTATACCTAACAGGCGGCGTATCGAACGACTGACCGTCAATATCTCTGACCATACCTTCACCCCTTGCCGTATATGCAGCAGTCACTAGATAATCACCACCCATATGAACTTCCAGACCTTCTCCCGTATCGGGAAGGATATCGTCATTATTGTGCTGATTGAATCCGTTCCACCAGTCAAGATGATATTCTGCGAGATTCGGTTCACCTGTTTCACCGTTATCCGCCCATGCTCCTGTTATAAGAAGATTGCTTTCCATGCTTGCTGCAGCGCCGTGTGTCCAGCATGTACCGCCGTCCTGTGATTTTACCGATGTAACATAGTTGTTGCCATTGTAGTCCCGAAGATCGAAAACAGGAGGGCTGCTCAGCCATTGAACTTTATATTTGGAGGTTGTGATTTCGTTTCCTGCAGTATCGTGAATGTTAAAATAAACTTCACCGTTTAGAACTTCCTCTGTTTCAGCTGCAATTATGCCCGTTAAAATAAAATCGTTGATCTTCTGCTTCTGCATTAGAAAAGAAACTGATGTTTCATAGCCGTCCTTACTATAATAACCTGTACAATTTTCTATAAATGACTCATCCTCGACAGTTAAATTCAGATGCAAATCCTGACCTATCTGCGTGAAAGTTCCACTCAGCCTTACAGCAAGGGGTGATTCTGTATCTTCTGCAAACGATATAGAATAACAGCCGGTCGTAGAAATATTTCCGAGCCTGTCTGTCATTTCAAAATAGATAGATCCTGTGCAGACAGAATCAGCTGACGGAATTATCCCACCCCAGTTTTCATTGTACTTCAGCTGTCCGAAAAATATTTCTGCCTGTGGATTTTCACCGATCGTATAATAACCTTTTACTGAACTGACGCCGGAACTGTCCTGAATAACCAGATTCAGTTTCATGTCGTTACCCGCATAAGCTCCGATAACAGGCAAAAGTGCTTCATTACCAGCTACACTCACTATTGAAGGTGCATCGTTATCAATAATTAACGAAACATCATCAATATACCACTGATCGCTGTAATCACCTGTGTAATGGAATCCGACATTGATGCTTTTTCCAGCATAATCGTTCAGGGATAATACCATATTGTCCCAAACGCCTATATCCGGATCTTCAGGATCGCTTTCAGGTAATCCCGTATAGATCTGAGTCCAGTTAGCTCCTCCGTCTGTCGATACGCATACTTCGTGGAAAGTCGCGAATGTGATCCATAGTCCGTTCTGCCAAAACGAAAGTGAAGCCTTATCTACTGATCCGATCGTTACGGATGGAGTTATAAGCCAGTCGTCCTGCGCGCCTTCATTATCTAAATGCGCGGCGCAGAAATTTCCGCTGTGATATGTATTAGAACTGCTCACAAAACCTGCGCCGGTCGTCTCAACCGTCCAGTTCAATGGCGGGAACGTTCCGCTTTCAAAATCCTCGAATAGCAAAGTCTGAGTATAAACTCGCGTTAAACAGATTAGAATTAATAAAAATATCAAGTAGCTGCGCATTTTTCCTCCAGAAATTTTACTTTTGAAAAATAATGAATTATTTAAAAATTCATAGAAGAAAAATAAAAAAAATAATTTTTAATTTTGTTTTTATTATGATTATGATATATTTTACCTTATTAAGAGGACGGAGGTTTTTATGAGATACTTTTTATTTATTTACTTATTTTCAGCATTATATCTATCCGCGACTTTAAATCAGGAGGCACTGGTTAAACTTGAAAACAACGGATATTTTAAAGACATACAAGTAACAGAATACGGCATAATTGCGTCAAATAATCTTGATAACGCTTTATATCTTATCAGAGACGGGAAACAAACTACGCTGTTTGAAAATCCGGGATGCGGAAGATATTATTCATTAAATAAAGATAAGATAGGTTTCAAATACATTGATCCGGAAACAGGATATCAATCCCCCGCATTGCTGAATATTGCATCCGGGAAAATCACGGAGCTTTTTGACAGAACGTCAAGATGCGGTCAGGTTTCATTCTCTGATAACGGGAAAACAGCTTTTACCGTTGAAAATATACTTTATATTATTGATATTGACGGAAGCAGGATATCCTACGATCTGGGATCATACTCTAATCTCTCCCCTGTTTCGCTGGATGGAAATTATGTATGCTTTCACGATAAAAACCAGAACCTTTTTATTATTGATCTGAATTCAGGCGGAATTAAAAGGATCACTTCAGAAGGTGGATTTATAAATCAGAAATGGTCACCAGATTCGAAGAAAATAGCTTTTCAATCCCTCTCCGGAAAATTGTCAGTTTATGACACTGAGTACGGCTCTATTGAAAAATTCGGTCATATAAGAGATTTCTCATGGGCTTCAGGATCGAAAATCTATATATCTAAAGTAGTTCACGATGAACAGTCGCTTTTATCTTCAGATATATTTTTGCTGGATTTGAATTTCAGATCCGAAATAATGATCTCCGGTACACCTGATATTTTTGAGGCATCGCCCTTTGTGTATAAAGACAGGCTCTATTTTCAGAATTTCGGAACTAATCAGTTAAGCTCGGTTTCAGTTACGGACAAAAATGTGAGAAATTCCAGAATAGAATATTCCGGAGATAACGGTCTTCGAATGAAGCATATTGAAATAAACGGAAATTATACAAAGGATATGCTAGTTGTGCCATATATAAATCAGGTTTATTCAACGGATTACTACGGTCACAGATACGGCTGCTGCGCAGCTACGACATGCGCAATGGTGCTCGCATATTATCAGATCATCCCGCACTGGAAGTCATCGAATAACAACTGGGCGCACGTGATCTATGACTGGTATTACTATAATAATCTTGCTTTCAGTACACCCTATGATACGGGTGTTGGAACGGGCGGAGGCGACGGATATATGTGGAATGATCAGGGCAACGGCGGTTCGTCCCCTTCATGGAATCAGAAATATTACCTGCAAAAACACAGGCTTACTTCTGTCCAGTACTGGTCGAACTGGTGGGAAGTGATCTCAAATGATATTGCCAATGGTCATCCGCATCCGATGTGCGTTACGATCACAGCCAGCGGTCACCTTATACTTCCCATAGGTATCGCTGATGCATCTCATCAGCTTCTATATTACAATGATCCTTATGGTGACAAAAACTATGCGAACGATGCCGAATATCCCAGCGATGTATATGGCGCAGGTGTTCTTTATGACTGGCCCGGATTCAATACCGGTCACGCTTCGCTCGTTACAGTCGCATGGACTACTTCAGCGATTGGAACTAAACCTTCAGCACCGGATGAGAATGTAAATGATCTGCAGCTTGCATACGGTACGGATTATGCTGATTTTGACAGTCAGAATAATGGTTTCTGGATGTCCGCAGACGGAACGACAGGAATGAAATACTGGAGAAACATTTATGACGGATCGAATTCATACTGGTGGACGGGAGCTATGACCGCTACGACAATCGACGATTACAACGCTTCCTGGAATCCTTCAATTTCGACAGCCTGCAATTATAAAGTAGAAGCTTATTTACCCGCCGATACTGATGTTTGTACAAACGCAAAATATCAGATCAGACACAATGGAGTAACAAATATTGTCAGATTGGATCAGGCTGCGAACGGTAACAGATGGGTCGATCTCGGAACATATTATTTTACAGGTTCCGATGATGAATATGTTTATCTCGGAGATGCGACCGGATCGAAAGATTCAGTACCGGTTAAAAAAGAAGATGAAAAAGTAACTTATAAGATTCTTTATGATAAGATCAGGCTGACGCCTCAAGTACCCGGTTTCGCTTTTGGCGGAGACTGGGAATACGGCACAGA
The DNA here is from genome assembly GCA_029559475.1 of bacterium. Taxonomy (GTDB): domain Bacteria; phylum UBA4055; class UBA4055; order UBA4055; family UBA4055; genus UBA12480. The sequence goes on from JAKQBN010000032.1 coordinate 20,973, forward strand.
CAGTACTGTCGGGTCTGTTTCAGACGGCAACATCTGGGGTACTGTTTTGAACGCTAATCATACTGACAATACTAATTCTAGCCTGATTTATGACATTCCCGGTTCTTCATTAGAAGCTAATTCCGTTCTTTCGTTCGACCACTGGTACGAAGCCGAGGACGGATCGGGTACTACAGCTTACGACGGAGGAAATGTCAAGATCTCGACCGACGGCGGCAGCTCATGGTCAGTTCTTTATCCTCTCGGAGGTTATCCGTACGTAATATCATCCGGTTACACTAATCCCATGCCCGGCGAACCTGCCTACTCGGGAGATTCTGAAGGATGGACCCACGCAGTTTTCGATCTTAGCGATTATTACGGACTGGATGTTAAAATAAAATGGCAGTTCGGAAGCGACACTTATTATAATTTCAGAGGCTGGTATTTAGATAATGTAAACGTCTCGGTATTGTCTGCACCTCAGAATGTTACAACGTCAGCATCGGGAGAGAACATCACTATTACATGGGACGCTGTCGGGAATGCGAATTCGTATATTATTTATGGATCAGAAACGCCTGAAGGCGAGTTTATATACGTTGATTCCACGTCCGTTCTTTCATGGAGCTGCCCTGCGGATACTGCGAAAAAATTTTATAAAGTATCTGCGGTACTTGATTATTCGAAATCTGCCAAAAACTGACATAGTTTTAAAAAAATACAATAAAGATACTCGGATTTCGTGCCTGTTTTTATATTGGCTTTATTTTTGCATATTAGATTAAGTTATGAATTTAAAAAATTAAAATAGGGAGTTCAACATGGCAAAAAGCACGATGAAATTCAAGACGGAAGTGAGTCAGCTTCTTGAACTTGTCACACATTCACTTTATTCCAACAAGGAGATTTTTATCAGGGAGCTTGTTTCGAACGCATCGGACGCGCTTGACAAACTTAGACTTGAAGGCTTGAGGGACAAAAAGATACTTGAGAACAATACTGACTTCAGAATAAAGATCGATTTCAACAAAGATGCAAAGACCATTACGATTACTGACAACGGTATAGGAATGACAAAGGACGAGGTCGTTGACAATATAGGTACGATAGCTAAGTCAGGTACTAAGGAATTTCTCGCCAGGCTTAAAGATCTGAAATCAGCTGATAAAGACGCGAACACAGACCAGTTGATAGGTCAGTTCGGTGTAGGATTCTATTCTGCGTTCATAGTTTCAGACAGAATAGTTATAAATTCGAAAAGGGCAGGTTCATATGAAACCGCGGTAAGATGGGAATCCGATGGAAAGGAGAAATTCACGCTTGATGAATCCGACAGAACCGAGAGAGGAACTGAGATAATTCTTTATCTAAACAAGGAGAACGAGGATTTTGCTTCAGAGTGGAGGATAAAGGATATCGTAAAAAAATATTCCGATTATATTTCCTATCCGATAATTATGACAATAGCGCGTGAGGAAAAACCGAAAGACAAGGACGGCAATGAAATTAAAGACGCTGAACCTGTCACAAAATACGAAGATGAGACAATAAATTCCATGAAGGCGATCTGGCATAAGGATAAGAAAGATATCAAAGATGAAGATTATAATGAGTTCTACAAGCACATTTCCCACGACTGGGAAGAACCGCTCGAAAGGATCCATCTGAGCGCTGAAGGCGTTCTTTCATATAAAGCTCTTCTCTTTATTCCGAAAAAAGCGCCTTTCGACATGTTCTGGCGAGAAGCTAAAATAGGCGTAAGTCTTTATGTAAAGAACGTATTCATTATGGATGACAACAAAAACCTTCTGCCTGAATATTTCAGATTCATAAAGGGCGTCGTTGATTCTGCCGATCTTCCTCTGAACGTTTCGAGAGAGATCCTTCAGGAAGATAAGATCCTTGAGAAGATCAAAACGAACCTTGTAAAGAAGATAATCGATACTCTGAAGAAAATGAAAGACAAAGAACCTGAAAAATATCTGGAATTCTATAATTCTTTCGGAAAAGTGCTTAAAGAAGGCCTTTATACTGACTGGGAAAATAAGGACAAACTTGCAGATGTTGTGATGTTTGAATCCACAAAGACTGAAAAAGGAAAGCTTACAAGCCTCAAAGATTACGTTTCAAGAATGCCTGAAGGCCAGAAAGATATTTATTACATAGCCGGCGAAAAAAGAGATATTCTTGAAAATTCACCGCACATCGAAAAATTCAAAGCTAAGGATTATGAAGTTCTTTTCTTCACTGACCCGATAGATGAATTTGTTACCAACAATCTGACCGAATATGAAAAGAAAGAGATTAAATCTATCGGAAAAGGCGAAATAGACCTCGGTGAAGATGAAGCGGTCAAGAAGGAAAAAGAAGAGGAAGCTAAGAAATTCAAATCCCTGCTTGATACGATCAAAGACCATTTGAAAGAAGATATTAAAGAAGTCAGAGTATCGTCAAGGCTGACTTCAAGCGCGGTCTGCCTCGTATCCGATGAGCACGGAATGACGCCGAACATGGAGAAAATGTTCAGATCAATGAATCAGGAAGTTCCGAAAACCCAGAGAATATTGGAGATCAATCCGAAGCACCCGCTTTATGAATCGCTTAATACAATGTTTGAAAAGAACAAAGATGACGCAAGGCTGAAAGATTATTCAGAGCTGCTCTATGATCAGGCTCTTATAGCTGAAGGAGCTATGCCGAAAGATCCTGTCAAATTCGCGAGAAAGATGGCCGACCTTATGGCAATGGAAGCGAAAGCGTAAAAATCAAAGGGGTTCAATTCGAACCCCTTTTTTCATGCGTGATTCCTCAGTTTTAATTCAAGCGGATGAGGGTTCAGATAAACCTGGTCGAGAAGATATTCAGGCTTGAATTTTCTGATATAATGATTTAATAGAGTGACTGGAACGATCTGAGGAACAAGCCCGTCGTGATACTTTGTTATAACTTCATTAAGCTCGGCTTTTTCGTCCGTACTCAGATATTTTTTGAAATATCCCATAATATGCTGAAGCGTGTTGGTATTTTTCTTTCTTGTGGCAGTAAGTTTAAGGTATTTTGAAAGTAAGGTAAGATAGGAATCGTAAACTTTGTCTATGGGATATTTCTTCGCATCGGCAACAAGTTTGCCGAGCTCTCTGAGACCGGCGTCTGAATGCGACATTATCAGATATTTGTGGACTGTGTGGAACCTGACAAGCTCTCCGACTGTCTTTTTGCGTTCAAGAAGCTCATTCCATCTCTGGAACACAAATATCCTTTCGATGAAATTCTCTCTCAGAATGTCGTCATTCAGTCTGCCTTCCTCTTCGACGGGAAGGCAGGGGAATTTTTGCATGAACGCGTTCGCAAAAATGCCCGCGCCGGTCTTCTCGGCGTAGCCGTTCTCGTTATAAACTTTTACTCGTTCCATTCCCGATGACGGCGATTTTGCTTTGAAAATGAATCCGCAGAGTTTTCTACCGGCAAGCTGTTCCAGAACAGGCTCCATCCACTTTTTCATCTGAGGCGTTATATCTTTGCCTGTTCTCTGCGTAAGAAGCTTTATTTCGCCGTCAACTCTAACAAGCCTCATAGCCTCACGCGGAATGGAAAGGCCGCATTCGACTTCCGGACAGACAGGAACGTATTCAACGAACTGTCCAAGCACATCTTTTAAAAATCTGTCGAGTTTATGCCCGCCGTCGTATCTGACATTATTTCCCAGAAGACAGGAGCTGATACCCACTATAGGTTTTTCCATATTGATCTGCCCTATTTTAAACAGTATTTTAATGAGATGCAGTGGCTGTCATCCCCTTCAACATCAGAGAAAGGAGTATAGGCGTAATCGAAAGTGAATTTATCTACAACAAGACCGATACCTGCAGAAAAAGGCATTCCCTCGTTCATAGCTCTCAAACCGGATCTGAAAAAGAACCTGTCAAGATACGCGATTTCCAGGCCGATATAGTTTTCCATGTCGAGATCTTCGAAAAGGAACCTCACGCTGTTTCCGGCTTTAAGATCGATATTGAAAGTTGTTCTATAAATATACCCTATACCGAAAACTGCATCGGACGGAAGTTTTGAGCTCTCTGTATTTAGTTCGTTCATCTTTCCGATATTATTTACAGCTAAGCCCAGATTCAAACCTTCTATAAAATTATTTTCCCTGAATACGCCGGCCGAAAAAGCGTATCCGTACGAATCTTCATATTCGATCTTTTCAAAAAGATACTTTGCCGATATTCCCAGCTTAAAACCGTATCCTGATTCAAAGGCGAAATTTCCGTTTACGATAATATTATTCGAACCGAATTCGTAAAGCGGTGATTCTGACGGGATATCTCTGCCCTCGAGTCCTGAAATATTCAGCGATGAAACAATAAGACCGTACTGGCGGTTTCCGTCGCGGTATGAAACCGAGAATATTCCTGCTTCCGCGTCATCGAACAGAGTCCTGTAAGACACTCCGGCAGTAAAGATCTCATTTCCGTAAGCCGAGCCCGGGTTGATCTGTGAATTTTCCGCCGACTGCGAAAACAGATATGAAGTCTGGGCGGACGCTATCTCTTTGGCCGGCATTTCGGTCCTCAAAAAATAAAATCCGCTTCCGGCATTTAGAAAATTAATTAGAATTATAAAACCGACAAACCAGTATTTTCTGTTCATTTTTATCCTTTTATCAACATTTAAAAAAAGACCCTCCATGATAGAGAATGAGGATTAAATTCGCTTATATCCTCATGCGTGTAAGCGTAATCAATTATCATTTTTTTATCCATGACACTGAATTCGTATCCGAATCCGGCGGTGATGGAACCGGATACCGTTCCCGTTCTGAAAGCTACGGCGCTCTTTTTTTCATCAAAACGTTTCTGCCATTCAATGCCCAGCCCGTAGCCGTAATCTTCGAGATCGGACGAATTTATATCTCCGTATATCCCTATTTCTTTATTAAATTCAGGTATCCACGATACTCCCATAGAATAAGATGCAGGATAATAGTCGGTAGATGCGGATCCGTCCGTCCATACTTTATCGCTGTTCCATGAATTCTTACCTTTAACGTTCCTTACAGATATACCCGCAGTCAGACCTTCCGTCCCCGGAATAAAAATGTCGCATCCCAGATCATAAGCGAAAGTCAATGAAGAGACCGTTTCGCCGTCAGTATCGAACTCCGGCAACCTCACCCATATCAGTTTTGTAGTCACGCCGATCGACAGAAATTCTTTCGGTTTGATCCCGAAATTCAAATAGAACATATTTTCGTTGTACGAATAAGTATCGAACTGGTCCCCGTATTTGTCCCTGGCTTCAATGTCGGCTGTTCCGGAATAGAGCAGACCGGCGCTGATCACAGCCCTGTTTTTAACCGGATGAAGATACGACAGATAAGCGAATCTTCTGTCCATTGAAAGTATTTTCATCCCGGTAAGAACCTGCTTCTCCAAGATTGATGAAGCGGCGGCAGGGTTAAAAAATATCGAGAATCCCGAATTTGTATCTGCTGTAACAGCTCTTCCAAGGCTTTCCGATCTTGCGTCAAGCCCGTAGCGTAAAAAAGCTCCGGCCATACCTGCTGTTTCTGACGATATAAGAACCGAAACAGCAGCAAGTAATATTATAGTATAAAATTTATGCATAATTATCTCATGTTCCTATTCAAATATTATTATCTTGTTCCACAAATCGCTGCCGTCTGCAGAGATAATATAGTAATATACACCGTTCGCAGCCGTTTTCCCGTTGTCGTCCTTCCCGTCCCAGGTAAGATAATGCTCGCCAGATTCAAAATTTTCAGACGATCTCAAGAGTCTCACTCTTTCCATAGCGAAATTAAAGATCTTACATGTTACCTGCGATTCTTTCTTCAGCCTGAACTGAAGTTTTACCTCACCGAATTTCGCCGGCGAGAACGGATTCGGGTATGCGTAAGTGTCATTCTGTGAATCGGAAGAAGGTTCATAGGCTTCTGCCATCCGCCATGAATTTCCGTCATCCCCGCTGATCGCGATCCCTTCGCCTGTACCTGCGAACATAATGGTGTTATGGTACAGGAATGAATATACTTTTTTTATTCGAATGTAATCTTTTTTTATTCCCGACCATGCGTTAATTGAATAATTCTCCCAGTATTTCCCATTGTCGGATGATTTCCACAATCCGTTGTCCCCGCAGGCGAAAATGTCGTTTCCCCGATAACTGATGCTGTATATTTTTTCTCCAAGCAGGCATTTATTCCACGAATTGCCGTTATCGTTCGTATAAGAAATTCCGTTAACTTCCGCAGCGTTCTCGGCCAGCCATGAGGCTGCGAAAACGTATTCTTTATTATCATCCGTATTGAAATATGACGAAATCGCAGTCACAAAATTTCCGGATAATCCGTTCGAAAATGTGAACTGCTTCCATTCTCTAAGGCTGTCCGGGACATTATAGTTTTCGCACAAGTTGATGCCCTCTGCTGATCCGGCCCATAATTTTCCCGAAGCTGTAATATGTACAGAGAACAGCCTCTGGTTCATATTATTAAAGGGATCCCATTCTTTCTGATCGCAGGTAAGGGTTCTCCAGCTCTGGCCCGAATCGTCAGACTTCTGAAGGGACTGCCCGAAACATGCCATCCATATCCCGCCGAGCGAATCGCAGGCTATGTCGTACGCCAGACCCTGAATGGGAGTTATACCGGGTTGAGGAAAATGCGTCCATGTTCTTCCCGAATCAGCAGACATATGCACGCCTGATCCTGTAGGTAAAAAAGCGTTTACGTCGGAAACGAAGGAATCCGCCGCAGTAGTCATCCAGATATTGTTGAATCTATCCACAGAGATCGCGCTTGACCCGCCGTAACCGGGAACCGAACTTCTCCATCTTAGCTCATCAACAGGTCTGAGAGTGCTGTATCCCATAGTAAATCCTGAACCTGTCGCAAAGAAAGCGACAGAATCAGTTTCAGAAAAAGAATAAGGATTTCTTATAATATCAAGAATAAAATTACTTTCGGGCCTGTCCTGCTCCTCCCATTCTTTTGACGGTTTCAGGCCGAGATCAAAGTAATAAGGTATTTTCGCGGCAGCTGAAAGGCTAATTAAAAGGATTAGCATGATACGTGGCGGCAGCATCTTCTCTCCATTTAGATTTTTTTACATCGTATTTCTTGAATATAAGCTGACCAGATAAAATGTTGCTTGTGTTCTCAGCTTTGTCAACCGCCTGAATGCTATAGGGCAGTACTGCTGTCTCGCCGGTAAAAAAAGAACTGCTGACAGAATAAGCTATCGTATAAACAGCATCGTTCGCGGTCTGGTCAAGATCCTCGCCGTTGTCCCGCATATATCTCGGCGATCCTGTTGTGATAGCAACATTATCAATGTCCTGAAATTCGTAAGATCCCTGTGGGTCATTGACCTTTACGGTAACGCCGAAGTCAACAAAAAGCGTGCTGTCCGAGGGTACGAAGACCGTATCGGGATGCTGAACGCTGCTTATAACGGGAGAAGAATTTTCGATAGTAATACCGTTCACAATGAGTGTATCCTTCTCTCCATATAGATCTTCGGCTGTAAAAGCGAACGAATATCTTCCCGTGCTTAAGCCTGACGCGTAAACCGAATCCGTATTTATTACAATATCGCCGAGAGGGTCTTTTCTATCGTAATAATAATATTTTACGTCCGGTCTTCCGGTTATCTTAAGTTCCAGCTTCTGATTGTCGTTGAATCCTGTAATGTCGTTGTCGGGATCATTTATCGAAACAGTTACGGGAAAAGTTTTAAATCCGGATTTAAGGCTGTCACCTTCAGTTACGCCGCTGATCGCAGTTATTACGGGTGCGGTATTTCTTGCGACTTTTATACCGGTAAATGAATCCGATCCGATTACAGTTGAATCGTTTAGAACAAAATCTATTTTGAGTTCCCAGACTCCTTCTACGGGAAAATCAGCAGAATTTATCCCTCCCGACCAGATGTTGTTGGATGCCGCAAGGTCGTTCTGTAATGAATCGTCGCTGATACCGTCATCATAAAGCTGCATTTCTATATCATGATCTCCTAAAGTAAAAAAAGCTTTCGTAGAAAATCCGTCTTCAACCATGTAATCAGTATCTGCAGCGATCTTAAAATGATATACTTTGTTCTTTGAGAACTGTATCCTGCCGGGTATCACCGAAAGTTTTTTATCGAGCACTACAGAATGATCATCTTTGTAGGGGCTGACATTTTCTTCATCGCAGGATGAAATGATAAAAACAGTTAAGATTATCGCCAATATATTTTTATAATTCATAAACAGCCTGTTTATTTACTATTAAACTGAATGAAAAATAAAACTTTTGTTCTACTTTGTCAAACTAATTGCTTTAAACATTAACACAGCCTGTTTTGTTCACGCTCTATATAAAAAATGTTTTTTTTGTAGCTTTTAAAAGATAATATACTTATTTTTCTCGTGAGAAAATATTTAAGGGATGCAAAGATGGTAACAAAAGCCCAGAAAACCAGAGTGATAACACTTTTAGTGATAGTGGGAATTATCGCCCTTTACATACTTTTCCTGCTTGTCGGTAAAAAGCTGATGTCGAAAACAGACACATACTATATTAAACTGCAGAAGCAGTCCGTATCGGGACTGAACGTGGGAACTGATGTCAAATATTACGGGATCGCGATCGGAAAAGTCATAGATATTTCTGTGAACAGTGAGGACATTGCAGAAATAATCGTTACTATAACCGTAAAGGAAAAAACTCCGATAAAGAATACAGCAGAAGCTAATCTTTCTTATCAGAGCATAGCCACAGGACTAAAACAGATCGAAATAACAGGCGGTGACAACAGCGATAAGAACCTTAATCCCGGTGATTTCATAAAATCCGGCAAAGACATTTTCAACGATATAAGCGGAAAAGCCGAGGTTATAGCTCAGAAAGTCGAAACACTTCTTAATAATCTTATCGAACTTACAGCAAGAGACAATTCACAAAAGTTCATGGCTCTCGTCGATCAGCTTAAAGATGATTCGAAAAAGCTCGACACGCTTCTAACCCAGACTAATAAATTCATGAAGAAGAACAATAAAGAACTTGAAGATATTGTTCAGAATGCTTCTGTGATGATTATAGACATTTCCGAAGCTTCACGATCCGCAAAAACAGCCCTCAATTCTTTGAACGGCAAGATCGATTCAAAAGAAGCTGAAAAAGTCATGAAGAACCTTGCTGAAATTATGCAGAAGATCAACGATAAGGAACTGGCAGAGCTCGTATCTTCGATAAACAGCCTTGTAAAGAAAAGCGAAGATACCGTTGTGCTGATGGATAAAACTTTCGTTCAGGGGCGCGGCAACCTGTTAAGATCTCTTGAACTTTTTAAAGAAACGCTTGAGAACATTAATGAATTCGCGATTTTAATAAAAGACAATCCGGATATATTAATAAGAGGTAAAGAAGGTGAAAAATAAGACATTATTTATATTATTCGTATCACTGCTGATCCTGTCGTGCAGCGTGAAGACAGTAAAAAATTATTACGTACTTTCTTACCTGCCCGGTCCGGAAAGCCTTGACAGATTTAAAGTCACAGGTCTTCCGATTGATGCCAAGGTCGAAGTCCAGAATTTTGAAATGAACAGGATCTACGACAGAAATTCCATCGTAGTGCGCGAGTCGCTGCATAAGCTGTCATTTGATGAGAAGAACATCTGGGCGCTCCGTCCCGATAGAGCTCTGCCCGAACTTTTGATCTATCATATCAATTCCGCTTATATTTTTAAAGAATGTAAAAGCGATTTTATAACGACTGTGCCGGACTACTATATTTCCGGAACAATAAATAACATCGAGATATACAACAGCGAGAAAACGGTTATGGCTCATGTAAATATTGTCATGGAGCTCAGAGATAAAGACAGGAACGTTCTCGTTTCGCATCAGATTAATGAAAAGAGAGATATTAAAAACTATGATATAGCGTATTTTGTAAAAACCGTCGGAGAGATCGTAAAGGCCGGTTCACATGAATTTCTGGTTAAAATGGTAGATCATTTTAAAGGAATAAAATAAAGAGTTCCCTATGAGATCTTATATAATAATTATATCTATGATCATATTCTCAGCACTTTCAGCTAAATATTCTTCCTGGCTGGCCATACCGCCCCAGGATCAGCTTACATCCGAATCCTCGGACGATCAGCTCGGTTTCGGAAGGCTTTTCGTTCCTGTTATGACCGAATCGGAATGGGAGCCTTTCATAAAGATCTACAATTCCTCGGATATGACCGTTTCGGATGAATACAGACCCGGAAAAAGCATTTTTTTGAAACCGGGAAAATACACTATGGTTTTCGGATCATCTTCTGATCCTGTCGATATGGTCCAGAAGCATTTTAATATTTTCGAACATCAGACCACCGTCGTAGAACCGGACTGGTCTGCTCTAATAGTCAGCGTGATCAATGAGGATATGGAACAGGTAAGGTACGGCTATGAAATAATGCATATGGAGTCAGGTATATCTGTAGGGACAAAGTACAGTAAAGACGAGAGCAGCTTCAACGACATCAACTCAACATGGATCCTGCCTCCTGGTAAATATAAGATAGTCAGGCTAGGCGAAAATTTTAACACTATCACGAATTTTTCAACATTCGAGCTCAACAGAGGTGAACTTACCGAAATGACCGTCGTTATCAATGACGTTCAGAATTTTATCGGCGCGGGCGAGATCGGCCTTTTAGATAATTTCGATAAAAGAAGAAAAGCCTGGAGAAATATATTAAATCTGAAAGGATCGGTAACTTTGAGAAGTTATAACGACGAAAATAATGAAGAGAACAGAACGGATATTACGACCGTAGGGAAAGTCGACAATAAATTTATATACGACTTGAAGCCATATTACTTTAATTTCAGACAGCTTCTGAACGAAGAGTTCGAAAGAAAAGAGGATATCGGCGAATTCAGGATCAGCAGAGATGAACTGCGCTTTACAAGCACCGGCATTTATTATTTTACGGACGTCTTCGGCCTTTACGGCGAGATCAATCTGGATACGAAGATATTTTCCGACAATTATTACGATATTGACGGTAGTATTCTTAAATTAGATAAATCCGGGGACAGTCTGCTGATATCTGGGGACGACAAATTCAGACTTTCTCAATCATTCAGCCCTCTGAATCTAGATGAAAGCGTCGGTCTTAATTTTACATTTATAAAATCATCAGAATCCGAACTTTTTCTAAGGGCTGGTTTCGGATTTAAGCAGAATTTCAACAATGATGTTTACAGGTACAGTTCAGAACTCTCAAATGATTCTTTATTCGCTTTCATTGAACAGGAAAACCTTTATTCGAACGGTCTTGTTTTTACTGCCGGAGCTGATTTTAATTTCACGAACAATGTCACATACATTTCGACCGCATCTCTTTTCTATAATCTCGAAGAAGATCAGAATTACAATTTAAGATGGGAAAATGACCTGTTATTCAAAATATTCAAATACGTATCGCTGGATTATAATTTTATACTTCAGTATGATCATGAAGCCGATCAGTCAAATTACATGATCTACGACAACAGGATAGCTCTGGAGTTTTCTTACTATATTAACAGGTAAAACATTGCGATGAATGTCACTGACGGAAATACTGTTACTTTCGGGGATGAATTCTACAGCTCTCAGATCGAACTTCTGTTAAAAAAGATCGAAGAGATTAAGCTCGCCACGAAAGATAAAATCGTACTCGATTTTAAAAAAACAAAACATTTCGACACTCTCGCACTGGCTACATTTATAAATTTTGAAAAGGATCCGAGGATAAATTCCATATTCTCTGAAGAGATATTAAAAGATATTGATGAATTTAAAAAGAATATCGATTATGATGAAAAAGCCGGCGGCGAAATTTCGGGATTCGAATCTTTTGTTCTCAAAGTCGAGGATTTCTTTTCGCAGATGAAATCTGTTATAATTCTTTCCGCCGATATTTTTTATTATTCATATAAAGCCGTTTTTAATAAAGAAGGCAGAAAAAAAGGCTCTGTCTATCAGCAGATGCTTCTTATCGGCAACAACGCAGTCCCGATAATATTTCTTCTATCTTTCCTTATCGGACTGATCCTGTCCATTCAGTCCGCAGCCCAGCTCAGACAGTTCGGGGCAAGTATATTTCTTGTCGATCTGATCGTAATAGGAATGATACTTGAAATGGGTCCGATAATTGCTGCTGTAATAGTCGCCGGCAGATCAGGATCCGCTATTGCGGCGGAGATCTCGACGATGAAGATCACTGAAGAACTTGATGCTTTGAAAGTTATGGCTCTGAATCCTCTTAAATACGTCGTCGCTCCAAAGATGCTGGCCATGACAGTATGTCTGCCCGTTCTTACGATCATCGCGAACATGGTCGGAATATCCGGCGGATTCATCATAGGCGTTCTTTATCTTGATCTCAGCCCGGATATTTTTATCAACAGAGCGGTCTCCGTCATGACGCTTTACTACTGGTATCAGAGCATGCTTAAAAGCGTGCTTTTCAGCTGGCTGATCGTAATTATCGGAGTTCATTTCGGTTTCAATGTTAAAGGCGGTGCTGAAGGCGTGGGCAAAGCCGCTACAGCTTCCGTAGTCGCAGCCATTTTCTCAGTCATAATTACTGATGCGCTGCTTAGTTTAATTTTCTATTTTGAGTGGTAACCGATGAATACCCGGAATGTTATTGAAATAAAAGATCTTACTGCAAAATATGACGACCGTGTTATATTGAACAAGATTTCTCTCGATATAAAGAAAGGCGAGATCTTCGTTATTCTCGGAAGCAGCGGGGGAGGAAAAACCACCCTCTTAAAGCATATTATCGGCCTTCTGAGACCTGTTTCAGGAGAGATCACGGTACTTGGTAAGGATATACTTAAAATGGAGCTTGAAGAATTCGAAGATGTTTTAAAAAAGATCGGCGTACTTTTTCAGGGAGGAGCTCTTCTGAATTCAATGGAAGTATGGGAAAATGTCGCTATGCCGTTGGAGCAGCATACAAAGCTTCCTGAATCGACGATCAGGAATATTGTTAAACAAAAACTTTCGCTCGTTAATCTCAGACATGCCTACAGGCTTTTTCCTTCAGAATTATCCGGAGGAATGAAAAAAAGGGTCGCTCTTGCTCGGGCTATAGTGATGGACCCTGAGATCTTATTTTTTGATGAACCTTCAGCGGGACTCGATCCTATCACCGCGGCGGAACTGGATGATCTTATCCTGGATCTTCAGAAAAAGCTTGGAATAACTTTGGTTGTAGTCACTCACGAACTTGAATCTATAAAAAGGATCGCCGACAGGATTCTTTACCTGCAAAAGGGACAAAACATATTTTGCGGAACGATCGAACAGGCTAAAGCGTTAGGCAATGAAGAGATCGACAGGTTTTTCGGATGGAAAGAAAAAACAAAAAACATCTGATACTAAATAATTTTCAATGTTTTTAAATCTTTTCCCGCCTTGACTTTCGGTGGTTTTTTTATTATATTTACAACCCTTAAATTATAGCTATGGAAGTATAATTAATTCATGTAAATCTGGAGAGGAACGCAATGACGGGAAGGTCGAAGAAATACGAAAACGATAAAATGGAAGATATCCCTGATGAGCTCAATAACGGTATGACCGATGATAATTCCGAAGCTGCAGATGCTGAAGAAGATAAAGAAAAGGCTGAAGTTAAATGTCCTGATAACGATAAGACAGCGCTTTTGGAAAAAGAGATCATGGACTACAGGGATAAGCTGATGAGAAAAGCGGCGGAATTCGAGAATTATAAAAAAAGAACTTCCGATGAATTCGTCCGTCTTATCGACACCGCCAATGAAGATTTGATGCTCTCACTTCTGCCCGTTATTGACGATCTTGACAGGTTCATGAAGAATTATAATCCCGAACTGAAAGCAGAAGGCCTAAAAAAAGGTATTGACCTTATCTATGATAAATTCTGTTCGAATCTGAATAATTTCGGGTTGAACGAGATTGACTGCGTCGGGAAGGATTTCGATCCGGCCTTACACGATGCTCTTCTGATGGTCGAAAAAGATGGAGTTCAGCCTAACATAGTAATAGATCAGCACGAAAAAGGCTACATGCTGAAAAATAAAGTTATCCGTCACTCCAAAGTAATCGTATCAAAATAAAAAGATCGGACTATGAGTAAAAAAGATTATTACGAAATTCTCGGCGTAGATAAAAATGCAAGTAAAGATGATATAAAGAAAGCCTATAAGAAGCTGGCTCTGCAGTATCATCCCGACAGAAATCAGGGAAATAAAGAATCTGAAGAAAAATTCAAGGAAGTCGGTGAAGCATACTCTGTTCTTTCTGAAGATAACAAAAGAGCCAAATACGACAGGTTCGGACACGAAGGGCTTAGAGGCGGACCTCAGGGCGGAGGATTCGATTTCAGCGGATTCGATTTTGGTGATGCGGAATCAATATTCGAACAGTTCTTCGGAGGAGGTTTTGGAGGTTCTTCAAGAGGCAGACGTTCAGCAGGCGCATCGAGAAGAGGAAGCGACCTTCAGATTTCTATTAAGCTCACGCTTGAAGAGATCTCTAAGGAAACCGTAAAAAAGATCAAACTAAATAAATACGTTAAATGCAAAAACTGCAATGGATCAGGCGCAAAAAGCATTTCTTCTATCAGCAAATGTTCATCGTGCGGAGGAACAGGAGAGATAAGAACTGTCCAGAGATCGATCCTTGGTCAGTTCGTAAATGTTTCTCCATGCAGCACATGCGACGGAACAGGTGAGATGATTCTTGATAAATGCCCTTTATGCAGTGGAGAAGGCAGGGTCAGAGAAGAACATACTGTAAGCGTGACTATTCCTGCCGGAGTAAGCGAAGGACAGTATCTGACACTTTCAGGAGAAGGAAATTCAGGCAAAAGAGGCGGTCAGCCGGGTGATCTGATCGTGATCATTCAGGAGAAAGAACATAAATATTTTACAAGAGACAGAGAGAATCTTTATTATGATCTTCAGCTTAGCGTATCTGAAGCAGCCCTCGGAGCCGAGATCGAAGTTCCGATAATCGAAGGCAAAGTAAAACTTAAGGTCCCCGCAGGTACACAACCCGGTAAAAAACTGATGCTTAAAGATAAAGGCCTTCCGGTTCTCAACGGCTACGGAAAAGGCGACCTGATAGTTAGGATCAGCGTCTGGATACCGACTAAATTGTCAAAAAGATCAAAAGAACTTTTCGAATCTCTGGAAACTCTCGAAGATATAAAACCCAAGAGTACTGAAAAAGGTTTTTTTGAGAGAATGAAAAACAGGTTCTTTGAATGAGTGAAATAAAGGAAAAGAAGAGAAAAAAAGACGACATTTACAAAAGATCATATCTGGGATCCCTTTATATTCTTTTTACGCTCTTCATTCTATTCATCTGCAGATCATCACTTACTTCAAAACCGGTTTCAGATTTTTCGTCATCAGGCATTGAATTCGAAAAACATATTTCTGCAGATACACTATCTGTCCGTCCGGATTCTTTTTCTGTAAAAACCACAGAAACAAAACCGGAAAAACGCTCTCAAAAAAATAAAATAAAAGAATTGACTGTAAGCAAAAAACTTGTTAATATAAACACTGCTTCGGCGGAAGAACTCGCCGGGCTTAAAGGCATCGGAAAAAAGATAGCCGGAGAGATCGTAAAGTTCAGAAATGAGAACGGACCGTTCAATACGGCCGAGGATATTATGAAAGTCAAAGGCATTGGAGATTCAAAATATTCAAAAATCAGGGATTTTATAATTTTAAAATAATTAATGGAGTGGATCATGAGTTTTAAATCTCAGAAAGGCGGAATAATTTTAATCATTGTTGCCGTGTTGATTCTGATTCTTCTTGTTATGTCAGTTCAGGTTCCGAAAAAACAGTGGGAAGAACAGGCTAAAAGAACTGAAATAGCCCGCAGCAGAATGCTTGCGATGTCAGACTGCGAGATCCTTTACAAGCAGGAAACCGGAAACTTCGATAAAGATCTGAATAAGGTTTACGAATTCGCAACTAACTATAACGATCTTAAGATGGGTGCTCCTGATATAGATATCGAAGTACTTGACATGGATTCTACCAGCATCAGGCTGTCATTTACAGATATTACTCATTTTAAGGATTTCAACGCTGTTCCAGAAGGACAGACGCTAGACAATATCGAAACAAAAGACAAATACACTGCATATCTTTCAGGTATAGGTTGTCCGGATGCCGAGGTCGTTATGGAATCTGATGCAGCTCAGATCGATGAACTTTTAAAAGAAAACCCTCACAAGATTTTCTACAGATCTCTCAAGGAAAAATTCTATAAATCTTCGGAAAACACTACTGAAGTACTATATAATGCCGGCAAAAACGTTTCGGTCGATATTCAGACAAGAAATCCTAACCTGACTCTCAAATCGCAAACAATAAAGTTGACAAGCACTTCGGACATACTAGCCATAGCCAACTACAAAAGCAAAAAGGACGTTTTCTGGGATTTCGTTTCAAAAGACAAGATATCCGTTAGTTTAAATAAAAACGAAGCACTTGAAGAACAGTCAGTTAATATGGCGCAATACGTTTTTTCGAATATTTATGAGGATACTACACCCTACTTATGTCCGAGCACTCTTGAACAGTTCAATGTAAGCTATAACCTTATGGCTACTGTATCAATGAACGTAACTTTCTTTAAGAACGATACGAAAGATCTTGCGAACATCACTAAGGGAAAAAATGTACACAAAGTTACCGATAATCCTTTTGTTCAGAACTACTTTCTGAATATAGTTAAAGCTAAAGCTGAAAGAAAAGTTACAGAGCTTGTCAGAGAATATGAAATGGACGGCGATTCGACTTATTCGTCCGAAAAAGCTAAGAGCGAACTGTTCAGTAAATTCTTTGCGGAACAGCTTACAGAAGTTGTAAAAGAACCGCTTGTTGATGAAGTTAAAGATAAGACCATCGAATCTCCTGACACCGAATCCGACGTGAGATTCTCTGAAGAAGAAAGATTCAAGATCCTTTTTGACGCTAATCCCGGAGAACAGGTAGCCGAAGAGATAAAAAAAGAAATTAACGCAATATCTCTTTCTCAGATATCATGTTTTTACTCCACGAACATAGTTAAAACTGAAACCTCCAGCGTAAAGATCGAATCTCCGATTAACGAAAACAGCGTCTTCAAAGGTTATACCAGAGGTCTCTTCCAGAATAAAATGCTTTTTGGTATAGACGATGATGAAAACGCGGGATATGTTGATGACGGCGAACCAAGCTGGAAAAAAGATTAAAGTCTTTTCTATAGCCTGATCATGTTCATCAAGGGGTTGTCCCGGTTTTTTTACTGAGCAACCCCTTTTTGTTATTTAATATGAGGTAATAAAAATGTTCTATGATCTTTTAATTCATCCATCAAGAATCGAGTTCTTTCACAGGGTATTTTCTCCGGACAGAAATGAATTTGTGGAAAAGAAGTTAGGTTCGTCAGAACTTGGTTTCAAATTCGATCCTTCTATGATAGGAAACGGCGAGAATTACGAACTGTTGAAAAAAAATGTCCATGAACTTATCGACCCTTACAGAAAGGATTTTAACAGCATCAATATAGTCGTTGGACCTGCTTTCTTCCAGATGAAAACCATAATCTGCGATAAATTCAAGGCTGATTATCAGGAATACATTAACTGGGAAGCTACATTTATGGCGAACGGACAGCCTGAGCAGTTCAGATACGGGTATGTGTTCATGGAGCATGACAACAGGCTTCTCATAGGAGTAGTCAGAAAGCAGGTATATGATTATTTCAGCGGTATGCTGCATGAAATTTACTCTTCGAACATCGATTGTAAACTGGGATGCGCTTATCCTCTACCTAACTTTAAAGAAATAGTAGTATACGCCGACAAACTGATGGCTAAACCATTTACAATTAATTCGCAGGCAAATAAGGCTGTAGACGATTTATCTGAACCCGCATCCGTTGCGGCGAAAGCTCTGCGCAGTCCTGTTTTTCTTTTGATCCTTCTTTTCCTGTTTATAGCCGCATCAGCAGTTGCGCTGATTTATTTCGCGCCGGATTTTACACGAAGCAAGATCGAGCAGATCGCTTCTTTAATTCCGTCTGGCGAAGATAAGCAGACCGCGCCTGTTACTACTGTGAACGCGCAAGCTCCTTTAACACCAACTTCAGCAGATACAGTGCTTTCGGATTCTGCCAACACAGTAGAAGCAGCTGCGCCGTCTGATTCTTCAGCTTCAAAAAATCCCACACAAGCTGAAGTGCCTGCACCTGCTGACAGTAAAAACGATCAAAAAACGGCAATCAAATCTTCTGCTCCCGGTGTAACAGAAAAGGAAACACCGCCGTCAGTTCCTGTTGACCCGTCTTTAGATCCCCATCATGAGTTCTGGAACTATGTTATATCGGCTGTTGAGATCAAAACAGATTCTATTATATTTGTAAACGGCACAGAGAACGGAGTATTGAACTTTTATACAAATGATCAGACAATCATAAAGAAAATCAACCAGATAACTTTGAAAAATTCGTATAAGGGTTCAACCGATCCGTCAGGATATATCGCTTCCGACAGCTCGTTCCGATTCTTTAATTCGAGAAAAAGATCTAATTACAACCGTTTCCTCGAAGTTAAAACCAGAATGAATCTTAATCCTCCCGATCCTGACATTCCTTATGTTTTTTCATTAAACTCATTGAAGCAGCTTCAGGATGTTCTATCAGCTTTTAATTCTGATAACGTCGGATTCAGAAAATTCATAATAATAAGAAACGGCGAATCGGTAAGTATCGCGGTGTATTTTGGTTAGAATAACCGGAGGCAGACTTAAGGGAAGGAATATTAATTCATCCGACACCGTTGAATTAAGGCCTACCACTTCATTCTTCAGAGAATGGATATTCAACGTACTTAATAATATCACTTCAATTGACAGTTTAAATATTCTCGACCTTTACTCAGGAACCGGCATCATATCGTTCGAATTTATTTCGAGAGGAGCTATTTCTTCTCTAGCTGTTGAAAAGAACAGCAGTCTCGCGGCATTGATAAGAACAGGCGCAGTTAAATTAAAGTTAGATAACCTTGACGTGATCAATTCCGATTGTAAATTATTCATAAAACGCGAAGCAGAAAGTAACGGATTGAAAAAATATAATGTCATTTTCATGGACCCTCCATATTCAAAGGATATCGCAGATGATATTCTAGAACTTCTTTTTTCTTATAAAAACGGTTTGTCCGAAGATATTATTCTGATAATAGAAACAGAAAAAGATAAAGTATTGAAAACTGACAGCGATTTTGTTATTTTAAAAGAAAAAAGTTCCGGTACTACAAAAATGACCGTAATAGGAAGAAAAGAATGATAGAAATAAGGGAGAATATAGAAAAAGACTCCGGACATTTTTTACCCGGACTGCTTGTAAAAACACTAAACAGCATTGCTCAAAACAGCATGAGCGAAGAAACTTTTCTAGAAACGGTGATAGATTCAAATTTCTTCGACCTGAGAATTCTGGAATATATCAACAGCTCGCGTATTTCAAAATTTGCATCATTAAAAGAAGCTGTAAACGAACTTGGGGCGGTATACTGCTCATTTGTTCTTATGAACATCATTATCTATGATATTTCGGGAACACATGGTAATGAAGAATCCGGCAAACTTTTTGAGATGCAGCTTTTCTCTGCTTCGGCGTCTTATATTATAGCTAAACACGCCGGGATAGATTGCCCCCAGTTAGCTTACGCAGGCGGACTTTTATCTAATATCAGCTACTTCTATCTATCAACCCGTTTCGAATCAGAATTTAAAGATCTTGTGAATAAAGACAGGAACCTCATAAAGAGAATGAATTACGAATGGGAGACCTTCGGAATAGATCACGCTGAGATCTCTTCTCTGATACTTACAGCGGCGGGATTTCCGCAGGAAATCGTTGCTCCCGTTACTCATCATCATCAGAAGAATTTTCAGGAGCATATAGGTTCCGGGCGCATAACCGACTTGTCGCTGGCTGTATATTTCGGTTCGATGATGACAGTCATGTTTTACGAGGATTTCAACTCCGCATCCGATCTGAGAAGAGAGATTAAGAATTTTATGAACTTGTCTTCATTTCAGCTTGAAGCCGCGTTTGAAGAAATTATTGAATTATTCAAAAATGCTTCATTTTCGCTGGGCCTGAACGCCCTCACTTTTCCGGGTCATTTTAAACTGATAAGCTGGTTCGATACTCAGCTTTCAGTTCTCCGTTCAGAGCTCGAAATGTGCGAAAAAAAGATCTCTGAACTGAATTTTCAGAACGTAAAATTCCAGAAAGCATTCGAAGAAAATAATAAAAAACTTGTGGGACTCGCGCTGAAAGACCCGCTCACAGGCGCGTATAACAGGCGTTATCTTGACGAGAAAATCCATGATGAATTTTTGAAGGCTAAAAGATACGGGCAGAGTTTTACCGTCATTTCCGCGGACATCGACCATTTTAAAAAAATAAATGACTCTTACGGACATGCTTTTGGCGACGTGGTTCTTATTAAACTTGTTCAGATCATAAAATCGTCTATCCGTAAAACTGATTTTATAGCAAGAACGGGCGGAGAAGAATTCATTATCGTCTGCCACTCATCGAACGAGCTGGGCGGTATAATCATAGCTGAGAAAATGAGAAAGATCATCGAAAGCTCTTCTTTCCGCTTCGAAGGAAAGGACGTTCCGGTAACAATGAGTTTCGGCGTAGCTAATTTTTTCCCCGAGGTAAAATCCGCTGAAGAACTGATACGCATCTCTGATGAAAGACTTTACGCGGCAAAAAATGCCGGCAGAAATAAAGTGATATATAAATGATCAGAATTATTCAGGCACAGTTATAATCTTGATTAATTTTTTTTATTTAATTATATTTATCTGCTTGTACTAGATAACTGATGCTGGTTTTTTTATGAACATTCTTATTATAGGCGGCGGCGAGCTTGGATCATCGATTGCGATGCAGCTTATCAACGAAGGTCACGATATAACTCTGATAGAAAAATCAGATGAGAAAGCAAAGAAACTTAATGACGACCTTGACGCCTACGTTCTCGCGGGAAGCGGAACTGATGTTAACGTATTAACTAAAGCGAACCTGGAGAAAGTTGAACTCTTTCTGGCACTGACAAATGATGATAACGTAAATATCATTTCCTGCGACCTTGTAAAAAGGCTCAGCCATTATAAAGCTTTCACGATCGCTAAAGTCGAGAACTCGCAGAGCTATTTTTCGAATCCTTTAATTTCACATCCGGATTTTGGAATTGATAATCTTATTGCCACCAAACAGCTATCTATAAATAAAATACTCGATTTTATTGCAGATCCCGAAACGGTCGAAAATATAAATTTTCATGATAACGACATTAAGATCGTTGGCCTTCAGATCACAGAGGATTTCAAAGGTGCAGGTAAAACATTAAAAGATATTGCCGCTATGAACAAAATATGGAAAAAGATCAGGATAGTGGCAGTAAGCAAGAACAACAATACCATAATTCCTTCCGGTGATGATAATGTCAACGCAGGTGATAAGATCTTTCTTATTGGAAAAACTGAAACGCTAAAAGAGCTCATTGAATTGTATTTCGCATCAACAATAAAAATCAAGAAGATCATCATTTTCGGCGGCAACAAAATAGGAAAAGAAGTCGCCAAATATGAAGCATCCAAAGGGAAAAAAGTCACTATAGTTGAAGAAAACCCACAGATCTGCGAACAGCTGTCGGAAGAATTGGGAAACGTCCTTATAATCAACGGTTCCGGTTCAAACCAGAACGTTCTTAACGAGCTCGACATGAAAGACTCATTCGTGGTTTGCGTAACAGCAAGGGACGAACAGAACATTATTACTGCAGTGCTTGCAAAAAGATTTGGGGCTGCAAAAGCTATCTGCAACATTACTAACATCGCCGTCAGCTCGATAATCAATGAGCTACAGGATATTGACTCCGCTTTCTCTACAGAATCGCTTGCTTTATCCGAGATCTTAACATACTGCAGGAAGGGTGAGATAATATCGATTTATCCTCTCCCCAACCTTAAAGCTGAAACTATGAAAGTCAAAATAACGGGTCCTCTTGATTTTCTGGATAAACCGCTAAAAGACGTATCATTTCCAAAAGGAATGATAATAGGAGTTATTATAAGAAACAAGAAGATGATAATTCCGCACGGGAACGACGACATCAGAATGGACGATTTCGTGATATCATTTATACTTCCATCTGCAAAAGCAGAAGTAAAAAAAATGTTCTCTAATCTGTCAGACAGGTAAACAGCATGAACTGGAAAGCAATATTCAAGATCCAGGGTCTGCTTCTGCTCCTTCTATCCGTTTCGATGATAATTCCTCTAATCTTTTCACTTTTCTACGGTTCAGATGATATTGATGAATTGTTTTATTCAATTTTAATTACTTCGTTTTCCGGTCTGATCTTGTTTTTATTATTGAAATCTGATGAAACATTAAGACCTAGAGAAGGATTTGTGGCAGTTGCAATGGGATGGATCTCCGCAGCGGCTTTCGGCGCTCTGCCGTTCTGGTTATGGGGAATGTCGGGAGGTAATTATATCGATTGTTTGTTCGAATCAATGTCGGGTTTCACGACCACAGGATCATCGATACTGACAGATATTGAAGCTCTTCCAAAAGGTATTTTATTTTGGAGAAGTTTTACTCACTGGCTCGGTGGAATGGGTATTATAGTTCTGATCGTTGCTATCCTTCCCATGCTAGGATTTAATTCGACTCAGCTTTATAAAGCGGAAGCAGCCGGTCCTACTAAAGATAAACTTAGCCCGAAAATAAAAGATACAGCAAAGATTTTATGGTTTATTTACGCAGGTATGACTGTAATTATGACAATACTTCTTCTGACAGCGGGAATGGATCTTTTCGATGCTTTATGCCATACTTTCGCAGCTCTCGGTACCGGAGGATTTTCTACTTATAATAAGTCCGTCGGTAATTTTGACAGCCTGTATGTTGAGATACTTATAACAGCTTTTATGTATGTCTCCGCTATAAACTTTTTTCTGCATTATAATCTTATCAGAGGGAACGTAAAAGGTTTCTTTAGGGATAAAGAATGGCAGTTCTATACCACTCTGCTTTTATTAACAGGATTCGCAATAGCGATGAACATGCATTTCCACAATTATTCACAGGAAGACATAAGCAAATACCCGGAAGTCCTCAAATACAACAGCAGTTTCTTTCTATGCCTGAGACATTCTTTCTTTACTACGGTTTCGCTGGCTAGTTCTACAGGCTATGTTACTGCGAACTACGAAATGTGGCCCTATTTTTCAAAACTTATGCTGATCCTGCTCATGTTCGGAGGCGGATGCGCGGGTTCTACATCCGGAGGAATTAAACAAATTCGACTGATGATGGTTATTAAAATTGTTTATAATGAGATTAAAAAACTCACTTATCCCAGAGCTTTTTTCTCCGTTAAAATTGCCAATGATGTTTATAGTGATCCGATAATCAAAAGCACAATAGCTTTTGTAATACTTTATATTTCTACTTTTGCGGTCGTTTCCCTTATACTTACATTTCAGGGATATGACATTATCACTTCTTTTTCAGCCTCAGCCGGAACTCTCGGAGGCGTAGGTCCGGGACTTGCAAGGGTGGGAGCTATCGAGAATTTTGCCTTTTTTGATGATTTCTCAACATTCTTACTGGTTGTCAATATGCTTCTCGGCAGGCTTGAGATTTATCCCGTGCTCATTCTGATCTACGCTGTATTTAATCCTAGAAAATTACATTGATGTACCTTAATTTTTTATTTCACAATTCTCTGCATCTTCTGCTGCCTCTTGTTTGTGCATTCTATTGTTTTAAACCAGGATGGAAGAAAAATTATCTGCTGATGGTTTCCGCCTATCTGATCGACCTTGACCATTTATTGGCAGATCCCGCCTTCGATCCGAACAGATGCTCCATAGGATTTCATCCTCTGCACTCTTACTATGCTGTCGGGTTGTATGCGCTTATGGTCTATTTCCCAAAAACAAGGATCATCGGCATCGGTTTGCTTATTCACATTTTAGTAGATTTGAGCGATTGTGTAAGAATATATTTTATTTGAAGGCTTGAAAAAAACTATTAAAGAACTTATCTTATGATATGTAAGTTCAAACAACAATTTCAGGATCAAATTTGAGCGATAAAAAGGCAATATACCGGGAATTCTGCAGGACAAAAGGAAATCTGCCGGTTTTTCTGTATGACTGGTGGCTGGATTCGGTCTGCGGCAAAAACTGGAACGTCGCCCTTGTGAAACCGGATAATGAAGTTCTCGCTTTCATGCCTTATTACATCAAAACAGTATTCGGTTATAATATCTCAGTAATGCCTCAGCTTACGCAGTTTTTAGGCCCTTGGATAAATTATCCTGCAGATCTAAAAGAAACGAACAAGGCCGAATATGAAAAAAAGATGATGAGCGAACTTATAGCTCAGCTTCCGGGAACAGCCTGTTTCGATCAGAATTTCCATTATTCAGTCTCGAACTGGCTTCCGTTCTACTGGAAAGGTTATTCCCAGACAACAAGATATACTTATGTTATAGAAGATATCGAGCACACTGAAAGGGTGTTCAATAATTTTACTCCATCTAAAAGAAAGAACATCAACAAAGCCTCTGAGATCGTCGAAGTAAAATTCGATCTCGGCGCTGAAGAATTCTATGAAAACCATAAACACACCCTCGAGAAACAGGGACAGAAGATATCGTACTCGAAAGAACTTTTTTTGAAGATCCACGAACAGGTATATGCGCACAGATCAGGCAGAACGATCTATGCTGTCGATAAGAACGGGATAATACACTCAGCTCTTTTCGTGGTCTGGTCGAAATACAGCGCTTATGATCTTATAAGCTCGATCGATGCTGATCATAAAAACAGCGAATCAGCTTCTCTGCTTATATGGGAAATTATAAAGAACCTTTCGGGAAAAATAAACAGATTCGATTTCGAAGGCAGCATGATCGAATCGGTGGAAAGGTCATTCAGACAGTTCGGCACGGTGCAGAAAGCCTATTTCAGCATTACCAGATGCGATTCGGCAAGTTATAAGATATTCAGATCAATAAGAGAAAAATTCAGATAAAGAGTTTATTTCTTTTCGTATATCACAAAAGAACCGAACCTGTTGATCTCTTCAAAACCGTTATTTATAAAATATTCTTCATCAGGATAGTCAAATCCCTGCTTGTTCAGTTCGCTTGTATGGCCTGAATGATATACTGCGAGCGAATTTGCCGAAATAGATCTTTTCATTTCATGATTCAGCCTGACAGTCCTCGATGGTTTTTTATATCCGTCAATCAGATCGATGCTGTACTTTGTAAAATGGTCGGTATAAATGATCATGTCCGGTTCTGCTTTGACCGCATGCCTGAACAACTCTGCGTTTTCCAAATCAAAATATGTCCTGAAATGCTGTGTCATATAAAGTGAAAATACAATATAACCTGCCAGCGATAGCACCATCCATCCTTTTTTCAACGAAGAAATTAGTTTAGATGCAACCATCATAGAAGGCAGGAACAATGGGAAAAGATACCATGTGAATCTGAGCGGTATCAGCTTGTATTCAGAGAGTGACATAGTAAAGAACAAATAAAGAATCAACAGACCTGAGAACCAGTAAACGACAAGCCTGTTCTTTCTTTCTTTGCGGTTGATGACAAGCTGAAGAACGGCGATAAGCGGGATAAATATCATGGTTCTTCGCAAAAACACAGCGGTAAAGTTTTCAAGCATAAGCGTCATCCCGGAACTTTGAGCAAAATCGTGTTTACTGAAATCTGAATATGAGCTCATAACAGTCAGCCTGTAGAAAAAATCCCCGTTTGAAAGATAATATGCATATCCCTCCAGCATTATTCCTAATACCAGAACAGATAGTGAAATGAAAATATACAAATTCAATGACCTTTTTTTTATAAGCACGAAAATAAAAAGCGCTGATAAAAGTATTGATGTATAAAAAACGTTGATCTTAAACAGTACCGAAATGAAGAACAATAAGCCTGATAAAACAGAATAAGAATACTTTTTATCTCTGTCCGCCATGAACAGAAGAAGAATTCCTGAATTTATAAAAAAAGCCGAGAACATATCCGTAAAAGCAATCGAAGCAAATAATACTTCAGTTGGATAAAATGCCGTAAGCAGAAGAACGATCACCGAACTGATCTCGGATCTCGTGATCACTTTTGTTGCTGTATAGGCAAGGATCATATTAAGGAACGAAAATATCATAGGAAAGACCGTTGCAGAAGCCTCATTCGTACCGAAAAGAAAGAATGAGATAGCTGTCAGCGCTGAAATCCCTTTTCTTACAAGGCAGACCGGATAACCAAGATAATCAGCACCGAATTCACCGCTGTATAATGTATGGGCCAGATAGCTGTAATACGCATCGTCTGAAAACACATGTCCGAAATAAAAATAAAAACGGACGATTAGTCCTGCCGCAAGCAGCGCGATAATTGTCATCTTTGTTCTTTTGTCTTCCCAGACCATTCCTGATTATCCCTTTTCGTTAATATGTAAAATACGCAAATCCTGTGGTTTTTACAATAGCCCGTTATAGTGATCGTGTTTTTTTTCTCAGTTCAGATTCGATCCTGAAATATTCATTCCTTACAGCATCTATTTCGACAACTGAAGTTTTATCGAATAAAAAATCTTTTTTAATTGGCATTTCAAGCTCATTCACGCTGAAGTTTATAAAATTCTTCAGGCTATCTCCTATCTGATAGTATCTCAGTATCTGGAGTATCCTGAGCCCGTCGATCTTCTCATGACAGGCACGGACAAAAAGCTTCTCAGTCTTGAAATTCTTACGCAATGGTTCCCATATATTCTCACCGAATGATCTCTGAATGAATTCATCAATCGGTGTTTCACAGTCTGCTTTAAACAGCTTGGGAAAAAGTTTGCAGGTCTCCCCTATTCTTTCAAATCCTTCCTTATCGTAGAAAGGATAGCTGTCCCAATCCCCGCTTTTGCCTTTTATAACCGCCGGCCCGGTTCCGAAAGGCACTCTGTCCGATTCTCTTGCTGAAGGATAAACAGCTTCGTCATTCCATATCAGTATTTCGCCTGCTTTTTTCATCCTGTTCACGAAATAAAAATCCTCGCCGGCTTCTTTTGGCGTAATTCCGCTTATTTTGCGATAACCTTTTACGCTGAAAGAAATTGCGGAACCCAATGCGGAAAATGCGTAAGGAGAATCAATGAGAAGCAGATTGATAAGATAGTATCTCATGTATAGTTCATACCTGAGAATCGCCCTGTCGTGAGCATCATTTCCTGTCAGGTTGTGATAATACGGATTCGTTAGAAGCATAGCTTTTTTATGGCTTATGAACTGTTTCCTGCCTGATGAAATAAAACCGGGTCTTATCCTTGTGTCTGCATCCAGGCTGATAACGATATCTTCATCGTCCGCAATCCGGTCGATAGCTTCAAATAACTCTTTTCGGGCATACCCGACACCTCTCTGTCTGCCTTTCCAGCCTTTACCTGGAGAAAATCTGTCTATGATTGTTAAATCGAGCCTTTGTTCCAAATTCAGCATCTGCATCGTTTTGACATTATTCTCGCACTTTATCCTTTTAACCGGATCGTTCCACCATTCATCCGGATTGTTGATGCAAACAAATACTTTAAAGTCAGTAACTGTCTGAGCTTTCAGGTCTTTAAGCAGTTCAGGTATGTTTTCAAACTCATTGAGAGCGGGTATCGCGATGAAGATTTTCATAACTTTTATCATTGTTTTTATACCATGATAAATGTACTATTATATGTTGGAATAAAAAACAAAAAAAATGGAGAATAATAATGGCAAAGATCACATTAAAAGGAAAACCGATCAACACGAACGGTAGCCTACCGAGAAAGAACTGTAAAGCAAAGGATTTTACTCTCGTAAATAACAAACTTGCGAGATTAACTCTTACCGATTTTAAAGGATCTAAACTCGTTCTTAATATTTTTCCCAGCCTCGACACGCCTACCTGCGCGATGTCTGTAAGGCAGTTCAACAAACTTGCAGGCGAAATGAAAAACACAAAAGTGCTTTGCATTTCAAAAGACCTCCCGTTTGCACAAAGCAGGTTCTGCGGAGCTGAAGGGCTGAATAATGTTATTACGCTTTCAGATTTCGCAACAGGCGCGTTCGGGTACGATTACGGCCTTGAGATAATT
Organism: bacterium; assembly: GCA_029559475.1. Lineage (GTDB taxonomy): Bacteria > UBA4055 > UBA4055 > UBA4055 > UBA4055 > UBA12480. The sequence goes on from JAKQBN010000032.1 coordinate 49,261, forward strand.
GACGGTCCGCTTGCAAATCTTCACGCCAGAGCTGTTATTGTGCTTGATGAGGATCAAAAAGTGATCTATACGGAACTTGTACCCGATATAGCTCAGGAACCTGATTATGAGGCTGCTCTGAAAGCGCTTAAATAATATGAAAATTACAATTCTGTATGACAACACTGTCACGGTTCCCGCTCTTACACCGGATTGGGGATTTTCATGCCTTATCGAAACCGGCACCCGCAATATTTTGTTCGACACTGGCGGTAACGGCAGAATCTTATTGGAAAACATGGCGATACTCGGAATAGATCCCGCCTCGATAGACGATATTTTCATCTCGCACCAGCACTTCGATCATATTGGCGGTTTATCTGCTATGCTCAATGAGAACCAGAATGCGGTCGTTCATATACCGCCCTCGGTAAGAGGCATAAAATATAAAAACCAAGTGATCAGCTACAGCACCCCTTCAGAAATTTACCCGGGAATATATACTACAGGTGAGCTTAACGATATTGAGCAATCGATGTTTCTTGACACTCAAAAAGGAGCTGTTGTTATCATTGGCTGCTGCCATCCGGGACTGGGGAATATCCTAGGGACATTCCCTGACAAAAAGATAAGCCTTATCGTAGGCGGGCTTCACGGTTCGGAAGAGTACGAAGTCATGGAAAGATCGGAAAAGATCTGCCCCTCCCACTGCACAAGACATATCGAAGATATAAAATCACGATTCTATGATAAATACATTCCGGGCGGAGCAGGTACCGTAATTGAATTATAAATGAGGCATAGTAATGAAAATACTTATTCTTGAGGAAATTGGAGTTGAACGGGAATCTTTCGATCTACCGGGTAATGACATAGCCTGGTTCGACGGAGATTTTGATAAAGATATTGTCGAAGTTTTTGTAACTGTGAAGAAAAAACTCGGATCTGCTGAACTGGCGGAATTTCCGAACCTGAAGCTGATCGCGGTCGCTTTTACAGGCTATGACAGTGTAGACTTGAATTATTGCAGAGAGAATAATATCGCAGTTTGCAATGTGCCTGCATATTCAACGAACTCGGTGGCTGAACTCGCAGTAGGTCTGGCGATATCGCTGCTCAGGGAAATACCGAAAGGTAATAAACTCATCCGCGAAGGCGGTTGGGATCTCGGTAAACCCGGTATTGAACTTTTTGGAAAAACCGTAGGAATTTGCGGTACAGGCGCGATAGGCATAAGAACAGCTGAAATTTTCAAGATTTTCGGATGCGAAATAAAAGGATGGTCTCGCACTCAGAGAAAAGAATTCATTGATCTCGGCGGTAAATATGTTGATACGCTTGAAGAGCTATGCTCCATTTCCGATATACTGAGCATACATGTACCTTCAAATTCAGACACTAAAGCTCTGATCGGGAAAAAGCAGCTCGCAATGATGAAAAAGTCTGCATATTTGATCAATACATCGAGAGGTCCGGTCGTAGATGAACAGGATCTTTATGAAGCTCTTTCGTCAAGAAAGATAGCCGGTTCCGGAATTGATGTTTTTTCCATCGAACCTGTAAAACCCGCCAATCCATTCCTGAAGCTTGACAATGTTATTTTGACTCCCCATATCGCTTTTAAGACTTGTGAGGCTCTCAAAAGACGCGCGGAAATAACTAAAAACAACATCATCAACTTTGAATCGGGTTTAAAAGAGAATAGAGTTATATAGTTAAAAAGTATAGCCTACCGAAAAGTGAAATACACCTTCCTGCCAGCCGTCTTTGATGTCTAAGGGAAATCCCCAGAGAACCCCCATCGCGCCTATCGGCGTGATGTAGCGCAAACCTGTACCCGCGGTAGAGCGTAACGTCTCCCCCCCGCCTTCAGTTGTTTCCGACATTAAACCTGTATCCAGAAAAAACGGGATCTCCCAGTTCTTTCTGAACTCATAGCGCGGCTCGAAAATGAACAGCGCTGTCAGTTTCGCTCCTGCGGGCTCACCTGCCGCGTCTACCGCGAAATAATTTTCGTTAATACCTCTGACCGTTGAAGTTCCGCCCAGATAGAAAAGCTGGTCAACTGCAGGATCGGCATCAGGATCGGTCATCTGGAGAAAGTTAAGCCTGGCCGCGAACGCGAAGGTCACCGGACCGAAAGGCGTGAAAAAATATTTAAGATCGAACTTGTATTTTATAAAATCGTCTTCGTTATTATCTATGCCTGTTGAAAACTCGGTATCCAGGTTAGCGTACACGCCTTTTCTGGGAACCATGAAAGAATCGCGCCTGTCCCATAGCTGAATGAATTTAAGACTGCCGGTGTTCATTACGGTATTCGAATCCGCGCCGGAAATGTTTTCTTCATTTAGCTTTCTGTGCTCGATCTGCGCCTGTATTATTGACTGAAGGCTGCTCTTCCACCTGTAGTTCACACCTGCGCCGATCCCTATCGTTTCAGTCTGATACTCAGGCTCTGATATATCCTCCCTTTCCCAGAAAATGGAAAGCGTTCCGGAAAGTTCCGGTATGATCAATACAGGTTCTGTAAAAGCTGTTGTAACTGTCTGTTTGACGAAAGACAGATCGGTTTTTATGCTCAATTCCTTGTTCCTTCCGAAAAGGTTCTTATTGCCCGCATGCAGACTTGCATAGGCCCCGCTATAACTCTCGTAGCCGCCTGAGGCCTGGAAATAATAAGGCGGATATTCTTCAACGCTAACCAGAATGTCCAGCGTGTCTGATCCTGTTTCTGAAGTGTATGAAGAGACCGACCTGAATATCTTCTGGTTCCTTAGGTTTTTGAGCCCGTCCGACAGCTCTGCTACGGAAAATGGTTCACCCTCTTTTATCTTAAGAAGTTTTCTTATGGACCGCTCCTTAGTTTTAAGATTGCCCGCTACGAAGATCGATCCTGTCGAAGCTTTATTTTTAATGTCGGCGCAGAAACAGATGTCTGCTTTCAAGCTGTCTTTTGAAAATTCAGTTCTTTCATTGACTTCGGCGAAAATGTAGCCTTTGGCCGCGAGATGACCTTTGATCCTCGGCGCTGTTCCTGTTATCATACCTTTATTGTAAGGTTTGCCTTCTAGCTCGGAAGATATTTTACCTACTTCGACTTCTAGATCTTGCGGAATTCCCTCGAACGACACCCTGCCTATCAGCGTTCTTGTTCCTTCTTTGATCTCGGCCAGGATCCTTACGCTATCCCTTTTCCTGCTGTATTTTACTTCTAAAGCTGCATCAGCCGATATGAATCCGTTCTGTCCGTAAAAAGCTTTTATGTTCCTTTCATCATCCTCGAAAATGTCCTTTCTGAAATATTCACTTCTTCTCCACCATCTTCTTACCACGCTGTTGAGATACTTCCCGAGTTCGCTGCCGGAAAAAACTGAATTCCCTTCGAATGTTATATCTGTAACAAGCGGTCTTACACCCTCTTTGATCTCTACGGTAACACTTTTTACCTGCCTGTCTTCTTCGATGACCAGTGTATCTTTCATATTGACTTTCGCATCAGAGAATCCTTCCTCGCGGTACATATTCCTGATAGTTCTTAACGACTTTCTGAGCGCGACAGAGCCGTTTTTACCCTCATTGATCTTGTCAGTCTGTTCCTTAAGTTTTCTGTCAGAGAAAAATTCATTTCCCGAAAAATCAATATTATATTCGGGGCCTTCATTTATAATGACTTTTATTTCAGAAGTCCGTTCGATGCTGTCCTTTATCAATTCGTAACTGACCGAGCAGTCGACATAACCTTTATATTTATAAAGCGCGGTTATTTTTTCCAGATCTATTTCAAGCTCATCCGGGATCAGCCTGCCGGGAGCGCCGAACATAAAACTTCTCCACCAGGTCTTCATCTCTTTTTTGAGTCTCAGGCCCGACATATTATTGTTGCCTGAAATGCTTATCTTTTCTATCGTAAAATATCCGCCCTTTTCCACTTTTATCTTTATAAGCCTGAGTTTTTCCGATATTTCTTCAGTCTCCGTCCGCACTACTACAGAATCGTAACCTTTGGAGTTAAGATACGCTGAGAGATATTTCTTCTGAAGTTCAATTTTTTCTTCGTCATAGACCGATCCGGGATAAACAGACATCCTGTTCAGAAGCTCATTTGAAAAGAAAGGGTAGATGCCGTAGAATTCGATATCCGATATTCTTGGAGCTTCGGCAAAACCTTTCATACTTTTCGATGCGGACAAATATAACGCAGAGATGAAAAGAAGTATGAAAACGAGCTTCAGTTTCATCGGAATTCCTTCCTGAACTGTGTTTCCGCTCCAAAACTGCCGTCGGTGGATCTGAAGCCTGAAAATATAATGTTCTCGAACATCTGATAGTCAGCAGAACCTTTCTGTATCATTTCAGAACCGTTATTTACAAGCGAATATTTAAGTATGAGCCTGTCCGATATCTTTTTCCCGACAGTAAGTCCGTAACCCGAAGGAGCGGATGCTGAAAAATCGTCCGGTACGTTTACTTCTATATAATCCAGCCCTGTTTTATCCGCGACTTTTTCCGAATAAGAACCGGAAAGCCAGTCCGCTATCAGTTTCTCCTTTGAGACAGGCTGCCCGTCACCCTGCCCCGCGAGTTCTGAAGCTTTTCTGCCGAAGATGAGTATCGAAAGAATATCGGCATCGCTTTCTGCTGGAAAAGATGTTAGTGTGAATTTCGGATTCGAGAGATTTTCTGTCACCGAAAGAAATATTTTATATATACCGACTTCAGTCTCGCTCTGAATGTCCGCCGTGGGGAGCATTCCGTAAACAGGCTCAAAATCAAGAACTCCTTTCTTTATCGTAAAAGTCTTCTTTTGGAACATCAGAAAACCGTTTTCTCGTATCAGCGCTCTTCCGGATATCAAAGGCGCTGAGATATCTCCTTTTACCTGAATATCAGGCTTGAGTTCTATAAATCCCAGATTGTTGTCCATAACGATGTCCCGTCTGCTCTTGAGCTTTAGATCAAGAGAGATATCAGGCAGTTTTTTACCTTCTGAAAAGCTCTTTACGATCCTCGGAGCGGAACTTTCGAATACATTTCCGAATAGATCGATATCCTTATAATATAATGCATCAACGACTTCGATCTCGCCTGCAAGCCTACCCTTTTCAAAGTCGCCGTTAAAATCCATCTCGATATTCAGAAGACCTTCCAGCTGATCAGGGATGTTCATAGGGATCGCAGTAGCAGACATTTTAAAATCAATATTTTCAGGTCTGAACTTATTCAGCGATATTCCGCCTTTGAGTCCGAAGATCCCTTTATCGAGCATCCCTTTTATCTCTTTAATTTCTATTTTTTCTTGAGAAATGCCTATGCTTCCGATTACATCATGGATCATCTGTCCGGTCTCTTCGATGTAAAATCCCAGACCGTCGAAATCTATGTTACCTTTAACAACCGGCTCGGAAATACTGCCTCCGATGTCCAGATCACCTTTAACGAAACCTTCCGAATTTAAAAGCATTTCATTTACGAAAGACAGCGACTTCACAGGGAACAGTATTGAAGTTTTTATATCTATATTGCTCTTTAGATCTGCATAACCGTTAATATCAATAAAACCGCTGTCAAGATAGTTCAGTTTGAAATTTTCAAATAGGAGTTTTTCTTTTCTAACCTTAGCTTCGATCCCGGATCCGGAAACATATCTTGTTTCGTCCATATCGAACGTGAGGGAATCGATCTGGAAATCTAATTCAGTTTCTGCTATGTTGTCAATATTTCCGTTCCCTTTGATTCTGCCCGCCAAAAAGCCTTTCAAATGACCGTCGGAATTTTCCGGCAGATACGGAGAGAAATCCCATCTGTCAAAATCGATATCGAACCCGTAATCTTTTGTTTTAATATTTGAATGAGCTTTTATGATAAAGCCGGGATCTGCCGTCAGTTCTGCGTATCTGTTTTTATAGCTGATATCTATTTTAGTGTCCGGTAACTTTGTTTCCGTTACGTACAAATTCCTGAGTGTTATATTTCCTGAAGCTGAAGGATCTTTAAAAGTACCTTCAGCTTTAATTTCCCCATCGATAACTGCAGAGGCGGTTCCGGTGATCTTCGAATATATAGAATCAGACTTTATACTTGTAATCCTTACATCGGCAGCAAAAATCTTATAGTCCTTCATAGTTCCTGAAACCGACAGCTTTCCCCCGCCTCCTGAAACCGACAGCTCATCAAGGTTTAAAACATTTTTATCTATTCCCGCTTTCAGTCCGATGCTGTCTATCTCTATCCCCTGATAGCTGATCCTGTCCGTATTCAGTAAAAATTCTCCGGTCGGAGCTTTTAAAGATCCTTTTATCCATCCGTTAAAATCGATCTCCGTAGAAATGTCAGGATAGAATTTGTCCGATCTTATGCGGCTTCCCGAAAATATAAAATCTATTTCGGGATTTTTTAATATCTTCATATCTTTGCTGAAAACTTTAGCTTTTCCATTGAGACTGATATTTGAACTGTCCATTCGGAAATCAAGCCGCTTTATTTCGGCGGATCCATTTTCGCTCGCAACACCGGAAAGTGAACAAGAAGTTATTTCGTAAACATCCCATGCGAGTTTGCCTGTTTTCAGTTCGGTTGCAGCACGTAATTTTCCTTTATTCCAACTTAAATCCGCTACGATCGAAGCTTTCTCTTTCAAGTGGAATTTATCGTAACTGAAGGGGCTGATCTGCGTATTTACCAGCGCGTTAGCCGTTATCTCTTCAGGCTTTACACCTCTACCTTTCAGCTCCAGCCCGAAATCGAAGACCGCATCAGGCATTCCCGGTATATTGCTCAGGCTGAAATTTTCGGTATTCGCGCTAATATCGTACTCGGCTTTTTTGAGATCCGGCTCTGACGAGATCAGTCCTGCGGTAAAAGCTTTAGCCATATCCAGAGAACCATCCATCGAGAAACTTTCCGAAGCGGATTTTTTTATTTCCGCAGTAACGTTGAGCATTTTTTCCTTAAATGATGCGGTGATTTCAAGACCGTTTATCTTCTGAGATAAAAGGACTCCTGTTCCGTGCCCGAATGTAAGATCGGCTTCAGGATCCTCAGCTTCGCCCGATACAGATCCGGCGACAGATAAAATTCCGCTGTCTTTGGAGAATATTTCCATCCTGTCGAAAAGCTTTTCCGTCTCTATATCGGCCTTGAATTTCATATCGAAGAACGGAATTTTATAGATATTCTCTACGGCGCCGCCTATGGTAAAATCGAGTCCCCGGGTCAGAAACCTCGTTTCTTCCAGCTGCACTGCAGCGCCTATCATCTTAATTGCCAAAATATCGTTCCGGACATTCTTATTGAACTGAGGTGTTTGTAATTCGGCCTCTATTTTTTCCATTCTGACAGAATAGTCCGTATTCTTTACTTCCGCCCGGGCTTGAATCAGACTGCTTTTAATTTTATACTCCGATCCCGCGTTTTTATCCGAATACGCCGAAGATAAATTCTTTATTGTGAAATTTTTCACTACAATATCAGGCAATACTGCGGCCGGATCCGGTTCAGTTTTTTTCTCTTCCTGTTTACTGTGTTTAAATACATCAAGCTGCTCTTTGTTAACATCAAGATCGATATCTGAAACGATGAGCGAATCTACTATATACCTGCCTGATAATATCGGGCTGTACTGAACCCCAAGACCGAGATATCCTATACTTCCCACTCTCGTTTTCTGAGTGTCCAGGATCTTAAGACCCGTTAGTTCAACTCTTCCTCTAAAAACATTCAGACTTAAATTTTCAAGTTCGATCTGAAACGGAGAGTGTTCGTTAGCAATCCCCACGATTTTGGCTTTTCCCCATTCAGTATTGACAAGAAGCAGCGTTAACGCCATTGAAATAAGTATTAGCCCTAAAAGACCTGCGATCGAATATGCTGTAAATTTTATAAATCTCTTAATACCGTATACCTTAATTTATTAGTGTCATTGATTTAGTTAAACATAAATATAATCAAGAAAATTATTCTTTTCAAATATAAAAGCTCTAATTGACTACTTCCATACATTTTCTTAAATTTAGTTCAAGATTTATACGGGACATATTATGACTAATCAACTTTCCGCCATATTAATTTCATCTCTGCACAATAATTCATTTATCAGGCTCATCCTTTCCTCGCCGGATGATAAAAAAGGCGAACTTAACAAAGTTACGGTAAGGATTGTCGAACTGAAAGCAAAGCATACTTTATCATTTCTTTATACTTACAAGACAAAAACGGTCACAAAGAACTTCGGGATCGAAGAAGGAGTTGTACATTCTGAGAAGCTATTCGGCGACACCTTTACTATGTGCGTAATATTCACGACAGAGGCTGATCATTCATTCAGGCGGACTAAAAAGGGTAATTTACTCTATTATAGCTCAAAAGCTAAACACACCGCCGGCGAATTCTCTCTTGAACATAATCTGAAAAAGAAAAGAATGATCTCCGCTGAAAACAGCGCCTGGCTCGAAATGCTCGGAGTTACTGTCAGAGGTAAAGTAACGGAAGGCATGAGCGGCAAATTCAGACAGATAAACAGGTTCATTGAAACTATAGATGATCTTATAAACTCATCATCTCTAAAGGATAAGAAAGAAATTGCCGTTTACGATATGGGTTCAGGCAAAGGGTATCTGACTTTCGCGGTCTATGATTTTCTGACGAACGGGATGAAGATCAAATCGGACGTCACCGGGATCGAGCAGAGAGACGATCTTATAGCTAAGTGTAATAATACTGCAAAAGAGTGCGGTTTTACCGGTCTGAAATTCTCGCAGGGCCAAATAGCTGACAGTAATTTTACTCACTGCGACATTCTAATCGCCCTTCATGCCTGCGATACTGCTACAGACGACGCGATTTTTAAAGGCATAACTTCACAGGCTGATATCATCATAGTATCTCCGTGCTGTCATAAACAGATAAGAAAACAGCTTGATATAAATAACGCGCTCAAAGAAATAACTAGACACGGAATACTTGAAGAAAGACTGGCTGAAATGACGACTGATGCTCTGCGCGCATTGATACTTGAAGAGCACGGTTATGATACAAAAGTGTTCGAGTTCATAACGGACGAACACACTCATAAGAATATAATGATCACGGCTGTAAAAAGTAAAGAAATACCTGATGCTGCACGTATAAATGAAAGAATACACAATCTGAAAGGTATTCTGGGCATAAAAAAAATCTATCTCGAAGAGCTTTCTAAGAAGAATCCGAAACTGTTATAAAAAAAATGCCGGCTTGTAGCCGGCACCTGTAATTCATTTATTTATTCGCTTTGTCTTTTTCCATCCTTCTCTTAGCTATATCGTAATCAATGACGCACCGGAATCCGACTCCGCCTGATGAATTTGAAATATCTATCGCGCTCCGGCTGAATGTCCTGCACTGTTCCTGTTTTGAAAACCACGATCCGCCTCTGGGTATCCTTAATTTTCCATATCCAGCATTCGGCTTTTTGTTTCCCGGATAGGCATCTAGAATACCGTAAACCCATTCCGCGGCATTTCCTGACAGATCATAAATACCTCTGCTGTTCGGCCTGAAGCTTTTAACAGGCGCGGGATTTCCCTGAGACATCCTTTCGCCGTATTTAGCTTTCTCAGGACTAATAGCATTTCCGGTAGCATATTCGTAATTATTACTGTCTTTCGCCGCGCATTCCCATTCCGCTTCGGTAGGAAGCCTTTTACCTGCCCATTTGGCGTATTCGAGCGCATCGTAGTAATCTACGTCTACAACAGGCTGGCTGGGATCATTGAACTTTCTGTCTTTCGAATGTGCCATACTTCCCATCGGTTTGTAGCCTGTAGCTTTTAGAAATTTCTGAAACTGAGCATTAGTAACTTCAGTTTCATCCATATAGAACGCCTGAACCCTTACTTTATGCGCAGGCTTTTCCAGATCCGACCCGCTATCGCTGCCCATTATGAATGCCTGGGCAGGAACAAGCACCATTTTTTTATTGTCTTTTGAATAATAGTATCTTTCGTCCAAAGCTCTTATCTTTTTCAGCTTCTGGGCTTTTTCGGCATCCGAACTTGTCTTATATAATGTCGTGTCCTGAGGAACAAAATTTTTCTTCGTTGCGTCAGGGGAAATGTCATAAAGCGATTCCTCGTCTTTTGCATGCACCACGGTAGTAAATACAAGCGCGCATACAACTGCACATATTATTCTTTTCATCTTTTTACCTGCTTATCTTACTATCACTCTGAGGTTGTCAGTATTGACTTTGTATCCGCCTGATACCATAACATAATTCTGATATAGCGTGGAAACATCAGTTATTTTTGCCATGAACCAGTTGTCAGTCCTTGCTTTTTCCTGATCTTCAGGTCTGATATACCTGTCTCCTCTGGAATAATCGAAAATGACCATAATTGCGCCCATTTTGATCTCTGAAGGCTGAGCTATTCTCGTTTTCCAGTAGTGCTGAGACCATACTTCTTTGCCATCTTTAACATCCATGAATTTCGCTTCGTTCTTAGTTTCCGGTGTAGCCGCCTGCAGCATCTTTGCAAGTTCAACCCTGATCCATCCTGTTTCAAATTCCCTGTCAGAATAAAACCAGTCGTCATCCTGAATGTAATGCATATCTCCCGCTCCGCCCTGATAGACTCCAGTTCCTGTCGAATTATTCGTAGCGCCGGTATTGGCGCCAATCCTGCTCATGCTGTCTGACATGTCCGCTACGTTCCTTAGAGCCTGAGTAGGTGCGCAGCCGATTAAAAAAAGCGCTATTCCCGCTATGGCTGTCATTGTGAATCTTTTCATTTTCCAACCTCATAATAATTATTTCATCGTAATGTAATTTAACTTTTTTATTCATAAAGTCAACATTGAATTGCTTTTAGTTTCGTTAAATCTTATTATATGCAGTATAAATAACTTTGGAACGGAGCTGTATTATGCGAATGTCAAATTTGTTCTTCTTCAGTGATAAAAATTCACCTTCGGGAACTGATCTTAAAAGCGATATGCTTTTTAAAAAGGCTAATCTGACCGTAAAAGATCCTTCTAACGGTATTATTCTTATGCCGGTTCTGATAAAAAGTATTGAGAAGTTGTCAAATCATTTAAGTTCATCACTTGAGAAAACCGGATTTCAGCAGGTCGGTATACCGCCTGAAGTTATAGCTGAAGACGGCTTTTTTGCTCTCGGAAGAAAATTCATCAGCTCCTATAAACAGCTTCCTTTAAAACTTTATCAGATCAGTTCCGGAGCGACGGATAAAGTGAGGTCAAAATTCAGCATTATACTGAGCGGATCATTTTTGAAACTGGATGCTTGCGTATTTGATCGGGATTCTGAATCCGCCGATATTTCAATTTCAGCGCTGACAAAAAATATTTCGGACAATTTTAGCAGACTAAATCTGCCCTTCTTCACGGCTGATAATCACGAGAATAATCTTATAGTTGTCCCTTCAGAAAAAGCCGAAGACAGGTTCTTCAAATGCCCGGAATGCGGATGCTGCGCATCAGAAAACTCCGTTCTGTCAGTACCGGAACCTATACCTGTTTCAAATGTTGAAGCCGGCCTGACTGAGCTGTACACACCGGAGATAAAAACGGTAAAACAGCTCGTTGAATTCACAGGCATCCCTGAGCATCAGATGGTAAAAACCATAATCTATAAAATGATTTACGCCGAAGAAGAAAAGTTCGCCGCGGTTCTGATTCGTGGCGATCTCGACATTAACGAGATCAAGCTAAAAAAATTCATTAACTGCGAAAGTCTTGAACTTGCATCGGAGAACGATATCAGAAAACTGACAGGCGCAGAAGTGGGTTTCGCCGGACCTTTTAACCTTAACAAGAAATTTGAGATCATCGGCGATAATTCTATCCTGAAAACCGATCATTTCCTGTGCGGTCTGAATAAAACCGATTATCATAATATCAATGTCCGGTTCGGCCGCGACATTCCACTGCCGGACAAGATCGCTGATCTTCACAGAACGAAACAAGGCGATGTCTGCGCGTCCTGCGGCATCGGCAAGCTTGATGAAATTAAAGGATTTATTACCGCAAAGATATCAAAATGCGGGCCGGATGGATCAAAATCCAGAAATATCACTTTTGACAACAGGGGCAGTCAGGATGTTGCACATACATCATTTTTAAACCTGAACATAACCTCCGTTCTGGGACTTGCCGCCGAATCCAATAATGACGCATACGGATTAACCTGGCCGGCTTTCATAGCGCCATACGATGCAGTAATAATCGCCGCGGATCAGGAATTTACAGATCAGGCTGAAAAGTGCTACACAGAGCTGTTAAATTCAGGATACGATGTATTAATAGATGACAGGGATTTTTCGCCGGGATTCAAGTTCAAAGATGCTGACCTGATCGGAATACCTTACAAGATCATTTTCGGCAAAAAAGCCGGCGCCGGTTCCGCGGAGATCAAATCGCGCATAAATTCGGACAGAAATATAATTCAATATGAAAACATCGTTGAGTTCTGTAAAAAAATACAGTTGAATTAGCGCCGGTATTTATATATATTTAAAAATACAGCAAATATCAATTTAAAATAGGAGTCGAAAATGACAAAAGCAGTAAGCTACAAAGAACTCGGTCTTTCCAACACAAGAGAAATGTTCGAAAGAGCAATGAAAAATCAGTATGCGGTACCGGCATACAATTTCAACAATCTCGAACAGCTCCAGGCTATCATTTACGGCTGCATAGAATCGAAATCGCCGGTAATTGTCCAAGTTTCCAAAGGAGCAAGAAGCTACGCGAACTCAACGCTTCTCAGATACATGGCTATGGGCGCTGCCGAAATGGCTAGAGAAATGGGATCGAACATACCGATCTGCCTCCACCTTGACCACGGCGATTCATTCGAACTCTGCAAATCCTGTATTGACAACGGCTTCTCCTCGGTAATGATCGACGGTTCTCATCTCCCTTATGATGAAAACGTAGCGCTGACAAAACAGGTAGTCGAATATGCACACGCGAGAGACGTATCGGTTGAAGGCGAGCTCGGAGTACTTGCCGGAATAGAAGATGAAGTGTCATCTGCGGTCTCGCACTACACTCATCCCGAGCAGGTGGAGGATTTCGTTAAAAAAACAGGCGTTGACAGCCTTGCTATTTCAATAGGCACATCTCACGGAGCTTATAAATTCAAAGTAAAACCCGGCGAATCCGTACCTCCGCTCCGCTTTGATATCCTTGAAGAATGCGAAAAAAGAATACCCGGCTTCCCCATCGTACTTCACGGTTCATCATCCGTACTTCCAAAGTACGTCGACATGATAAATCAGTACGGCGGAAAAATGGAAAGCGCCGTAGGTGTTCCCGAAGAACAGCTAAGAAAAGCGGCGAGATCGGCGGTATGCAAGATCAACATCGACACTGACGGCAGAATGGTCGTAACAGCTATCGTAAGAAAAGTCTTCACTGAAAATCCTTCAGAGTTTGACCCCAGAAAATATCTCGGACCAGCCAGAGACGAACTCAAGAAAATGATCATGGACAAGAACCGCAACGTACTCGGGTCGGCTGACAGATACTAGGGAATCATTATCTTGAAAGAATTATCAGAATACAACCGCTTATTGAGGCTCAAGAACTACAGCCTTAATACTATAAATTCATACAACCACTTCTTCGAGAAATTCCTCGCTCATTTTCATGGAAAAGATGTTGATTCTCTGACAAAAGAGCAGATCACGGACTTTTTGTATCAGGAATGTCTGAAAGGTATGTCCTACGGATATCAGAACCAGTTGATCAATGCCATCAAATTCTATTATGAAAAAGTTCTGGGAAGAAAAAGGGATTTCTACAATATACCGAGAGCTAAAAAACCTCAAAAGCTCCCCGTGGTTTTCAGTGAAGAGGAAATAACAATTTTATTGAATCAGGTTAAAAATCTCAAGCATAAATGCATACTGTTCCTTATCTATTCGGCAGGTTTAAGAATAAGCGAATCAGTAAATATGAAGGTCGCGGACATCGACTCAACGCGAAACCTTGTCATAATCAGGGGTGGAAAAGGTAAAAAGGACAGAACCTCTCTATTATCCCATAAATTGCTGATCATGCTCAGAGAATACTATAAAGAGTACAGACCGAAAGAATTTCTCTTTGAAGGCGAAACCGGCGGACAATATTCAGTCAAAAGTATTCAGAATATATTCAATAAGGCACTCGCTTCATCAGGGATCAAAAAAGAGGCGACGGTACACTCTCTACGGCACAGTTTCGCGACACATCTTCTTGAGAGAGGAACGGATTTAAGATATATCCAGGAACTTTTAGGGCACAACAGCTCCAAAACGACCGAGATATATACTCACATAACAAAAAAGGGAATGGATAAAATTGCCAGTCCGCTCGACAACCTCGATATACAGTAAAAAAATACGCCACAGAGGCGTTTATTCTCCAAATCCGTGCTACAACGTTGCGGATATACGCCACTATGGCGTATTTCCGCACGTT
>JAKQBN010000051.1 GCA_029559475.1 bacterium
TTCGCCTTCGCTTGATTCGTAAAACCTTTCCCACTGTATGATTTCGTCAAAGGTTATAATACCGTCAGCAGTAGGTGGCGGATTTGAAGAATATCTGGGATCATTAAATCCGTCAACTAAAGAATATGGAACAGTACCGTAGTGCACACCGTCAATTGTTAAATCTTTATAATAAAACTCACTATTAACCTCATGCTGTTTATGTTGATTCGCAGCTGCGTACATATGGAAATTATACTCCCAGTGCGCCTGCGGATTGCTGACACCATACCAGTCTATTTCAATAGAAGGTTTACTGTTATCTGTTGGCAACTCTTGTTCCTCAGGCTGGGATTTATTCTCAACAGGCATATTATCAGCAAAATAAGACTCTTGATATGATTGCGCAGCAGAACTGAAAATAACATTATTAAATGTACCGTTACCAGTCAGCTCTTCTTTAAAACCACCTCCGAAACATTGAGCCATCCAGAAAACTTTCTTGTTCGCTTTTATACCGTTGAACAAAGTTGCAAAGTCTGTATCTGAGATGCTTGTGTCCATCAGATTAAGATTTGACGAACCGCTGCCGTTAGTTGAACCGTGTCCGAATGTCCACACGAAAAGAAAATCATTATCCGTTGACTTTCTTCTTAACTCCAAAGCTACAGTTTCAAGATTACTGCTTGTTGCAGGATAATCGGTGATCATATAACCTGGCTCTAGAATTTCGGCATGTTTAGCTGAGTAACGTTCTAAGTCAACATACCCATTTGTGCAATCTATACCATCAGCATAAAGGACATAGATATTAGCAGGATCGAAGCCTTTCAGATACAGCATTTCCCACATCAGATACGTATCCATCCAGAATGCGGCATACGGATCGTTTTGTGTCGGAGCTTTTGCTCCTGTTACGAGAACAGCATATTTTTCTGCGGATAGCAGACACATTGAGGTTGCGATTAAAATAATCGCAAAGAGTTTCTTTAACATGGTGTTTCTCCTTTTTTATGATGTTTTACATTTGAGAAACCACCTGTACATCCGTATATTACTAAGGGAGGTACAGGCGGTCACCCGTACTTGTGAAGATTTGCAGCCGCAGCTTTTCCGGGCCCACGGCTACTTTCTTGTATAGGGTTAAATCGAATAGTACCTCCTTTTTTTATTTTAAATACAGCATAGATTTTGTTTGAAGGATCTTCCCGTTAACGACAAGCTGATAGAAATAAATACCGGTGTTCAGAACATTAGCCTGAAAGTTAACTGAATGAATACCTTTGTTCATTTTCTTATTAAGCAGGCTTTTTACTATCTCGCCTTTGATGTTATAAATATTCAATTGTATTTCTGATGCCTTAGGAATTGAGAATGTAATTTCAGTTTCATTATTAAAAGGATTAGGATAATTCTGATTGAGTGTTGCAGTGGCTGGTAATGTCAATTCTGGATCATCTATTCCTGTTTCTATCTGCCTAGACTGAAAATAAATATAATTATAAAAATTTTCAGTATTTGACTTACCGTAAACTGAATAAATAAAACGATTATTATATAATTCGACATCGAATGGACCATAGCTATAATTTGCAGTATCCGATTGAACAACTTCCCTTAGAAATGAACCGCTAACGTTTGTCGTATATATAATGTTAGCATTAATGCTGAATTCATTTTCTACAAAATGAAGATGATCGTCTGAGCTGATTAACATTTCTTTCGACCTTGACATATTAGAATTTACATATCCTGCATTTTGCCACAAGGTATCTAACAATGATTTTGTGTAAATAAAATTTTTGTTCGTATAATCATTGGTACCATAGCATATACTGCTAATTAAATTACCTTCATTTGTAAGTATAATTGCTTGTGCGGAGGAAGCTTCTTCAATATAATCCATTAAACGTATAGTACCCCATCTTTCCCTGCTTCTGTCGTATTTCATATAAAAAGGCCGGTATTCGTCCAAAGCGTAAATATAATATTCACCGACAGCGTGTATATTATTATCTGCATCAAAAGTAAAATCCTTCATATACATATTTTCATAAGCGCTTATACATGTTACCGTCCAGTTAGCCGTATTTGTATCCGAAGCCTCATGATAAGCGTAATATGTCTGGGTGGGACTCCACATTATTGCGTACAGCCTGTTGTTCGAATCTATTTTTAAATTCAGTCCGTTATTACAATAATATATTTCTTCCTGACTGCTCCAAGTAGTCCCATCATATTTTTTGTAATATATCATCGTACTTTCTGCTTTATATACAATATGAACATTATTTTGAGAATCGCAAACGGCATTTATCCTGTATAATCTGCTTTCTGTGTTTTCGGGTGTTATATTCTCTATTTCTGACCATGTCTGACCACCGTCTGCTGATTTTCGAAATTCGATATGACAGCGCCAAACAAAAGGATCTTCAGTTTCTATACCTCTGACCCAGAAGGCATAAATCACTCCGTTGCTGTCAACAGTGATAGCAGGACTTGAATTAGTTGTTGCGGGATAATTTCCGTCTTCTGAAAGCTGGATCGGTTCGCTCCATTCGTATTGGGCGAATATTTGTGTCGGCTGGAGAAATGATATAAAAAGAAACGCGAAGATCAGAATTTTATTTTCCATTTGAAATTCCTTTTAAGTAAGATTTATTTTCAGGTTCATTTTCAGTAGAGTAGAGTAGAGTAGAGTAGAGTAGAGTAGAGTAGAGTAGAGTAGAGTATTCTCTCTTATATGCTAACAAATTATTTTTAAGAAAAAAATTACACATTACTTACTACTTCTGCGTTGATAATATTTTACTTCATTCAATATAAGGAATAGTTTAGAATGATGTCAAGAAAAATAAATCGTAATATATAATGTATTATATAAGGACATTATCATTGTTTTTAAAGCGTAATTTTGCTATATTACTTGCTTAAGTAATGTAAGGATCCTGCTTTGGTTTTGAAATTTCATATAGAGACTTTCGGCTGTCAGATGAACGTGTATGATTCTGACCTTGTAGCTGGAATACTTTTAAATAACGGTTATGTTAAGGCTGATAGTATTCATAAAGCAGATATTCTTTTCGTTAATACCTGCGCGATAAGGGAAAAAGCGGTTGAGAGAGTGATCCATAAAATGGAACAGTACGCTCATCTGAAGCTGAAAAAAGGAAAACTGAAAATCGCCGGAATTCTGGGCTGCATTCCGCAGTATAATTCTGACAGGCTGAAGAAGGAGCTGCCGTATATTGATATTCTGTGCGGGCCGGATAATTACGATCAGCTTCCGCAGATGATCAGCGATTGTCTGAAAAGCAAAAAACTTCAGGAAAATCTCGATCTTAAGAAGGAACAGAATTACGAGGATATTCTTCCGTTCACTGAAAATACTCACTCGGCTTTTGTAACGGTCATTCGGGGATGCAACAATTTTTGTGCGTACTGCGTAGTTCCTTATGTGCGGGGCCGGGAGCGGAGCAGGAGCGTTCAGTCGATAATGACTGAAGTCAAAGATCATGTTTCAAAAAGTATTACCGAGATAACTCTGCTGGGACAGAACGTGAATTCATATAATTCAGACGGTATGAACTTTGCTCAGCTGCTGAATAAAGTATCGGAAATTGATGGTCTCAGAAGGCTGAGGTTCGCTACATCGCATCCTAAAGATATTTCAGACGAACTTATTAGTGTTATGGCTGACAATCCGAAGGTATGTAAACATCTGCATCTGCCCTTCCAGGCAGGCAGCAATGAGGTACTAAAACGGATGAACAGGGGATATACTAGAGAGGAATATCTGTCAAAGATCGAAAAAGTAAGAAAAGAGATCCCGGGTATCGCTCTTACTACTGATATTATCGTAGGATTTCCGGGCGAAACCGACGAAGATTTCGAACAGACTCTTGATGTGATGAAAAGATCCGGATTCGACAATTCGTTCATGTTCATATATTCGGAAAGAGATCTTACTTTCGCAAAAAAGAATTTTAATGATGATGTTCCGAAAAAAGTTAAGGCCGAAAGGCATAAAAGGGTCGCAGAACTTCAGAAGCAGCTGGGAATTGAACAAATAGGTAAAGATACAGGTTCAATAAAAGAAGTGCTTGTCGAGTCGGTCAGCAAGAAAAGAAGCACAGAAATGATAGGCAGGACGGATCAGAACAGAATGGTCATTTTCAGCAGACAGGATGGTGTAAAGGAAGGCGATTACGTTCATGTTAAAATATCACGGGCCGACGGAGTTTCGCTTTTCGGTGAGATAGTAAATTTGAGGGACGGAGGCAGATAATGTATTATATCAGAAAAACAGCCCAGCTTATAATTCTGCTGGCAATAATATGGCTGAGCATCGAGAATTATTCCGAAAAAGTGTCAAGATTGATCGTATTCGGCTATGAAATTAAAAACACTTCAATTGTGTTCGTTATATTTACCGCCCTGATCATCGGCGCGCTCATATCCGCCTTTTTCTCGGCTCTCAAAGAATGGAGAACGATAAAAGATAATAAAAAGACAGTTAAAGAATTGAAAAACAATATCAAGATCCTTGAAGACAGGCTGAACAACGAAAACGCCGAACTGAAAAAAGAAATATTAGGTCTGAAGGAAATTTTGAAAAATGAAAAATGAAGCTAAAGTTTATGATTATCTTGTTATAGGAAGCGGTGCGGCAGGACTGTATTTTTCAATTCTTGCCTCGGAGCACGGAAAAGTTCTTTTGATGACGAAAAATTCTCTGAGGGATTCAAATACATATTACGCTCAGGGCGGGATCGCCGCTGTTGACAGGGAATCCGATTCCTTTGAAGAGCATATAAAAGACACTCTTGTAGCCGGTGACGAACTCTGTAATCCCAAAGCGGTTGAAATAATAGTCAACGAAGCTCCCGAAATTATTCACGATCTAATACGAAGAGGAGTGAATTTTACGAAAGATGAGGGGAAAAAAGGTGAATATTCACTTCACAGGGAAGGCGGACATTCAGAAAGCAGGGTATTCCATTTTAAAGATATAACAGGTAAGGAACTTATAAGAGCACTTACTAAAAGCGTTAAAGAGAATAAAAACATCACGATAATGGAACATATGATGAGCGTGGATCTTCTCACCGAGCATCAGAAAATCAAACAGCCGAAAAATCTTAATTCAACAACATGTTACGGAGTGTATGCGTTCGACCTTAAGAAAAATAATGTGATCAAAGTTCTGTCACGATCTACGATCTTAGCTACAGGCGGATCCGGACAGGTTTATCTGCACACATCGAATCCTTCAGTCGCGACGGGTGACGGGCTCGCTATGGCATACAGAGCAGGAGCTACTATATCGAACCTTGAGTTCTATCAGTTCCACCCGACCACTCTCTATACGGAAAAGGAAAAAGAAAGCTCATTTCTGATATCCGAAGCCGTAAGGGGGTTCGGCGGAGAGCTGAAGACTAAGGACGGCAAGAAATTCATGCATAAATATCACCCGCTGAAATCTCTCGCTCCAAGGGATATTGTCGCAAGAGCTATCGATACAGAAATGAAAAAACGCGGTGAGGATCACGTTTATCTGGATGTCAGCAATTTTCCGGCAAAGAAAATAATCAGTTCTTTCCCGAACATATATCATAAATGTCTCGAAGAAGGTATTGATATCACGAAGGAGATGATCCCGGTCGTTCCAGCCGCCCATTATCAATGCGGTGGAATTGAAACTGACCTTCACGGAAAGACCGACATTAAAGGTCTTTACGCGATAGGCGAAGTTGCCCAGAACGGCGTTCACGGAGCGAACAGGCTCGCCTCGAATTCGCTTCTCGATGCACTTGTTTTCGCGAAAATAAGTTCTGTATCTGTGAAAAAATATATTTCAAAAAATATGACGGACTTCACAGGAATTAAGGAATGGGAGTATTATCATACTGAGAGACCTCTTGAAAAAGTCGTTGTGAGTTATCTGCGCAACACAATAAAGAGGCTCGTGAGCGAGTTCGTCGGAATAGTAAGGAGCGACGAAAGGCTGAAAATAGCTCAGAAGATGATAGATCTTATAACCTGGCAGGCGAGGGATTATTATATGCAGACGAAACTTTCGAAGGAGACTATAGAACTCAGGAATATTGCCGACGTGGCTTCTCTGATGGTAAGGTTCGCCAGCTTTCGGAAAGAATCGAGGGGCCTGCATTATAACATAACTCATCCGCAAAAGGATAATGTGAACTGGCAGAAAAATACGAGGATCAGGAATACAGGCAGAAGGAGCAAAAGCGAGATCGTTAAATAGCGGGGATTTTAATGAACAGAAAGATCATAACACTTTTTTTCACACTTTTATCAGCTTATCTGTATTCTGAAACGATTAATTTTAATATCTGGGACTACACTTTTTATAACGATTCGATGACCGTGAAATATAAAGAAAAAGTGTATAAGACTTTCAGCTTCTCGACTCTGAAAATCGACGTTTATTTTGAGGAAAGAAGATTTGAAGGACAATACGCTGAAAATGTAACTATAAATTCATACGATTCAGTTCTTGTAAAACCCGATCTCGGTTTTACATATTTCGATCAGGACACACTGCCATTCGGGGATAAATTTCCGAGAAAACCTGTAGCCGTAGGAGCAAGAGGTATTAAGAGGCACGGAGGATTTTCTGTTTATGAGTTTAATCCGTTCTTTATAAAAAACGATTCTCTATATTTTATTACTTCTCTGAATTTTACTCCCTCGAACATGAAGAAATATGAAATCCCGGCTGTTAAAACCGGTTCACTTGAGAAGATCGATCTTGCTATAATAACAACTGCTGAGTACGTCGATAATTTTGAGATATACCGCGATTTTAAAACGAAGCAGGGATTAGAGACGGTAATTAAAACCGTGGAAGAGATCTATGCGGAATATCCCGGCGAAAGCAATGTAATTAAGATAAGAAATTATATTAAGGATAAGTACGTACAGAACGATCTCGAATTCGTAATAATCGGCGGAAGCTACGATATTATTCCCGTCGGTGAGGCTCAGCCTTATATTTCCGCCCAGACCGGACCGGTTCATGCGGACACATTCTATTCGCATCTGGATGGAGATCAGGACGGGAACGTGAACGGGATATACTGTGAGCTTGACGATGAACCTGATTATTATGCCGACGTATATGTCGGCCGCTTTCCGGCTTCGACAGAAGCGGAGATGGATGCGGTCATCAATAAAACGATCAAATATTATTCATCTGACAGAAACTTCAGAACAGGATTCAACACTTCGGCCTTCCTTTTAGGATTTACTGTTGATACAGCCGGCGACGGCAGGAAATACTGCAATAATATCAAAACCGAATTGCCGGCATGGTTTCAGGTCGATTCGATGTATGAAGGTGTTACGCCTGATTTTAACTACGCGAACATTATGAGTAAATTTAACGCAGGTTATAATTTCGTATATTCCCAATCTCACGGTGATGTTCATCTTATCAGGCAGAAGGACAATCAGTTTAAGATATGGAGTGATCAGATAATGAATACTGATTCCGTATCAGGATTATATATGATAGCTTCATGCGAGCCTGGAAGCATAGACAAGGACAGTTTCTCAAGGAAAGCCATGATAAACCCTACCGGCGGATGCGTTAACTATATTGGGATGTCCGGGGAAGAGTGGCCGTCAAGTTCGAACAATATGCATGCCTATATTTTCAACGGGCTGTTCAGAAACCGATCTTACGGCGAGAGCTTCGCCAATGCCGCGATAATGTACGGCAGCATAGAAAGCAGTAACACAGGCCGGTATCTGGATTTCGGATACGCGTTCCAGGGCGATCCTTCGAACAGACCTTTTTTGAGAGAACCGCTCAACATAACAATAAATTCGATCAGCCAGATCAAAAGAGGAAAGGGTACGGTAACAGGTTCTTTCAGTACCGCACCGAACGATACTCTTCATGTAACGCTTACTGACGGCGAAAAAATTATATCAGCGACAAAAACTTCAGTATCAGGTTTCACAATTGAATACGAAGGACTTACATCGGACAGCGCTTATATCAGTTTTTATTCTCAGGAAGTTTTCCTCAAAACCGCCGGCTTTCCGACTACCGCGCCGGACGAGATAGAATTCAATATCACGAACACTGCTCTGAACGACGCGAATCTGTCGGGTGTCGTTGAGCACGGTGAGAATTTCGGAATAAATTTCAGAATAAATCTGGATTCAAATCCGTCCTCGACCGACAGCCTTGTAACTAAAATTACAGGCTGTGATCATTCGGGTATCACAATCCTGAACGGAACCAAGAGATTCAGGCTGCCGTCAGCAGGATCTTACTACAATATAAGCGCTTTTAATATCAGTTTCGCTTCTGCAGACCCATTAGTATCTGATTCAGTCGCTGTTCTCGATCTCGAGATACAAAAAAAAGATGGAACAAAGCTTTATTCAGAAAAACTCAGGGTGCCGGTCGCTGTTCCGTATTTAAAGCTTCAGTCATATACAAGAACAGGAAATACACTTTATCCGAAATTTATCAATAATTCTAAAGGAACGATTGATAAAGCGGAGATCACAATTAGCGGCGGAACGAAATCAACCGTTCTTCTCAGAAAGATCAGAGGTTATTCGATCGTTTCGGATTCTATTCTGTTCACAGTAGATTCAACTAAGTCATACAGTCTTTCCACTGAGATCAATGACGGATTCATTTACAATAACGGCGATGTTTCTTTCGATTTCTTGCAGCAGCAGCCGGTAGTTCTTTATGCGGATCATTCTCCCGGAAAGATCAATCTGGAATGGACTCATTCATATACCGGAGAAATAAGCTACAACGTATATATGTCATCCGATGTAAATTTCAGTACAAAGGTGCAGGTTAATGACGAGACCGTCAGATCGAAGAAATATTCTTTCAACTATAACAACACCGATCCTGTATATATTCAGATCGCGCTGGCTGATTCGGCAGGATATGAATTCTCTTATTCGGAGGTTGAAAAAGTTGTGCAGGTCCCTCTATATAAAAATACTGAGTTCAGGATCGCGCCGTTCCAGCTTTATAATCCCGTACATGTCGACGGTAAACTTATATCTAATTCCCAGAATTCAGCTGTGGCGGGTATATATTCAAACGGAACTCCAGTGAACGGTACAGGACTGATACATGAAGCTGAGAACAACGGATTTTCAGGTGAACTGCAGCAGGGATTTGCCATCGGCGATATCGACGGGAACGGAAGTAACGACATTGTTAATTATTCTTTCAACAATGTAGGGGACAGTACGCTGGTCAAAGTGATAGATCTGACATCAGGCAGCGTAATAGCTCAGAGAAAGATATACGGTTATATCATGGAGAACGCGCCGGTACTTGTTAACGCCGATGCCGATGATCAGCTCGAAATACTTATTTCGGTATTTAACGGCAACATAGGAGGCACTCCTGCAAAAGGATCGTACGTATATATGCTCGATCTTAACGGCAATTCTCTTCTGACCGCACCTGGATTTCCGGTTTATTCAAGCTTCAGCTCATACACCGTTCATTCGCCGTCGGTTCTCGATCTTAACGGGGACGGCGTAAAGGAACTGGTCTTTAACTGCGGTTCAAGGATAGTTCTCTATAACTTGTCCACAATGAGCAAGATCGCAGATTTTAATACGGGATTCACGATCCAGACATCTTTGTCTTACTGCGATATAAACCAGGATGGAAATACTGAAGTATTCGCGCTCACCGAAAGCTCAGGCACCTCAGGAAAGCTGCTCTGCTACAATTTCAACGGAACGACCCTGACTGTGAATCCGGCCTGTCCCACGGGTATAAACATTGATATGAAATCGTTCAGTTTTTACGACCTGACCCCGCCTGTCAGTTTTGCGGACATCAATGACGACGGGAATGTGGAAATTATCGTTCTTACGGCTTCAAAACTATACGTTTTAAACAGCAATTTCTCATCATACCCGAATTTTCCGGTCGGCTTGGATCAGCGCATAACCAAGAACAATTCTTCAGCGCCTTCTATCGCTGATCTTGACGGCGACGGTCATCTTGACATTCTTTTCTACGATGCGAATTACAGAATGCAGGCATATTCAGGAAGTTCCGGAGCTTTACTTGAAGGTTTTCCGATACTGATCGAATATATGGACAGACTTGAAATAACTTCGCCTGCTGTTGCCGACCTTGACAGCGACGGCGATCTCGAATTCGCAATTGGAGCTGATGACGGAAAAATGCTGGTCTACGATTATCAGAAAGCAACTTCAGGCAGGCCTGTATTTGATAAATACAGAGGGGATATGCGAAACAGCGGAATTTTCTTTCCGCTTGTTGTATCTTCGCCGACAGGCGTTTCGATCACATCATCAGCTGCCGAAGTGACAGTATCATGGAATGCGGTTTCTGGCGCGACGAAATATATAGTTTATTCATCATCAGATCCGGGAGGAACTTTTACTTACGAAACAGAGACGACAGGATTGAGTTATACGACAGGAGTCTCATTTTTAAGAAAATTCTTTTATGTTATTGCTGTAAGGTAAAATAAGGGATGAAGAAATACCTTTTAATATTTTTTATAATTTCTTTTTCAGCCGTTGAAGCTGACGATATTCTCGTCCCGATGGACTTTTCCCAGAAAGATCATCTGAAAGCGTACGGGCTTGCTTACTGGGCGATCGACAAGAAAGCCGGAGTGGACTGGCTTCTTAACTACAGAGGCGGCTCGTTCAGGATTGACGGATATGAGAATGTGATAAATGAAGCTTTGCTTCGAGGAGTCACCTACGAAATTATTTCTGATGCCGATTACGCAGGCATTTTAAGCGAGATCACACAGACGAACGCCGATGTAGTCAAGCTCGAGAAAGCTCCGAAGATCGCCGTTTACACTCCGCAGGGAAAGTTCCCGTGGGACGATGCTGTTACTTTAGCGCTGACCTACGCTGAGATCCCGTACGAAACGGTATGGGACAAGGAAGTAATCCGCGGCGAACTGGCAAAATACGACTGGCTCCATCTTCACCACGAGGATTTTACCGGCCAGTACGGAAAATTCTATGCATCCCAGGGTTCGACCGAATGGTACATAGATCAGGTGATCAGACAGGAAAAGGAAGCGAGAGAACTCGGTTTCTCAAAGGTCTCGAAGCTGAAACTTGCCGTTGCAATAAAAATAAAGCAATTCGTACTTGACGGCGGTTTCATGTTCGCTATGTGCAGCGCTACAGATACATTCGATATAGCTCTTGCGGCTGCCGGAACTGATATCTGCGAATCTGTCTTCGACGGCGATCCTGCAGATCCTCAGGCTCAGAACAAGCTGAATTACGACAACTGCATAGCTTTCAAGGATTTCAGGATAGAAATGAATCCTTATGTATATGAACATTCAGACATAGATCTTACGGAAGAGATCAGCAGGTCAGCGAACGAGGAGAACGATTATTTTACTTTATTTGATTTTTCTGCGAAATTCGACCCGATCCCGTGCATTCTTACACAAAATCATACAAGGCTGGTAAAAGGCTTTATGGGGCAGTCCACAGCTTTCAGAAGATCTTATATTAAGAAAAGCGTTGTGATCCTCGGCGATGTTCAGAATTCCGAGAACGTCAGATACATTTACGCGCCTGCGGGAAGGGGATTCTTTACTTTTTACGGAGGCCACGATCCGGAAGACTACAGGCATCTGGTAATGGATCCGCCCACGGAACTTGAGCTTTATAAAAATTCACCCGGATACAGGCTGATACTGAACAATATTTTATTTCCTGCCACGAACAAGAAAAAACAGAAGACATAAAAAAAAAGGGCTGAAGCCCTTTTTTTATTTTAACAATTCAGTGCCTTGGAACTGCCTGTAAAGGCTCAGTTGATCGAGTATGAAGTTATATTTATCGGATCTGTTTACTATTATCTCGGAAATGATCTTGCCCAGACCAGGTCCGAGCATGAATCCCTGGCCGCACATTCCCACCGCGAGGAACATATTAGAAATATCTTTCGGCCTTCCTACTATGGGGAATCCGTCCGGTGTCATGGGATACAAACCTCTCCATGTTCTCCTTATCCTGATATTCTTAAGTCTGGGATGAAGCTCGATGATCCTTCTCGAAATAAGCGGAAGGAATTCGGAAGTGTTGTCAATGTCGGTCGCGAATATCTGAGGTTTAGGTGTTACGCAGAAAACGATCTGGCCTTCAATGTTCTGATAATAATAAAAATTCGCGCTCTGGCAGTCGCTTCTTAGATCAACGACCATCGGCTTAAAGAAATACTTAACCGGCTCCGTTACTCCCGCTTCGTGGCAGTCGGGGTTGACAGGTATATCAAGTCCGCACATCTTTCCGATGTTTTTTGCATCTGCTCCGGCCGCATTTATGTACGTATCAGCCGACAATTCTCGTTTATTTGTCTTAATTGATTTTATCTTATCGCCGTCCTTTTCGATCGAGATCACTTCTTCGTCAAAAAAGAAAGTCGTTCCGGCTTTTAATGAGATCTTATAGTATGCGCCTGCAGTTTTTAAAGGGGACGCAGAACCGTCTTTCGGAGAGAACGTTCCGCCTCTCAATCCTTCCGTTTTAATGCCGGGGACAAGCTCTCTTATCTTCTCGGGACTAACCCAGTCGATATTCAGTCCGTAACCTTTCTGCTTTACAAGAAGATCCTTCAGGTTCTTTTCCTTATCTTCTTCATAGATCGGATAAAGATATCCTCCCTCAAGAAAATCGATGTCTATCCCGTGATTATCCTCCATATCCTTTAAAAGTTCGATGCTGAGCTGACAGATCTTTATCTTGGCAGGATCCGAGTGAGTAGCTCTAATGCCTCCGATGGCCGCTCTGTTCTGACCCCTGCCGTATCCGTGTTCTTTTTCTATAACGGCAACGTCCTGGCCCTTTACAGACAGATAATAGCTTAGAGGAAGTCCGACGCTGCCGCCGCCGATAATTATGGTATCAAAATGTTTCATGATCATTTCCCCTGTTCGTCAATTAAAGAATTCATAGGTACTTCTACCGTTAAAGGCCTTACCGTTCCCGGCGAAACATCGCAATAGTCAACTCCGGCCTGTTTAAAGATCCTGGGAAGAAGAACCGAACAGGTTTTTGAACCACAGGCACCCATTCCCACCCTTATCTGCTTGAGCTGGTTAACATCCCTGACCTTAAAGTCCTTTATGAAAGAAACGATCTCCTTAACTGTCACGCGCTCGCATCTGCACACGATAGCGTTATCAGGAAGATGCGTGAGAATTGTTTCGTGATATGGTTCGGTAACAGCTTTATCCTGTACTCTTATTCCAATGGCTTTATGGGCATTCGAAAGAGACATTTTTACTGTAACAAGGTTTGTTTTATACTTCTTATTGTACCTGATATTAAGAACTTCCGCTTTTTCAAGAATGTTCCCGTCTATATCTGTAACGTCTATCCTGTCGCCCACTTTGAAATTCAGAATGTATTCGTGCGGAAGTATAACTTCTGCTGAAGATTCTCCAGTCTTTCTGGCAAGAGATACAGCAAGCCCGGGACAGATCGCTACGCACATTCCGCAGCCGGTGCACAGGTCGTTCGTATAATAAGGAGTATCAAGAATATTGCTTAGATCTCCGACAAGAGAAATGCATCCCTTCGGGCAGACCGTCGTACACGGATTGCAGGGGATCTCCTGATAGCACTGGAATACGGGAGAGAAATTCTCTTTAATTACAACCGGTTTCGGCTCGAAAACTTTTCCAGGTTTTGATTTAAGTATTTCAGCTTTTTCTATAAAAGACTTATCGATCTCAATGTCTTTTCCTAAAAGTTTTGCCATTTTCAAACCGGCTATTCTTCCGCCGAACATAGCGGAGCTGGCTTCTGCTATCTCATCCGCGTCGCCTGTCTTTATTACTTTAAATCCGAATTGTTCAGCCTGTTTATAGAATTCATCAACAGGCGTCAGACCCGTAGCTATAAGAAGTGTATCGGTTTCGTAAGTTCTGGCCGTGGTCAATATCGGATTCCAGTCCTTATCGACCTCCGCGACTGTAACTTTCTCAACCTTTTCATGACCGAATGCCGCAAGAACCGTTGTGTTAAGATATACCGGAACGCCCATCCTTTTTATTTTGTCGGCATGAACTTTATAACCTGAGACTTTATCCATGATATCAACTATACCTACTACGCCAATCCCTGCCTGAAGCGCATGATAAGCCGCTATAAGACCCACGTTGCCGCTGCCGACGATGAATACTTTTTCGGATGATTTTATAAGGTCCCTGTTGACAAGGGTCTGGAATGCGCCAGCCCCATAAACGCCGGGAAGATCGTTCCCGGGAAAAACGAGGCTCCTTTCTCTTGCGCCTGCAGAGACTATCATTCCCTGAAAGTCAATGAGGGAATATTTACCGTTATTTTTGTATACACCTGCTTTTTTGTCCTTATATATTCCTACTACGCTCGTTTCGTACAGAACAATTATGTTCTTGTGTTCAAGGATCTGTTTTTCAAGAAGAGCCGCGATCTCGAAACCCCTGGTACCGGCGTAGCTGTCCTCCTGAGAACCGAAAAATTTATGGGTCTGCAGAAGCAGTTTTCCGCCGAGCTTGTCTTTGTCTTCGACGATCACGACGTTAAAACCGAGTTTCGCAAGTTCCAGAGCCGAGGTTAATCCTGAAGGCCCGCCGCCG
This sequence comes from bacterium, assembly GCA_029559475.1. GTDB lineage: Bacteria > UBA4055 > UBA4055 > UBA4055 > UBA4055 > UBA12480. Next base: position 14,649 of record JAKQBN010000051.1, read on the forward strand.
ATGATCAATACATCGGTCTTTATTTCTTCGATCTTCTGTTCGAATCCGGGTTTGTCATCATGAGGAAGTTCAGGGACATGCACAAGAGTTCTGACATCCATTCCTTCCTTCAAAGGCGTCACGCACGATTTTAACGGCATCCCGTCAATAATAACTGTGCACTGAGAGCACTGCCCGTTGGCGCAGAAAATTCCCTGGGGAGCATCGTCCTTTTTATGGATCGAGAACTTTTTTACTCCGTTAGCGAATAATGCCGAGCTTACAGGTTCGTTCTCATAACCTTTCATTTCCCGGCCGTCAAAATAGAAAATTACTTCCCTGCCTGATCTTACATCAAGTACGGGATGTTGATTTATTCTGTTCATATTTATGCCTTAAAATAATCTATTATTTAGTCGTACAGAGGGTATTTTTTACTTAGCGTCATAACCTCTTCCTTTATCTGCGCCAGAAGTTCTTCATTTTTATAATCAGCTGCTATTCTAGCTATCATTTTAGCAATTGTTCTCATATCATCGGTATTGAAGCCTTTAGTAGTCGCAGCTGGAGTTCCGAGCCTTACTCCGCTTGTTATCATAGGCTTGCGCTTGTCAAATGGAACCATGTTCTTGTTAGTAGTGATGCCGGCTTTTTCCAGAGCGCCTTCAAGACCTTTACCCGAAACTTCTTTGTCGCTGAGATCTAATAGAACTATGTGATTATCCGTTCCTCCGGAAACGACTTTAAAACCCTGTGCCATAAGTTCATCAGCAAGAGCTTGCGCATTGTCCAATACTTTCTGCTGATAAACTTTAAATCCGGGTTCCAGAGCTTCTTTGAAAGCGACGGCTTTTGAAGCGATTACGTGCTCGAGCGGGCCGCCCTGAATTCCCGGGAAAATTACAAAATCCAAAGCTTCGGTCAAAGTTTTCGGAGCGGTCATATTTTTCAGCAATATCTCGCCGCCTTCGAAATCGGAAAGTATCATCCCGCCTCTAGGTCCTCTGAGAGTTTTATGCGTCGTCGTAGTGACAACGTGCGAATAGGGAAGTGGTGAAGGATGCAGCCCTGCAGCTACAAGTCCGGCAATGTGGGCCATATCGGTCATGAACCACGCACCAACCTTGTCGGCGATCTCCCTGAAACGTTTAAAATCAATAAATCTCGGATATGCTGAAGCTCCTGCAACTATGATCTTAGGTTTACATTCAAGAGCCAGTCTTTCGAGTTCGTCGTAATCGATAAATCCCTTCTCGGTCACTCCGTAAGGAACGATATTATAAAGCCTTCCTGTAAAGTTCACCGGAGAACCGTGAGTAAGGTGTCCTCCCATCGAAAGGTTCATTCCCATTATAGTGTCGCCGGGTTCTGCAAGAGCCATATAAACGCCCATGTTGGCCTGAGATCCGCTGTGCGGCTGAACGTTCGCCCATTTACAGTTGAACAGTTTTTTGGCTCTTTCGATAGCGATAGTTTCGGCTTCGTCCACGTTCGCGCAACCGCCGTAGTATCGCTTTCCCGGATAGCCTTCCGCATACTTATTCGTCATCACCGAACCGAGTGCTTCAAGCACAGCTTTTGAAACAAAATTCTCTGATGCGATAAGCTCGATCTTATCGCACTGTCTTCTTTTCTCGTTTTCGATCGTCTGATATATCTCAGGGTCGAACTGCTGTAATATGCTCATTACCTACTCCGTAAAAAATTATATTTTGTCAAGCATGTCTGTTCTTCTTTTGTGCCTTCCGCTGAGAAATGCGGTGTTTAAAAAAACATCGGTGATCTCAAAAGCGGTGTTTTCGTCCGTGAATCTTCCGCCGAGTGCAAGAATATTGGCGTCGTTATGTTCTCTTGCCAACCGTGCGTATTCAACGCTGTGACAAAGAGCCGCCCTTATCCCCTTTTTCCGGTTCGCAGCTATTGAAATACCTATTCCCGTACCGCATATTATAATTCCGGGCCGTCCGTCTTTTAAAACGGCATCTGCGGCTTTAGATCCAAATTCGGGATAATCAACCGAATCTTCGGTTTCCGTACCCAGATCATCTATCTCGTAACCCGAATTCTTAAGATGGCCGATCAGCTTTTTTTTGAGCTCAAAACCGCCGTGATCGGACGCAATATGGATCAACTCTTTTGCCATTATAAAGCTTTCAGGAAAGTATCGATGTATTTCACCTCATCCCAGGAAGTATTTATCCATTTATAGCATTCTCTTGAAGGAAGGGTGGTTTTTCTGTTAATAAAAAGGTCGGATTTTGAGGGTACCTGACCGTTCTCTTTCATCGAATGAAGCCTTCCTGTCTCGCCTGTTTTTTCATACAGTCCGTAAGCAATAACGTAAACAAGCTTGTCCTGATATTCAATTACAGATGCGCAGTCATTGATGTTAGCAATATAAACAGAAGCCAGCGTTTTCTGAACGTTTATGTTCCTTGGATTTTTGGATCCGGCTTTTAAGCATTCTGATCTTGCGTCCGCATAATGCTTACGCTCGATATACATTTTCGCGAGGTTGATATTATGGATCTCGTTGGCTGGTTCAAGCTTTATGGCTTTCTGATTGTAATAGATCGCTTTATCCACGTTATTCTTGTTGATCTTTATCAGTTTCTTGACAGCTTTAAGATTGTTCGGGTTGTTCTCGAGAAGTTTTTCGAGCATTTGAGAAGCCTTTGAATTATTACCTTCGTCCGCATAGATCGAAGCCAGTCTTTCTATAGTTCTCTGGTCGTTAGGGTTTTTATTGTAATTTTCTTCAAGTTTAATTTTTAATGCTTTCTGGTCTAGGAATTTTGAGATGAGGTAAGTATGTCTGTTATTTACCTCTTCATCTTCCGGGCTGGCTTCGAGATACTCGTCGTAATATTCAATAGCCGAGTTCGCGTGTTCCTCTATGTCCGGATCGTCAGGATTTTCGGTCTTAAGATTTTCAGCAAGCTGGAAATGATAATTTCCGGCCTTTTTTAATAATGAAAAATCCTTTTCAGTAGTAGTGTCTGCCCTATCAATCTCTATCATTTTCTCAACGATTGTTATTGCCTTATCAATTTCGCCTTCGGTAATGTAAATGTAATCGAGTTGAGTCAGTACCTGCTCATGATCCGGTCTCAGTTCTGAGAATCTCTCGTAATCTGTTTTCGCAGAATCTTTAAGTCCGAGCTCCTCATACCCCTGGCCTCTCCAGAAGAGAAGAACTGACTTTGCATGAGTAAAATCCGGGTCAATACCAATGATCTGGTCAATGTAGCTGACCATATCTCTGAATTTCTTCTGCTGCTTTTTGGTCTGGGCAAAGCTGGAATATTTATTTATATCGTTTTTCTGGGAGTCTGTTAAAGGAACGATCTCCTTTTTGACTACGGGAACCGGTTCGGTTTCTGCAGGTGTTTCATCAGTCTGAGCTATAAGAGGCTTTTCTGACTGAATTTCATTTTTCACAACAGGACTCTGAATGGTATTGTCCTCTTTTACGGTCTGGGTCTGCGGCCCGCAGCTGATAACAGAAAATACGGCGCACATCGCAAATAAGATAACCGTCAGTTTTTTCATTTTTTTCCTCCAATTATCATTAGTCATTATACTTTTCCTTCTTAAGTCTCCATCTGTCCGAAGATATCAGATTGAACTGGATCCTGAAAATGTTGTCCTCAAGTCCGTTGTTGTCCGTTGACCCTGACTGAGTGAGACTGAATTTTATTTCTATGTTAGTGTTATCATCATTGAAAGGCAGATTGAATCCTAAAGTTTCGGAAATGTCGTATATAGATTTACCGCCGTATTCGTATGGACGTTTTTCTACAGACAGAGCACCAGTGTATACCATTCTTAAATAATACGGGTCATACTTTCTGTTTCTTGGATCAAAGCTGATACCGATAGTGTTTCTTGTGTAATCGACAAGCTTCGTATCATCTATCCCGATATTCAGACCTGAAAAATTTTTATATGACATGTCGTATGAAATTATGAATTTCGATACTTTATAGGAAAGTCCGAGAGAGTATTCAAGCGGCCATTCCGGATCATTTATCTCATTTTCCGTATCTGATAATTCTTCAATGACGGTTCCGTATGAAGTTGTCCTGTCGAATTCGGATATTCTGTTAGCGTAGGAATAAACCGGAAACGAGAAGTCCGATCCGACATTTACGCCGAAAGGGGTTTTATAGAACAACCCACCCCCAAGAGTAAAATGAAGTATCTGGGTTTTGTCCTTGGCCTCAAAATATTTTTCCCATTCAGTATCCCAGGCTGAGCTAACGGGATTCCAGACATAGGTAATATATTTGTACCTTCTCGAGATGTCGTAATTGCCGAGCTTGAATGATCCTTTTATATCAGCGGCGAATGTGTCGAAACCTTTTCCGTAGATCAGCGAAAAGTTCGAAATGCTGCCCTTTCTCGTTTCAAGCGTGCTGACATAAGTGTTCTCAAAGCTTTCAGGGACTAGAGTTTCCGTGTCTGAGACATTAGTGATGTCAACAATTGAAACGGGATAATACGAAAGACCGAAAAAATGCCTGTCCCCGAACGGCAAAGCAAAGCTGATGTCCTCGAACGAAAATCTGTCGTATTCCGATTTTACACCTGCTGAGTTCTCTGTGTTGTGCAAATAATACGATGCAGATAATGAGAAACTTGTATTAGACAGATACGCCCATGAAGCATAGTTGTGGTTTTTAAGTACCAGAGAATCGGCATAAGCAGTTCCTGTCGTATTATTAAGCGTTGGTTCAATGTCGCCTAATGATAATGCCGAGAACGATGAAGTGTCGGCAGAGACAGCTGTCAGGATCGTCAGAACAGATAAGCATATGAATTTCAAATATTTGTTTTTTCGCATTATAGATCATTCCTCTGTAGTGATATAGGAAACGTTCAGTCTGGGTTTAAGAAACACGCTGCTTCCGAACGGCGATCCCCAGTTCTTTTTTGAAGTTATTAAAAACCCGAAATTCTTTTCCGGCTCGCTTATCCATTTCTGGACCGGGCCGTCCATTACGAGATAGTTCAGAGAATCGCTTAGGTTTAATTTGTATGTCCATACATTAAGCGTGTCGTAATTGATCTTTTTTTTAGATGAATACCATAATGAATCGGTCATAATATAGACGAATAATTCTTTATTTGTCGATACACTGTTCGATATACCTCCGTAAACAGGATCGGACTCATCAAATATCTCGGTAAGTTCAAGTCTGCCGGTGATAACAGTTGAGGAAGTTGATATGGAATCGGGCAGGGCGATTCTGCAAAGATAACTTTCTCCCGAAATCCCTCCAAGTTTGAATCTGTCGCCGGACAGATCTAGGCAGGAACTTCTCTTTTTAACAAGTGAAATGTCGTCTGAAATGAAAGTGCTGTCCAGCTTATTTACCGTCACGACGGAATCGGACCCGTCAGTGGCTGTTAATGTATCTGGATAAGAGTACTCCGCGTAAAGTTTCGGCCGTAATGATTTATAACCCCATTTTGAAGAGTACATTTTTATAATGGGCGAAATAGCATTTCCTGCCGGACTTTTAATGTAAAAACTTTCAGTCTGATCTGTTGTAGTATCGTTTTCAGCCCAGCTTAATAAGGAATCCGCGTCAAGATCTATTCTTATCCGGTACACAGAAGAATCTGCTGAAGTTATATTTACAGAGCCATAGCTGTGAAGAGATGAATAAAAATCAGTATTTTCCGCTGTCGAATCCGACCAGTCGGTTTCAGTTTTATATATTTCAAGCTGTTTACCCGTAATAAGAGGATCTGTCGAGTTGATATTGTAAATTATATATGCGGAAATAAGACTGTCATTCTTTACGGGAAGATCTACTTTGAAGACGGACTCCGCGAAAGCTGTAGTATCCGTTCCGTTGATGTCAGTTCCGGCGTAAATATAGCCGTCGTTCAGGCTTTTTGTTCCGAAAGAAACAGTGTCGTTTTCTAAAATGACCGTTGAAAACGAAGCATGGAAATCAGGATCGTCAGGGTCAAAAATGCCGGATCCGTCATATTTCTGGGAGCAGGACAGAAGAACTAAAAAGATTACGGTTAAAGCTGTTTTAATTATTAATGATCTCATTATCAATTCCATTTAACTTTTTATTACCCGGACAGTAAACTAACGTAAATCGTTTTTGTTCGCGTTTCAGCTTTAATGAAACGCACGTAAATATAACTTTTTTTATTGTATAATCAAATAGTTTTTTTTGCTGTTTTATTATTAGATTTTACATTTGCTTTAACGGATATTTTTTGATAAATTTCCTGCGCGTTTAAAATATGTGGAAAATGATATGAACGAACCTTTGAAAACCGCCGGCAGCAAGAAAGCTGATATGATAAAAAAAATAATTTCACTTGCCATTCTTTTATGGTTTTTCCTTTTAAGCATAAAACTTTTGGGTGAAGTGTTCAAACATTTTTTTTCCGAGCAGGCTCAAAATCTAATTGCTAACGCTACCGACGATCCTTTCGTTTCGCTTTTTATAGGTATACTTGCGACAGCAATAATCCAGTCATCTTCATCCGTTACATCCATAATCGTTGCATTCGTAGCATCAGGTTCAATGACATATATGAACGCGATACCAATGATTTTGGGTGCGAATATAGGGACATCGGTGACGGGTGTAATCGTAGCTTTCGGGCAGGTAAGGAACAAACTTGAATTCAAAAGATCGTTCTCGGCGGCTATAGTTCACGACTTTTTCAACCTGTTCGGCGTGATCATTTTTCTTCCGCTCGAGATATACACGCACGTTCTAAGCGGAAGCGCGAAATTCCTTACCGACATTTTAATAGGTAAATCGGCGGTCACTTTTGATTCACCTTTAGACGCTCTGGTAAAATCCGCTTCTCAGTGGATAGAATTATCCGTAGCGGGATTATTCGGACTGGAAGCAGGAGGCAGATGCCATTATAACGGATGGCTGCTCGCCGTGATGATCGTAATCAGTTTGTCGATTCTTTTTACTTCACTTATATATATATCCGCAATAATGAAAAAGATCCTTATCGGGAATTTTGAGAAGATAATTCACAAATACATTTTTAATCAGACATGGTCCGCGTTTCTATTCGGACTTACCTTCACTCTTCTTGTTCAGTCTTCTTCTGTAACTATTTCTCTGATCGTACCGCTTGTGGGAGCAGGGCTTTTTACACTTGAGCAGATCTTCCCTTATGCCGTCGGAGCTAACATAGGAACGACTATCACAGGAATACTGGCTTCCGTTGTTACCGGGAACGCCAATGCTATAACTATCGCTCTTGTCCATACTATTTTCAACACGTTCAACGCTATAATATTCCTTCCCTTAAGGATGATCCCGATCTCTGCAGCAAAGTGGTTCTCGGATAAAGCTTATAAGAACAGGCTTTGGGCGGTGGGATTTACTGTAGTAGTATTTTTTGTAATTCCGATCATTATAATATTCATCTGAAATTAAAATCTGACAAAAGGAGGTTTTTATGATACTCACCCAGTTTTTTAAAATGATGTCGCAGCAGGACCTTTTGACACAGGCGCTCAATGATACTCACGAAATGGCGGAAATAGCGAGCAGACAGTACAGCCATGTAATAAAAGTCACTTTCGACGATCAGAAGAAAGAACTGACTTCGGATGAGATCGAGCAGGTCAGAAAAAAAGACTTTCTCCTTAATCATTTTGAAAAATCGATAAGAAAGAAAGTATTCGAGCATCTCGCGGTCAACGACAAGGAAGAGCAGGAATTATATACAGCTTTCATCCTTACCACGATAGTGAACAATTTTGAACGTATTGGTGATTACGCCAAGAACATTCTTGAAGTGGCTGAGATAAAGCATATGCTCAAAGATGAGGAATGGAACGGAAAGATCAAAGAATATTCTGATAAGATAAGTATAATCTTCCAGGATTCGCTGTCTGCTTTTAAAAACGGGGACGCTGAGCTGGCGAAGAAGGTCATAGACGAGCATTTCGAACTCAAGAGCAAAATAAACGACGACATCTACAAAGTAGCCACCAAAGAGCCTGACGGAAAAGTGAATTACGTAGTTTACGGATTATATTTAAGATATTTGAAAAGAATAAGCTCTCATCTGATGAACATCGCGACATCAATTACGAATCCTATTGACAAGATCGGTTATTATGTGGGCGACGAAGACAATAAGGAAGACGACTAGATCTTCCCGGAAGTTATCTGATGATAAACAAAGTCAAATTTTCTAAATTAAAGAAGATCACAAAATATTTCAGGATTGCTGACGAACTTAAGCGGGTAAGAGATCTGTACACTGGATCGTTTGTTTTCGACCTACAGGATTTAGCCTTATTCAGAGAATATCTGGCGGATGATCCGGATGCTTTGTATATAAAAGAGATCGATGAAATCCTGAACGGATCCGATCCTGAAGCGAAATTCGAGAGTATACATATTCTCTACCTGAAGATCAAAAATGATTTTGGATATCCCGTACCCGATACGGAATTCGAAATCACAGGCAGCGACTCGTTAAAGCCGAAAAGAGAATCTACAAAGGCGGTTGTGATTCTTGAGAATCTCAGATCAGCGTTCAATACAGGCTCGATCATAAGAACATGCGAATGTTTCGGTGCGGAAAAACTTATTCTGTACGGGATCACTCCGGGTATCGATAATATGAGGACGATCAAGACGGCAAAAGGGGCTCATGAACATCTGAATATCGAAAGAAGCTCATCGGTTGAGAATACAGTGAATGAGCTTAAAATATCCGGTTATGTGATTATCGGCGCTGAGACGGGTAAAGGAAGCACTGATCTGAGAAACTGTAAATTTATCAACAGAACGGCGCTCATTTTCGGTAATGAAGAAATCGGGCTCTCCCGCAAAACTATAGATCTGTGCGATCAGATCGTCTCAATAGAAATGAGGGGTACAAAGAATTCGCTCAATGTTTCTAATGCGGTATCGGTGTTCCTGTTTGAATATTCGAGGCAATACAGTTAAATTCAGACTGCATCCGGATGGTTTTTACGCCAGTCTTCTATGATTTTATCATATTTAAGCGTTTTTGAATAAACATCGGCTACGCAGATAAGGTAACCGGCAAGAAGAAGTTTTAACAATAAAGAAAAATCGATATTGCTGTTGTCAGTCATTATAAAAGGAAGGTATTCTAGGCTGTAAACAAGCACGAAGATCAGTATTACCGAGAACATTATTTGAGCGGTATCGGAAGCTATGTATTTTAGTTTTCCCAAATTCAGATATCTTGTGAATTCTCTTTTTTCAATATTGTCGGGAGTAAAAGAAAAGAAAACGCTGTCGCTTACCTTTATATTCCCCCGCTTTTCAAAATTGTCGTTTAGGATCTTAAGGAACTTTTCCCTGTTCGCAGCTATATATTTCTTGTGCGAACGGTTATTAACTATCACCATAACAAGCCAGGCTGCAAGAGTCGCGTATATTAAATATAACATGATCGGGCCTCCATTTCCGGCGTCTAATTGAATTGTAAATCTAACAAATGAAAACGCATTATTCAAGGAATATTATTTGCTTTATTTTTCCTCTCGTTTTATTTATCTTGAGTGTAATTTTTACGGAGTGCAGGATGAAAAAATACAGATTCGCGCTTGTAGGATGCGGAAGGATATCCTCAAAACATATAGACGCGATAAAGAACATACCGAATGCCGAACTGACTGCGGTATGCGACATAAATGAATCAAGAGCCAGAGCCGCAGCGGATAAAGCGGGATTAAAAAAATTCTATCTAGATTATGACGAAATGCTTAAGAATGAGGAAGCAGATATTGTTAATATACTGACGCCATCGGGACTTCACCCGGAACATACAATTGATATCGTAAAAAAATATAAGAAGCACATTATAGTAGAAAAACCTATGGCTTTAAAGCTGTCTGACGCTGACGCAATGATCAAAACATGCGACCTGAATTCAGTCAGGCTGTTCGTCGTCAAACAAAACAGGTATAATCTTCCGGTCATGAAACTCCGGTCAGCCGTTGAAAAAGGCGAGTTCGGAAGGATATTCATGGGGAGCGTCAGGGTAAGATGGGCAAGGGATCAGAAATATTACGATCAGGACGAATGGCGCGGAACCTGGAAACTTGACGGCGGAGTGCTGGCCAATCAGGCGTCGCATCACATCGATCTATTAGAATGGATGCTCGGAACGCCCGTATCCGTAATGGCAAAAACGGAGACCTATCTCGCTGATATAGAAGTTGACGATACCGCCGCAGCCATAATCACTTTCGAGAACGGAGCCATCGGGATAGTCGAAGCTACAACAGCGACAAGACCCGTAGATCTCGAAGGATCAATAAGTATTCTGGGCGAAAAAGGGACCGTAGTCATCGGAGGTTTCGCAGTAAATAAAATGGAAACATGGAATTTTACCGGTCAGTCAAAAGACGACAGGGATAAAATATTAAAGGAATTCGCGGAAAATCCTCCCAACGTTTACGGATTCGGCCATATAAGATATATAGAACATGTTCTGGACTGCATAGAGAACAACAAACAGGCGCTCGTCGACGGGCTTGAAGGCAGAAAATCGCTCGAGCTTATCAACGCGATATATGAATCTGCTGAAACGGGAAAGGAAGTCGATCTCAAATTCAAACCCAAAAGATCGAAACTCGGCAACTGATCACCGTCCGTATTTATACATAAGTTTATTAACCCATACAGGCATAAACCTGAGAAGTGCTTTTGAAAGTATCTTAGGAATGTAAATGTATCCGTTAAGATGCCTGATAAGGAAGAACGAAACTTTCAGCTCGTTCCTAACGTTGCTCCGGAGAGTTCTGTTCTTCCAGAATTTGTTCGACACTCTGAACCAGATAAGAGGTTCGTGAATGTTATTCATTTTAATATTCTTTAAAATCGCTCTCGACCAGAGCTCATAGTCCTGGCTCTTTCTGAATTCTTCATTATAGTAACCGACAATATCGAAAAATTCCTTTCTAAAGGCTACTGAAGGATGAATGAACGGGTTTCGTGAAATAGCCCACTTCTTAATATCAGCCTGAAAAGGCATCTTTTTATAAAAGATCTCGGTGCCGTCGTCATCGATCTCTATGCATTCTGTCCCGACAAGCATCAGCTCATCGTCCTTCTCGAATTCCTCGAGTGTCCTCCGGAACCTCTTTCTGCTGCATATATCGTCCGAATCCATTCTGAAATAAATATCGGCGGGATAATTCCTTATAGCTTTATTTAAAGTGGCAGCAAGACCGAGATTTTTATCGTTCCGCATGATTATTATCCGTTTATCATCAAGAGATTTAATGTACAGATCGATATCTTCGCTGATCACGCCGTCAATACAGATTATCACATCGAAATCTGAATATGTTTGAGATAGGATGCTATTTAAAGCGAGTTTAAAGTATTTAAGCCTGTCACCCGAAGAAACAGGCAGGAGGACCACAATTTTCATATCATAAACCAATTTTTTAAATCAGTAGAGGATTATAATTTTTTTTTTAAGCTTTGTAAAGTATTTTTTATTTGAACTTGATTTTAAAATACGGATCATTTATATTTTTTCAAAAATAAGTTTTTAATAATGAGGATGGTATGAAAAAAATATTGTGTACATTTGCATTCTTTATTTTCGCTTTATATCTGCTGGCCGATGATCACGTTTACCTTATAGAAAATGACAGCATATATGATACATTCACGTCTCAAATCAAAAGTGGTTTTATAAAAATAGGACACGGTGACCGGATCTTGTTTAAAAGCGGAGAAAAATTTACGGGTCAGCTTTTTGCGGAAAATCAGAGCGGAACACCCGATAATCCTATTGTTATAGATTCATATTCGCTTGACGCATCAGGAAATGTTGTGGCTGGAAAAGAAGACAAACCTGTTATTTCTCATCAGCCGCCTGAAAAATCAGCCGATTCAGGATACAGAGCGCTATTTTTCAAAAATTCTCAATGTATTGAGATCAGGAACCTGATTATTGAGAATTCAGGCGGAGGAGTATCATTCCTTTTTATAAATGGTGTGGATTTTAATCATATTTATGTGGAAAACTGCGAAATGAGTAATATTACAGGCACCGCAGTAATGGTAGCAAATCCGGGTCCGGACTGGAATAAAAGCTATAAGATATCTAAAGGCAGCGATGTAATTATAAAGAACAACATTATCAAAAACTGCGGAAATCTCGGAATTTATGTTTATCAGGGCTGGAATGGCGAATTCACTTCATGGGAAGAGAACAATAAATACATTGCATACTGGTTCTCAAATGTTGTATTATCAGGCAACCGAATTACTGATATTACAAATAACGGAATTATTTTGTGGGGAGCATCATCACCGCTGATCGAAAAGAATTATGTCAAACATCCCGGGAAAGGATCAATAAGCGATGCAAAAAGAAAAGGCTGGGGTCAGGGTATTTTCGTATCATTTACTTTAAAGGCTGTTATTCAGTATAATGAAGTCTGCGATAACGAATACACTTTCTATACTGATACTAATAAAGGGGACGGAGACGCCGGAGGCATCGGTATAGATTACTTCAGTTACGATACTTTATGTCAGAACAATTATCTTCATGACAATGCCCAGAACGGAATAGCTGTAATGGCGAATTACAGTCCTGATGCGCAGAACAAAGAAATTCAGAATCCACGTCCTGTAAAAAGAGCAGTAATAAGGGACAATGTATGCATAAATAATTCAAAAATGCCTGATCTGTTCAAAGAAGGCACCGGGCAGTACGCTGAAGCTCAAAACGATCCTGATTATCCTGAAGGGCACATAATTTCAAAAGACATGACCGACGGCGAATCCGCTTATGATTTTTGGAGATCAAGATGCGGTGAAATAAGGATCTCTGGACCTGCCGATGACTGCGAAATATATAACAATGTTTTTATTTCCAGCGATAACGCTTTCCAAATGATATCTGAAGGTTCGTGGTGGGGATATCCTCAGGATATAATATGGACGAATAATATTTTCTATTCGGTGAACAATCCTGCAATAAAATTGTCTTACTTGGGCGGAGGTAATAGATTTGAAAATAACAGATTCAATTTTGAGTTAAAAGATCAAAACTGGATGAAAGGTATAACCGATTGGCATCCTAAAAAAGCTTCGCTTTTAAAAGATACAGAATTATATAGTACAGATAAACTGGAAATAAAAAAAGACAGTAAAGGCACCGAAAAGTGGATATCTCCCAAGCCGGTGCTAATTAAGTAAAAAGGAGTCAACTATTAATAAAATGAATTTTTAGAACCGCCCAAAACCCGTTCATTGACATAGTCAAGACAGTCCAAAAAAATCACGCTATTTCAAAGAGCATAAGACATTGATATTATGGCTAAGCATTCGCAGGACA
>JAKQBN010000082.1 GCA_029559475.1 bacterium
GTGAAGAACGGAAAGATAGAAGTGCAGGGAAGGGAGATCGCATTGATGAGTGTTGAAAGCGAAGATTATATTTCATTAACGGATATTGCGAAGTATCGTAACTCGAACGAACCGTTTGCGGTAATAAATAACTGGGTCAGGAACCGCAGTACTATAGAATTTATAGGATTATGGGAAAGGTTAAATAACAGGGATTTTAAACCTCTCGAATTCGAGAGGTTTAAAATGGAATCAGGTACGAATTATTTTGTATTGTCTCCTCAAAAGTGGATCGAATCAACTAACGCAAAAGGAATTATTTCAAAATCCGGAAGGTATGGCGGAACTTTTGCCCATGAGGACGATATCAAAGATCAACTACAGAATTCATACAGATGCTGTAAAAGAAAATTTAATTCCGCCGGAATTATCAAAAGAACAAATAAACTTTGTTTACGCAAGTGAGGCTGATCTGCTAAATGTTGCATTATTTGGAATGACAGCTCATGAATGGAGAAAAAGAAATCCGGATAGTGAAGGAAATATTCGTGATCATGCAGAGTTGATCCAGCTTGTAGTTCTGTCGAATCTTGAAAGTATAAACTCAGTATTTATCAGGCAGGGACTGAAGCAGTCAGAAAGACTTTCACAATTGAATCAAATAGCTATTTCTCAGATGAAATCATTGACAGTTAACAGACAATTGGAGCTTTTGAGTTCTTGTAGAAAATAAGGAGAATATGGAATTATTAAGTAAATTGGAGAAATATTAAAAATGTGATAATTTATAGCTAAAAGGGCTGGATCCGTCCGTGGCGTCGGTCAAAACTCTTATACTTCGTAAAATTGTTTTTACAGGAAAAATTCAAATTAGTAGGAGTACGGATCATGAAGAATGATAATAAAGAAAGGATACCGAGAATTAAGATAGTTACAATAGGGAATGAATTTGATTCTGTTGTAAAAATGTACTTAGACGAATCGGTTAAGAGGGATTCGGCAAATTTAGCTCAAGTCATAATGGACGGCAGAATTGCCGATGTAGAGTATGAAGAGAGTGACAGGCTGACGGATATGCAGATCGTGTGCTGCGGCCAGGTAAGTGACAAGAAGAGGTTAATGATCGATGAAATGCTGAGCAGAGCTTCAAAGAACGGTTCTCCTTCAATAGTACAGGGTATTTTGTCTGAGCTCGGAATGGGTATCGGATCTGCAGAGATATTTATGAATGATGACTGTAAAATGCTGTTCAATACTGTCACCTCGTACGGGGATAATATTGAGTTCTCGCTTCTTGCATTGTATTAGCCGGCATGTAAATTATTTCAAATATTGAAAATATCAGTGAATGTTCTGAAAAAGTGATGCAAAATTATGGAAATTAATGTCAAAAATGCGTATATTGAAATAATTAAATTAAACCTGAGCGGGTATTATGAACATTCCGATAAATATTGAAACGCTTCTGGCGGGTAAAGTGGTTGAATCGGAGAGGATCGAGTATAAGAAGGGCTGGAATCCTGCTGAGATTATGCGTACTGTGGCTGCTTTCGCGAATGATTTTGAGAATCTGGGTAGCGGATATATTGTAGTGGGCGTTGAAGAAATCAACGGTATGGCTAAACGGCCGGTTTTCGGTTTTGACAGCGCGAAGTTCGATAAGGTGCAGAAAGAGATGATAGGTTTTTGTAATCTTATGCGCCCGAAGTATTTCCCGAAGATGTCTTTAGAGGATGTTGACGGGAAGCAGGTTCTTCTTGTGTGGGTGACGGCAGGCAGCAACAGGCCTTATGAAGTGCCTAAGGATGTGACTGCAAATAAGAAAGATTATGAGTATTTTATTAGAAAGTATTCGAGCACGATCAGAGTGAATGACGAGCAAAAGCACGAGCTTTTCAGTCTTACGGCCAATATTCCTTTTGATGACCGTGTTAATCATAAAGCTCGGATTGACGATATTTCTCCTTATCTTTTGAGGAATCATTTAAGGCAGATAAACAGCAGGCTTTATCCGCAGAGCGAAACTTTACCGCACAAGGATTTATGTGTTCAGATGAATCTTGCAGAAGGCGCGGATGAACATCTATTGCCTAAGAATGTCGGGCTGTTATTGTTTAACGATACACCGGAGAAGTATTTTCCTTATACTCATATCAGTATCGTGGAATTTCCGAACGGAGCTGGCGGAGAGGAATTTTATGAAAAAGTTTTTTCAGGACCAGTCCAGCAGCAGCTTGTGAATGCGCTGGCATATATAAAAGCACAGACGGTAAAATCAAAGACTGTCAAAATTAAAGGGCAGGCTGAGTCAAAAACATTTTTCAATTATCCTTTCGAGGCTGTAGAAGAAGCTTTGGCCAATGCTGTTTATCACAAGAATTATGAAATAAGGGAACCTATTGAGGTCAGGATAATGCCTGATTCGATAGAAATAATCAGCTTCGGAGGTCCGGATCCTTCTGTAAGAATGTCAGACTTGAACAAAGGTTTGATAAGGGTAAGAAGGTACAGGAACAGGCGCATTGGCGAATTTTTAAAAGAACTCGGACTGACTGAAGGTAAAGGCACAGGAATTCCCACGATCAAGAGAGCACTCGAAGTCAACGGATCCCCGCCTGCAAAATACGACACCGACGGCGATGAACGAAGGTACTTTGTTACCGAAATTCCCGTACATCCGGAATTTTTGAAAGAGGATAGTAACCAAGACAGTAACCAAGATGAAGAAAAAAGTAACTATGTTATAGCTAAATTATCTTCGTTACTAAATCAAGAAATTAACTATGATATAGCTAAAAATATAAAATCGACTGAAAAAATTTTAACTAAGATAGTAATGGTATTAGAATTTTGTTTTGCGCCTAGAACAAGAGACGAAATATTTGATGAGATTGAAATGTCAAACCAGACCAGAAATTACAATGACATAGTTAAACCGGCGGTAGATGCCGGACTTGTGTCTATGACTATTCCTAAAAAACCAAAGAGTAAATATCAAAAATATTTAACTACCGAAAAAGGAAAAAGGCTGATTGAAAGTAAGAATGATTAGCGGTTTGAAAATTGCTATGTATTTATTAGGAGACTTATAATGATTAAACACATAACAGGTAATATATTCGAAAGCGAGGCTGAAGCTTTAGTTAATACGGTCAATACAGATGGAGTTATGGGTAAAGGTATTGCTTTACAGTTCAAAAAACTGTTCCCGGAAAATTTTAAAGCTTATGCTGAGGCCTGCAAAAATAGTGCTGTCGTTATAGGGCGGATGTTTGTCACAAACGAATCTAATCTTTCTACCGGTGATAAGATTATAATAAATTTCCCCACCAAAAAAAGCTGGAAAAAGACTTCCGAATACAGCTTTATTGAGGAAGGTTTAGAAGATTTGGTAAATATAATTAAAAAAAGAAATATCAAAAGTATAGCCCTACCGCCTCTCGGATCTGGGAACGGAGGCTTGGAATGGGAGCGAGTAAAAAAGATAATTGACCTGAAGTTAAATCAACTTGATATAGACATATTTGTTTTTGAGCCTACCGCGCAAATAAAAGAAGAGATGAAAAAAGAAAGGGTAAAGTTAACTGACGCCAGAGCCCTTTTATTATATGTGCTATACGATCTTGTAAAGAACGGCGAATATGTTTCTGAGTTTTCAAGCGAGAAAGTCTGTTATTTCCTTCAAAGATTCGGAGCAGAAAAGTATTTTAAGCTTGAATTCAAACCTAAATTCTATGGACCGTATTCAGGTAAGGTCAGATTTGTTCTCAATGCTCTGAACGGCAGTTATATTATGGGATACAGCGATATGAATAAAAAACCTTTTGATCCTCTTACGCTCATTTCAGACGGTTATGATACTGTGAAAAATCAAATTCAAAGTAATAACGAGCTACATGATATAGCCGATAAAACGATCAGGTTCCTTGAAGGATTTTATTCTGATTTTGCGTTGGAATTATTATCATCCATAGATTATTTAGCTGTAAAAGATAAAACTACGGACATTAAGACTATACAAAAAGGAATTGAGAGCTGGAGCAGTAGAAAAAGCACCAAATTCTCAAACCAGAAATATCTTGAAATATCTTTGAAACATATTAGAGATTGCGGGTTCGTTTACTGAAAGTAAGAAAATAAATCAATAAACACCTCGATATTTTCAAAAGCGGTCGCAATTTGCGACCGCTTGCATTTTATAGCTAAAAGGGCTGAAACCGTCTTTTTGGGCGGTCAGAACCGTTATACTCTTTTAGCGCAGCTATAAAATAAGCACAAAAAATCGCTTGTTTTTGGATGTTTTCGCAGGTAAATTGATTTTACCGGAAATAAATTACCGGAAGAAAGAGATATTCAGGCAACTGCAAAATGCTTTTGGGAATTGAGAAGGTCAGGGATATTATAGAGGATGAAAATATGTATAGAGATGAGATAATCGCAAAAGAAAAGACTGCCATGAGTTTTGAAGAATATTATGATCTTGCTCGTTATGCAGACAGCTTGGGGGATAAAGAGTTAACCGCGGAATTGTATAAAAAATCCGAAAGCAAAGCTGTAAATATGTGGGACTTTTTAAATCTCGGTTCAGCGATCGCCGCCATTCTTAAAGACATCGAATGGGCAAGATCAGTATTCCGCAAAGCTGAAAACACCGGTTCGAATACATACGAATTAAGTTTTCTCGCACAAACCATATTTCAATATACCGAAGACAGAGACTGGGTGAAGAGGATCTGTTTAAGGATCGAACCGCTGGCTGAGGATTTTACTGATCTTCACCGCATTGCACTTGTTGTTCTCTCGATTTTACAGGATAAAGAATGGGGAAAGTCATTTTGTGACAGAGCTGAAACAAAAGCGGATGTGTGTCATGATCATATATCGCTTGGAGCTCTTGAAGCCGAATATCTGGAAGATCAAAAACAGGCAAGGAGATATTTTGTCTCGGCAAAGAAAATGGCGGAAACTTTTGACGATTATCGCAATCTTGCAGAGTCTGTCATTAAATTTTCAATAAGCAGAAAATGGGGTATGGAACTTTTAAAAATGGTAGAGAGCAGATCTGAGACATGCCGTGATTTTTACAGGCTGGGCGATGTTGTTTGGGAGCAGTTAAATGACAGGGAATGGGCTGAAGTGCTTTATAAGAAAGCTGAAGATAAGGCTGTTACAAGAAGAGATCATGAAGCTGTTGAAAGTTGTTTATATGAAATGCAGCGGAATTTGTAAAAAATAATTCTGAAAATATTTTCATTTTAAGAGATGAGTGTCATTAGATGACATTCTTCTTTTTGTATATTACTTTAACAGTTATGGCGGAGAAGTGTAAAATGGTTAAGAATGAAGTTGAAAAGTTTGACGAAAGTATTATCAGAGACAGGATTTATTTGATCCGCGGCTATCAGGTGATGCTGGATTCTGATCTGGCTGAATTGTATGGGGTGGAGGTTAAATATATCAACAGAGCAGTAAAAAGGAATACGGATAGATTTCCGGCAAAATTTTGTTTTATGTTAAATAGTCGTGAGATATCTAACTTGAAGTGCCAATTTGGCACTTCAAGTTGGGGCGGTAAAAGGAAACAACCTACAGTTTTCACTGAGCTCAGTATTAAAATTATGTGTGCTTTTATTGAGATGCGTAAATTCATCCAAACGAACGGGCATATATTCCAAAGAGTAGATAATCTGGAAATAAAGCTGATCGAGACTGATAAAAAGGTTGAAAAAATTCTCGATGCAATGGATAGCGGTGATTTGAAGCCTAAGCAGGGGATCTTCTTTGACGGTCAAGTATTTGATGCATATACATTTGTATCAGATCTGTTCAGGAGCGCAAAGAAGTGTATAGTTATCATAGATAATTATATTGATGATTCAGTGCTTGTTCACCTTACTGCTGTTGCCAAAGGTGTAAAGGTTAAGATACTTACTAAATCTATTTCAGATAAGCTTGCTTTGGATATTCATAAGTTCAGTGAGCAGTATTTTCATGTCGAGGCTAAGGTGTTCACTCTCGCGCATGACAGATTCATTATTATTGACGATAAAGATGTGTATCACTTTGGAGCGTCTCTGAAAGATCTCGGAAAAAAGTGGTTTGCGTTCTCGAAGATCGAGAAGTCAGATTTGGAATTATTAAGCAAATTGGAGAAACTAAAATGAGTAAAATAGAAATGCGATAGAATTAACTTGAAATAAAATATAATAAGTTGTAAATTCATGGATTAATGCTCAATTTAAGGAGGCGCGCGGAATGAAAAAAGTTGAAGATAAAAAAGCGGATGTGAAAGACGGTAAAGCCCCGGCCGGTAACCAATGGTTATTGCTTTCGAAATGGGCAAAGGAAAATAATAAACTCGAACCGTGGGAAAGGAAATTCGTCTTTATAGTCGGCAGAACCGTGAACAAGAACGGCGAAATGTCTGAAAAGCAGAAACCGATAGCAGATAAGATCATGGCTAAGGCAAAAGAAGAAGGTTTTGAAGCATAAAAAAGCACTTTTATTTCTTATCATTATTAACTTGAAATTATGCGTAATATTTTATAAATTGCCCACGTTAAATTATTGAGGGAATTATGAAACGTATTATATTTTTTATCATCATCATAGCCGTCGTGCTGAGTTTGGCATCCTGCTCGAAAAGTAAAGAGGCCGAAGAGAGTTTTATGAAAGGCGAGGCAGCGTACGACAGCATGAAATACGATGAAGCCATAGCTGCCTATGATAAAGCTGTCGCACTTGATACGGCTTATGCAAAGGCATACAACAGCAGGGGAGTAGCGTACTTTACAAAAAAGGACATGGCGAAAGCGATAGCTGATTATACGAGAGCTACAAAGCTGGATTCGAATTATGCGTGGCCCTACAGCAACAGGGCGAGCGCTTATATGGAAAAAATGGAGTTCTCAAAAGCAGCAGCGGACATAGAAAAAGCGATAAAGCTCGATCCGGCCATACCGGAACCTTACCTGAACAGAGGGAATCTGAAATACATGGATCAGGATTATAAAGCTTCCATAGCTGATTTTAATAAAGCGATAGAACTTAAAACGTCATTTAACGAAGCGCTTTACGGCAGGGCGAGATGCCATGTGAAACTGAAAGAGTTCGACAAAGCTATAGCTGATCTGACTCAGATCGCTGCTGTTGAGCCTGATAATTTTGGAGTTGTTTACGAAAGGGCGCTGGCCTATTATGAAAAAGAGGATTTTGAGAACGCCGCCGCTGATTTTACAAAAGCGATAGGGATTAATAAAGAGGTCTCGACCGCTTACAGCAACAGGGCGAGAGCTTATTATAATCTGAAAAAGTTCAAAGAGAGCGCAGAAGATTTTAATGAATTCTTAAGGCTCTCGGGAAATAAATTCGGAAATGCTGATCAGGTAAGGAAGTTCATTAAGGAAATGGGATATAAACCGCTTTATTAACTATTGACAAAGAAAAATTTTACCGTTATATTACTTAGTGGATTTACTAAGTAGTGTAATTGATAACAACGGAGGTTTTAAATGTACGATCTGATAATAATAGGCGGTGGACCTGCGGGGCTGACTGCCGGAATGTATGCGGCCAGATCAAAACTGAATGTTGTGATGCTGGAGAAAATGATGCCGGGCGGAAACGTATCTATCACAGCGGAAGTGGAAAATTATCCCGGAACTATGACTTTAAGCGGACCCGATCTGGTAATTAACATGGAAAATCAGGCGAGAAGCTTCGGTCTGGAAATAAAGAGCGAAGAGGTGATCTCGATAGATGTCGGCGCGGGAATTGACGGCCACACGGTCAAGTCGGATTCAGGCGAATATAAAACGAAAGCCGTACTAATAGCCTCAGGATCATCGCCGAGAAGGATAGGCTGCCCGGGTGAAGATGAGCACATCGGCAGAGGAGTTTCATACTGCGCGACCTGCGACGGAGCTTTTTTCAGAGATAAACACGTAGCCGTCATAGGCGGGGGAGACTCAGCTGTGGAGGAAGGGCTTTATCTTACAAAATTCGCGAGCAGAGTTACGATTATTCACAGGCGCGACAAATTGAGGGCGACGAAGATAATCCAGGAAAAAGCGATGAAGAATCCCAAGATCGATTTTATATGGGATTCGGTCGTGGAATCCATAGAAGGAACGCCGGTCGTGAACAATATAAAACTCAAGAACGTAAAAACAGGCGCCATATCTGATTTCGCGGTGAACGGCGTATTCGTATTCGTAGGCTATATGCCGGGAACAACTTTTGTTCCATCAATGGTCGAAAAGGATGAGGGCGGATACATAATAACCGATAAAGAAATGCGCACAAGCGTTCCCGGAATATTCGCCGCCGGTGACATAACGAATAAAAAGCAGAGACAGATCGTAACGGCCTGCGGTGACGCGGCGACAGCGGTGAAGTCGGTAGAACATTATCTCGAATGGTATTTCGAATAGAATTTAAAGGGCGGCGGACACCGCCCTTTTTTTATTTGACCAGAACGTCTATCAGATAGAAGAACGAGCTGAACCTGTTGATGTTTAGCTCGAAGAAATAAGTCCAGAGTAAGAAACATACAAGAAGGATCAGAAAATTTATCCAGAGGATCTTGCTCAATGATGTTTTAAACGATACCGCCATTATCTGGAAAAGCCTTAAAATGAACCATGCGGTCATTATCAGGAAAAGAATTATGACGAACTTAACAGTGAAAGATGTGAATATCCTCAGAAAGACGGCCGAGATAGGAAGAAGCGGAAGATAAACGATCGCGTTCCACATAACCATCGAGATCGCTATCGGATATGAATACCTCATATTGAAAAATACAGATACGAATTTTATGAAAGACGCTATTATCAGAAGCGCTAAAAGTATTAATATAGTGCCTGAAACGACGAAGAACAGAGGCTCCCATGACGAATAGGTAAGATATTTCTTAAGAAAATCGTTCCTGATAAAATATGTAAGGAAAAAATCGAAATTCTCATCCTGCCTGAATTCGTAGAATATCGTAGACAGCACGGCGGATATGCCGTACGCCGAGAGGGTCCCTATAAAAAAAGAATGCATAATCTGGGTTACCCTTCTGTCTCTGATGTCCACGAAGAAAGCATCGGAGTTCTTCACGCTTCTCAGGCTGTTGACAAAAAGATAATGCTCCCTCTTGATCATATAGAGATAAACAAGCGTGAGAAGCAGACCAAGGATAAAGTAGAGGTTCACTTCAGGCGGAGAATATTCACCCTGAGCCAGAGCAGGCGCTTTTCTCGATTTGAAAAGCGCATCAAGCACTCTGAAAGACAGCCTTTCCGAGCCTTCGTAATCTATTAGCCCGTTCCTGATGATGTGAAGATCGTCGCCGGGCTGGTTGGTAAGTAATGATACGTCGCTTCTTCTGTCCCTGTATGAGTCGATCAATATCCCGGCTATATTTTCATCTTCTGTCACAATGCCGTATGATTCCAGCAGCCTTTTAGCCTGAGCCGGTTCGCTGTATGGATCCGCCCATCCGTTCTGGTTCTTCGGATAAACCCTCGTGAGAGAATTGCTGATGACAATAGGCTTTGTGGATGCTTTTTTTGAAATGTTCTTTACAGAGTATCTGTAATCAGGCTCCGAAAGATAATTCGTAAGCGATATGATGTTAAAATCCGTCAGCTTGAAATATTCTTCATACTGCGTAAATTCCGAAGTTATGAAAGTGAAGAGCTCGTCGTCCAGTTCCCTGCACCTGTCGGAAAGGTCTTTTATAAAGTCCACTGTCTGAAGGTCGTAAACGTTATAACCGGAGCCGAAACCTATACCGAAAAGACTGGCATGATTTCGGTCTCTGAGAACCATGTCGGATAATATTTCTAAAGACTGGCTGATGAAGTTCTTATCTCTTACAGACGCGGCCGGAGCGGAATTGACCGGAAGTTCCTCTAGAACGAAAATGCCGTATTTGTCGCAGAGGTCCAGAAGGTAGGGGTGAGGGGCGAATGCGTTGCAGTACAGAACGTTCGCTCCCAGATTTTTTATCTTCTCGATATCGCTTTTCATTTTGGAATAAGTTACCGCGTTACCCATTCCCTTTATATCTTCGTACCTGGATACTCCTTTTAAATAGAAGCGTTCGCCGTTCAGATAGAATTTATTGCCCGTGATCTTTAGATCTTTAAAGCCGAAAGTAATATCGTATCTGTTGAATTCGCTTTCCGCCTCTCCGCTGAGTTCTCCGAGATATATGGAACAAAGATACAGGGCAGGGGAATTTGGCGACCACAGCTTCGGATCACTTATCTCAAAATTGAATTTTATATTTTCAGATCCGTATCGTTTGAGAGTGATGTTCTTTTTTTCTGTATTCAGTACAACATTACCGGTACTCTGATCCGTAATTTGAAAATAGGAGTAGATCGTATATTCGTATTTAGCGGTATCTTTTTCATTAACTTTAATGAATCTGTTGTCTGTAATGCTTGCCGTGATCTCCGCGTTAACCCTGCTTCTGTCGGTGTTGAAATAATACTTTATATCCGCGCCCGAAATAAAAGTCTGCGAATTAATTACAAGATAGACATCCCTGAATATCCCGCCGTAATTTCTCCATCCGTCCACCTGCATTTCCGAAGGGATCGTATTTTTCGTCAGCTTATTATTGACTTCAATTATCAGAGTGTTGGTCTCAGCGAAATTAAGTATGTTCTTATCGAGATTGACTTCGAAAGAATTTAAAGATGAATGGTTCTCTACGAATACGTCGTTCACTTTTACGTTGCATTTGTAGTTGATGCCGTAAAAAACGAGTTTGTAGCTTCTTTCTGTGGATTTCTTTCCGCCTATAAAAAAATTAGTTCTGAAATATACATTTCGTACCGGGTCGTAATTATCGTAGGCTGAAGGTATGTTGATGTCTTTCCATTCATCATCTCCTTCCATCCTGAACTGCCAGTTCGAGTTAAGAGGGACTTTCTTCGTGAATTTATTTTCGGGATACAGACCGGTGCCGGAATATTTGGAAAGATCTTCAGGATTAGAGTAGAATACTATGGCATTAGCTGCGGTCAGCGCAAATAATATAACTGAAACTATAAAGAATCTAAAGGGGTGATGTCTCATTCTATCTCCGCCTGAATTATCTCTTTGCAGAATCTTTCGGGCTTCAAAAGATCGTTAACGGTCTTGGCGGGACAGAACGTCTCTAAAGGCATCTCCACGAGAACGGTTATCCAGTCTGACATCGCTCCGTTCCACAGCCCGGGCAGCTCCAATGCCTTTATATTCCTGCCGTTATACGTCTTTTTCGAGATGAAATATGAATCTTTATCGACGTAATTTCTCAGATCGAAGTTGTAGAGCGCGTGATCTTTAAGCGAGCAGACGATATTTACGGGATTAAAATGGGTCGAGCTTAAGAAAACCTCTTTCTGAGCCGGATCGTCCATATTTACCTGTGACGATTCGATTATCTGAAGCGATTCGCCTTTAGAATTTTTTGCAAAGAAAGGGCCGCCTCCGGGTTCTCCGGTATTTTTGATCATACCGCATACTCTGATCGGCCTGTTAAAAAATTTGTACAGATAATCTCTCTTTTCAACTTCCGATTTTCCTTCGAGTATGAGGTCAAAATCGGTATAAAGCTGCTTTCTGGCCATGAACTTTATCTCCTCGATCAGATCCTGACCGCAGTTCTGAGAATTATTAAGAAATTCTCTGACCTTTTCCTCTATTTCGATAAGATAACCGCAGAGAGCCTTGTTCTGATCGTCCGAAACGATCCTGTGATCTTCGTGCACTATATTGTCTATGTTCTTTATGAAAACTATATCTCCGCCTATATCGTTCAGGTTCTCTATGAGAGCACCGTGGCCTCCCGGCCTGAAAATAATCTCGTTATTACTGCCTTTTACGGGGGTGTTGTCCTCATATACAGCTATGGTATCAGTAGAAGGTTTCTGGACGGAGAAATCGATATTGAACACTTTCCCGGGAAGAAATTCCCTTACGTCGGAAATTATTTCTCTCGCTTTGGAGATATATTTTTCAGTGAAAGTAAAATGTATCCTGACCGTGTTGTCCTTGTCGCAGGTCAGCGATATTCCTTCATAAACATGCTCCTCAAGAGCGGTCCTTGAATAGCCGTTATACTGAGTGAATTTTATAAGGGCTTTCGGTTTATCCGTGTAATTGAGCCCTTTTTCATACAAAAGCCTCTCGATGATCGTTTTCCAGTGTCTGCTGTCGATGGCGGTATCTATGTCCATATTGTGGAATAAAAAGAGATTCTCCAGGTCTTTATAAAAGGGGAATTCCCTGATATTCTCCATCGTCCGTCTGGCGTTCTCGTTCGTTTCGCCGTTGAATTCTTTGATCAGATCGCTGAACATTCTTGTTGCAGCCCCTGAAGCGGGCACGAATTTGGTTATTCTTCCGTTCAGTCTCGCAGCCTTAAAAATCTCTATATAATAAGGGATCTTTTCTTCGGGGATTATGTTGATCCCGTCTCCGACAGTAGCCGCTCTCGTGATCTCGGCGTAAGGAGCGCCTTTTTCAAAAATACCGAGCTGCTCATAAGCTTTTTCTTCGCTTATTCCTCTTTTTTTAAGATCCTCGGTCTCTGAAAATCCGAACCTGTACATTTTTCCTCCTTAAAGCGTCTTATAAAA
Organism: bacterium; assembly: GCA_029559475.1. Taxonomy (GTDB): domain Bacteria; phylum UBA4055; class UBA4055; order UBA4055; family UBA4055; genus UBA12480. The sequence continues at coordinate 12,606 of JAKQBN010000082.1, forward strand.
ATTTACGACCGGTTTCTGACCCGCGTTCAAATCCATTACGGCGAAGCTGTTGTAATCCACATATCTGTTTGATGTAAGGCTTCCCGGATTTATGAGAAGCTTTCCCTCGGTCTCTTCGAGCGAAGGATGATGCGTGTGGCCGAACAGGATTATATCCGAATCGGGATATTTATGATGAATAAGATCCAGCCTCACAAAATGGCCGTGGATGACCGTTATCTTAAATCCCTCCAGCTCTATATTAACTTCGTTCTCTAAAGAAACATTAAGCCTGTGATCGTTGTTTCCCCTGACAGCAATAAGCTTGCCTGACGTATTAAGAAAATTATAAAAATCAGGTCCGGAAAAATCCCCGCAGTGGATTATTTTATCGGCTTTGGACAGATGTTCTATAACGTTCCTGTCAAGAGAGAAATTCTTGGTAAAATGAGTATCTGACATGATCAGGATCTTCATAAAGCGGCTCTTGAGTATTTTAAATGTAATTTAGCAATTTCCGCGTCATTTTCAACAGATTTTTTCAGTTCTTCGAAAGAAGAGAATTTTTTCTCGTCCCTTATCTTATCTAAGAAATATACGGTGATCTCTTTTCCGTAAATGTCGCAGGCAAAATCGAAAATATGCGTTTCCATCTTAAGTTCGGGCTTATGCCCTTCTAAAGTCGGGCTGAATCCGACATTTGTAACAGAACCGAATTCACGGTCCTCAAAAAGAACCCGGGTGATATAAACTCCTTTCTTCGGTACCGCTTTTTTTGAATTTTCAAGATTTATGTTCGCGGTCCTGAAGCCCAGATCTCTGCCTATGCCTTTCCCTTTCTCAACTTTTCCGGTAAGAGAATAACGGTATCCGAGCATTTTATTGGCGTCTGCGATATTACCTTCCTCAATACAGTGTCTTATCCTCGTGCTTGATACGTGATTTTCAGAATAGAATACCGGCGGAACTGTTATAAGATGCACTGAATTCTCATCGCATATTTCAGATAAAAGAGCGCTGTTCCCTTTTCTGCCTTTTCCGAAACCGTGATTCTCGCCTGCAACGATGGATCTGACATTAAGGTTGGCGAAGATGTAGTTTTTGTAGAATTCTTTGTATCCCGTACCTGAGAAAGAACTTGTAAAATTGATAAAATGAATAAAATCGATACCGCTTTTTTCAAGAAGCGATATTTTTTCTTCTCTGCTGTTTAAAAGCTTCAGGTCGTAATCAGTATCCACCACCTGTCTCGGATGCGGATAAAAAGACATCACAAGGGAAGATGTACCGTTCTTCCGGCATTCATTCAAAAGAGCTTTTATAAGCTCGCCGTGCCCCAGATGGAATCCGTCAAATGATCCGAGTGTGAATGAAACAGGTATTTTATGCAGATCTTTTAATTCCGCTACTTTCATTTTTTTCCGGTCATTTTATTTTTTATCTTCCCGCTTCGTTAAGCCAGTATTCGGCTTCCTGTTTAGTAGACAGGTCCCTGACCGCTTCCTGAAGATATTTTTTCGCTTCTGATTTCCTGTTAAGGCTCAACAGCGCTTTACCTTTTTCAAGATTGCCCGGCCCGAAAGGTCTTGCTTTTGAAATTTGAAGCGCGAGATCCGCGTATTTTAAAGCGTTCTGATGATTCCCTGACATGTTATAAGCCTGACCCAGCCTTGCGCACAGATAATCTTTATTCTTGTAGTCGGAAGAATGTTTGTAGGCTTTTTCAAGGTATTTTATCGCGTTCTCGATATACACTTTTTTGTCGCCGCCTTTGGGAGCTTTCAGTTCAAGAAAATTCGCTCCGAGAGCTTCTAATGTTTTCGGATCCTCGTAATCGAGTTCGGCCGATTTCTTCAAAAATTTTATAGAACTTTCAAAATCGGAAAGTTTTTCGGAATAGATCATGCCTATCTGATAATATGCCAGTTCCGGTTTATAAAGCCCCGCCATTGTCTGGAAATAGGATATGGCGGTCTTTGGATATTTTTCTCTTACTGAAAGAGCTCTTTTGTAGTACATCTTGCCGCGTTTTTCTTTGTCTTTGATCCTGTCGATATAACGTCCTGTGGTCTTATCGTCTTCTAATGTGATAAGTATGGTCACGATCTGGAAATAGGCCTCGTCGAAATCAGGTTTTATA
>JAKQBN010000080.1 GCA_029559475.1 bacterium
AAAGCCGCCCGTAATTTACTCCCGTACTGTCGGAAAAAGTTTCCGCATTAATACAGGTTACAGAAATAAAAAGCAGCACCGCTGAAGTAAAGATCTTAAACATGGTGTAAAAATAACTAAATACTTTACTAAAAACAAATAATTATTTATATTTAGCGCTTTGGGAATGGGAGTGCTGAAATCAGATGACTGAAATTGATAAAAAAAGCATTTCGGGCGGCTTTTCCGTTGCGATGTGCGTTTACTACAAGGACGATCCTGACCACTTTAGAGAAGCGGTGGAAAGCGTCATAGGCCAGACCGTAAAACCTGACGAGATAATCCTGACGGTGGACGGCCCGTGCCGGAAAAGCTTGATTCGGAGATAAAAAGGTTCGAAAAGTACCCGTTCTTTAAAACCGTCAGGCTGGAAAAGAACTCGGGTCACGGGATCGCGAGAAGGGCCGGACTTGAAAAATGTGCCCGTCCGCTCGTCGCTCTTATGGATTCCGACGACATCTGTGTTCCTGACAGATTCGAGAAACAGCTCAAATGCTTCGCTGACGATCCGGATTTGAGCATAGTCGGAAGTGACATAAGCGAATTCATCGGAACGCCTGATAATGTGATAGGCATAAGGGACCTTCCGGCTGAGGACAGATCCATAAAAGGCTATATGAAATACAGATGCCCGTTCAATCAGATGACGGTGATGTTCAGTCTCAAAGACGTTACTGATGCCGGGGGATATCAGGACTGGTACTGCGACGAGGATTATTATCTGTGGATAAGGATGTATCAGAAAGGCTTTAAATTCAAGAATATCAAGGAGAGCCTTGTGATGGTGAGGGTCACTGAAGATACTTATGAAAGAAGGGGCGGCAGAAAATATTACGAAAGCGAAAAGGGAATTCAGAAATATATGCTTGACAATAAAATTATATCCCTGCCTGTTTACGCATATAATGTCCTAATCAGGTATATCCTTCAGGTTATGATGCCCAACAGGCTGAGGGCTTTCGTGTTCCATAATTTCGCGAGAAAAAAAATAATAAAAAGAACTATCAGGATGTTCCATGCAAAAAAAGTATAAGAGAGGCTACACTGCTGGAGTTTACGACCTTTTTCACATCGGGCATTTGAACCTTTTGAAAAAAGCTAAGGAACAGTGCGAATATCTGATAGTCGCGGTCAGTACCGACGAGCTTGTCCAAAGTTATAAGAACAAAAAGCCCGTGATCTGCTACGAAGAAAGAAAGGCGATCGTCGAGGCCATCAGATACGTTGACGAGGTAGTACCTCAGGAATCGAGGGACAAGATCGCCGCTTTTGAAAAATACAGGTTCGACGTTATGTTCGTCGGCGACGACTGGAAAGGGAATGATGTTTTCGAAAAGACCGACAGATACATGCGCGATCATGGCGGATGTGTGGAATACATACCCTACACTACTCACATTTCATCAACGCTTTTAAAAGAAGTCCTCAATCAGATCTACGGCAGATAAAATGCCATTTATATTCAGTCAGTGGGAAAAGTTCTGTACCGGCCTTAAAAACGCCGGCATCATAAGCGTTCAGCCTTCGTTCCTTCTAAAAGAAAAACCTCTTTCGCGCTTTCTCGTTCTCAAGCACGACGTGGAAACTGATCCGTCTAAAGCTTTGATAATGGCAAAGATCGAGAACACTCACGGGCACAGAGGCGTCTATTACGTTCAGGCCTATCTTCTCGGTTCAGAAAAAAATATCGATATATTAAAAAAAATACAGTCCCTCGGGCATGAAGTGTCATATCATCACGATGTGATGGACCAGTGCAAAGGCGATATTTTAAAAGCGGCGGACGAATTCGAAAAGAACGCGGATAAATTCAGAAAATGCGGATTTACGGTAAGTACGGTCTGCCAGCACGGGAACCCGGTGATCGAAAGAAAAGGCTATACATCGAACCGAGACCTTTTCAGGGACGGCGTAACAGCTGAGCGTTTCAGAGGTATTTCCGAGATAATGGTGAACTTTAGAAACAGGATCAACGCTGATTATAAATATATTTCCGATGCCGGTTACGGCTGGAAGATCATTTTCGATCCTGAGAATAACGATGTTGTTCCGAGTTCCGATAAAGACGTTCCTCTGGATTCTTTTGATGATGTGCTTAAAGCCGCCGGGGACAATTCGGTCATCATAAGCACTCACCCGCACAGGTGGCACGAAAACGCAGTTAAAGCGTTTGTAAAAGACACCACGTTCAGGATCATAAGAACTTCAGCAAAGACCGCAATAAAGATCCCCGGAATGAAGAGACTGATGGGCAGATTCTATTACATCGCAAAAAAAATATAGGTTCAGATATGACCGTAAAGACAGTCCGCGACGTTCAGTTAAAAATACTCGAGATCATGAAATTCACAGACTCATTGTGCCGTGAAAAAGGCATAGAGTATTTTATCATGGGCGGAACGGCGCTCGGAGCTGTCAGGCACGGCGGATTTATTCCATGGGACGACGATCTGGACATTTTCATGACATCTGAACAGTACGAAAAGTTCAAAACTTCATTCTACGATAAGAACGATCCACGGTTCGTGCTTCAGGAATGGGGTATTTGTGAAGGATATCTCGAATACGCAAAGGTCAGAATGAACGGCACTGCTTTTATCGAGGATGTTTATAAGGACAGGAAAGACATGCATCACGGTATCTATGTCGACATAATGATCCTGCACAAATGTCCCGATTCGAAATTCGTTCAGAGAGCGGTCTATTACTGCTCGAAGTTCGTGACTCTGGCCGCCCTTTCGCAGAGGAACTGGAAACCGAAGAGTTCGGTTCAGAAAGCCGCGCTTATGCTTTTGAAGATACTTCCGGTAATGCTTCTTTCAAAAATTTCTTACAGCCTCATTTATAAATACGACAGGCTCGATAAGGATTTCGTATGGTGCTATTTTATAACCAAAGCGAATTTTCTGCAGGGGATATTCAGCCGTGATCTGTTCGACGGACACGGTGAGATAAAATTCGAAGACGCTATGCTTATGTGCCCGAAGGATATAAAAAAATACCTTGAATTAAGGTTCGGCGACTATATGAAACTGCCGCCTGAAGAAATGCAAAAAGCCGCGGTCCATGCTCTTGTCTGGGATACCGAAAAAAGTTATGAATTTATTCAGAAATAAATATCTGGGCAAGTCCGGCGTAAAGGACGGCCTTTACAACATTCTCGCGTTCGGCATATATATCGGGATGACTCAGATCGTCATCATGCCTTTTATCGCAAGGATCTCAAAAAGCGATGAGAATTTCTCCGCTATAATAATATTCATCACGATCTTCAACATGCTCTGTATAGCCGTCGGCGATGAACTGGGCAATACAAGGATGGTACTATATACTAAGTATAAAGAGAAAAAATTATCGGGAGATTTTCATCCCGCTCTCGCTCTACTTCTGATATCCTTCGCCGTTATACTTTTAGTTACCGGGTTGATCGTAGATATACCGCCCTCCGATATCGCCACCTACTGCTTTATAGGCGCATTAGGCATCACACGATATTTCGCGATGTCGTCTTTCAGGCTCGAAAGGCGCTTCTTTCACATTTTCATAGTATCTTTAGCTTACTGCATAGGATCGCTGCCCGGGATATGGGCCGCGCTCAGATACGGGTTCTTTCTCGCGCCTTTCGCGTCTGGAGAAGCAGCCGCAGTTCTCGCCGTCCTGTATTTCCGCCTGCAGGATAAAGACAGGCTGATCAATATGACGGTAACTGAAGAATTCAGGCCTTCAGTAAAGAAATACGGACAGCTCGGAACAGTTTCACTAATGACGAACCTGATAATCTATCTCGACAGGCTGATCATTTATCCGCTTTTAGGCGCTGCTCCCATGGCCGTCTATTACAGCGCGTCTGCTATGTCGAAGATCCTCGGGATGATCAATAATCCCGTAGCGAGCTACGCTCTGTCGGTAATCTCGAAAAAGGACGACAGCAGCGGTCCGAAGATCACGGGCATGCTTTTCAGGCTGATATTTCCGCTGCTCGCTGTTACGGCGGCATTTTCAGCGGTTCTGACCTATGCTGCTGTTCTGCTTTTATACCCTCAGTATTTTGATTCCGCGATCGTTCTGATAATCCCGGTTTCGCTTGCTTCAGCGCTTTCGATAGTATCTTATCTTGTCAGAACCGTCATAATCAGGTTCTACAGCATAAGGAAGTTCCTGTATGCGAACGTGGTATATGTTATCGTGTTCCTGATCAGCATACTGATCTTCAGCTATTTGTGGGGGATAACGGGTTTCGCGTGGGCTGTATGCCTGTCGAGAGGAGTTCAGTTCGCTGTTTATCTGCGCCTGATGAAGCCGGGGACGACGAAATGAACGCGGGTTTAAACCAATATCACGACGGTTATGCGAAGATGCTTTTCTGGAGCATCATAATAGGCCTTTTGCCGATAGTGCTCGTTTCGGTAGCGCTTCCTTCGCTTTTTGAGACTTTTCTATATCAGATCCTGGTAGGCTCCATGTTCGGAGTGCAGGTTCTCGTCATCACTATTTATTTTATATCTGCCACGGAAAAAAAGATCGACTGGAGATACGTAGCATTCGGCCTTATCTTTTCCCTGTTCCAGCTCATAACGATACTGCGCTCATCGATCGTTTCAAGTATAAATTTTTTCGACATAATTAACGTGATATCAAGGTTTTTAAGCGTGTTTTTGCTTTTGTGCATTCCCGCCGGACTCAAGATCTCAAAAGATGCCTTTAACCGTTTTATGCTCTCGATCGTAATTTTATCCGTCATAGCCTGTTTTTACAATTTTATCGTAAATTTTTCAGACATTATGAAGATCCTCACCTTCAACAATCCTTTCACGCTCAATTTTTCATCTTTCTACTTTAACAGGAACACTTTCGGACAGCTGCTTTTCATATCCATCATCGCCTGCACGTTCTTATGGGTTCAGAAAAATTCAAGATTTCTTCTTTTCGCATACGTATTCTTCTTTATCAACCTCATAATAACCCTTTCGAGGACAGCTACCGCTTCCGCACTGATATTTCTGTGCGTGCTTATGTTCGTGTTCCTGAAGAAGAAAATTAAACCGTCTCATATCGTTCTCGCGGTTTCTTTTACAGCTGTTATAGTGATCGCACTGACGAATAAAAAGATCATTTTTTTCATCGTGGGGATGCTTATACGAAGCGATGTGGGAATGAGCGACAGGGACAATCTGTGGCTGACCGGCTTTGAGATCCTGAATCAGAACAGCTGGCTCCTCGGAATAGGTTATCTGAGCGGCGTTAATATCATAAAAGAGCTCGGTTTCAACTTAAAGGAATTCCATTCTTTTTATGTCGAGACCCTGAACGGAGGAGGACTGGCCGACCTTATAATGCATTTCGGGCTTTTCGGCTACACTCTGAACAGGATAATACATATCCGCTCTTTCGACAAAGATCCTTCTTCTGTATATTTTTCTGCTTATATCGCGCTTTTCGTTTATATGACGTTCGAGAGCGCTTCTTTCTTTACGATGGGATATGTGGGGACTCTGTTTACGGCTTTTTTTATAACGATGCCGGTTCTTTATTCGAACCGGGCTTTGGAAAAACCGGGTGTCAGTTCTTCTTCTTTGAGGAAATGACCCCGCAGATCATTTTTTTATAATCGAGAAAATAATTCATTATTACGAGCAGAGATCCGAAAGGCAGAGCAATTATTACCGACAGAAGTAGAATTACGGCTTTATCAGGCTTGTGAGGCTTGCGTTTGATTATCGCGTCGTCGAGTATCCTGACGACCTTTATGTTCTTGTTCTCCTCGATCTGATTAAGCTCTTTCTGCTTTACAAGTGTCAGATAAACTTCCTGCTTGATGGATACCTGGCGCATAAGCCGCTGTAATTCGAGCTGAAGATCGGGTGAACTCAATATATTCCTGTTGCTCTCCCTGAACTTTTTCAGTTCGTCTTCTGCAGCCTGAAGTTCGCCGAATAAAAGATCGACCCTGTTGTTGATAAAAAGAAGATTCTCCTTAACAGATTCCTTCTGGCTTTCGTTCACCCAGTTGGTCACAAAGAGGGAAACATAGTTCGCTATATCCCTCGCAAGCACCGGGTCCTCCATATCAACGAATACTTTGATAAGCCCCGTGTCCTCATCCTCGCTCGTGCTGATCCTTTTCTCGGACATGTATTCGCTGAATTTGTTGATCAGATCATCGCGCCATTCCTTTTCATCCTGTTCGGACTGAATATAATCAGGCTTCTCATCTCCGTAAAGGCCGTTGAAATAGTCGAGAAGCGTTATTTTTTTATCGTAGCCCTTTATCTGCCATTCGTGGGTCATGATCCGCTTTGATAACGAACGGCTTTTGGCTATGTCGGGTATGTTGTAGTTGCCCGATCCTTCGGATACCCCAGCGACGCCGAACTGTCTTGCTATGTCGCTCATCGGGGAGTTAAGATCGCCCGTTCCGGTGGGATAAAGCGTTATCTTGCTGCGGTAAAGCGGAGTGGCTATGAAAATATAAGCGACAGCGAGAAGAATGAAAGCAGCCGTGACCAGAGCTATCAGTCTCCGGCCCTGCCATATTATTTTTAAGATCACTATGATATCGATCTCATATTCACTATTTTCCTTTACTTCCTCTGCCATTTTATACGCCCCTGTTCTTTATTCGCTCCAGACGACCCTTTTTATATAATCAGTATATGAAATTATGATCCTGAGCACTTTATCCGATACGTTAGGCAGAGAATAATCATAGACCTGCAATAGCGGCCCTTCCTCTCCCCTCCCCTGCGTTTCGAGTATTTTAAGCGCCTGAAGTATCCTTTCAGAGTTCATACCCGTCATCATCACCGATCCTTCCTCCATCGCTTCAGGCCTTTCATGCGCGTCCCTGATGTTCACCGCTGGAAAGTTCATTATGGAAGATTCTTCCGATATAGTGCCTGAATCCGAAAGAACGGCTTTTGCGTTCAGCTGAAGATGAACATAGTCGGAGAATCCGAAAGGCTTATGCGTGATTATCAGAGGATTAAGCTTAAGCTTCTCTTTCTCCAGCTTGATCCTTGTCCTCGGGTGTGTCGATATCAGAACCGGCATTTTATATATTTCGGCTATCCTGTTGAGCGCTTCGAACAGATTTTTGAAGTTCTTTTCGGAGTTTATGTTCTCTTCCCTGTGCGCCGAGACTACGAAATACTGGAATTTTTTCAGCTTTAGCTCTTTTAAAATATCCGATGACAGGATCTTTTCCTCGTTCGCGCTTATAACTTCCTGCATCGGGCTTCCTGTCTTAATTACCCTGTCCGGATTAAGCCCCTCGCGCAGAAGGTATTCTCTCGAAATATCTGAGTACGGCATATTAATATCAGAGATATGATCGACGATCTTTCTGTTCGTCTCTTCAGGCACGCGCTGATCGAAACACCTGTTACCTGCCTCCATGTGGAATATCGGAATATGCCTTTTTTTGGCAGGTATCGCGCAAAGGCAGGAA